>JAUNBG010000057.1 GCA_030527205.1 Planctomycetia bacterium
TGCGATCATTCAAAGGCTTGCTTTCGTTAGCCGCTGGGCTGATTACGCTAAACAAAGTTGTTGTTATTTACGGATAAGCCCTAAGTACAATCAAGAAACTCCGCTTTTCGCCAAAATCTATGTTGCGGATTGACACCTGATTGAGATTAAGTACAATTTTAAAACCTGTAAGAACTTACTCTGACTGGTTGCGGATTGACACCTGATTGAGATTAAGTACAATTCCCAGGCGTTGGCGATCAACCGTTGGTCTCGTTGCGGATTGACACCTGATTGAGATTAAGTACAATGCAGATCCATTCGGAAATATATTTAAGTTGTTGCGGATTGACACCTGATTGAGATTAAGTACAATATCAGTTGAACGATTCTGTCGTTAGGGATAGTTGCGGATTGACACCTGATTGAGATTAAGTACAATCCAGTTTTCGTATTCCCTGAATTTAAGCAGGTTGCGGATTGACACCTGATTGAGATTAAGTACAATTTCACCGGAAAACCAAAGACAATATTCTTTGTTGCGGATTGACACCTGATTGAGATTAAGTACAATATGATTTTGAATGGAACGGTAAAAAAGGGCGTAATTTGGATATAATGGTTTGAATAAATTGATATTTTCATGATAAAAAATTGGTGAAAATTTGAATTTTTTGAGAATTTTGCAAAAAAGCACTTGACAAATTGCCGAATTTTTGATATAGTCATTGATATTGTACTTAATCTTGATCAGGTAGTCTTTTCGTAATAAAATGATGCGAAAGCTACATTTGTAGGCACTGCCTCATGTAAGAAATCTTCATGAGGCATCCTTTATTTCTTGTTCTTTTGTTTTTGAAGGAAATTTAAAAAAAAGTCAACTGTTTTGGAGTTGGTTTTGATGTTTTTCTCAGATTTCCAAAAAAGATGTACATGCGCTCAAATTGTTTATCGGTACAGGCGAGAATTCTCACTTCGCCATCCGGAGGCAGGGATGCTTTGACCCTGTTTATATGTACTTCTGCGTTTTCGCGACTTGGTACATGGCGCGAATAGACCGAAAATTGCATTTGCGAAAACCCATCCTTTAAAAGAAATTTACGAAAGTTCGTATATTCTTTTCGAGCAGCTTTTGTGTCGGTCGGCAGATCAAACATTACAATGAGCCACATACTTCTGTATCCACTGATTTGCATGGTTTGGGTATCTCCATCCATTGTGCCTCACCTTGATAACAACGGACAAGCGAAGCAATCATTCGGGGCAAATGAACCAGTAACGGTCCGTCAAAATTCCCGGTTTTTACGGGTAAGGTCAAGATTGACAGCAATTTTTCTTTTGTATCCAAATTCAATTCTGACTCGCCATGTTTGATCAAATTACAGACAATATGATCGACCAATGGACGAAGCGGTTCGATTAAGTCGTCAGCAAGGCAAAAATAATTGGAACGATTGCAATGATGCAGTCCAAGAGAGGGAATTAATCCGGCAGAAATGATTGATCTTGCCAGAGCAGCTCGAAGAATGGCATAGCCATAATTTAGAAATAAATTGGCCCCTGAACCGTCAGGGTTTCGACGAAAATCGATATTGTTCATCAATTGGGGCCAATAATAACGAGCCGCCTGGCCTTCAATGTTGGAGGGATCTCCAGCACGAACCCGAGCGGCCAGAAGAAAAAGTTTTCGACGAATCGAAGAATCTTTCGGAAAATTACGCCCTTGTCCTTTGATTTTTTCTTGAATAAGTTGTTTCCAAAGTCGTTTTTTGAGCGTTTTTTTGGCAGTCATTTGTGCTTCAACTCGCCAGACGACTTCAGAATGTTCGCTTAACGGAAGAATCATCGCCTTTGGAAGATGATTCGCTCCGCATAAAAGAACGACTCCTCCAGCGTCCATAATGGAGAGAAGAGCCGGATGTGTATAACTGCTGCCAAAATGGTCGACAACCAGGACTCCAATATCTTCGCAAGGAATGGAAGCAACTTCGCTGTTTTCCTGAAATATTTTGAGCTGATTATGCCGAACAGAAAGCGAAGAAGCTTTTCCAGAAATTTCCACAGTTCGTTTTATCATCGCATTACCTTTAATGAAAAAGATGGTTTCTCGCTGTGTTTTTATTCCTACTCTTCCTATTTTAACTATTTTTTCAAATAAATCAATAACAACAATTATTTTTATCAAATTTTTGAAAAATTTAGTTTCTTGCCGGATGAATATTCCCTAAAATATCGATATGAACCTTGCGATATATTCTTTTGGGGGAAACCGAGAATCTTTCGACAGGTTTTTTCCCGCTTTTTTCTTTTGAAGTGTCCTTATTTTCTTCCTCGGCATTATTGTCCTGATCATCTTGCTCGTCGTCCTTCTTTTTGGTTTTTTTGTAAGCGCTTCGGATATCAGAGAAATAAAGTTGTTTTTGGGTCGCAGCGCCTGTTTTATAAAGGACAAGCGTTGTTTTAGGATTTTCTTCGGTAATTGTATCAATGTCGTATTCGGTAATTTCCAATGTTTCATCCTGACTGAGTGACATGACAAATTTTGCGTTATGTCCGCGAGATTCTTCGGGGGAAAGAGTTCGTTCGACCAGAGGAAATTGATGCTCTGCATTTCGTCGGATTTCACGAATTTTTTGCTCTCGATCTTCCGGAGAAAGATGAAGGGTTGAAAGCTCATCCATTTGACGACGAATTTGTCGATATCGAGCGGAAAGTCGCTGGTTAACCTCCATTTGTGTTGTAAAAAACACTTTACGAACAAGATTATCGTTTCCTTTTTTATCCTTTTCGATCCATTCAAAAATACGAATATGATGCGTTTTTCCTGGAATGATATGGGGAGAATTGGGTCTGTTTGGGTAAAGAGGAACAGCAGTTCCTTGCGTAATGAGAATTCGAACCTTTTTGATTATAGTGCGTTTTTCTTCCGGATGTAAGTAAAAGGGTTGCGATAAAGCTTTTTTTAATGCGTTTTTGTTGGAACACAGCATCTTGGTTCCCTTGTCATTTATGCGAATATTATGCTTTTCTTTCAGGTAATCAATAACCTTGTTGCGAATGGTTTGATCGCGAATGCAAAGGACTTCGCTTGCCGAAAGGTCGGCCAGGGGTTTACGGCGAACGAGATTTCGTGTGTCGTTTGGCGCTCGATTTTCGACAAATCCATAATTTGTGTCTTCGTGAAGTTGACCGCGAACGCGTCGCTGCGGGGCGTGAGAGACAATAATGGCGCGAATGGATTCCGCAGCGTCGGCATCAAATTGCTCACGGGAAGGCCAGGGAGGCAACGGGTTATTTTCCGAAATAATCATTTTGTTGAGTTTGTCCCAAGTGGCGAGTTTTTGGATGATTTTTGCGTTGGTCAAAGCGATAACCAATGCGTCGACAGCGTGATGTCGATGATCAGCTCGATTTTTTTGGTCTTCATGAAGATCATCAGGAACGATATCTTCATGCAAAATGTTGTTTAATCCCCAATGATGTCGAAGAGCTGCGGTCTGATTGCCGCGGACACATTGAACATGATCTTTGTTGTCATAAAGCAAATTCAGATATTGCTTGACGTAACGACTTGCGTATTTGGTATCGTTTAATTGCCGATTAACAAACTGATCCAAATTTCCTTCATGTTGATTGAATCGCATTCGCTTGGCATAGGGAAGTGATTTGACTGCGGCCAAAATCTTTTCATAACGTTTTGGATCGGTATCGGAAAGCCATTGCCAGGGAGTTTTATTTCCTTTGTCTTCATTTGCGGAACGGAAACAGACAACTTTATTCATGCGAGCATCTTCCCCTCCTTGAGCTCGGGGAATAATATGGTCGATATCAGTTTCAGACCCCAAAAGTTGCGCCGGAGAGATCGGCTTTTGGGTGTATGGGCAATATTCTCCCTGTTCCTTCCAAAGTCGATAACGGAGTTTGTTCTCAAAAGTTGGACGGTAGCCCTGTTCCAGAATGAAATTTTCCGCTTCTTCATTTGCCTTTTGATTATTTGTGTTGTTATTCCTTATGTTTTTTCGCTGTTCCGAAGTCGCTTTGGCCTCTCGAGCGAGTTCGACACGAATCAAATCGGGACGGCCATATTCTCGTATTATGGCATTGACCAGTTTTCGAACTTCATTGAGGCATTGCCGAACAACCGGATTGGTTATCGCCGGAAGATTTTTGAGAGACTCAACGGCCTTTCGGGTTTTTTCGTCGCCAATTTTATTCGGATTGCGATATTTAAGCTCCAAAGGCGGGAGAAAGTCAACGCGTTCCCAACGGCGTTCATCCGGGCGAGTATATCCTGCCGCATGAAGAGCGTCGCTTTTGGGATCCCCCGATTCAAGACGTCCTTCACGCATAAAGGGCAAAAGTTTAACGATCGCTTTGCGACTTAAACTCAAGCGTCCGCGCGGAAGTTTGTCAACGACATCAAGCAGATTATCGGCCTTTTCTGAATCGGTAACGCCCCAATCGTTGATAATGATTTCGCGCAATCGTTCTTCGTCGATGTATTTTCCCTGTTTGTCGATTCGTTCGCAAAGAATACGGACGATTTCGTTTCGCTCTTCCTCCGATTTTTTCTTCCATAATGAACTGCCGAAGTAATTTTTGCCGCTCAAAATGGAATCCGTCTCCATCCCTTTGAGCTTGGAACGGCCGGTTGCTTCATTTTGGGATGTATTTTTGTTTTCTGACGAATTTTCCAGCGAAGCATTCTTCTGGGATTTCGTTCTTCTGGTCGAACTTTTACCGGCCTCCAGATTGAAACGAACAAACGGTTCAAGTCCTAATATTTTGCGGATATCATCGAAAGTAATATCCTTACCGGTTTTTCATCTCTTCGATCAATTTCCGGTATCCCCCGGTTTCGGCAACGCGGATTTCCTGATTGGTTTCCGTATCGATATAGTTCAGGTTGTTGATCTCTTTTAAAAGTCGAAACTCTTGAGCAAGCCGGTCAGCGCGAAGGCATCGTTTTTCGCCCGGTTCCAATTCGCAATCGCCGATGGACGACAGTTTCCAATAAACGGACCGTTGAAAAAAGATTATGTTTTTGACTTTTTGCTTGAACGTCTCGGTTAGTAATTCTGGATAAAATTCGGATTGTTTGGACCAAAGAAGCTCAAACTCCTCTTGATACATCGAACGTCGTGTGTGTCGACCGCGAATTCGTTCGAGTGAATTTCCTGCCGAAGTTTGAAAAAATAGGCTCCAACAGTTTTTTCTTCGCTCTTTTCGATCTGATCAGCCAATTCGCTGATATTGGCGAGAATATTCTCTTTTTTTTCCTCTTTTTTCTCTGTTCCAGAGGTTGAAACGTTTTTTTCGGCGTCTTCCTTTTTGACCGTATTTTTCTTAATTTTCGTTTTGCGCGCTGTTGCAAATCCGCGTCGCTGACAAAGATGATAAAGAACGCGTCCGAATTCTTTAAGTGACAATTTTTCTTCGAGTCCTTTTTTTCGGAGCTCATAAGGATCGGACGTTTCCTGTTCCAGATTTAAGGGCAACATCTCGTTTTGGGTTAAAAGTGTGGTTAACTGTTGCTTTCTTTGAGCAAGTCGCCGTAACCGTCGTCGTCCTCCCCGACATATTCGACGCCCTTCGTTTTTCGATTGTTCTTTTGGTGAATCAAAATGGTCCACTCCGGCTTGAAAAATACGAACGCCTGTTTTACAAATGCTTCCATTGCTCTCGTTGTTGCCTCCAAATTGGACAAGAGCCCAACCGAGTGAATTTGCTCCGATATCCAATCCCAAAACAGTCTTCTTGCTTTTCGTTTTGTAAATCATTGTTTGTCCTTTTATCATTTCATTAGAAATAATCGTTCGCCGCGATTTTGTCCTTTTACGCGAAAAGAATACCTGAAATCTCTGATATTATCATACCGGATTCAATCGACGGCGTCAACGATTTTATCGGGATATTTTTCTGTGAAGGAAAAAAGTCCGAAAAACAGGTCAATAAATCGATTGATAGCAGCCGATTTAAATCATATGGAAGACCCCAAAGACAAACTCATTGACGAACTTCGGGCTGAAATCCAAAAACTTAAAGCGATCTTCGCGCGGCTTTGCGCCCGTTCAAATTGATTCTGTCGACCAATATCCGGTTGAACGTCGATTCGTAACTTTTCTTATCGATATTTTTCTTTTTGCCCAACTTTTTATGAATTCTTAAAAATGAATATTATTACAAACAAAACTAACTATATTTTTGTTGAAATATTGCGATTATAACGATGATTATAATAAAAATCTCTTTTGCGATTGATTTTTTACTAAAACAATCATTCTCAATTCATAAAACCTAAAATGATCGAATCAGCGACAAATAATTCCCAGACATTTTTTGGGCGAGAAATAAAATTGCCATTTTAATTATGCTCTCGCAGAGCCTCAAAAAGGTCATTTTCTGAAAAATTTATAGAAATTTCGTTCATTATTTTCTAAAAGCAACTTGGATATTTTACTTCAACGAGACGATAAAAGCGAAATTCAAAACATCAAATTTGCTTTAAAAAGAAAATGTTAAAAATTTTATTTTTAGCTCTGGACAAAAAAGAAATTCATGATAAACTCTTGTTATAAACTTTGGGAATGTAGCTCAGTTGGTAGAGCAACGGACTTTTAATCCGTAGGTCTCGGGTTCGAGCCCCGACATTCTCATTTTATCTCAGTCTGTAATTTACGGTTACGTTTGAAATAAGATTCGAAAAATTTTCGCTTTTTTCTCCATCAATAACAGAACCATGGTTCTGTTTTACAAAAGGAGAAAAATATGCCAAAACTCAAATCGCAGCCGCCGCGGCTCTGTAAACGAACGGATCGCGGAACGGCTTTTGTCTATTCGAATGGTTAAAAAATATCGCTGGGAAAAATCGGCGCGGAAGCGGATCGGAATTATGAACTGTTCAAAGTTCAATGGTTCGCAAAACGATTATCGTCGTTCGAAATTAAAAACAGAAATTCGCATCAATTTACTCTTGACGAACTTTTCGCAAGGTTTCTCGATTATTATGAATCGCAGCCGATTCATTCTCTTTCCGATCTCAATACGTTCAAATTTCTGATCGGTAAAATGCGCGATTTGTTTCCCGACAAAAAAGTCAACGATTTTGGACCTATGGAACTTGAGTTCGTTCGTTCGAAAATGATGCAGACCGGTTACACAAAAAAAAGACGCTTGGTTCAACGATCCAAATCAAAGTGCCCTGAATATATTGAAGAGCATTTTGAATATTCGCGACAATATCTCAATAAAATCGTCGGCCGCATTCGTATGATTTTTTCCTGGGGCGGTTCGCAAGGAATCGTTTCCGCAGAAACTTACGGTTCGTTAAAATTTGTCAAACCGCTCCGACAAGGAAAATGTTCGGCTCCGGAATCGAAAACAAGAGCCATTGTTTCTCAAAATGATTTTGAAACGACCATTCGATACCTGCGTCCGTTTCATGCCGACTTTGTTCGTATTCTCCGTCTGACGGCAATGCGACCGTCGGAGCTCTGTCGAATGCGACTTGGCGATCTTGACCGGTTGCGTTTGATGAGGATTTCAATATTACTTGATAACGCGCGTACATTTTCGCCGCCTGCTCCGTCGCAAAAACAATGCCTTCCTGCTCGTTTTTGAGCATTTGCGACTGAACCATTTCGTCTTTTACAACAACACCCAAATGCTGAGCCATCATACCAAAACCGAGCATTGCGTTTGTTAGAGCATGTGTTACATGCTCTAAACCACCTGTGCAATTCGTAAAGGCTTCGATATCAGCGGCTCGTTCATTGAGGTTTAATGAGAAATCCATCGACTGACGGATCGACAGCCCGGATTTCTGTAAAATGTCGGCCATCGTCGATAACGATCCCATCGCCTGACGCGTCGAAAAATTAAATTTTTCAGCTAACTGATCCGCGTATTTCATCGCGTCATAAGCGGATGATTTAAACACAGCTCGAAATTTTCCGGCTGCTTCCTGCGCGTCCGAGGACGCCATTATAAAATCTTTCCCCAAAGAAATGAGTTTCGACCCGGCAAATATCGCCGCAATGGCAGTTGCTGTGTTACGCGCAATAGAGCCAAGGCTTTCCGTTTTCGCGGAAAATTTGTCTAAATCACGTAACGCACCGCTCGAATTAACACGCAATGCCAAGGTCGAAACAACATCGCTCATAATTATTCCTATACCCTTTTAGCAAAGGAGGATAAAAACCAAAAGTTTTTTCTGTTTTGTTCGTCTTCCAGCCGATGAATTTCTTCTTCCGTTGGCGGAATGTACTTCCTTAACTTCGTCGTATCGACGTTTCCAACGAATTTTAGTAAGTCTTCCGGTTTGACACCTTTGGATTCAACGAGGATGCGCAAACAAAAAAGAATCCCGGAAAGAAGGAAATCATTACGATCGGACTGAAACGCTCCTTCCTGTTCTTTCTGGATGAATACAGCGTCTCTGATCAACTCTTCTTTTGCGACTTTCGCTGTTCTTGGGTCGAGTCCGTAACGATTGCAATATCTGCGGTTGAGACATTCATATTCATCATCAAAGAGTTTTTTTCTGCACGCTCCCAGACTTTGACTTCCTCTTCAAGAAGCCTGCCTGTAAGTTCAATAATCTCTTCAATTAAGATATTTGCCAACGCGTCGTAACGTTCGATGAACTGTTCCGCGTAACGCTCGCCAATTCCTTTTTTTGTTTCACTGTCGATGAGACAGTTCGCCAAAACGTAAATCGATCGATCCGTCAGTGTTTTTGTGTCATTGAAAAGTTGGCGTTCGCGTCCGTTCATACGTCGAATCAGGAATGTTTCGTCGCCGATCTTTGTTTCAACAAAATCTACATTGTAAGGCGTTTGGAAAAATTTTGATATTGTAAACATAAATGTTTGTTTTTCTTTCTATTTATTTCAGGTTTTTCAAAAAAATTACTTAATCAACCTGTTTAACCTGACGAGGCCGCAGGTCTGGCCGGTGAAGCATACGTCCATTGATTAGCCGCAACCCCCCCTCCGGCTGAAATTTAATCACGGATTCAGGTCCACTGTTTGTTTCTCCCCCTTCCGTTGTAACTCCGGTGAGTTGACAATCTGGAATCGATAATGTGTGTAATGTCGCTTCTTTGGGGTCGTCCATTGTAAACAAAAGAGTAAAAATGTCGCCTGCAATACGGTGTTTCGTCAAATCTCCATAAACGACAGGAAGAATCGTTTCCGTCGTTAACTCAATTGGTTCAAGCCCCTCCGATTTCCCGACATACGTTCTTCCCGTCAATTCCAACGGATTATCCGTAACCACTGTCCATGTCGGGTTTTCCGTCATGGCTGGAAAGTTTTTGATTTTACAGTTGAATTCATACCAATCGCCAACGGAAGCGGTCGCCGTGCTTCCGGCTGCTTTCGTTGTTAATGTTGCTTTAACGCGTACGAGAGAATTCTTGCGAACTTTCCCTGCTGTTTCAATCCATCTATTTTGTTCTGTCATTAATCTTCCTCCCATGTGTCTATTGATACACGCACATTAATTTTGTAAGCATCAGAAAAAGCGTAACCAGCCAACTGTACAGCCTTATTGATGTATACTTTTATTCTTTTTCCGGGTTCAGAAATGCAAAATCCGGTTAATGTTCTAATGCTGGATTGCGAAAATTGCCTCTGCATTAAAGAAGCGATGTCGTTTGCTTTTTGTGTACCAGTATTAATTGGAACACAAACAATCAGGTTGACTTCCGCCGGATAAATGACCGTCCGCTCCGTTACAATGACGCTATCAAGACACCCCGTCGAGATTTCAAACCATAGTCTTTTTCCGGCCGGTTGAAAAACTTTGTTGGGCATTGAAATATCATCTTTTGTAACTCCGTGAATATCAAGCGATAACAAAAAATCGCGAAAATAGTTTTCTACCGGTTCCCAGTTCATAAGTTACCGCAATCAATCTGTTTCTGCAACGTTCGGCAAGTAATGCCAAGCATGCCATGAGACGCTTGCTTACTGTATCCGTTTTCCAAGCCAATTATATAATGGACGGAATTACATATGTTAAGCGTAACTCCAATCTTTGCATTGCTTATCGCAACAGAAGCCTGACTAATTGTTTTTCCGCCCGTTTTGTCAAGTGATTCCATATCGTAATATCTCAATAACGCACCGCCCATTGATACACGCCAATTACCGCGTACGCAGCCGGTTAGGACTGGTGTTCCAATAATAATCATTCGGAACGCCTGCAAAGCAACACGTCGAATTCTTCGCGTTGCCTTTTGGTTCGCTATTTTATTGAACCGCCGCAAGTCGTCCTGAAAGTTACTCATTTTATTTTCGTTCCCGATATTTGGTATTCCGTTAATGTATCACCAACAAAGGACTTGTCAACGGTATCGATACGGAATACTGAACCTCGATATTCAAAACGATCTTGACCGGCTTTCGGTTCTTTGTAAAGTTGGCACGCTGGAACCGTTCCGGAACACGTTTCCGGCCGGTTAAGCAGCCCGTTTGAATCCGCATTTGGAAGCTGCGATTCGGCATATTGCGATTTCTTTTTCGACGGAAGAAACGAAACCACTGAATACGAAAGGCTTTCCGTTTCGGTATGGGTTGATTCGTTATAGTTTATTCCATTAACAAAAATAACGCGGATCGTTCCGCCAAATTGTTTTGCCAACACGTTAACCACACCTTTTTTACCGCCGAACACTTTGTCTAACAGCCCCATTTACATTGCCTTATGATAGCATTGTTGAACAAATTGTTCCGCCGCCTGCTTCCGGATCAACGATTGTTGCCATATTACCAATAATCCGGATAGCCGCATTGCAAACGAGCGGAATAATCATTGTTTTATCCGTTTTAATCGACGCTCCAGCGTCCGCCTCCGATAAACCAAGCGTTAAAAGTTCCGGATATTCGGTCGGGTCTTGTCTAAGAAGCCAAACAGCTTCTTCGCAAATCGCCGCTAAAACCCTGTTATTCCATATGATACCGCCGTTATTATCAATTTTACAGGCGGTATCATTAAAATCAAACGCGCCTTCAATAATTGTTTTCGCCCAGTCGATCGCCTTCGTTTGATCGCTTGCTGACGTATTATTCCAAATATCGGAATATAAACGGTTTGCGAAATAATTTGTAATAAATGCTTGATCGATTTCCAGCATTTTTATACACTCTTTTTTCTGCGGATTTTGCGTTTCGGAACAGGCTGTTTTTCAATAACTTCCGGTTCGTCTTCCTCTTCCGGTTCCTGTTCTTCTAACACATCCCCATCTCTTCCTCAACTTCCGTAACTTCCGATTCTTCAAAGACTTCAATATCTTTTCTAATATCGTTTGTTCGATAGACCGGTTCGTTATCTTTCAACGCAAGTTCTTTCTTTATACGCTCTTCCATCTTTTCAAAACTAATAATTCCAGGGCATGTCAAACTCCCTCTTTTCCCATTGTGTTCATAAATAATTGTGTTTTCGGTACATGACGTTATTTTATTAATAATTCTCATATTTTTATTCCTGTACAGCCTGCCCGCTGTTGCGCGGGCTTTTGTGTTGTTTCCGGATTACGTCAAAGAAGTCGCGGAAGCTTGTACCCCGCTGATTCGACAAATTTTCTGCTTGGCGTTTTTGAACTCAAACGTTATTTCTCCGATAATCGAAAACTTCCGTCCGTCAAGTCCCGGCGTTGTTGCATCTTCCGAATGTATTTGACGGCTGCCAAGCTGGACGATACCAAGCCCCGACGAATCCAGAACCCAAATATCGGAATCCATTGCGGCAAGCGCAGGTTCTACAACAACATCGGCAATTTGCCCCGTTGATTCCATGACAACCTTATTGACGTAAGAACCGCGAGCTGAATCGCCTGGCGTTATATTGATTTGATTGCGCATGAGTTGGGAAATAACTCGCGCCTGACCTGGTCCGCAAAGAATCATATCCGGTGTGCCGCCAGCGTCAAGAATATTTTGCGCTGCGTCGTTAAGTAATTTTAACGAAATAGCGTCATTACTTGCGGCAACGCTTAAACTGCCTAATTGTGTTCCAAAGAAGTACAACCCCCCTGCGTTACCCGCGACGGACGCCGAAGCGTCCGCGCTGCGTTCGCCAAACAATGCGGTATCGTTCACCTCGCGTGAAATTTCCAGCAGAGCTCGTTTGACCTGCAGGGAGATATCGTTTTCGTTACCGTAAGTAGCGACAGCCAATGCGGTATTGGAAATTGACACGTCCCCCCGGAATATCTGCGTGCGGTTGTAATCCGTCGTTGATTGCGAAAACATCGCCTGACCCGACGTTGAATTTTCCGCAATCGGGTGATTGTGAAAATAAAGAGTGCTTGCGTCCGTTGCAATATCGCCAATCGCGTCGGTTGCAGAACCGTTTGACGCGACAAATTTAACGGTTATTGAATTTGCGGCAACGGCGGTTATTTCAAAAATCGCTGAATCCCCTTTTACACGAACGCGGTCTCCGACATTCCAGCCGGCGGACGAGGCGACGGCAAACACTCCTGTTGCTTTAGTATACGCAGAATACGATATAGTACGGGGACGCAAAGTTCCTTCGAGCCATTCGTGTTTTCTGTTCGTCGCCGCCGGTCTTGCCGCAAAACGACTGATAAACATCGGCCTTTGCGCAATCATCGTCATAAAGACGTCGGACAGATCGCGGGGTTTGTTGAGTAATTCCCAGGAAAAAGTCGCCATAGATATTATCCCTTTCTTTTATTATTGTATTATTCCGACGCAACGTTTCCATGCGTTAATCCGCAGAACGGTTTCGCAGCGCCGATCATTGCGTCTAAATCGCCTTTCGCCTTTGCTTGTTCGTATATCGCGTTATCATTAACCTTACCGCCAAACGTTCCCGGATTGCTTCCGCCACCATTCGACGGCGGCAACCAATGCGGGGACTGCTCAAGCTCCGATTTCAGAAAATCTTTGACAAGCGTTCCGTCGGGCGTTGAAACAAGTCCGACGTCGTTGATTGTAAGCTGATTCGCTCTCAATCGAACGTCCCGCATGGCCTCCGCGCGAATTCCAAGTTCAGCAGCGACGTTATTTAGTTCCACTTCGATCTTTTGACGCGTTTCTTTTTTCTCAAAATCCGAAATTTTCAGACGGAGCGGTTCAAGCTGTTTTTCGAGCTCCGCTTTTTTCGCTTTAAGCGTTCCGTTTTCATTAATAAGGTTGCTGATCGTTTCTCGTTGTTTTTCGGGATTTAACTTGACAAACTCTTCATTCGACGCCGTAAGACGAGCAATTTCTTGTTCTTGCTCTTTCAGTTTACTTTCCGCTTCCTGTGCTCGCCGTCGATAATTTTGCGATTGTTTGACTTCGCTGTCAAAACGCGTTTTCAGGTCGTTTGATCCATTATCGATATAATATTCGATTTCTCCGTTTTCGTTCGTCCTGACCAGAACTGCGTCTGAAACGGCGTTGATTAAATCCTCTTTTTTTGCAAAAGCGTTAAAAATTGACATTTTACGTTATTCCTTACTCTTTCCTTCTGGAAAATGATTTTCTTGAAAACAAACTGTTTCCTGTAAAACTTGTATTATCAAAAAGAAAGAACGTGTCAATCATTTTTTAGAAATTTTTAAGCGAAAATAAAGAAAAGAATTTCGCAAAATACTGCGTTCATCGGAATAAAAAAGAGTATCCGTTTCTGAGAACTTCGTTGAATTCAGAAATAGCAGCTGCCGCTGCAAAACGAGCAAAAAATATTTCAGTTTGCCGTTTTGCGTCTTGGGCTGGATCGATTGTATTAAGCGTCGGCAGCGGCGGCAACGGTCGCGGATTCGTCGAGCTTCATCAGAACAACGTCGATTCTTGCGCCATCGGTTGGAGCGGAAGCGAGCGTCAACGTTACGGAGGAATCGGAAGTCGCTTCCCATTTCGTGATCGCAACCGTTTCAGTGGAAACGACGTCGTCCGACGACGTAATAAGAAAGGCGACAACGGAAACCAGATTCGTCGCTAATTCATGAGTGATTGTAAATTCGTCCGTTTCGCCGTCTCCTTCGATCGATTGAGTTTCCGTGAGCAGCGGTTTGGTTACGCTTAACGTTCCATTTTCCGCAACAGAGATCGAAGCGCCGTCCGGTTTGACGACTCCAAGATCGCTCAACGTCGCCGTTGGAAATACGACGCTTAACGTGCCGTCCGCCTGTACGGTTGTCGATGTTCCGTCCGGCTTAACAACCCCGAGAATATCGCTTGTTGCCGTCGTAAAGCAAAAAAAACTCGTCCGCTTCGTTCGCGTCTTGATAATAGAGCGATACTATCGTTCCTGAGTAATCTTCCGGAATAGCTTTTTTCAGATTGGTATGGTTTTATGCGCCAAGCGTAAACTCTATTTTGTCCATAACGTCTTTGAGCAGATCGCCGCCGATCGTCGCTTTTTCCATAAATTCTTCCGGCGTGTCAAAATAACATTCTTCGTTCTCACCAACAACACCGTATCCAGAGTATTCGTTTTCTACATGATAATAAACATCTTTATACTTTACGTCAAATTCATGACCGTGTTCAAGCAATTCCGCTAAATCTTCGATAGTTTTGATGTCGTCAACCCAATCATCTTTTGTTAAATCAATCATCTTATTTATTCTTCCTTTCTCTGTGTTTTATAGGGTTACTTCTATCCGTTCCAAAACGGACATGAACATGGGGAAATACGTGAGTGTGTCTTGCATCCTGATGAACATAATCAATCTCCCATTCTGCGTTTCCGTTTTTGTCATAAAAACATCGTTTTTTTAACACGCCGTCTTCATACAAATCAATTGATGAATTCGGCTCTCCGTGAATCGAAAGACTCCTTCCGTCAACGTCAATATGTTTTTCCCGTTTTTCACCCGAACCGAGTTTTCTTCCTGTTTTTCCAAGTTCGTAAAAAACATTTTCAGCTTCTTTCGCCATGTTTTCGTTAATCTGTTCCGATGTTAAGTTACTGCCGGAATGAACCAAAGGAGCATTAACCTTTAAACCAAGTTCATTGATCGGAACAAAATAACCGGTATCAGGTTTGACAAGCTGATCAAATTTGAGTTTACCGTTATTATACGCGTCAAACCGTTTCGCGCCAAGCCAGCTTCTTTGGAATAATTTCGGTTGTTTATCAAAATAATCTTTAAACGACGTTCCCGCTGAAACTTGACGATAAGCCGGTTTGCCGGTTCTTTCTTCAAAATCTTTTTGCGTTTGATAATAGTACTTTAAACGAGTTGACGCGGACAGGTCTTTGTAACGTTTTTTCCAGCCTTTTTCTTTCGCCTGTTTATTGTAATTTTCTTCGGCCAACTTGTCGAAATCGGCGTTTGCGGCAGGTCTTGTTCCAAGGTCGAGAATATTTCCGTCTTTATCTTTGATCTCGATATACGGAACCAGACAGCATCGACAATTTCCATGAAGCGGCGGACGTTGAACGTTTCCCATTTCTTTCGGCGGCCAGATTTTGCCGTCGAGCGAACCGCAAAAGGGGCACGTTTTGCCATCGAGCGTTGCTAAATATTGAACCCCGTCGATTGCGTCGGCGTTTTCCGCGAAAAGTTCCATTCGAGCGTTATTGGAAACGCCGTTAATAACCGTTCTGGCTAAAGTTTGCGCCGACTGTTTCGACGTTTCAAGGATTCCGTCTTTGTAATGATACTCTTTTGTGCCGCGAATCGCCTTGATGATTCCGTCAACGCTCAATCCTTCAACCGACGCTTTTTGAACCGCTTGTGTGATCCTGTTCAAGTCGCTTTTTTTAATCTGATCGAACCATTGAGCAATCGACTGACCTTCAATCGGTTGATAATTTACAACTTTGGAAAGCTGATCTTTCGTCAGTTTCGTTTTAAATAATTTTCGCCTTTTGTCGAGTTCTGATTGCTGAATTTCAAAAGTTTGCGCTTTGTCGGCAACTTTTTCGCCGTTGCGAATCGCTATCGCCTTCGCTTTGTCGTAAGTCTCGGAGCGGATTATTTCGAGTTTTTTGACCAACTTTTTCAGCCGGTTCATTTCTTTTTTGATATCCGGCTCTGTTTTTTTGATTTCCGACAGAATTGTTTTGAGAATTTTTTCGTCGGTCGAAGAAATAATATCGCCCAATTCAACCGCGAGGCTATTTGCAACCCCTTGCAAACGCGTTTGGAAATAAAACAACAACTCTTCGACAGTTTTCGCGTGTTTGTCACCCGACATGATTCGCTCTTGACATGATTAAGCTTTATGATAATATATAATTATGCTTTGCAAGAGGCATTCTTTTAATTCTCCTAAGCCGGTCTGTCTGGGGATTCAGTCCGGCTTTCTTTTTTTAAAACGAGATTTTTTCACGCAGCTTTTGCAACGCTTTTTTACATATTTGAGACACGCGTTGCCTGGATAAACCAAGTTTTTTCGCAATATCTTCAAATGTAAGTCCGTCAACAAAATGATAAGAAATAACCTTCCGACTCCGTTTATCAAGGCACGAGATGTTATTTTTGACAAGCTGAAATTCGTCTTTTATCGCAACATATTCAAGTTGCAAGTCTTGTATTATATGATTCCTCGCATATTCAAGAAGCGGTAATGCCGCCTTAAATTTTCTTGTTCTTCTGATTTCGTTCCTGATATTATCGCTCGCACAATAGTAAATCCAAGCGACCAGAGGCTTACCTCGATTCGGGTCATAACGTTTTATTCCAAAAGCAACCCCCAAAAGTCCCGCGTTCAATTTTTCATCGTATTCCAAATGACAGTTTTGGAACCTCTTGTTAATAATAGACTTGACGATAGGAATGTATTTGACGACGTCGTCGTTTGATACGTTACGCAAATCGTTATCGTGATATTTATACCTTGGCATATTATATTTTCTTCTATTCTTGATAATCGCTGATTTTCTGAACTTCGTTGTCGTCGTAAGACGACAACACGCCAGGAACCGCCTTGTTAATAATAGCGTACATATTCCGGTTCGAAAGAAGCCCCGTTTGCGAATTTTTTTCGAGCAACGAAACAATCGACTGAAGCTGAAAATTTGTTCCGAGATAACTTGTATCTGACAAATAGCTTATGCGTTCTCCCGCCTCTTTTCGTGTTGCGCCGGCCCAGATTGCCGCAAAAATAAGCTGCTCTTCGATCGCTCTTGCCCCGGCGTTATCGATCGCGGCAATAGCCGACGTTCCTGACGAGGTTCTAAGTTGGATCGCTTCGCCGGATGAATTGGCCCCGGCGGTCGTCGACCGCAACTCTGGAAAGGACGCGTCGAATCGTATTTCGGTCGTTCGGCTATTTTTTATCCCGCTCCGCTCTCCGGACAGTCGGGGTCGGCTATCTGTCAAAGGAATACGCAAGGTTTTTTTGAGGTCGTTCTGGTTCTGACCTGGCGAGTCGGCGACGAACGAACGACTTCAGAAGAGGATATGCGCGGCGGAGCTATTCCGATAAAGCATTTATATTGGGCAATTTCCGGGAAACGGGGCGTTTCCGAATCACAATCGATCGGAGAATATTTTACAGAATGTTCGCAAACTGATAAAAAACCTCTCTTTACAGAATGCTCGGAAAAAACAGCGACAACGACCAAAAATGTTCCGCAGAGCGTTCCGCCAACTTCGACCATCGCCGTTGAAGAGGCCAGAAACGTCTTCCTCCCAAAAGAAGAAAACGATCGCGGCGAAAAGAAAATGTATAAAATGTTTTATTTTACGTCAAAATATTGCGTCCCTTGCGTAACGTTCGAGCCGATTCTTCTGCGATTAAAAACAGAAAAGTTTTTAATCGAAACGATTTCAATCGAAACACGCGACGGAGAAAAACTTTTTCGTCAGGCCGGACTGCAAGGAACTCCTGCCTTTGCCTTCTGTTCGAGTAACGATTCGGGGAAAAGCTGGGTTATCGAAGAAAAATGGTCTGGCGCTCCTGACGGAACGGAAGAGAAGATACGAAAACTGTTTAACGCGAAAAAGCAAGAACGCTCCGAATCGTCAGCGGAGTCGGATTGGCCGACGTCGCCACAGGTTACGAAATCAGACGAACCTGTTTTTATAGAAACCGGCGACGCCCGTCCGCTTCTGGAGGAATACGAAAGCGGATGGCTTTCCAGAACAAGTCCCCAGGAGGACGATACTTCCGCATTGCGGAACAAGGACGGTTCGACCGAAGGTTCCGCTCTCAATCAATCGGAGACCGGGGGGATAATCAATCGAGTCGCCGCGTTGATCGCCCGACGAGCTCAGGAACAGATCGACGAACTGATCCAGGCGTCCGGAAAACAGATCGATACGCTCCTGAACGACTTATCGGAAACGATAAAAACGGAGATCAAAGCCCGGATCGCCAAAGAAGTAACACACGAAACGCAGATGTTCCTTGCGAAAAATTGGCTGAAAATCCTTATCGCCGTCGTGATCCTTTTTTACGTGATCGGAATTATTTTAAACGCAATCGCACAAAAATTCCCGTCGACGCAAAAATGGCTCCCGAGATTCGGCGGGGAATCGCATGAAAGTAACGCCGCCCCAACGGAATCGACCGTCACAACCAAAACGAAAGCGAGAACAAATTAATGAAAACTTTTTTGAGAATCTTCTTAAAAACTCTTCGCCATTTGATTTTCTTACATGACAAAGCGACAGAGTCTCTCCCGGATCAAAAGGCTTCGAAAAATTTTAAAAGTCGATAAATTTTTTTGATAAATCGATGTTGATTAAAGGAAGTTATACTTCCGACGTTTCGGTTTTCCGATTGCGCCGCTGTATAACCTTCGATAATAGAAGGGATTTCATGCGACGAATCCGGAAAAACTCGAGGGGAACGCTTTGTCCTTATCATTCAGTCAAATAGACATCGCCGATAACGTCTTTGAGTAAATCGCCGCCGATCGTCGCTTTTTTACAAAATTCTTCTGGCGTATCAAAATAACATTCTTCGTTCTCGCCAACAACGCTGTATCCAGCGTATTCGTTTTCTATATGGTACATAACTCCTTTATATTCCGCGTCGAACTCCCATCCGTGGCTTAGGAGTTCAGCTAAGTCTTCAACTGTTTTAATATCGTCAAAGTCCCAATGCTCAATATTCAAGGTCATCATTTTTGTCCTTGCCTTTCCTGTATTTTATAGGAAGACTGCGTTCCGTCCCAAACCAAACATGAATATGCGGAAATTCGTGGGTGCCTCTGGAATCCTGATGTTGATAATCGATTTCCCAATCGGCATTTCCATCTTGATCATAAAATCGACGCTTTTTTAAATCGTTTTGCTTGATAAAATCGACGGAAGAATTCGGTTCTCCCTGTCTGGTGAAGCTTCTTTCCTGAACTTCGAAATGTTTTTCCCGTTTTTCACCTGATCCGAGTTTTCGACCTGTTTTACCAAGTTCGTAAAAAACGTTTTCGGCCTCACGCGCCATGTTTTCATTAATCTGTTGTGATGTCAAGTTACTGCCGGAATGAACCAAAGGAGCATTAACCTTTAAACCAAGTTCATTAATCGGAACAAAATAACCGGTATCAGGTTTGACAAGCTGATCCAGTTTCAGCTTGCCCTGATTATACGCTTCAAACCGTTTCGCGCCAAGCCAGCTTCTTTGGAATGATTCGGGCTGCTTTTCGAAGTATTTTTTAAAGTTCGTCGAACCAGGAACTTGTCGATAAGCGGATTGGCCGGTTCGGGCTTCGTAATCTTTTTGCGCCTGATAATAATATTTCAGGCGAGTCGAAGCGGCGAGGTTGGAATAGCGGCGTTTCCAGCCGTTTTCTTTCGCCTGCTTGTTATATTTTTCTTCGGCCAGCTTGTCAAAATCTTCGTTTGCGGCAGGACGTTCGCCGACTTCGATTAAATTCCCCTCTTCGTCCCTGACAGCAAGATACGGAACGAGGCAACATCGGCAATTGCAATGCAGCGGCGGACGGCGAACGTTTCCTAACTCTTTTGGCGTCCAGATAGAACCGTCGAGCGAGCCGCAAAAGGGACAGGTTTTGCCGTCTAAGGTCGCAACGAACCGAACGCCGTCCAGAACGTCTGCATTTGCGATAAACGTTTCCATTCGCGCATTGTTCGAGACGCCGTTAATGATCGTTCGAGCAAGCGTTTGCGCTGATTTTCGCGTCGTCTCTAAAATGCCGTCCTGATATCGATTCGCTTTCGTGCCGCGAATCAGTTGCGTTATTTCCTGAAGTGAAAGAGTTTCAACCGACGCTTTTTGAACGGATTGCGTAATTCGATTTAAGTCGCTCTTTTTCAGTTGATCGAACCATTGCCTGATCGATTGTCCTTCGATCGGCTGATAATTCAGAATGTTATCGATCTGCCGACGGGTTAATTTCTCCTTAAAGTGCCTGCGACGTTTCTCGAGCTCTAACTCCCTGATTAAATGAGTCGTTGCGACGTCGCAAACTTTTTCTCCGAACTGAAGCGAGATTTCCTGGGCCTGGTTAATCGCTTCCGAGCGGATCGTTTCGAGCTTTTGAATCAGTTTTTGAAGTCGGCGCATCTCCTTTTTA
>JAUNBG010000058.1 GCA_030527205.1 Planctomycetia bacterium
CGAACCCTCGACAACAACGTTGGCAACGTTGTGCTCTGCCAACTGAGCTACGCCCGCATAACAATAAATTAGGGATTGAGTAATCCGCTCAGTCATTAAAAGAATTATAGCAGAATTTGTTGTTAACGGAATAGCAAAAATTAAAATTTTTCAAAAATTTTTGAGAAAAGTTAAAAAAATGAATTGTTAGTTCATTGCAGACAGGATTGCGTCAACAATTTGAGACTTTCGATAAACTTAAAGAGCAGCGATTTAACCTGGAACGCAACATTTCTGCTTTGCGGCAATAATCGCTGCATTGTTCGATCAAAGAGAAACGATCTTGTTTTATTGAGAAAGTTTATTGAATTTCAAGAACTTTTATCCCTTCTCTGATCAAAGTTTTAAGATTTTGGAAAGAGTTTCTGTCATTTTGGTCTTAATTGATCAAGCCAGAAAGATATTTTCGATATTTTCCAACGAATTTTATTGCTTTTCTCAATGCTATTCGTTATTATTAGATTAAAGATTGAATGCCAGATTTATTTTTCTTTATTAACCAGACTCTCGATAAAAGTGAGCGATTCCTTTTTGAATCAGTTCCAAGGAAACGGATTATGGATATCTTATTAAAAATATTAGATGATTCAACTGAACATTTTTCAAAACGGGTTACTCTTCCCTGTCTTATTGGACGCAGTAGGCAATCAAACGTTTCCGTTGTTCATCCATTGGTCAGTCGTCAACATTGCGAAATCTATTATGATAACAATATTATTAAGGTCCGCGACCTTGGTTCATTAAATGGAACCTTTTATCATTCAAAACGAATATCGCGAAGCATTTCTCTTTCTGTGGGCGATTATTTTATGATTGGTAATTTAAAGTTTATTATTCAAGAAGCCTTTGGAGGAACAACAAAAATAGTCAAAACTGACAACCCCGAGCAAATGACGCCTCAAAACAATGAAGATCATTTTGATGCCATTGAAGCCATTGTTCCAATGTCCCCTCAAGAGCAAATGTTGTTGTCGAAAAAGGAAATAAACGATAATGACGATATTATCGATTTGGCAATGAACGATAACAGCGATATTATCGATTTGGCAAACAGCGTTAATGACGATAGCATCGATTTGGCCAATAACGACAACAGTATTGATTTGGTTAATATTGAATATGAACTTATGGATGAAGGCGATTAAGACGATCATTCATAAAAGGATCTTTTGTTGAAAATGAAATAAACGACTGTTTTCAACTTCAATATTTCTTCGACGCTATCGGATTGACGCCTCAAAACCAAAATCTCCGGCGGTTTGAATTCTTTGCCTTTTAACTGGCAGAATAATCAAGCAAAATCTCGATTTGAAGGCATAACAAATCGCCTGTCCGTTTGACTGGTTTTGACGGAAAAAGACAATCTAATTCGATCAGTCCTTATTGTCGAAAAACAGTCCTTATTGCCCAAAAAAACGAAAACGTCACAAAAAAGAACAATATTCCTTTCTTGTTGACGTTTTCTATTGTTATCCTTGAAATCCGATATTCAGGATGTTCTAAAAACCCTTAGGAACGCGAATGTTTCGTCAGCAAAAACTGGTTTTAACGACTTTATCCAAAATGCGTTTTTTATAAAATCCGGTTTTTTTGAACTTCCTATTTAAATAATGAACGAACCAGACGACAAATAAACTATTGGCGACGTTATCAAAAAACAATCTTGGTTTTCTGTTTCCGCAACTTGAGTTTTGCCTTAAACTCAAACGGCAGGTCCCAGAATTTCCGCAATTCGAGTTTGATCCAATTCTTCTTCATCAACCAAAACATCGGTTAATTTTTCAAGAAGGTCGCGTTTTTCCGTTAACATCGCGTTGGCTTTTTCATCGGCTTGGCGCATAATTCGAACAATTTCTTCATCAATCAATTGAGCGGTTGCTTCGCTATATTCGCGGAATTCAGACATTTCGCGTCCCAAAAAAGGACTCGCTTCAGCAGCGCGAAACGCAATAGGCCCTAATTTTTCGCTCATTCCCCAATGAATAACCATTCGACGCGCCAGTTGCGTTGCCTCTTTCAAATCATTTTCCGCGCCGGCAGACGTTTCTTGATAAACAATCTTTTCGGCTGCTCGACCGCCCAAAAAGCGAATCAGCATTCCCTCAATCTGTTTCTGATTGATATTGACTTGATCTTCATCAGGAAAGAAATAAGTTGCCCCAAGCGAACGACCTCGCGGAATAATTGTAACCTTAAATACTTTTGAGTTGATTTCGCTGAACCAACCTAAAATAGTATGCCCCGCTTCATGATAAGCTGTTTTTCGCTTGTCTTCTTCTGAAATGACTTCTTCCCGTTTGAGTCCCATGACAACTTTCTCATGAGCAAACTCAAAATCTTCCATATAAACAAGATTTTTATTATTTCGGGTTGCCCAAAGAGTCGCTTCGTTTACAAGATTTCGAATATCGGCGCCGGTAAAACCGACTGTACTTTTGGCCAATTTTTCGACATTAACGTCATCGGCTTTGGGGATTTTATTCAAATAAACGTTAAAAATATCAATTCGCCCTTTCAGCGAAGGCCGATCAACCGTTATATGGCGATCAAAACGGCCGGGACGCATTAAAGCTGGATCCAAAACGTCGGGACGATTCGTCGCCGCCATAACCATAACCGACTCATTTTGACTGAACCCGTCCATTTCGCTTAAAATTTGATTCAAGGTCTGCTCGCGCTCATCGTGACCGCCGCCAACTCCTGTTCCCCGAAGTCGACCAACCGCATCAATTTCATCGATGAATAAAATGGCTGGCGCATTTTCTTTCGCCGCATTAAACAGATCTCGAACCCGACTGGCGCCGACGCCAACAAACATCTGAATGAATTCCGAACCGTTTATCGAAAAGAAGGGAACCCCTGCTTCGCCAGCGACAGCTCGTCCCAAAAGAGTTTTGCCGGTTCCAGGAGGGCCAAACAATAGAGTTCCTTTTGGAACTCGAGCGCCCATTCGTTCATATTTTGCAGGATTTTTCAAAAAGTCAACAATTTCGACCAATTCGCTTTTGACATTATCCAAACCGGCAACATCAGCAAAAGTTATCGGCTGATTTGACGGGTCATATCGTTTGGCCGGGCTTCGATTGAACGCGCCGAAACCGCCGCCCATCATCTGTTCATTAGTTCGACGCATCATTCGAAAAATCGCGACAAAAATAATAACAGAAATTAAAATCGAAATTAACATGAAAATTCCCGAATTATCCGAGGGCGTCGTTGACGTATAGGAATTGACATGTTTTTGTATTTTTTCATCTAATTTCTGATCTTCAAAGGCAAAAACAGGAACTTCGCAATGAAATCGCTTATAAATAAGTTTGCCCGTTCGTTTTCCTGTCGCATTAAAAACAAGTTCATAACCGTCCTGTTCGGTTTCGTTTTTAGGAGCATTGATGAGCGG
Source organism: Planctomycetia bacterium (assembly GCA_030527205.1). Classification (GTDB taxonomy): domain Bacteria; phylum Planctomycetota; class Planctomycetia; order Pirellulales; family Thermoguttaceae; genus JAUNBG01. Next base: position 3,440 of record JAUNBG010000058.1, read on the forward strand.
CGCAGCTGACCAGTATTCCGCTGGATGTTGAAGCATTTTTTCCAATTCCTGCGGCGTTATCTTCGGATTTTGCTTTTTGGCAAGATTGGAAAATTGCTCTTGAGCGTTTGGCAAAAGTTCATAAAGTTCGTCAATTTCCGGAAGACGTTTAAAAGTTCCTGTCAGACTGTTTCCCTTTAAATTGACTGAATCGACAACTTTTTCCGTCAAAAATGAGTTGAAGCCGCTCCAGGATATTTCGGTTACTTTCGGATTGAAATAGAGATTATAGAGCATATAACCAACCAAAGCGAGCAAAAACAAATAAAAGATAACCGTAAAAGGCGCTCGCGGCGCAGAATTGGAAATCTCTTGCGGAGTCCGATCAAATTGATTTTGCCGTTTATCTTCTTGACGATTGTTGTTATTATGATTGTTATTGTTATGATTGTTGTTATCTGAATCAATTCGATGAGACAACTTTTGATCATTATTGGCAGAATGTTCTGATTTTCTTGTTTTTCCTGAATCTATTGAAATGGATTGGGAAAATGTATTGTGGGTCTGCTTGGATGAAACTTTTTGAGAAGTCGATTCAGAATCGTCATCAATCGATTCCGACGCATTATTCGACCCCCAAACATTCTTTTCCGATTCTGTCTCAGATTGATTTGAATTCGGCTCTGATTTCTTGGAAGGGGATTCATTGAATTCAGCCTCGGTTCGGGTTGGCGTTGAGTCTGAATCTGTTTTAAAATGATCGGGAATGCGTCGATAAATATCGTCGCTAATTTCGCTCTGTTTCCCGTATCGATCTTTATTTTCCGACAATAAAACGGGAATCAAAGAACCGATTGGATGGGAATTCGAACGGAACAATTTTTTCATCTTTTTTCCTGTTTATTATATTATTGTTCTTAATTTATATTTATGTCAAGCTGAAAGAAAAACCGCATATTAATCAGTTACGCAAACAGGAATTGAGAAAGAGGCTGAGAATCGTTTTTTCATATAAGATTACATTTAAGTCAAAATCTCTTTTCTCAACTCAAGTCGCGTATCTCTTCTATTATAACATTTTTTCAAGAAAAATAACCCCTCAAGAATATTGAAATGGAATTTTCCTTAAGAATAGTTGCTCAAAAACTCCGTTTATATCAAAGCGGGAATGACCGGCAAACTTTGCCGTCTGCAATCTTTCTGCCGTTGAATGACTCCTAACCCAATGCCAGGGAATGATCAACAGACTTGAGTAATTGTTTTACGGAAGATATTTAACCGCTTCTCGAAAACTCAAAGGGGCAAGTTGATCGCGATATTTTTCGACAAAACAGCGAACCCAGTTCGGGTTGACTTTGCTATAAGTTCGCAGACTCCAGCCGATCGCTTTATTAACAAAAAACTCTGTTTGGCCAAAATTATTGACGATAATCTTCTCAAGCAATTCCGGATTTGTTTTTTCTTTGCGCGACAGTTGATGATCAATCGCAACGCGACGCAACCAAAAATTGGAATCAACGCTCCATTTTAACAATATTTCATTGACTTCAGGAAAAACCAAGGCAATCCGACCAACAATTTGATCCAAACCGTCAATGGTATCCCACCAAGATTTTGTAACAATAAACTTACGGATTTTGGGAATATCAGAATCTTTTAAAAAAGCCTGTTTTATTGAAAGATATTCTTTGCCGATATATTGAAACTCGCGCTCTTCTTTCCAACAAGAATTCAGAAAATTCCAATCAACTTTTTTTTCTTTTGCGACAAGTTTAAAAAAGGGTTGACAAATTGCGCGACGTTGCGCCGTTTGAATTCCGAGAAAAGTAAACTGATTTCGCAAATAAGCGCTCATTGGTTTAGCTTTTTCCGGGTTTGCATTGGCTTTCATCAAACGAATCAATTCTGTTTGCCACATAAAAGTCGATTCCCTTCGATTGTTAATTGTTTTAATTCTCGCTGAACCTTTGATGTTAATTGAGAGGATTGAAGTCGAAAAAGCCAGTTTCCTGTCGCGTAACCAGGAAAATTCATTCGAGCGCTCTCGCCGAGCCCCAAAATATCCTGAACAGGAAACAACGCAATCTTGCAACGAGAATTCATAACAAGACGAATTGAGGCTTTTCGAAGCGATTCAATATCGTCGCGAAAAGGCTGCGATTCTTGCGGGATTCCTGTTGTTTGTTGCAATTCGCTTATGTTCGAGCCGGTTGAAATTTCTGATCTTTCTTCGGGCAAGTTTTCTGAGGAAGAACAACGAACATTGGATGTCAATTTGTTGCAGTTCAGATTAACCTCAAATTGAATATCGTTCTTTTTTTCTGAAGCAGAATAACGCCAACCGTTATATTCTTCGCCAAACCATTCCGGATGAAGTTTGAAATCTGGTTTCTTCTTTTCATTTTCTTTCTGATATTTTCGCAAGGTTGTCCAGACATAATCAAAGGTTGTCCAGGCATTTTGAGGATTTGGCCCTTTTTTTTCCAATGCCGCCAGCCAAGCCAAAATGGGCGGCGTATCATGCGTTCCTGTGCAAGCGACAAAATTTTCTGACCAATATTGCGAAGGATCGCCCTCTTGCGGCTGATGTTCATCGAAAACAAATTGCAAAACAAACATTCCGGGCAATCCGTAATGATTGCGAAGCTGATGAACGCCTTCATTCAGAACGCCTAAGTCTTCTGCCAAAAAGGAAGAGGTCGGAAAATGTTGAAAAAGAACATCAAATAATTTCTCTTGCGGCCCCGGAAGCCAACCGTCTTCATAAACTCGACGATTCGTTGAATCAATCGGAATGTTTGTCTGATTTTGATTCTTTTTTTCTGTTCTTTCTTTTTTTTGAATTTCGCTGTTTGCCTGTTTTGACTTCTTGGTCAAGTTGTCTTGAGAAGTTTCCGATTCTTTTTCTTTGTTCGGAAAACTGTAATAATTGTAATAACCGATAAAATGATCAAGCCGAATGTCATCGAAACGGTTGAGCGTTGTTTTGAGGCGTTGAACAAACCAATCGAAGCCCGTCTCTTGATGTTTCTGCCAATTATAAAGAGGCGAATTCCAACGTTGTCCGTCAGGATTAAAATCATCGGCAGGAACGCCTGCAACGCGAGTCATTTCGCCGTTTTCATCCAACTGAAAAAGTTCCGGATGCGACCAGGTATCAGCGCTGGCATGCCCGACATAAATCGGAACGTCGCCCAGAAGTTCGAGATTTTTCGAATGGCAATATTCGCGAAATTCTTGCCATTGAACATCAAAAACCAATTGAAGAAAACGATAAAATTCAATCTCGTTTTGGTTCTGTTCAATATATTTTTTAACGGCGCAACTGTTTGAATGAAGATATTCCGAATCCCAACGGGTCCATTGATTTGTTCCAAAATGTCGGGAAAGAGTTTCATAAACAGCAAAATCGTCGAGCCAAAATTTGTTTTGTTGACGAAATTCGTTTTGAGCTTGTCGATATTTCATTCCGCTTTGACCGTCTTGAAAGCGTTCAAAAGCTTTTCGCCAAAGCGGCTCTCGAATTAGAAATGCAGCTTCATAGTTTGTTCGTTTGCCCAGAAATTCTGATTGAGAACAGTTGAACAATTTCCCATTTTTGTTAAGGATATCCGAATTTGATGCAGCTTTTTCGACTTTTTCTCTTAAATGATCGGGAGACATTTCGATATCTTCGAGATCCAAAAGGTTTTCCTCATAAAGCTCATCAAGATCAATATAAAGAACTTCGCCAGCAAAAGCAGAGCGGCTTGAATAGGGCGAATGATAGTGATCAATGGGATTGATCGGCAGGAGTTGCCAAAAATGCTGACCTGATTCGGCTAAAAAGTCTGCGAAAAGTCTGGCATTTTTCCCTAATGCGCCGACAAAAGGCGTTCCCGGCAAGGAAGAAATCGGAAGAAGTATTCCGCTCGAACGTTGATTTAAACTCATTTTTATTCTTCTGTCAAACGGCTTTTTGAAAAGCAAGAAATGTTCTCAATATTTGCTTCAGAAAACAACAAAATACCGAAGTCGGAACGGGACATTAATCAGCCTGTCTTTGTCAGGATTGCGAACAAAACATTCTGAGATTTGTAAAAATGTTCTGTCTCCAACGAAGCCAAGGCTGAATTGAATTTGGATTTAAATAAGTTGATAAAACGCAAATAATCTTAATTTGTTCTTAATTCATCGGCGTTGTCAATTATTTTCTGAAGGGCATCAATAATTTGTTCGCTTGATTTTTTGGAACCAAGCAATGCATTTTGAGAAATCCAGACGGTTTCTTGACAACATTTTTCAACATTGGGATAATTCAGCTCCGAATACGGTTTTTGTCCAATCGGCGGCATAAAATTCTCGAAGGCGGGTTGTTTGTATAGCGGAATCGGATAACCGGCCATTGCAGGAACGCCTTCCGCCTCAAGAGCTTCAATAAACTTTTCCCTTGAAACGCCCTCAATTCCTGGAACGAAACGAAACATCAAAAGATGATAAGCTCGATCTTGAGCCCATTCGGTTTGCGTTTGAACCGCTTCAAAATAAGGCGATTGCTTCAGCCATTCTTCCAAAATGCGACCGTTTTGCTGGCGTTCATTAAATTGAGATTCTATTCGATCAAACTGCGAAAGCAAGAGAGCCGCTTGAAATTCCGAAAGTCGCAGATTTGAGCCGGGACCAAAATGCTGATACCAAGGTCGATCTGGCAGTCGACCGCAAGTATGCCGGGCAAACATTTTTAAATGAAGTTCTTCATCATTTGTTGTTATAAATCCCCCTTCGCCTGAAGTCAAATTTTTGCTTGCCTGAAAACTGAACGTTCCTGCATTGGCCAGACTTCCTATTCGACGCCCTTTATATCTGGCTCCGTGAGCATGAGCAGAATCTTCGATTACGAAAAGAGAATATTTTGCTGCGATTGCATTGAGTCGATCCATATCAACCGGATAACCGCCAAAATGAACAGGGATAATCGCTTTCGTTCGTTCCGTAATCAAGGTTTCCAATTGATCCAGATTCATATTATAAGAATCGGAATCAATGTCGGAAAAAACGGGCTTGCCTCCCGCATTGACAACAGAAGCGGCTGTTGAATAAAATGTATAAGGAGGAACGATGACTTCATCCGTCGGTTGTAAATTCAAGGTTAATAAAGGAATTTCCAGAGCGACGGTTCCATTGGCGACGGTCAATCCAAATTTCGCTTCAGAAAAAGCGGCAAACTTTTGCTCAAATTCTCTGTTTTTCGTTCCTGCATTGCGAAACCAATGCCCGCTATGAAGCGCATCGAATAACGCTTTTTCATCATTTTGATCATAAACAGGCCAGGAAACCAGAGCGTTCGCCGCTTTTGTTCCGCCCAAAAGAGCAAGTTTTGACATTATTATTCCTCTGAATACTGCTTTGAGTTTCTCGACGCGAACATTTCTCGATATTAAGCAATCAATAAACAAGTTAATAAATAGTTCAGGCGGGCAACAACCGCTTTTGATCAATCGACGAACTGTTGATCATTATCTTATCAATTATTTGGTTCATTTTAACGTTTTTTTTCAAGAAAGGAACCGCTTTTGGAAAATTTATCAATCAATGAAAAAGTTCAACTTTCTGAAGTCTGTTTTCGAATTCGATCCGATCATTTCCGATTGATATTCCGCTCTTGCAGCAATTTTGGGCTTAAGGACAACTCTAGCAATTTTATCAAGACATTTTTGTTAGGACGTTCTTGAATCTTTTTCGCTTAATGAGTATAATAAAATAATTCTGTCAATTCGCAATTTGCGAAAAGAGCGGGAAATGCTTTGGATTTTCAGCCCCAAACATAACGGCAAATCAAGCTTGCTGATTGCTTGTCGGATATTTTCTTTTGAACCATTATAAAAGTTTTATTTCCGTAATATTCATTGAGTATCTGACTTTTTGCAGAAATAAGAAATCAATATTACATTTTCACAAATATTGATATCGTTTATTGAAAATGCCACAAAATCCATAAATTGTACTAAAAACAGTTAAATAATTGATTCCTATCTGGTTTAATATGCTTCAAACAGACGAAATCCTATCGACAATTCGAATGCTTCATGCGGAACATCTTGATGTTCGAGCGGTAACCCTTGCGCTTAATATTAATGACTGCGCCTCGCCCAATGTTGATCAAATGTGCAAGAAGGTTCATCATAAAATCATGACGCGAGCCGGTCTGCTTGTTTCAATCTGCGATGAGGTCGGAAGCAAATACGGCATTCCAGTAACGAATAAACGAATCGCAATTTCTCCCGCTTCTGTTCTTCTTTCAGGACACGGAATAACAGGCGCGGTCAAATTGGCGCAAACGTTGGATCAAGTTGCGGAACTTTGCCGAGTCGATTTTGTTGGCGGATTTACAGCCCTGGTTCAAAAAGGAATCTCAGACGGCGCTCAAGTTTTAATCAATTCGCTTCCCGAAGTTCTTTCGACGACCAAAAGGGTTTGCTCTTCCGTCAATGCGGCGTCTCGTAAAGCGGGAATCAATATGAGCGCCTTGGATCAATTGGGGCATATTATTTCCCAAATAGCTTATGCGGATGAAAAAAATAAAGGGTTTGCTGCTGCAAAATTGGTTGTTTTTGCTAATATTCCGGAAGACAATCCTTTTATGGCAGGCGCTTATATGGGGGCAGGCGAACCGGAAGCCGCAATTAATATTGGCGTTTCAGGACCAGGCGTCATCGATAGCGCTTTGCGTCGACGAATTGTGGCAGCTCAAGAATCCAATAAACAATTAACGCTTTCCGATTTGGCTGAAGAAATCAAAATATCGAGTTTTCGCGTAACCCGAGTCGGCGAATTAATTGGTCGCGAAGTTGCTCAACGTTTGAATACAGCATTTGGAATTGTCGATCTTTCGTTAGCTCCGACGCCGACGGTCGGGGACAGTATCGGGGAAATCTTGAAAACGCTGGGCATATCAAAAGTCGGCGCGCCGGGATCAACGGCAGCCATTGCAATGCTGAACGATGCCGTTAAAAAAGGCGGCTTGTTTGCTTCCAGCTCGGTTGGCGGTTTGAGCGGAGCGTTCATTCCCGTTTCGGAGGATGCAACGCTTGCCGATGCTGTTGGTCAAAAACATTTGGTTCTGGAAAAATTGGAAGCGATGACAAGCGTTTGCAGCGTTGGGCTCGATATGGTTCTTATTCCTGGCGAAACGCCGCCCGAAACAATCGCGGCAATTATGGCAGATGAAATGGCCATTGGAGTCATCAATAATAAAACGACAGCAACGCGTCTTGTCCCCATTCCAAATGCGAAAGCGGGAGAAACCGTTGATTTTGGCGGCCTGTTTGGCGCTTCTCCCATTATTGAAATTCGTAATGTTGGAGCAAGCAACGATTTTGTTCATTTCGGCGGACGAATTCCGGCGCCTTTGCAATCTTTAGGAAATTGAAATGTTGAATCTTTTGCGTTTTTGATTAATTTTGATTACTCAAACAATCATTTGAGATTTTCTTTATCTCGAAGTCTTAACGAGATAAAGAATAATTGAGACATTTAATTTTTGAGTTCGTTATTGATTCTCGTATTTTGTTTTGAACAATATTTGTTACTTTTTCCTGGGTTATGATTGCGTTGCTTCAATGAAAATCCAATATGTTAAGCGTTATGAAATGGTTTTGGATTTAATGAGAACTTATTTGGGCAGACCGACGTTGCCGGAAAGTTTTTTTTGGGTTCCCTGGAATTCCGCTTTAACAGCAACGCATGCTTATGTTAAATTTGTCAGTTTTCGTAACGAACTTGATGCTGTCATTTTTCCAACGTTTACTTCTTACGAATCCTGTTTGCGACTTATGGGTTCCATTGCTTCCAAAAATGGTTTCATTCCTCAAGCGACCTGGATGATTGCCAATCGATTAAAGGATCAAAATTCTATTCGGTATTGTTCAACAATTCAGGGAATTCTTCAAAAAGGGAAATTGGGCGCGATTCAAAATGTTGCCGTTATTCCAGATTGTCGAAAAATGGGATTGGGCAAGGCTTTGGTCTTAAAAAGTCTGTTTGGTTTCAAATCGGTTGGTTGCGAAGAAGTTTCTTTGGAAGTAACGGCAGATAATTTTCCTGCCGTTCATCTTTATCGGGAAATCGGTTTTAAAATTATTCGAACGCTTTATAAAGAAACTTTTATTCCCTGAATGGTTCAAAGACAATTCCGTTTTCAAAAGAGTTGATAAACTTGAGTTAATCAAGGGAAGCCAATGATATGGAATGACTTTGTAAACTCAACTCAATGCCAGAAACGATTATTCAACAAACGACGATTCAGGTCGGGCAATCTATTTTGCGAATTGTTTCTTTAAAAAATCAACAAGTTTTCGACCGGTTGAACTTAATGGATAATTCTCCGTTTCATTGAGCGAAACCCAGGCATAAGAAAGCGATTCTGTTGAAACGGTTCCCGATGCAAATTCAATGTCGAAATGATTGCTTTTGATCGTTTTTGCTTTTTTGTCGTTTTTCATTAATGCGGGGGTTATTAAACAGGAATCGCAAAATCGTAGCGTTATTTTATATTTTGTGACAACATGATGAATTGTCTTAAGAACAGATTGAACTTGAATGGTTGGCCGATTCAATAATAAACGCAAATTCTTGTTGATCGTTAAATCATTTGAAGGTTCTTGATCGTTTTTTTGAAGAAAACGAGGGAAGTCCCAGAGTCCGCCCCAACGAACATGAGAAGGATATTGAACTAAAAGAAATTTGTCTTCCCGTTGAAAAGTCAAAAGGGCCGAATGATCGTTTTTTTCTTTTGAACAGGAACGATTGACTGTTTGCTTTTTCTTGATTGCCTTGCGATTCAAATGGCTTTTTTCATTTAAATCCGATTGACGAACGAGAACAGCAACTTCGTTTCGAGCTTCTTTTTCTTTCTTTTTGACAAGATTAGGAATGAAATGTTGCGTTCCATTTTGAGCCGCCAGGCAAAATGAAACAACAGGACATTCTCGACATTTTGGTTTTTGGGGCAGACAAACAAGGCTTCCTAAATCCATTAGACTTTGATTGAATTGTCCGCAATTTGATTGAGGAAGAATTTTTTCAGCAAAATCCCAAAGAATATTATTGATCTTTTTGCTGGTCGGATTTTCTTCAATTCCAAGAATTCGACAATGCAAGCGAAGCGTATTGGCTTCTAAAATAGGGAGACGTTGATCAAAGGCAAATGACAAAATCGCGCCTGCTGTATATCGACCAATTCCCGGAAGCTTCAAAACATCTTGAAAAGAGTTCGGAAAAATCCCTTGATGCTTCTCAACAATTTGTTTCGCGGCTTGATGCAATTGATGAGTCCGTCGATAGTAACCCAAGCCTTCCCAAATCCTTAAAACTGCGGAAATATCGGCTTCTGCCAAAATCCTGATCGTTGGAAAACGAGTCAGAAAGCGTTGAAAATAACCTTCAACGGTTTGCGTCGTTGTCTGTTGCAACATTATTTCGCTGATCCAGATTTGATATGGATCTGTCGTTTGACGCCATGAAAAGAGTCGCTCATTTTTTTGAAACCATTGAATCAAACGTTGACGAAATTTTTGTTTTTCTGAATTGTTCATAATAATATATTTAAAATGCAAAATTTCAGCGAAATTAAGTTTGAGTCAAGTTGTTTTGAGATTGTTGAAAACCAGGAATCGTTAAATTCGCAAGCCCGTCAACGACGAACCGATACGAAATTCATTTTCTTTTGGAAAAGTTTCCGCAGAACAATCCCTGTCGGGAACAATCGTTGCTCTGGAACCGTTGCTTTGGAACGAAAAACGTTTTAAAAATAGATTAAGCCAATTTTTCAGAAAGAAGTTTGATTTTTTGGAAAAAACTGGATTTTTCTTGAAAAAAACGAATTTTGTAAAATCACAATATTTGGACAAAACAAACAAAACAGATAAAACACAAAAAATAACCATTTCAGTTAAAACAAAAACATATTAAGTCAATTCCTTATTGGCGTATAACTGATTTTCAATAATATATTGTTCGACTGAACTTGGCAATTGAAATCGGATGCTTTTTCCTTTTGCGAGATTATTACGGATTTTGGTTGACGAGAGTTCCAATTTGGGCATGGGAACAATTTGCCGTTGAAATTCCAGAATTTTGTCTGAAGAAACCAACGGTTCAAACCGGGCGAAGTCAAGGGGCGGTTCGTCGGCTTTTTGAGTAACAACCAAAGACGCCAGGCGACAAATTTCCTGCGGCTCAAACCAATTGGGAATATCGTTAAACATATCGGAGCCGATTATTAAAAAGAGTTGCGATTTGGGATTGAGTTCATGAAAATAGCGAAGCGTTCGAACAGTATAACTGATTTCATCGGAGTCAATTTCGAACCGACTTGCCGAATATTCCGGATAGGCTTGAATCGCAAGTTGAATCATTTGAAAACGATCATTTCCGCTCGTTTGCTTTTTGTTGCGTTTATGAGGCGGAATTCCCGCCGGAACAAAAACGATTCGATCCAAGCCGCAAAACTCCCGGGCGCTTTCTGCAAAAAGCAAATGACCAAAATGAATCGGGTCGAAACTTCCGCCATAAATGCCAATGCGTTCCATTATAATTCCATTATTATAATTGAGTTCCTTTATTTTCTGTTTTTATGATAAAAACAAGAACTATTATAACCTGTTTCGTCTTTATTGACTATGGACTCTTTATTGACTATGGACTCTCTTTTGTGGAAAAGCGTTCCCTTTCCTTTCAAAAGAAACAACGAACTTCGCCCTTTGTCATTAACTCGTTGCAATAATTCTGAACTTTTTTCCGAATCCAAATATTATTCTTTGAAACAAATCAGTTTGCAACGATTCTATTGTCGTTTTTTCTTTTTGGGATTATAATTGTTATAATGAATGAGTTGAATGGCTTGAAAAACTGAATTTTTGAACATATCCTATTCCTTTTGATTTTTTGTGATAAAAGAGATTTGGTTTTGATATTTTCCCAACCCTTGAACAACAGGAAAGCGGTCTGAATGAATTTTTCGTTTAATAATAATGAAGGGAACATTATAAATGACATTCCCTTTTATCTGCGTCCGATTGTCCTTCAAGTTGAAGGTCTTGTCAAGAAATATGGATCAAGAACGGTTGTCAACGGCGTCAGTTTTCAAGTTCATCAAGGAGAAGTTGTCGGGTTGCTTGGTTCAAATGGAGCAGGAAAAACGACCAGTTTTCGAATGGCCTGCGGTTTGATTCCGTTGGACGCCGGCAGAGTTTGGATTGACGGAATTGATGTGACTGATTGGCCAATGTATCGTCGAGCCAAAGAAGGAAAAATGGGTTATCTCCCTCAAGATCGAAGCGTTTTTGGCGCTTTGACGACCGAAAAAAATCTGACTGCCATTATGGAGCTTCTCGGTTATGATCGGGCAACGCAGCGCAAAATGAGTCAAGAATTAATGGAAATGTTCAATCTTATCAAGGTTCGCCATACAATTGTCGGCGCCGGAGGAACTGGCGGACTTTCCGGCGGAGAGCGTCGCCGACTTGAAATTGCTCGCGCTTTGTTGCCGAATCCCAAAATTCTTCTTTTAGATGAACCTTTTGCCAACGTCGACCCGAAAACGGTTATGGAAATTCAAGACGTCATCAAAAACCTTTCGGCCCGAGGAATTGCCGTTCTCATTACCGATCATCAAGTTGTTGAAACCCTTGAAATTACGAATCGAAGTTATGTTATTCATGACGGAAAAGTTCTTTGTTTTGGAACGCCTGATGAAGTTTTGACCAATCCTGAAGCTCAAGAATGTTATTTTGGAGAAAAAGCGGCTCAACAAAGAATACGAGTCAATAATTCGTCTTCTCAAAATGAACCAAATTCTGCTATTTCTGATAATTTGAAAGATAATTCAAAAACCGATCTGTTTGAGAATCATTCCGCGATTGAACGAATTGAGTCATCCCGACCCAAATCTCGAACGAGTCATTTGAATTCCGTTGATTCAAACGACATTGATATTTCGTCAAATAACCAAAACGAGTTAAAAGTCAATACGGAAAACGGATATGTCGTTCCTGATGACGTTGCTTTTACTGAGGTTGAATTTCGAACAGACGAAACGGAAAAAGCGTTACCAAAAGGTTTAAACAGATTAAGTCCTCAGGAATTGGTCGAACGAACCGCTGCTGTTCCGCGAAAACCGTCGCTTAATATTTCTCCAAAACCAACAAATTCCGTTCAGGATTCCTCTTCGCAAACATCGGTATCCGAGTCGCCGCATCATTTTATTTCAAAATTTGGAAATATTTTAAAGAGAAAAAGTCAGGGACGCTCTTAAAATAAAATGAATGAAATGTCAACCGTTAATCGAAACCAATTTGGACGAATGACCGCTTTTCTCTTCAAGGCCTGTCTGTCGTAACGTCCTTGCGGACAAAACTTTAAAACATATTTCAATGAAATCAGATCAAGCTCAAAACATAGGCAAAAAGAAACTTAAAAAACGTTCAATGTCGGACGCCCAATAATGATTTTAAGAAAAAAGAAAATCAGAATATAGAAAAATCCAATAAAACAGACAACTTCAATAACAAAAAACGCCAGCCCAATATTCAAATCAAATAAAATGAAAAATATAAACAAAAACAAAAACCCGGACAAAACAACCCCCCAAGATAAAATAAACAGCCAAGAAAAAACAAATAACCCAAACAAAACAGATAACCCAGATAAAACAGACAAATCCGGTCAAACGCCTAATATTACAATAAAGGCATTTCAAAATCTCATTTTGGAAATGTATGGTCGAAAAGATTTTGAACGCGGCGTTGACGGAACTTTTATATGGCTGATCGAAGAGGTTGGCGAACTGGCAACCGCATTAAAGAGCGGAACCAAAGAAGAATTGGCAGCTGAGTTTGCCGATGTTATCGCCTGGTTGACAACAATAGCCAATATTTGCGAAATCGACTTAACAGAGGCGCTCGCCGCAAAATATGGCTCCGGATGCCCTGGTTGCGGAAATTATATTTGTTCCTGTCCGGATGCCGAAAAACCATAATTTTTTCTCATTCCTTGATTTTTTTCATTATTTTAGAATATAATGACGATTAAGTCTCAAAAGAAGTTTCGATAAAAATGAAAAAACTTTCAAAATTGATTGATTTTATCTTGACTAAAGCTATTCAACTATTTATACTTCGAATGAGGGTTATTCTATTCGATACTTTCATTTATTAGAAAATGTTTTGAATGTATTGATATGAATTATTTTTCTTATGAATGAGAAGAGACCAACTCTTCTCTTACTTTCAAAGACTCTATACTTTTTGGAGGCATTTATGAAAAAACGAGTTAAAATGAGTGGGGAGGGCAGTTTAGGCTTCACTCTCGTTGAGCTTCTTGTTGTTATTGCCATTATTGGTATTTTAATCGGACTTCTTCTTCCTGCGGTTCAAGCGGCTCGGGAAGCAGCTCGACGAATGTCATGCACAAATAACCTGAAACAGTTGACCTTGGCCTGTCATATGTATGTTGACAGCAACAATACAAAACTCCCAATGGCGTTGCAGGTCGGACTTGGAAATACTGTAGATGGCAATTATGAAGCAGATCAAACGGATACTTTTTCCTGGCATGCCAGAACCCTTCCGTTCATTGAACAACAGGCAATGTATGATTCGCTGGACTTCACAAAACGCGTTAATGCAGGAAATCATCTCGAATATCGTACTGCATTGATCTCAACGCATCAATGTCCAACCGAACCGGAAGCTATTGGCGAAAAAAATGCGGTCGATTGGCAACATCGCCGATCTTGTTATGCTGTCAATCTCGGAAATTCCAATTTTCATCAAGACGATGTTGCTGATTGGGAAGGTCGCGGTTCCTATAAATTCAAAGGCGCTCCCTTTACTTATAACGATGCGATTAAATTGGGCGAAATTACTGACGGAACTTCCAATACGCTCTGCATTGCCGAAGTCCACGTTAATCCGAATGAAAACGGTTATAAGGGAAATTATGGTTGCGTCATTTTCAGCAACGGTTGCGGAATAACAACTTTTAACGGTCCGAATACAACTTCGTCAACCGATTATGGTCGAGCTGCCTGGGATCCCGAAGATTTCTCGCCTCCTATGCCCTGTCATGGATACGGAGTTTGGGGCTCTGCAACATTCCCGTCCAAAAGTCATCATCCCGGCGGCGTCAATGCGTCTTTGGTTGATGGGTCCGTTTCTTTCTTCAATACAACAATCAATTTGGAAACCTGGCGAGCTTATTCAACTTCGCGCGGCAACGAATCCGTTACCAAATAATCTCTTCAACTTTTTTAACGAACTCAAACTGCAAATAAAACTCTTATTTGCGGTTTGAAGAAGGAATACAATGAGACATTGGACTTTTATAACCATTATAGCTTTCGTTCTTTCCTGTTTGACCTTTATTGGCTGCAAAAAGGACGGGCTTTATGAAATTACCGGAACCGTTACTTTTGACGGAACCCCGATTCAACAAGGCCAAATTGACTTTGCCCCGGTGAGCGGAAGCGACGGAATCAGCGCGGGCGGAAAAATTGTCAACGGAAAATACGCCGTTCGACTTAAGCCCGGAAATATGGCCGTTTCCATTTCTTCTCCGCAAAAAATTAAAAAGGAAAATCCAACTCAGGAAGAAATCGAACGCGGAATTGATACTATTGTTCAGGAGTTAATCCCTGAAAAATACAATCGACGGAGCCAATTAAAACAAGAGGTTACCGAAGGCCAAAAAGTTTATGACTTTGATTTGACTTCGGATGATCAATAAAAATTTGTCGAAGTCTGTAAAAAAGACTTCGATTTTTCGTTTTCCGCCCGATTTTCTGTGGTTACGCCCAAACGATCCGATTTTCAACTCCCTTGGATAGAAAAGAGGAGAAAGTCTCTTTTTTCGACAGGAGCACATTTTGAACAAAACAGCGTTGATTACAGGAATAACGGGTCAAGACGGAGCCTATCTTTCGCGGCTCTTATTGCAAAAAAATTATCGCGTTCATGGCTTAAAACGCCGTTCTTCCAATGAAAATCAAGATCGAGCCGAACAGCTTCATTTAATCGATTTCGTTTCGAATTCCGATGGAGCGTCTTATCAAACGCATTATGGGGATATGACCGATACGGCTGGCCTTGTTCGGCTCATTGATGAAATTCGACCGGACGAAATCTATAATTTAGCGGCTCAATCTCATGTTCGCGTCTCTTTTGATATGCCCGAATTCACAGGAAACGTTAACGGCTTGGGAACATTAAGACTTTTGGAAGCAATTCGTCTTCTCGGATTGGAAAAAAACACTAAATTCTATCAAGCGTCAACGTCCGAACTTTATGGAAATGTTCAAGGCAAGCAAAACGAAGAAACCCCGTTTGCTCCCCGAAGTCCTTATGCCGCTGCGAAGCTGTTTGCGTATTGGACAACGGTCAATTATCGCGAAGCATATGGGATTTTCGCTTGCAATGGAATTCTGTTCAATCACGAAAGCCCGCTTCGAGGAGAAAATTTTGTAACTCGAAAAATAACGAATTCCGTTGCGAAAATTCATTATGGACTTCTCGATAAACTAACAATGGGAAACATTGACGCTTGCCGCGATTGGGGGCATGCCGCCGATTTTGTTGAAGGAATGGTCTTGATGCTTCAACAGGCGATTCCAGACGATTATATTCTGGCGACAGGAGAAGTTCATTCTGTGAGAGAGTTTATTGAAAAAACGTTTGCCCGGCTTGATTATGAAATCGTTTGGCAAGGAAAAGGCGTTGACGAAAAAGGAATTGAGCGCAAATCCGGTCGAACTCTCATCGAAATTGATCCCATTTTCTTCCGACCGACTGAAGTTCGTTATCTTTGCGGCGATTCGTCCAAAGCGAAAAAATTTTTGAATTGGAAGCCGCGTCATTCCTTTGACGATTTAATCGACGATATGCTTCGGCATGATCTCGACTCCGTCCAAAATTCTCAATCGTCATTTCCCTCGGAAAGAATAAAAAACAAATTTAAGTCAAACTAACCAAATCCGATATGAACGACAAATATCGTTTTCTGTTCCGTCCAGCATTCCCGTTCTTTCGCCCTTCGCAACAAACTCAGACTCATTGAGATCAACAAACGATCAACAAGGGGCGATTAGCCCCTTCCGAAATCCCTGTTTGCTTTTTGTGTAAAAAATGTTCGCCGCTTTTGGAATTTAAATGAATCGATTGAGATTCTCAATGAATT
>JAUNBG010000017.1 GCA_030527205.1 Planctomycetia bacterium
TGGGGTTGACTTTTATCCATTTTTATTATTCATAAAAAAGTTGAAAAGTCAAGCTTTTGAAGTTTTTTTAAATCGCGGAAAAATCCGACGAGTTGAGTTTGAATAAAAAGTTACTCATTAAACTAAGATTAAGGTTTTCAATAGACTTGAACGTTAATAGAGAATTCTTAATATTTATATTTGAAAAAATTTTATAAAAAGTCAATATTCCTCTTGCCGCGTCAAATGAAAATCATTATTCTTTGACATCGTTGAGCAAAAGTTGACTCGCCCTTAAATGCCTCATCTTTATAAGGGCAAAAAGATTGTTTTATAAAAAAGATTTAATGAAACAAGAAAGCGCAACGAAATTGCTTGTCAAGACAGACGGAAGCCGACATTTTTCTCTCCTGAATCGGTTGTCAATTCGTCAAATCAAGAATAATTGGGTCATTCTTGATCTTTGACTTGCAAACTTCCAAAAAGCTGGCTGAAGATTTTTTCTTGAGCCGGCTTTTTCTTTTTCCAGAACGGTTAATGATTTTCAAATAAAACTTGACGTTGCAATAAGAATGGACAATGTCTTTGGAACCGAAATTCCCCTTTTCCAACGTTCGCTCTTTTGGGGCAAAAATAGAAAAGCCATCAAAATGTTTTGAGCAGTCAAAATATTTAAGTTGCTTAAAAATCCAAGACTGTCGGGTTCGCCAATCCGTCCGGAAATTGCGGATATTGGAAGACCAAAGTTGCTGTTGCCTTAATTTTTACGCGTTAAATACAGCTTTAATACTGAAAATGAATAAAGGCTAAAGAATGAATTTGTTCAATTCTTCATCCTGCGATATTTCTTCAAGTCGATCAGCAACATAAGAAGCATTGACGACAACTCGCCCCATTTTCATATCAGCCGCTTCAAAACTTAGTTCTTCCAACAAACGCTCCATTATTGTATAAAGACGCCTTGCTCCAATATTTTGCGATGTTTGATTGACTTCATAAGCATATTTTGCAATGGCAGAAATAGCATCGTCTTCAAAAACCAGATCAACTCCTTCCGTTTTCATTAATGCGACATACTGTTTGGTCAAAGCGCCATGAGGCTCCGTTAAAATTTGAATAAAATCATTTTGATTCAAGTCTGACAATTCAACTCGAATAGGAAAACGACCTTGCAACTCGGGCATGAGTTCATTGGGCTTTGATCGATGAAAGGCGCCAGCAGCAATAAATAGAATATGATCGGTCGATACAAAACCATATTTTGTTTGAATCGTTGTTCCTTCAACAATGGGCAATAAATCGCGCTGAACTCCTTGACGAGAAACATCGGCGCCATGCTGCTGAGAACTGGCGACAATTTTATCGATCTCGTCAATAAAAATAATGCCAAGATTTTCAGCCAACTCAACTGCTTGAGCGTTGACTTTTTCTTTGTTAATAAGATTTTCGCTTTCTTGCTCAAAAATTATTTTTCTTGCTTCGCCAACCGTTAATTCCCTTTTGGTTTTTTTCTTTGGAAGAATGTTTTCAAACATATTCTGTAAATCGTTTTCCATTGATTCCATTCCAATTCCTCCCATAATAACAGGCGAACTTTTTTGCTCAAGAACAATGGAAACAATTTCATTTTCCCAAAAACCGTTGCGCAACTGCGAACGAACTTCTTCAAGATCAACTTGAAATTCCTGGGAAACAGATTGGGAAGCCTTTGCTGATTCTTTTGACTCGTCGTTTTGCTTCAACGACTCTTTGTTCGACAAATCCGAAGAATCTGTCAACATTGAATCCGAATCAACAAGATCATTCAAAACGCCTGATTCGTTTGAATTTTGATTCGACGCTTGATTTCCAGACAATTCGTTTGATTCAAATTGATTTGACGATTGCTTTTCGTTCGATACAGAAGACGATCCCGATTGAAGCGTCTTTTCGAGTTGCTTGACAAACTCCGCAATGCCGGCCAAAGGAGCTGATGTATCGATTTTTATTGCGCGAATTGAATCCAATGAAAAAGGAAATGAAGAATTCCCGCCCGACTTCTCCGGAGCAGCAGAAGTCTCATTTTTTTCAGCAGCATTTGACGCTTGAGTTTCATCTCTTTTCGCTTTTTGACGAATCGCCTGGGCAATAAGGTCAACCAAGCGATTTTCGGTCGCCATTTGAGCTTGTTCCTGGATTTTTTGACGCTCTTGAGTTCGAACAATTCCAACGGCATTTTCAACAAGTTCGCGAACCATGCTTTCAACATCGCGACCATAATAACCGACTTCAGTATATTTTGTCGCTTCAACCTTAATAAAAGGAGCGCCAGTCAAGGCTGCCAAACGTCGGGCAATTTCTGTTTTACCAACGCCCGTTGGTCCGATCATCATCATATTTTTCGGACCAATCTCTTTTTTCATTGAAGCTTCAACTTGCTGACGTCTCCAACGATTGCGAATAGCTATTGCAACCGAGCGCTTGGCTTCATGTTGGCCAATAATATATTTATCGAGTTCGGCAACAATTTGACGCGGCGTCATTTGGAACACGGTATTTCCTCCACAATAATATTCGAATTTGTATAAATATCAATTTCAGACGCAATTTTCAATGATTCAAAAACAATTTCTCTGGCTGTTAGTTGAGTATGAGCGACAAGAGCTTTGGCGGCACTCATTGCATAGTTTCCCCCCGAACCAATCGCTAAAATGCCGTCTGTCGGTTGAATAACGTCCCCATTTCCCGAAAGCAAAAGAGTTTGATTCGGATCGACAATGATCATCATTGCTTCAAGTTTTCGAAGCGCTCGATCTGTCCGCCAATCTTTGGCAAGTTCTGTTGCAGCTCTAGGAATATTTGAAGGATAATCTTTCAATTTCGCTTCGAAACGTTCCATTAAAGCAAAAGCGTCCGCAGCAGAACCAGCAAAACCTGTAATGACTCGCCCGTCCATCATTTTTCGTATTTTATGGGCATCGGCCTTCATGATTGAACTGCCAAGAGTAACTTGCCCATCGCCGCCAATAGCGACCATTCCATTTTGCCTAACCGTTAAAATCGTTGTGCTTCTTGATTTCATTCTAATCAATCTTTTTTCTTTATATTGTTTAATCTGTTGGTCGGAACTTGAAAGCGTCTTAAAAAATAAAGCGCAAATCGATCGAACAAGATTTTATTCAAGTCGCAAAAAACTCTTCTTTTTAAAATTATTGACAATGAGTTTCGCCTTCTAACAAACCAAATGAAACAGAGAAAAGGCAACGTTTTTCGTAATCCGCCAAACATTGCCGGACTTACAAATCGAACGATCAGCAAAGGTCAAAGGGCTTGAGCAGTTTGATTTGAGCCAAATCGAAACAAAACAAAGATCATTCGCAAAGTCCAAAAGGTTCAAAAACAATATACTTTATACTTTCTATTCGCTCAATGAAGAAAAGTTATAATAATTTTATCATTTTTTCAGAAAAAGACAATATGGCGAAAGCAGAAGAAATTAACACAATAAACAATTTTAATCAATTGAATTCAAAATCATTTCAACGATTTGGTCAACAACGACATTATCAGCTTGAGCGAGATAATTTAGAACAAGCCGATGTCGCAGAACCGAAAGGGCAAATTTCCGAACATCAGAGGCTCCGATGACAGGTTTTCCAGAAAGAGCGGCATTTGCTTTTGCGGCCAAAATCAAACATTGGGCAGCTCGGGGGCCAGCTCCCCAATCCAGATATTTTTGAACAAATTCAAGAGCGTTATTTGTTTGAGGACGCGTTTTCCGAACGATTTCAACGGCCAATTCCGCAACGTCTTGAGGGACAGGAATTCGTCGGATCAGTTTTTGAAATGCCGTTAATTTGTCTCGCGTCAGAATTGTCGAATAAATAAAATTTGAGTCGGTTGTCGTCTTCAGAACAATATCAACTTCGTCTTTTTTCGTCGCCGGATATTCGATTTTTGTACAGAACATAAAACGATCCAATTGCGATTCAGGAAGCGGATAAGTTCCTTCCTGTTCAATGGGATTTTGTGTGGCCAAAACGAAAAAAGGTTCATCAAGACGGCGTGTTACATTATTGATTGTAACCTGTTTTTCTTGCATCGCCTCCAAGAGAGCCGCCTGAGTTTTGGGAGGCGTTCGATTGATTTCATCAGCAAGAAGAAAATTCGAGAAAATCGGCCCCGGAACAAAAGAAAAATGTCGCGATTTTGTTTTTGTGTCTTCTTGAAGGATATTAGTTCCGAGAATATCAGAAGGCATTAAATCCGGCGTAAACTGAATTCTTCGAAATTGAAGTTGAAACAGTTCGGCAATGGAACGAACAATCAAAGTTTTAGCCAAACCAGGAACGCCCAGAATCAAAATATGACCTTGCGCCATAAGAGCGATCAAAATTTCTTCGATCGCTTTTGTTTGTCCGATAATTTTTTTTTGAATATTTTCCAAAAATTCAATTTTAAAAGCCTGTAATTCTTTTAAAAGTTGAATATCGTCTCTGTTTTTTGGTTTTGTCATACGAATCAACAAATCTGTGTTTATTGAGACAATTGGGAAAGTTGATTCAACGAAGTATTGCGGCTTCGAAAACGCTGTTTTGAATTGTTCGGTTTTTCATCCAAAGGACTCGAAGGATTTTGCATTTCGGAGTTTTCTTGATCAACGATTGAAGGCTCGTTATTTTGAGTTGCGTTTGGATTAACATTCGGAAATGGAGATAAAATGGGACGCCCGACCTGAAAATCGATCGGCTCGAAAATCATAAGTTGATCGGTTGAATTCTGATTTGAATCTATTGATTTTTGTTGGTTATTGATTTGACTGTTTTTATTCTGTTCAGAAATCGTATTCAGACCATTTTGCGACGAATTTGAGTTTTCTAGGCTGAACCATTCCTGAGAGAAATGGTCCGAGGGCTTGACAAAAAAGTCAGGCGTTGATTTTTTGTTTTTTTGGACTAACAAATCGTTTGAGGAACTCGTTTCATGATTAAGTTCGGCAATGGAATTATCAGAAAAAAACCTGAATTCGTCAGAAATAAAAGAACTATTTTCAGCAGAAAAACTTTTGAATATAGGGGCGTTAATCGGTTGATTTGGTTGATTATTTACAGAATCATCATTTTCAACGGATAAAAAAGGAGTTGGCTCATTTGATTGAGAAGAACCGTTTTCGAATGTCGGTTCATTTTTCTTCTTTATGACAAGTCGAAGTTTCCCTTGATTCGCTTCTTGTTCGACAAGGTTTTTTTGTTCGTCATTGAGCAAAAGAGAAACGACAGAATATCGTTCTGGTTGTTTTTCATTTTTTGAAAATCTTTTTTCGCTCAAAATATCAACGATAATAACATTCTCAACCAACAAACGGTCAACAAGACTTCGGTTGACATTTTTCAAACTATCAAGCGCATTGGAAATTGGTTGTTCTGATATAATATGCAAATCGACGCAATCATCTTTATAAATAACTTTGTCCAAAGGGATCAAATCAGCGATATTTCGTTGATCAGATGTTCCGATAACCGATTCAATTTCGATTGGAACAACCGAATAGCCGGGCGGATTATAGGACGGTTCGACTTTTTCTTCCTGAACAAACTCCAAATCATAAAGATTTCTCAAAATCGCCCCTTCTGGAATATCATTGACGACTTTTCGTTTCGAGATTCCTGTAAAGCTATAAATGGCGTCGCGAGGAATCTGAGTTTCTGGAATCAGATCGAAACGAACATTCTGCGCCGATAATTCTGTTCCGGCCTTTAAATTAACCTTGGCAACGAGAACGGATCGAACAATTTCCTCCTGGACCGACTCGACTTTTGATGACGAAGAATAAAAAAGCTGTTTGACGACAAAAGCGGTCAGAGTTCCGCAAATTAATGCAACAAACAACCATAATAATGTTTTATAGGACATAACTGTTCCATTATATATAAATGATATTGATTGACGAGTTATTAATTCGTTAATCTTTCTTTTTATATTGATTCAATAATAAGGAAAGTATTTCAATAATTTTAAATATCGTCTTTTTCTATAAATAGATTGACTAAAATTTTCATTCGAAAAATGTTATTTTTTCGGAGAAAATCGTTGAAAACGATTTAATTAAAGGATCATCGAAGTCGGTATGGACAACAATAGCTAATTCGATTTAATAAAATCGTTGAATAAAACTATTTTCTCGGTTATCAATTTTAACCCGATATTAATTTAAGTCAATAAACATATTGGACAGGCCATTTCTCGGATAAAAAATCCAAAATTTCAAAAATTTGGAACAAGAATCTTCAACAAAAGTTAATTTAATTATTATAAACAAGCTTGATAATCCCTTGAATCATTGATTCGCAAGCCTGACAACAACGGATCGATTGCGAGAGAGACGGAAAACGGTTGTTTTTTGGCTTCGGAATAAACAATCAGGAGGTTCTAAAAACCTGTTTTTTGCAATATACTCCATTCGGAAAACGTCGCGAAAACCTGTTCCTGTGAACGAGATGTCCGCGCGTCGAGCAAGTTTTAAGAACTTCTTCATTGCGGATTCTGATTATAACGCGAAAATCCCAATAAGAACACAAATCACAGGAATCAATGACTATTCTATTAAAATTGAAATTTTAATAAAAATAAATGAAATGCTCTTGCTTCATTCTTCTGATTTTTATTATACTTTCCCAACGAATATTACTTTCATAACAGAAATAAATCCAGATTAATTGCTTGTTGAAATGCTCCTAGATTATTAAATGAGGTTTGACTTGAACATTCAAACCGTCAAAATCATTTTAGTTTCATTGATTATTCGATCTTTCAGGCGAAAACTTTTTTGTTTGAAAAGGAAAGATTCTTGCGCCCCATTATATTCAAATCTCTTGTTTTTCGGATTAATAATCTTTTTTTGTCTTGCAGAAAAATCGGTCTTTTCTCAAAATACGATTCAGGAAAACTCGATAAAAAATGTTAATTTTTTATCCGGATCGGATTTTTTTGGCGAAATTCCAGCAATTGAAGCTCCGCAAGACGATTCAAATAACATTGAATCTCCAGACAGCATTTTGAATAACATTCCGGAATATCAAACCTATTCAACGAACAGCAATGAGATTCTTTCCCCGAAAATCCCCATTTCATCGGAGTCGATTTCGATTTCTGCGCAATTTGGTTGGCAAGGCGAATCGACAGAAGACGGTCAAGTTTATGTTCTTTCTGGGGAATGTCAGTTATCGCAAGGGGTCGACGTCGTTTCCGGCCCGAAAGCGGTTGTTTGGATTCAAAATGCAGACGAAAATGGCGTTTCGCTGGAAAGTCAAGTCATTATTTATCTGGAAAAAGAAAATCAATGGACGCCGTTAAAAATTGACTTGAATTCGCCTTTTGTCGAAGCCAGAGCAACCGACAACGCCTGGCTTGGAACATTTCGAACAAGCGATAAAATTGGACTTCATATTGCTGAGCCAGGAAGCGATCAATTAAAACCGGATGAAATTTATTATCGAGCAGCTCAAACTCGCGAAAAAAAAATTGAGTCTTCTGAAATCAGTCAGAATATTCCTTTGACTTCCGAACTTTCTCAAGGGCTGGCCGAAGCCGAAAAGTTGTCGACAGGCAATTTGGGATTGCGTCGTTTACGAATAATGTCCCGTTATGATCGACCAGATACAATAACCGTTGAACCAGATCCAAACGATCAAACGAAAAGCCGTTGGATTATCAATTCAGGAATAACAATTATTCTTGAAGGAATCAGCAGCGAAGGAAAAACGGTCTCTGACATCGTTGATCTTTCAGCAGACCGCGCTGTTGTTTGGACGACTGGAATCGATCAATTTCAAGCTCAAATCGACAAAATTCAGCCGGAAAATTTTGATCTCGAGATTTTTCTCGAAGGCAATATCGTTTTTCGAGAAGGGGATCGAGTCTTTTACGCACAAAAAATGTATTATGACGCCAAAAATAAAGTCGGAGTCATTATGGACGCCGAAATGATTTCGCCGATTCCGTCGAACCCTGCAGGAATTTTGCGAATGAAAGCGGATAAAATCATGCAAACGAGTCCCGATTCCCTGAAAGCTGAAAACGCTTGGGTTTCGACCAGCATGATGGGCTATCCGACTTATCGATTGCAATCCAATACATTAACGGCAGAATCGCAAAAAACGCCTTTATATAATTCGGCAACGCTTCAACCGCTCATTGATCCGGAAACGGGAAAACCGCTGGTTCAAAATAATCAATATCTTATTGCAGAAAATAATTTTGTTGCTCTTCAGTCGATTCCCGTCTTTTATTGGCCTTGGATGGCAATGAATACAAAAGATCAAACGCTTTATATTCGAAACATCAAATTGGGAAATGATTCCATTTTTGGAACCCAGGTTAGAACCTGTTGGAATCCTTATCAGTTGTTTGGGATTAAAAATCGTCCGGAAGGAACCGATTGGGATATTAATCTGGATTATCTCTCCAAACGAGGTCTCGGACACGGAACGAGTTTCATTTATAATCGGGAAATGTCAACGTCCTGGCTCGACAGTCAGGTTATTGGAGCAGCAAGTTTTTATGGAATCAGCGATAAAGGAACCGATAATCTTGGATTGGGGCGACGCAATGTTCCCTTCAAGCATTCTTATCGATATCGCGGACTTTGGAAACATCGTCATATTATCAATAATTTGGGCTGTCTGGGCGACGATTGGCTCTTGACCGCTCAATTGGGAACGTCAAGCGACCGAAATTTCATTCCGCAATATTTTGAAGAGGAATGGTTTACTTCGCCCAATCCGGAAACAAGTCTGGAACTGAAAAAAACGATAAATAATCAATCGATCGCCCTTTTGGGAAGTTTTCGGTTGGATGATTTTTATACGCAAACCAACTGGTTGCCGCGGCTGGATCATTATTGGCTCGGTCAACCGCTTTTTACAAATAAACTCATTTGGTATGAACATACGAAAATCGGTTATGCTCAATTTCGAACAACAGCTGCCCCATACGCATTGGAAGATGAAAAACTTTTTCGTTATTTAAATTGGGAACTGAATCCCAATTCGACGAGCAACTCTCCGTTTAACGCCGGAACAGAAACGTTGTCGCGGGATTCTTTAAATTTCTCAACGCGACACGAATTGGATGTTCCATTGGAAGCAGGACCGTTCAAAATAACCCCTTATGGACTCGGAGAATACGCCTTCTGGAGCGCTGGAACCAACGATAAAAGCGTTCAACGGCTTTATGGTCGCGGCGGAATTCGAGCCAATCTCCCAATCTGGAAAGTCGATTCGGAGGTTTCAAGCAAAATTTGGTATTTAAATGGATTGGCTCATAAAATGGATTTCGCCGTCGATGCCTCCTATTCCGCTGTCGATACGCCTTTCAGCGATTTGGTTCTTTATGAACAACTGGACGATTGGCAAATCGAAGATTTTCGTCGGAGATATTCTGTAACGACATTTGAAAATGCGGGAGTCGGCGGTTTTCTTGACGACATTCCTGTTCGTTTCGATGAACGTTATTATGCGATTCGTCATGGGCAGCTTGCCGGCTCGGTTACTTCGCCGAGCACAGAAATCGCCAATGATTTGAAACTTGTTCGATTAGAATGGCAGAATCGTTGGCAGACGAAACGCGGTTCGATTGCCAAGCGTCATACGATTGATTGGATTACATTCAATACCGGTTTGAATATTTATCCGGATGCGGACGAAAATTATGGCAAAAATGTCGGCTTGATCGACTATGATTTTCG
Organism: Planctomycetia bacterium; assembly: GCA_030527205.1. Classification (GTDB taxonomy): domain Bacteria; phylum Planctomycetota; class Planctomycetia; order Pirellulales; family Thermoguttaceae; genus JAUNBG01. Next base: position 9,704 of record JAUNBG010000017.1, read on the forward strand.
TTGGCATATCGGCGATCGCGTTTCGCTTTTGTCCTCGGGAATTTATGACGTCTTTAATTCCGGTCAAAAAATCAGCCGCATTGGTCTAATGTCCAAACGTCCTGGGTTGAGCAGTTTTTTTGTCGGCCTTGATCGTTTGAATGGACCCATTGACAGCACATATTTAAATATTGATTTAAAATACAGAATGTCGGAAAAATGGGCAACAGGAATCAGTAATTCGTATGATTTAAGCGAAGGAACGAACGTCGGACAAAAAATCGCGATCAGCCGAATCGGCGAATCCTTTATTTTTACGCTGAGCGGAACAATCAATCAGAGCAAAGATAATTGGGGCATTAATCTTTCCGTTGAACCGGTTTTCATATATAATTGGACGAAAAAAGGCGAAGGAATTCTCGAACTTGGTTCAATGTAACCCTATTCCGAAATCATCAAGCCAATGACTATTGCTCTGTTAAAGATTATTTATCGTTTTCTCCCGTCGCTGAGCAAACAGGCTTGGAGCGCGAACGTCTCGTCCGCATATGATTTTAAGAATCGTTCCGACTCTTGGGAAAAATCAACCGACGTCAATTTATAAAATCGACAAATCAATAGTCGTTGCAAATCAATGTTGATGTTTTATAGGAAGTTCTAAAAACCTGTTTTTTGCAATAAACTCCATTCGGAAAACGTCGCGAAAAGAAAAATCGGAAAAAGGTCAGTTTTATTCTTTTGGTCGAAAAGACAAATTCGACTCTTCAATTGTTTTTTGACAGTTTGAACATGATTCCTTGTTTTCAAAAGAATCGAATAAAAAAATAAAATTTTTTATTTTTCCCATTGACGCAAAAGAAAATCTCGCTATACTGATTATTGTTAACAATGGTTAAGAGATTGAGTCTTGTCGAACCGAACGCAAAGACGACGCAAGACTCAAATTCAAGACGATTGATCGGAAACGGGGGATTAGCTCAGTTGGGAGAGCGTTTGGCTGGCAGCCAAAAGGTCATCGGTTCGAGCCCGTTATCCTCCATTTGAAAAGGTTTGGCTTCGGTCAAACCTTTTTTTATTCTTTTTGCGTCGTTTTCGTCTATTCTGCCGACAATCTCAAGATTCCAGCTGGCCAGAACAAAAATCGTTGGCCAAAACAGAATCAATTAACTTGAGTCAATGTTCTCTTATTCGGTTTATCATTCCGAGCTTTTTGTTTTTCAATTCGTCAATATCTGATTTTAGAATGTTTAATACGAAACTCGCTTATTGTAATTATCTTTATAATTTGCGCAACAAAGATTTGGATTATGATGCGATTCGCAAAAATGCGAATGAAACGAGTCGAACCTGAACGGCTCTTGCTCCGAACAAAGACTACATTTTTCGTCTAAGAGCTTATAATGACAACGGTTCCTCCGATTGAGCTGTTGGAACCTTCGTTCCCGCAATATTTGTTTCTGTAATATTTGTCCTTGAAGCGACTTCCGACCCTTCAAACAGCCCGACTCTTCGATTCCATTTTTGAAGAAGAATTTGAAGAAGAAAAAGACTGGTTTTAGTTGAGAGTTGATAATGGATAGTTGATAATGAAGAGGCGAAACACAATCAACTAAACCGTTCTCTGCGAGAGATCAATCAAGCGGCGTTATTGTCAGGGCAATGACTTTTGCTCGGAATACATCGGCAAATAACGATAAGGGGTCTCAAGAATTAAAAGCGCCAGAACGGTATACAAAAGTCGCCCGCCGTCATTCAGATATATATCGGAAAACAACCAACTTCCCGACTCGGAATGCCCTTTTAATAAATCGCCGGGCAAACCTCTCGATTGGGTTTGGATTAAAAATTCGCGCATTTTTGCAAAAGATGGATGCCATTCCGAACTGTCTGATAAATGAAGAACAAGAATGGCATAATAGGAAAAATAAAGATTATGAATAAGAGCTTGATTTGCCGGATCAATAAGCATTTTTCTCTTATTGGACGTTTTTCCATTTTGAACATCCAGCCAATCACGATTGCTTTCTTGAAGCCATTGCGTCAAATAATCAATTCCTTTTCGAAAGGCCGGATATTGGCGATTCCAACCTAAATAAAGACGAATCAAAAGACCAACCGCAGTTGTTGACCATAATTTGTCCTCGGTCTCATTTGTGCTCGGAATATATTTATATTGGCTTCCGTCCTTGACTTGAACCAATTCAAGAAAATCGGATACGCGATAAAGCGTTGAAGGTTGAACGTCCAAGCCTGCCGAAATTGCCGATTTTAACGCCATCATTTGCCAACCGGTAATCGTTGTATCGCCTGTTGCGTCTTTATAAAACTCTTGATTTTCTGTCGGAATATGATAGCGCCAACCGCCATCGTCGCGTTGAGCCGATTCAATAAAGCGAATCGCGCCTTGGGCATAGGAACGCAGCGATTCATCGCCGGTCATTTCATACGCTTCACAAAGAGTCAGAGTCGTTATCCCTTGAATATACATTCCCTGCCCTGCCCAATCGGAGCGAAAATCAAATCCAGCGTCCGTTTCAACCAACTGATATTTCAAAAAATCGAGGCCAGCATTGACAACTTGACGATATTTGTTCTCTTTCTGATGAGTATACCCAGCCCCCAAAAACGGCAAAAGAGCCAAAGCCGTCGCCGCAGTCCGACTCGGATGAAGTTCGCCGCGATACGATTCATGATGCTTGATATTTTGTTTGGAATTAATACAATCGCAAAAAATCGTTTGACCGGTTCGATCTTGCGAATTCAAATCGAACGCCCAACTTCCGTCGGGCCATTGATGAGCGGCAAGCCAGCTCAATCCTCGTTCAACAGCGTCTTCGCTCTCCTTTGTCGTATCGCCTTCTCTTCCTGGAATTCCTTTGATTCGATTTTCTTCCGTTCGCGATGACGTTGAACCGTTCTGTTGCAAGATTGGAATTCCCCCGGAACCGCTTTCCGTATCAATGACCTTCTCAGCTGGAGTTGTTATTGAACCAACATCCAGGGATTGCCAAAAGTCTTCCGTTGGATGATCCAATTCCCAATGAGAAAGAGGCGTCTGCTCCAATTCCCTGGGCTTTTGAGCGTCAAAAGTATTTTTTTCTGTTTCGATTGCGTCGCCTGCCAAATCGACAGAAAGCAGATCGCCCATTTCTGGAGCCATTTCAACATTCAATCGACCAAGCGTCCCGCTCTGAACTGTTATGACAATCGTTGCTAGAATCAAAAACAAGACGATATGCACAAGAAGACTGATAAAAGTCCCAAGCGACCGTTTTGAGCGAAACCAGACCCCAAAAAGAGCAAAAGCAGAATAATCGGCATATTTTAACGGGACGGGAATTCCGCAGAATCGTCGTTGTTTTCTGACTTGACCGGCAACGGTTGACGGATTTGTCAACAAGCGTTCAATAACCGAGGAAGAATCGTTTTCATTATCAATAATGGGCGGAAGAACCGTTATTTTCTCTTCGGGAGGCAACGGAAAATGCCTGGGATCAATCGGATCGGGAGGCGAAACAACCTTTTGACGAATCAATTCGTCCGGCGAAATCTCTTGCGGGCTCGAATGTTTCATAATCGGCGTTTCTTAACGTTATTAATCGGTTTTCGATCCGGAAAGCCGATATGAACAACCGGCTTCGCCCCTTCGTTATCCGTTTTTCATAGCGAGGCTTACAAACATAAAAACCCGGATTTTAATCGACTTGACCAAAATGATATACTCAAATGACTTCAGAATCGCGGGTCGATTCCCCCGATGTTATCGATCGCTTTTCAAAAAAGGCGTTAATTCGCTCTTCTGTTTCGGGGGTATTCCAATATTTCCAATGCTCGGCAAGAGCTTTTTGAAGTTCGTCATTGGAAGGAATTTCCGACTCGTTAATCATTCCTTTTGTACGAGCAACGATTTCTGTCTCTCCAAAACAAAAAGCATTCGCATATTCTAACGATTCAGGAATCAACTCGTCAAAGGAAACGATTTCCTGAACCAACTTTAAATCTCGCGCTCTTTGTGAATCAATCGGAAGAGAGGTCAAGACAGCTCTACGGAAATCAGGAGGGGCAATTTTTCTTCGAAAAAAAGGAAACAAAAGCGAAGGAGGCAAGCCATATTTCAATTCAGGAAAAGAGAGCCGAAAATCATGTGACGCCAGAACAAAGTCGCAAGCCGCAACGATCCCCGCTCCGCCTCCATAAGCCGCTCCATGAACGGCTGCAATAACAAATTGCGGCATTTTTTTCAAAAGCAACAAAATTTCCAACAAACGATGGGGCATCCAATAACCTTGAGCGACAGCATTGGTTTTCGATGATTTGTCGTCATTGCTGTTTTTGACAAACCGAAAGAAAGATTTACGCTCCAATTCGTTTGGGAATAGATTGGCGTCCTCTTTTGAGATAAGAACTTCTTCTTTCAAGACCGCTTCATGAAGATCAAGACCGCTGCAAAAATGACGTCCATTTCCATTTAAAATCAAAATTTGATATTGAGGATTTTTTGCGATTTCCTCGAGATGAGCCAGAAGCGAATCAAGAAGCTCCAAAGAAAGCGCGTTACAGCGATTCGGACGATTTAAAGTAAGAAAAACGATTTTTTTGCTGTAATCTGTTCGATGAACAACTTCGGAATAAGAAACAGATGAAGGCAAAAGAAAGGTTCTTGTCTCAATATTCACAGATGACATCGCTTGACTATCTTTAAATATAAACGGGACAATATGACATTCATTATTGATCTAAAGAATCAAATCCAGCATAAATCGTCGCTCAGGAAAAAAGGACTTTTTAATTGCCGGATTGTTTAGAAAGACAAATAATAAACTATTTTTTCCCTTTTGCTGGAGCTTCATCTTCTTTTGCTGCAGCCTTCTTCTTTTTCTTAAGAACGACTTTATAAACGCGAACTTTGGGAAGATTAAGCGGAGAACAATCATCGCTCCATTTATCCATTTCCTGTAATTTTTCAATCCGTTCAACGCGAGTTAAAACATTTCGTGAACGGGAAACTCCTTTTTTGATTCTTAAACTTTTATCGATCGTCATAATATACTCCGCTCTGAGAAAGAGAAAATGATTATCTTGTCAAGCGAACAATTCAACTCATTAATATTGAGTTTTTGCTGATTTCGCTTTCAGTTTGCTCATTTCATACTAATTGCCGACATTACGTTAACTGGAAATCCGTCCTTTGTCAAAATCAACCCCCAAAAGACGAAAAGCAGCACAAAATGAGTTCTCTGATCAAACTACAAATATCTTAGATATTCTATTATAGTTCTTTTGTTTTTTTTGAAAATAGGGGGATTTGAAAAAACCCTCAATCGGTTAACTGGATATTATCCCGATGAACGATTTCTTCATAGGGACAATGTCCCAAAAGTTCTCGTATTTCTTTGCTTTTGCGGCCACGGATTATCATAACTTCTTTCATATTATAATTGCTTAAACCGCGAGCTATTTCCTGACCGTTATGATCAACAATGGCAACGACATCTCCTTTATCAAATTTCCCGAGACAATTAATGACGCCGCTGGGAAGCAAACTTTTCCCTTTTCGAACCAATGCTTCCGTTGCTCCTTGATCGATTATCAGTGTCCCATTTGGAACAACCGCAAAGCCAAGCCAACGTTTTCGCGCTTGAAGTTGTTTTTTGGGAAAGAAAACCGTTCCAGTTTCTTTGCCCGAATATATTTTCGACAGAATTCCGTCGTCATCGCCATTCGCAATGATAACGCTTCCGCCTGATTCTGTGACCATTTTAGCCGCTTTCAGCTTACTCGACATTCCCCCTTTGCTTCGCGATGAACGTTTTTCCGCAACCATTTTCATTAACGAGGAACTCCAATGATCAACAACCGGAATCAAGTTTGATGAGCTCAGAGACGGATCTCCGTCATAAAGACCATCGACGTCGGTTAGAAGAATCAAAAGCGGTTCCTGAAAAAGATTGGCAACAAGAGCCGCCAGGCGATCGTTATCTCCAAATGTTGAATGAAGTTCTTCGACGCTGACAGTATCGTTCTCATTAACGATCGGCAATGCGTTATAATGAAAAAGAGAAAGAAATGTATTTCGGATATTCAAATAGCGTTGACGTCTGGCAAAATCGTCTGCGGTCAATAGAACCTGACCAGGAAACAGTTGATATTTTTCCAGCGCCTGTTCATAAACTTGCATAAGTTTGCTTTGACCAATCGCCGCGATGGCCTGAAGCGCTGGATGAAAGGTCGGTCGTTTCGTCATTTCCAGAATACCCATTCCGGAACCAACAGCCCCCGAACTGACAAGGATGACATGCGTTCCATTTTCTCGTATAAAACAGATTTCTTCGACAAGTTTCTCGATTCGATTGATATTCAAACGACCGTCTCGCTTCGTCAAAACATTTGTGCCGACTTTAACGACCAGGTATGGCGAAGTCCGAACTATTTCCTGTCTACTCAAACTGATCATCATGAATCCAACCTTGTTCAATCATCTTCGACCTTATATTGGCTTTTTTGATTTAATCAAATCGACGAACATCAAAACGAATTATTATATCGTTTTCAAACATTGTCAAAAGGGGGAGAGCAACTTTCTCTCAACCAAAAACTTTCGAACATAATTCAGTTCATCAAAAGCCCCCCAACTCTTTTGGGCGAACTTTTTTCATTTAATTTTGTTCAACGTTCAAAATTAAATAAACCTTGTCTTGATTTTAGAAAAATGCCGAATTAAAATACGAATATGTTTATCCAGAAATGCCGAAAGTCAATTGATACATTTTAAAACGAACCGGCATAAACTCAAACGATCTATGGAGATTTTTATGAAAAAATTTAATTCTGTTAAAATGGGGGGGGTAAAACAGGTTTTACTCTCGTTGAACTTTTGGTTGTTATTGCAATCATTGGAATTCTTATTGGACTGCTTCTTCCTGCAGTTCAAGCGGCTCGAGAGGCTGCTCGTCGAATGCAATGTTCTAATAATTTTAAACAACTTGGATTGGCGCTGCATACCTATCATGATAGTTGTAACAGTTTTCCTGCTGGAAGTTGTTATTATCTCGGATTTGATCAAAACGTTGGAACGGTCAACTGTCCGCTCAACGGAGGAATCGTCTTTCTGCTTCCGTTTATGGAACAGGGCGCCTTATATGAGACTTATACCGATTATGCGCGAAGATCATTAACAGATCGTTCTTTGACAAGCGGTTATGGAGCGCCTTGGGATTTAGCGCCAGCCAATCGCGACAGTTGGTATGGTCAACCGATTTCTGTTCTTCTTTGTCCGTCCGATGGGCAAAATAAAACGATGACCGCAGCAACCGGTTCTTCGAAAAGCAACATTTATTATTGTGCCGGAGACGGAATGTGGACGTTCGCTCGCCGTCCTGATCAGGAATGGACGACCCGTTCGAGTATCGGACATCGCGGCTTTTGGCAACGAGAAGTTTGGAAGGGCATTTCTGCTGTTGTTGACGGAACAAGTAATACGGTTTGCCTGAGCGAATCGGTTGTTCCGGAACCGCGCGGAACGGCAAGCGTCAAAGGGGGCGTTGCGAGTTATCAACCTCATGACGGCGAAGCTCGCGCTCAGCTTTGTTTGGATAACGGTTATGGTGCCGATCGCAAAACAGTAAGCAATCCTTGTCAAAATCTTTGGCGCGGACTGATTTGGTCGAATGGTCGCGCTGCGGAAGCCTGGTTTACTTGTACATTGCCGCCGAACTCGGTTTCGTGCGTCGCAGGAAGTTACAATTCTCATGAATGGGGAAGTTTTTCGCCGACCAGTTATCATAGCGGCGGAGTAAACTGTCTGCGAGTTGACGGATCGGTTATGTTTGTTTCCGATACGGTTAATACAGGCGATCTGTCGCTTCCGCAGGCAACAACCGGGACCAGTCCCTATGGCGTTTGGGGAGCTCTTGGTTCCATTAATGGCGGCGAAACAGTTTCGCTATAACATTTCTCCGATTCGAAAAAGATTAGCAATTCGAAAAAGATTAACGGATCGAAATGGTCGAACAGCAAGGTTCTGGCTTCGGTAATTCGCCTTTAAAATTCGGGTTTGCGAACACAAAATCGGATTCTTGATCAACTTGAGTATCCATTGTTCACAATATGGTTCACAGAAGAAAAGCAGAACGAAATGATATCTGATTCGTTCTGTTTTTTCGGAAATGAACCTTCTTTCAAACAGAATAATAAACACCAGAATAATAGACAATAGAATATAAAACAATGACTAAAAAAATAGCGATTGTTCTTTTAGGCTTCCTCATTTCTGGGATCGTTTTTGGTTGCGGAAAGAAAAAACCAGACGGAATGCCAAAATTGGTTCCTTGCGAAGTTTCAGTTATTCAGGATGGGAAACCGCTTGAAGGCGCCGTTGTTTCGTTTTACAGCGATACGATTAAATGGTCTATTAGCGGAACAACCGACGCCAACGGGTTGGCAAAAATTCATACGCATGGAACCTATCCCGGTTCGCCTGAAGGAGAATTTAAAGTAACGGTTACGAAAACGGTCATTGAGCAGACAACTCAACCAGAACCCGTCTCGGCAAGCGTTACAGTGTCTCCGAGTCCATCTTATGACAGCGTTGATTCCCAATACAAAATGCGAAATTCGACGCCATTAACAATAACCGTTTCGGGAAAAACAACGCAAAGTTTCGATGTTGGCGCCGCTGTTCGAGACGAAATCAAACCGCTTTAATTCTTCTGCTCACAGCATTACTCGCTGTTTTTCATCTCACAAAAACGCGATTCGTAACTTGACTTTGTTGATCAACTTTGCTTTAATAATAGCGTTACTTTAATAATAGCGTTATTTGCCTTCTGCATTGTTCATTTTGCGTTATCTGCCTTTTGTTCAGAGCGCAGACGATTCAAATCAGCAGTTGTTTTCATTGCGCAGAATTTTGGCCCGCACATTGTACAGAAATGTTCTTTCGCAACTGTTCCGTCTTCATTGAAAATTGGTTCAGAATTTTCTTTGGATTGGCGAGCTTCTTCATAATAATCTTTGGCTCGTTCAGGATCAAGAGCGAGTTGAAATTGTTGATTCCAATCGAAATTGAATCTTGCTTTGGCCATTGCGTCATCGCGTTCCCGGGCCAAAGGACGATTTAGAGCAATGTCGGCAGAATGAGCCGCGATTTTATAAGCAATAACGCCATTGCGGACATCTTCCATATTCGGCAGACCTAAATGTTCTTTCGGGGTCACATAACAGAGCATTGCGGCTCCATACATAGCCGCCATAGCGGCTCCAATAGCGCTAGTAATATGATCATAACCGGGCGCAATATCGCAAACGACGGGTCCCAAGACATAAAACGGAGCCCCGAAGCATTCTTCTTGTTGACGCTTGATGTTCATTTCGATTTCGTTCATCGGAATATGCCCGGGACCTTCAATCATAACTTGATTTCCATGGGACCATGCGCGTTTCGTCAATTCGCCCATAACGGATAATTCGGCAAACTGGGCCGAATCGCTTGCGTCATGCAAACAGCCGGGGCGCAAGCCATCGCCGAGGCTCCAGGTTACATCATATTGCGACATGATCTCGCATAGTTCATCAAAATGCGAATAAAACGGATTTTCTTCGTTATGAGCAACCATCCATTTAGCGGTCAGAGAACCGCCGCGGCTGACAATTCCGGTCAGGCGAGAATCGACCAAAGGCAAATGACGTTGCAAAAGAGCGCAATGAATTGTCATATAATCGACGCCCTGTTTCGCCTGATGTTCAACCGCGTCGATGAACTGTTGAGCGGTCATGTCAACAATATCGTCGAGCTGTTCGCAAACTTGATAAAGCGGAACCGTTCCGACGGGGACCGAAACCGAGTCAATGACGTTTTGACGAAGTTGATCAATATCGTTTCCAGTCGAAAGGTCCATAACTGTATCGGCGCCATAATAAATTGCGCAACGAACTTTTGCCAATTCGCAACAAGGCTCGCCAGCCAGAGCCGAGTTTCCAAGGTTCGCATTAATTTTCGTTGTTGCTGCGTTACCAATTCCAATCGGAGAAAGCCCCTTTTGTAAATGAATTCGATTGGCTGGAATGACCATTTTTCCCGAAGCAACTTCGTCTCGAATTTTCGAGGGAGTTAAATGTTCTTTTTGGGCAACAAGTTCCATTTCCGGCGTAATTCGCCCGGCTTGAGCTTCTGTATATTGCGTCATGAGTCCGTTGTTACTTTCGCAATGTTTTGAATGATGATTCGTTGGATAATTAATTTAATATTGAATTCGAGAAACAGATTAATTCAAGGCAGACTGATCGTTCTTTTCGGAAAAGGACAATCAATTACTAAACATGATACAACGGTTTTTCTAAAATTCAAGAAGGCTTGTTTTTTTCATTTGATTCGTTATATTAAAATGAAAGATTTTTATGATCCGTCTCAAAATGAAATTTTTTTGGGACGGTCATTGGTTATTTAAATCAAACTTCAAAATCTGCGACAACAAGAGTTCCTAAATGAATCAGGCGTTTTGATAAATGCTACGATAATACAAAAAATGAATTTTTGACGAGATAACGAATTATTGTTTGGAAAAATATATATTGAAACCGTCAGGGGAACCATTTGACCTTTCGTAATCATTTTGTTGTTAAGGCATGCAATCAATGATCAAGATTTTCCAACAGGGTTGAGTTTGCCTGTTTTTTGGATAAGTTAAAATAAAGAAACCAAGAAGAAAATATTGATTGAGGTTGTTTTTTGAATTACAGAATTTGCAACCATGTTTGATAAAACATTGAAGTTGCACAGTTTAGTTAAAAGATGTTTCAGACCGTATCGCAAGGAGTATGGAAAAATGGCGTTTTTATTGCCGAAAGGCTATCGTTTTGCAGGAGTTCATTGTGACGTCAAACCAAATACAACAAAACTCGATCTTTCGTTAATCGTTTCCGATCGACCAGCGACAGCAGCAGGCGTTTATACACAAAATCTTGTCTGCGGAGCTCCCGTTCAATTGGATCGTTTGCGAACGCCAGGGGCGGGATTTCGAGCGATTGTTGTCAATTCAGGCGTTGCGAATGCCTGTACAGGCGAACAGGGATTTCAAAATGCAGAAACAATGGCGGCATTAACGGCAGAAGCGATTGGAGCAGCCCAAGATCAAACGCTTGTCATGTCGACGGGAGTCATTGGCATTCAACTTCCGATGAATAAAATCGAGGCAGGGATTAAAGAAGCCGCATCCAAACTTTCCTCTTCATATGAACATTTCAATCTTGCGGCAAGCGGAATGATGACAACGGATACCGTTCGCAAAACAGCGAGTCGTTCTTTGACTCTTTCCAATGGCAAAACAATCGTTTTGTGCGGAATGGGCAAAGGGGCCGCAATGATTGGCCCGAATATGGCGACGATGCTGGTTGTTCTCATAACCGATGCGGCTCTTGACCCAGGCGATGCGCAAACAATGTTAAAGAGAGTCGCAGACGAGACTTTTAATTGTATTAGCGTCGAAGGCCATACGAGCACAAGCGATACCGTTCTCTTTTTAGCCAATGGAGCGGCAGAGTCCTCCCCCTTGAAAGATCAGGATCAAGAACTCCTGGCAGCAGCTTTGAAAGATCTTTGTGCGGAACTTGCCCAAATGATTCCCAATGACGGCGAAGGAGTTTCTCATTTGATAACCATTGATGTTTATGGTTGCAAAGATCGCGAATCGGCTAAAACGATTGCGAAGACAGTTGCGAACGACGCTCTTGTCAAAACGGCGATTTGTGGCGCCGATCCGAATTGGGGACGAATTGTTTCCGCAGCAGGTCGAACAGGCGTTTCATTTGATCCGATGAAAGTTTCTCTGAAAATCAATGGGTTTGACTTATATCAAAATGGGACCCCTCTTCCTTTTGACAAACAAACCGTATCGCAATCAATTCGGGATAATCGAAAGACTCATTTTGAACTCTTTTTTCAAGAAGGCGAAGCGAGCATTCGGTTTTGGACTTCCGATTTGACCGCAGAATATGTTCATCTCAATGCCGATTATACAACTTGATACTCAAGGGCTTGAAACGTAACGCAATCCCAAATCGTTGCATTGAATTCGCAAGTCTGGCAATGTCAATCGGAATCAGAGAAAGCGAAAGTTGTCGTTGCGCATGCCGGTTTTGAGTATAAAATCGATTTTGACGATTTTGCGCCATACGCAAGACCGTTCCCATTTTTGATTTTTAGTTTTCAATCCGGTCGTTGAGAAAACTTGGTTCATCAAACCCGTTATTGGAAAAACCTTGTTTTCGAAGTTCGGCATTGCGAAAACGCCGGTCGGATTGTTGAAGGGGAACATTTGGTTTTCTTAAAACTCAAAGATTTCAAATTTTTAAGACGGTTTATTCATTTCTCAGCGAAAAAAGCGAGTCGTTTAATCTTTGAGTTAAAAATGAAAAAAGATACGAATATTCAAATTTTGTCTTAAAGGAAATTCTAAATGCCGACGCTTAGATTTTTCCGCTTTGCCGCCGCATTTCAGAAAAAGTCAAGAAAAACGTCTATAAAGACCCAGATTTTTCAACAAACGCATTTCAAATAAAGTCGTTAAACCTCGTTTTGCGGACGAGACATCCGCGTTCCGAAGGGGTTTTAGAACTTCCTTTAATTAATTTCAAGTTCTGATTGAATAATATGTCGGATTTATCATCTCGTTCTTCTTTGCCGAATTCCGTTGCGCAAGTCGAAGATATTCTTCGGCAACCGATAACTTTGCTCAATTGGATCAAACCCGTTTTTATTGAACCTCTTTGGCGACTTGGGATTTATCGGGTTTTTGATCTTCTTTTTTTCTTTCCCCGAGATTATCAGGATTGTCGTCTGCGGCATTGGAATGAGCTTGAGGAAGATGTTTTACAGTCGGTTATGGGAACGATCAAAGACTATAAGATTCGACAAACGCGGGTCGGGACGCTTCTTTCTCTTACAATAAATGTCGAAGGCAAAAGCGTTCAGGCCGTCTGGTTTAATCAGGTTTTTTATTATCGACAATTTTGGGTTGGTCGGCGATTGATTATGACGGGAAAACCGAAACAGCAAGTTTCCGGCTTTTGGCAAATGACTCATCCCAAACTTCTTTTTCTTCCAGAGGGAGAAAATGGGGGTTATTTTAATGACTTTGGAGCGTTAAACAAAACGGAAGAGAACGCCCAAAACGAACAGACAGATTTTAACTATTGTTCTAACTTTAATGCTCATTCCAATTTTAGCGACAGAATTAATGTCAATGAAATAACAAAGGGCAAATTAAAAGAGATTTCCAATTCTTCTCGAGAAAATAATGAGGACGAAAATCATATTGTTTTGAACCAAGCCAAAGAAACGTCTCAATTTGACGCGAAGACTCAATTGAGCGACAATAGTTTGACTGACAATAGTTTGAGTGACTCGAATTGCCAGAGCAATCTCAATGAACGTCTCAAGAGGTCAACGAATTCCGATCCTTTTTCATTAACTCAACAGACGTTTCTTCCCATTTATCCCTTAACCGAGGGCATAACTCAAGTTCAACTTCAACGAATAATTCGAAGAGCATTGCAAGAATATGCGGATTATTTGCCAGAAGTTTTTCCAGAGAGTTATCTCCAAAGGCATCATTTATTGCCGGTCAACGAAGCGATTCGAAACATTCATTTTCCCTCAACTGAAGAAAAAAGAGATTCTGGCCGACGTCGATTTGTTTATCAAGAACTTCTTATTTTGCAACTGGCCTTGGCAATTCGTCGTCAACAGCATCAAATCAATCTCAAAGCTCCCATTTTGGAACGAACCGCCAAAATTGACAGTCGGATTCGAGCCTTGATTCCTTTCGATTTAACAGAAGTTCAGAACAAAGTTATCGAAGACATTTCTGTCGATTTGGCCAAACCGGTTCCGATGAACCGTCTCTTGCAGGGCGATGTCGGAAGCGGCAAAACAATCGTTGCCATTTATGCAATGCTTCAAGCGGTTGCCAATGGTTATCAGGCGGTTTTTATGGCTCCAACCGAAGTTCTTGCGCGTCAGCATTTGAGAACTCTTGAACGGCTTCTTGCCGGAAAAAAAGTCCAAATAGCGTCTTTGTTCGGCGGTCAAAAAGCAAAAGAACGCGCCGCCATTCTTCAAAATATTATGACAGGAACAGCTCAAATAATCGTTGGAACTCAGGCAATCATTTGTAACGAAATCGAGTTTCATCAACTTGGTCTGGTTGTTATTGATGAACAACATAAATTTGGGGTTCGCCAAAGAGCGGCATTGAAAACCGGGACGAAATTTGATCCGCATTATCTTGTTATGACGGCAACGCCGATTCCTCGAAGTTTGACAATGACGCTTTTTGGCGATCTTGAGGTTTCGTTAATGAAAGGTTTTCCTCCGGGGCGTCAGAAAATAAGTACATCAATAGCAAAACAGAGTCAGAAATCAATTTGGTGGGACTTTTTCCGAAAAAAATTGCAACAAGGTCGGCAAGGATATGTCGTCGTTTCTCGCGTCGATGAAACGGAACAGGAAGAGCTCCGAAGCGTTCAGACCGTTTATGATGAGCTATCGAAGGGGGAACTTGCCGATTTTCGATTGGGAATGATTCATGGTCGAATGACGACCGAAGAAAAAGAGTCAATGATGTTGGATTTTCGAACGGGGGAAATTCAGGTTTTAATTTCAACATCCGTAATCGAAGTCGGCGTTGATGTCCCGAATGCAACTTTGATGACGATCGAAAACGCCGAACGATTCGGTTTGGCGCAACTTCATCAACTGCGAGGGCGAATTGGACGCGGCAAATATCCCGGTTTTTGTTGCATTTTTATGACGGAAATATCCGAGAAAACAGAAATGTCCAACGAGAAACAAACGGAAACTCGGAATGGTCAAACAAGTCAACAAACTTTGCCTGACGATCGTCTTTCAAAGAAAAAAAGCGGCAAAAAACGACGAAAACAATCCGAATCGGAAGAGGAGAACGCCAAGAGATTGCAACGCAAACAAGAAGAGTCGTTTGAACGTTTGCAATTTTTTGTCAAAACAACCGACGGATTTGAACTTGCAGAAAAAGATTTTGAACTTCGCGGGCCAGGAGAATTGTTTGGAACCCAACAGCATGGGCTTCCCCCTTTTCGAATCGCTCATCTTGTTCGCGATTACGAGATTCTTGTCGAGTCAAAAAAAGATGCCTCCCAACTTGTTCAAAAAGATCCCGGCTTAGCTCAGGAAGAACATCAAAAATTGCGAAAACAGGTTCTGACCCGATACGGAAAAGTCCTCGAACTGGGGGATGTTGGTTAAACGATATTTTTATCTGTTTTTTGCCAAGATCATTTTATTGACAACAAAACTCAAAGGATTGATTCAAGATCATTCAATGATAACAGCAAAATTGATTTCGCTTCCCATATTGGTTCTTTGCGTTTATGAATATTGACGATTTATTCAGTTTTAACAGGATAACTCAAACGTTCGAAAATGGCTGGATCATTTAGGGATTGAAAAACCTGTGACGCATGAGAAAAGTCTAAATTTCTGTTATGATCGGCCAGAATAACGAAGCAAGTTGCGTTTGCCTTTCGAGCAGCTTGACAACCGGCAACGCTGTCCTCAAAAACAAGAAGATTTTCTGGCTGAATGTTGAATTTTTGAGCTGCTTTCAAATAAATTTCCGGATTCGGTTTTCCCTGAACAATATCTTCGCTTGTCATAATAAAATCGAAACGCGGAATAAGATTATGCGGCTCGAGAACCGCTTTCATAATACGCGGAACGCTGCTTGTACAAATGGCCTTCGGAATTTTTGTTTTTTCCAAAAAGTCCAATAAATCAAACAATCCCGGCATTGCCGAATAACCTTCTTTAAGAAAATGAATGAAGAGGTCATTCGATTCTTCTCGCAAATCTTCCCAATTTTCGTTTAAAGAATAATAATCGATGAATTTTCTGAAGCAATATTCAGGCGGGCGTCCCATAATATTTTCGCGAAGTTCTTCCGTATAACTTAAGCCGCGTCGCGTTTCCAACAGAGCTGTTGCCGCTTTATCATAAACGGCTTCTGTGTCAAACATCAAACCGTCCATATCAAACGCGACAGCTTTCAAAATGGGCGAATTATCTTTGTTTTGCTGCATTAAAAATCTAACCTTTTCTAAAATATAGGAGCATATTTTCGTTTTCCTGGTTTAAAAACGCTTCAATAGAATGAAATTGATTTTATTTTATAGACGATTCCCTTGAGATTTTCCGAAATGGGACGATTTATGGAGCCGCAAAGGTTATGCGGCGGCGAAGCGGAAAAATCTAATCGCTGGCATTTTAACCCAGATATTTTAATTGTATAGTCATTTTAAAACCGCATTTTTAACTTTTCTGTCATTCTCAAGTTGAAAAGCCATTGAAAACGAAGCGGAAAATGAAATTTTTATCGAACTTTTTGCGCGGACAAAGTTGATTTGCGTTTCTTTTTTGCGTCGATTTTGTTTTAATGTCCGCAGCAAAAAGTTGATTGTCGAGCGCGGAGAGTTTCGTTTTTTGATAAACATATGAATAATTGATATTCTTTCGTTTTTTTATTTGGTTTTGTATAACGACACAAAAACAGATTATCGCAGCGTTTTGTGCTTGGATCAGTCAAAATGAGGGATTATTGGGACGCAATTTCGTCAATGACGCGCGAATTGTATTCCTCATTCCGGTTCCGTTCTCTTTTCTGAACGAAAAAAATCGTCAGCGAATTTGATATATTGTTGCCAATCATATTCCGTAATATTATGTTTGCCCGTTCTTATATGATAACGGATTGTTTTTCCGATCGGCTGATTCAATTCCGGCCAGGAACAGGAAAGAATTCCCTCGGTTCCAAGCAGTTTATAAACAATGTCGGCATTCATTGCCGCAAGCCATTCTCCGCGGGGATCAGCCCAGCGATCTTCTTCTGCGCTGGCAATATAAACCGGCCGCGGCGCAATCAGAGCGATCAATTCATGTTGATCAAAAGGCAACGAATTAACATCCGTTCCGTATTTTTTGAAGTTTTGACAAAACCAATGAGGGAAAACTTTATTGATTCGAGCAACCGTTTCGCCATATTCGCGTCGGGAAAGAGCCGCGCCGCCGCAACCGGAGTTGTTTGAAATGACAGCGGCAAAGCGTTCCTCTGTCGCCCCGGCCCAAAGAGCTGTTTTGCCGAGTCGGGAATGACCAAAAACGATAACCTTTTGCGTATCAATTTCAGGAATCGTTTCCAAACAATCCAAGGCGCGCGAAAGCCCCCAGGCCCAGGCGGTTATTGTTGCCGGATAATCGCCATTTTCCTTATTCGGAAATTCTGTCGAAAAAAGAGAATGAACGCCGTTATTAAAACCGTCATCAAAGTCAGGATCGATATCTTCGTAATAACCGGTTGCAATTGCATAACCGCCATTAATAATCATCTCAAATGGCCATCGTTCTTTGGCGATTCCTCGTTTGGTTTCCGGATCTTCGTTGGGATTGCGAGTTCGATCAGCATTTTCGGTCAAGAGAATGGCTGGATCATCGGTTGTTGTATGATTTCCTTGAAAATTAAAACCTAAAAAAGCCGGAACAGGTTGCGTTGCTTTATTCGGAATATAAACAAGCAGATCAAGTCGCGGTCTTTCTTCCGGATAATTTAAGAAAATTCGAATCTGTTTGCGAGTCGCTTTGCCCTCAAAAATATTTGTTTCGGTTAAAAGAGTCTCATATTTTAATTTGGAACGGTCAACGCCTGGCATTTGACCAAACATTTCTGACTTGAATAACGACAATAACTCTGGGCGCCGCTTATTTGTCCAATCTGAAGCGGTCAGAATTAACGATCCGTCTTGCATTGCCAATGGGTTTGGCAGATCAAACTGGGTAACTTTCTCTTCGTCATAATTGATCTCTTGAGCCAACAGAAGTTGAGAACCAATTTCCAATAAAGAAAAGAATCCGCCAAAAAGGAATAAAAGTTGCATTAAAACAATAAGGCGTTTCATGAATAAAGCTCCTAAAATATATTTTAAGACGTTAATTTTATTTTTATTTCTTTTTTTAATGACATTATCTCTTTTCCGGAAAGTTGAATAAACAATGCGATCAATGAAAATAACAGAAATAAAAGGTTAAAAACAGGACAAAAATTGAGTTGTTTCATAACCTGTTGAACCCCTTCAACGATTTGGGAGTTTCAACAGGTTTGAATAAAATGGGGAAAGAAGACAAGCAAGCTTTATTTGATGGCGTTCTTATAATTCTGAGCGCGATCTTTAAGGCCTTGATCGTTTGTTGTTGCGAGGACTTTATCGAGCGCGGAAAGAAAAACTTCCTTATTTTCTTTTCGCAAATAATCATGATGAGCGAGTTCAACAATAGTCTGACAAGCATTGGCGGACAATTCCGAAACATCGATATATTCAAGGGCAAAAGCGACCGTTTCAACGCTTCGAACGGCTGAGGAACGGTCAAGAATCAATCGACGTTCTTCGTTGCGAGTTGCAAGCGTCATTGCCTTTTTGAGCATTTCGAGTTTTTCCTGACCAGAAATTTCGATCCCGATTTGATCATCAGGCAAAGAAATAACGCGAGCAAAAGCGCGCAGCGTTTGAATTCTGTTGCTTTCATTGATTTTTTGATTTTGTGCCAATTCAAGAAGCTGAGTCGCAACAACAGCATTGGGCCAATTGCAAAGAGCTCGAATTGAAAGGTTGAATAATGATTCATTATTTGATTTTAAACCGCGATTAATCTGTTCAAGAGCTTTTTCTCCGCCAATTCGACCTAATGCCGGCAATAAAATGGCAATGTTTTGAGGGTTTATTTTTTGAATAACCGGCATTGCGTCGCCTTGGCAGAGTCGAGCGATAACTTGTTCGGCGCGATCTCGATCAGCGCCAGCGGGAATTTTAATCATAGCGTCGACAAAATCGTTAATATTTGTTGAGTCGGCCAACTGTTCCGCAGAATTTAAAAGAGCGAGTCGATTGGGAAATTGATCTTTTCGGGCTATTTTCAGAATTTCGGAAACGGATGATTTCATTTGTCGACGACTCATTATTTCAGCGATTGCGATTAAATAATCTGGATTATTTTCATTTTGAAACGTTTTGAAAATCGCTTGATCCATTCCCTCAGCAACAATATTACTCAAAATTCGAATTCCAAGAGTTCGATCCGTTTTAAAAAGAAACGTCAAAAGGACCGGCAGTTCTTTAACAGAGGCTGTTTTTTCGAGCATTAAAGCCGCCGCTTTTTGAATATCCTTATTTTCATGAGTCAACGATTCAACCGCAACGTTGATATATTTTTTCTCTTTTCGAGCTGTCAAAGCAGCCAGCGTTCTCGCTTTTTGATCTTCAGATAAACTCGAGAAATGAGCCATCCAATCGTCAACTGTTTTGAGGTCGGCAAAAACGAGATTCATTGGAGATTCGGATTCAAAAGCAATGGACAAATTAATCGAACGAGCCCGAATGGCGTCTTGAATCATTTGCTGACGATTGGCGTCGACCGTTTCCAGAGCAGTCAGAAGACTTTTTTCTGCTTGAGAACCAGGAATCATTGCCAATGTTCTTGCCGCTTCATCAGCAATCGGATATTCAGGATCGTTTAAACAAATTGCAATCGCGTCAACTTCGTTTTCTGTCGCGGTCCAGCCAAGAATATGAAGCAACCAAACTTTGGTTGTAACAGGAAAATCTTGAGCAAGAGCCGTCGTCATGATTTGATTGGTTTCCTTTTTCATGAAGTCATTTTCTAAACGGCCAGCTTCTTCCAAGCAAAATCTCATCCAGGTTTGTTGAGCGTTTTCCATTTTTTGAACCTCTTCCGCATTGGAAGGGTCGGAAGGAGTCATTTGAACAACCAAATCATCAAATGTCTTTTGCGCGTCTTCATTCTGAGCAAAAAGTTTTGAAGAAACAATGGAGAGAATCAAAATGAATAAACAAATATTCGATAAATTTAATAGTTTTTTTTTCATTTTCGTTTTCCTGCAATGTTGGAACAAAAAAAGAAATAACAATTATTTCAACATTCTATTATCTTACAATATTTGATAACTCATTAAAACAGATTTAAAAAATATTTTTGAAGAAATTACTTTTTTCTTTGAGTCAAACAAGAAAAAGCATTATCAGCCTGTCTTGTTTATTATATTGGCTTTTCTTTTTGACTGATAATTTTTTATGAATTAAAATTTGTTTAATGAATATTGCTTTAAGAATTATTTAATAAAAGCTAAAATGAAAAATTGATTTCGAGTCATTTTCAATTTCGACTTCATTTTTGGCTCAAGAATTTGCATTCGAATCGGAGATTTGGATATTCCAGCTCGATATAACAACGATTGAAAGAATTCAATTTTACAAAATTCGCCAATTATTTAGAACGTTCGATGAAATAAAAGCAAACCATAAATCGGAGACTTTTGAATTGTTTCAACATTAAAAGAAAATTTTTGAGCTGTTTTGCAAAAAGAGTTTGCAAAAACTGACGCAATAGATCCCGTTGCGCTGACAAGCGATGTTGACGTTTTGGGATATTTCATAATATTTCGTTCGAAAAAAACCTTTATTCCATATTCAACCAGCGAATGGCAATATTCGGAATCGAAATGAGCGCTGAGAAATTTGGAAAATTGGGCCAAATAACGATTTGCAAACGGTTTTCGATAAACATTTTCTAAAATGGTCGCAACATCCAGCTGATATTCTTCGGTCAAAGCGGAATGAAGTTCATCGGGCAACTCTCTTTTTAGGAAATCCGATAACAAATGTTTTCCGAGCCAGGAACCGCTTCCTTCGTCTCCAAGAATATAACCGCCCGCCGAAACGTTATCGTTGATTTGATGACCGTCATATAAACAAGAATTTGCTCCTGTTCCTAAAATGCAAGCGATTCCTTGTTTTTTCTGAAGAAGTCCGCGAGCGGCTCCCAATAAATCGGAAAATGTTGCGACGGTTTGAATTTGAGGCAAAAGATTTCGAAATGTTTGTCGCAAGACTTTTCCTTTTTCCTGCGTTGTCAACCCTGCCCCATAAAAATAAATATCCTTAATTTGGTTAAGATATTTGGTTTGAAATGATTTTGTCTCAAATTCTGATTTCGCTATTTCTTTCGTATCAGAAACATTTAATTTTGAGTTGAGTTCCATATTCGAAATCGAAAAAGCTTCAATTTTTAACGATTCAGAAAATAATGCCAAATCAATTTGACTTTTGATATCGTTTTCATTTTGATGAAAAGGATTGATTCCCGAAGAACTCCATTGAAAAACCTGATCGGATTCTGTTGAGCTCAATATCCAATCAATTTTCGTTGAACCGCTGTCCGCAAGAAGAAAATATGACATTTTGTTTCAGTCCCGTTCTAAAAATAACAATTGCATCAATAATAACAATAAAACCAAAAATACCGGAAAAAGAACGACAACTTTTTATAATACAACCTTAATGATTTTTAGTTAAACTTATATTGAGGCCGGAATGGACAACGGTTTGAATCTAACCATTTTATTTCAAAGGCAAAAATTTGACCTTAATTCCAGCGCGATCGCATAAAATGGAAAGGCTTTTTGCAAAATAAACGATGCGTTCCGATTTCCTTTTTTTCATTGCATAACGATAAGAAGCAACAACGATTTTGACGGGAATAGCTTTTTTATCAATTTTTTCGACAATATCTTTTAAAAAAGCCTCTTCTTGATCTGTTTTGGGATACAGCGAAGCATATAATGATTCATAATTCAAAACTTCTAAAGAAAATCCATTATCGACAGCCAAACAGCTGAAACAGCAAGCAGTTCCTCCCAAAAGCAACGTTTTTAAAAATGATCTGCGATTGATTATTTCCATTGATGACCTCCCTGTCCAATTTGGGGTTATTATAATAAATCAGCTGAACATTCCTTTTGTTCTGATTTATAACTTCTTGAATCAATCAGCTCTTTCTTATGATTTGGCAATGTTTCCGGTTTTTAAGAAAGAATCAATAATATTTATCGTCCGAATTTTAGTAAAAATTGATACAATATGCATAAAACATTTATTCGGCATGATTTTTATAAAGTTTTCGTTCAATTTGAGGAATATAATTCGTCCAAGCCGACCCGGCGCTTGGATCCTCAATAATATGTTTCTCAAATTCGCATAATTTGGCATCAAGCGAATCAATATAAAACAGGGCGAGCGCTTCAAGGGTCATTGGAACTTTGCTGCTTCCGTTTTCCAGTTCTCCGTGATGCGAAATAATGAGATGCTGCAAAATCATTGCCATTTCCGCGTTGAAGGATTCGCCCGTCAATTTTTCCGTTTCTGCGATTTTTTTCAAAAGAATTTGAACGCCTAAAAACGGATGCCCTAATAATTGACCGGCATCAGTATAGATCAAGCCGTTTTCCGAGGACAGTTCTTCGATTTTTCCAATATCATGCAAAAAGGCGCCAACGAGAAGAATGTCAGAGTTCAGTCGATTTCCATAAAGGGGAGCGATTTTAATAACCATTTCCATCATATAAAGCGTATGTTCGAGAAGCCCGCCGGGATAAGCATGATGAAGTTTGATTCCAGCAGGAACAGCACAAAATTTTGCAAGAAAGTCATCGTCAGACAAGAAACAATCGATAAGGTTTCTTAAATCAGTCGATTTTAATGTTTTGGTTATTTCTTTCAGACGTTTCAATAAAATTTGCGTATCGATTGTATTGCCTCGGGAAAAGTCTTCTGATGAAATAGAAGCAGAGTCGACTTTGGAGAGTTTTTTTGCAATAAATTGCAGGTTTCCCAGGAATCGTTGAACCGTTCCTTCGCAGCAAATATAGTCATTGACGCGAAGGCTTTGGAACTGTTCTTCCGAAACATTCCAAAAGCGTCCCCCCAGCGTTCCTGTTCGATCGCTTATTGCAAACTGCAGATAAAGATTGCCGTTCTTGTTAGGACGAAGAATCAACTCGGAAAGTTGATATATTTCATTAATAGCTTCATTCTCTTTGAGTTGATTGATGAAACGCCGACTCATATAAACTCCTGAATTAATTCGAAAACCTTTAAAATCTGGAAATCTTTTGCAAATAGTATAACTTCTTTTTATAAAAAAGCAACTTGAATTAATCGCCAAGAGAAATTATTTGCCCTTCATTTGATTAGTTCATTGTTTTTGATCTTTATTGCCCATTTATATAAATTTTATTAATAAGGAATTCAATGAACCGTCTGGTTCTTATTAATAAGAAAAGTTTGTTGATTGATTCGTTTGGTTAACTTTTTTGGGCTTTTCGTTTTTTTCGACATTGTTATTTTTTTTAATCGACAGATTTTTTGACTTTCTTCGCCATTTTCGTTTGACAAAAATGATCAGACAAGTTATAATATAAAATCAATGCAGAAAGTTTTGAATCATTCCAATATTAATGATTTTTATTTTGTTATTATAAAACAGATTTGGAAATTCAATTTGCTTTTTCTTTGAAATGTCATAAACTTATTATTTCATCTTTTCATAAGAATTATTATTTACTAATATTATATTATAATAGAACAAATCGAGTTTGTCATTAATTAATTTCTGTAGAATTGTTCGCTTGTATTTTCGCTCTTTATCATTTGTATGCAATTATTTTTTGTTTGTCTTTGGTTTGATTTCAAACTGAACAAATTATTCAAAAGAGGAGAGTAAAATGAGTGGAACAAATTTGCACAGATTGCCTGGAACGACGGATGATTTTTCGCCGCTTCCTTCCCTTCCAAGAGAAATCCGTTCTCGAATATCTGAAACAGCGAGTGAGAACCAGGAAGAATATCATAATGTCAGAATGGTTCGGCGCAATCAGAATATTTCTCTTGCTAATTGTGCCAGACGACTTGGATTGACAACAGCAGAAGCAAGATATCAGGAACAGCCGTCAACCGATCTTTCCATTTCGCAATTAATGGCTTGGAAAGACGTTCTTGACATTCCGTTGGTTGAGCTTTTGCCAGAAAATGAAATTCTGAACAATCCAATTCGGAATCGAGCCCTTTTGGTTAAGGTTATGAAGACAGCGAAACAGATTCTTCAGACGGCAAAGGAGTCACGAATTCATAATATGGCCATAACGCTGGTCGATCAATTAGTTCATTTAATGCCGGAATTACGAGAAGTTTCTTCTTGGCCGGAAATTGGTCAAAGTCATGAAAATCGAGACTATGGAGTCGCAGCTTATCGACGTTTTGATGTCGATATTGCAGAGCAAATGGATTACGATTCTCCGTAATGTTTTATTTTGCAGTATTTTCAATTGGGGTTTAATTGACATACGAAAGAACAATTTCTTACGATTTTTTTGATGATTGAACTTTTCTGAACAATTTCTTTTTAGAACTAAGGATTCATTGACTTGCTTGTATCAAAACGATACAGTCAAAAAATGAACTTGGTTTTTCTTTATTTAAGGCTGTTTTATTTTTAAACATTTGCATTTTTAAACAACTTCTTCGTTTTCAATGTTTGATTTTCCAGCAACGAAATAAAACGTTTCATTGTTCTGCATAAAGCCGATAATCATTCTGATTTTGAGCCTTCAATTCGATTTTAACCATTCCATAAAATTTGACAGGAAAAGAAAATTCCAATTCTGCATAATGCAACAAAATAATATATTTGCATTGAATATCTTTGAGGCATTTCGTTTTGAATAATTTTAAATATAGAACAAATTCGATTGAATAAAGCCTCGGAAAATGGCGAAACGTCTTTTTTATTCTTGCGGAAGGACAACTTTTGATCATATTGGGGGTTCGATTGGGAATAAACGATTGAAAAACTTGAGAAACAAATATCAGACTCAATCTTGTGACAATTGAGCGTTTCTTGTTCGCAATCGCTGAATCGAAAGAACGGATTACAGATTACAGAACTCGAAGCCAGACTGTTGTTCAAACTGGCTTCGGAATAATCGAACTATAGAGCAGATATTAATTAAACTTCAGAGCAGATTATTAACTAATATGAACTTTTCGCCCAACAACCTTGACTCGTTTTTCAGCAATGAGTTGCAAGGCTTCTGGATAAGCAAGGCATTCGGCGTCATAAAAAACGCGATCATTGAGCGTTTGTGGCGTATCGTTTTCTAAAACGGGCACAACTTTTTGAAGAATGACCGGCCCGTTGTCATATTCATTATTAACAAAATGAACCGTACAACCGCTAATCTTAACGCCATAATTCAACGCGCTTTCGTGAACATGTTGACCATAAAATCCTTTTCCGCAAAATGCCGGAATAAGAGACGGATGAATATTGATAACTTTATTTTTAAACGCGTCAGGAATATGAAGCAATTGCAGATAACCAGCCATAACAACAAACTGAACCCCCGCAATTTTGCATTCCTGAAAAACCGATTCGCTGAATCCCTCACTCGTTTCATATTGGGATCGCTCAATAATCTGAATAGGAATGTTGGCCATTTCAGCGAATTGTGTTCCGCTGGCTTGTTTGGAACTCGCAATGACAATCTTGATTTCGCAATCCAATTGATCCGCTTCAATTTTTTCGATAAGATTTTTTAAGGTTCTTCCTGTCCCGGAAATCAAAACGGCAATCGGAAGCTTGTTTGTTGGTTTTTTATTCATAATCATTTTTTCCTTGGTTTTCGTTTCAAAGACATCATTTTTGAATTAAAGGATTCTTCTTATAATAAAAATGGCCATCTTCAGCGCCGATAAAAAGATCGGGAATTCCGTCTTGATTGAAATCGACAACGGTTGGGCTTGTACTGTGCCCCTGAATTGGTCTTTGGTCAACAGGGCCGCAATTGAGAAAATAAAAAAGACCGTCGGCTGATTTTGTTTGACGATAAAAATCCGCGTTTCGACTGTTGACGAGAATATCGGTCAAACCGTCGCCGTCATAATCGACGACGCAAATTTTACGCCGTCCGCTTCCGCCTGCTTTTTTATCATTGAATCGAATCGGATTTCCTGTTTGATCAACAAAAATTCGTTGAGGAGCATGAAGTTTTAACTTTCCTTCCGATTGAAAACGTTCAAAATAAGCGAAATATCCTTCCTGATCCAACATAAGCAGATCCATCAAACCGTCCCGATTCCAATCATAAGCGACCGGCGTTGTTCGCCATTGAGTCAGCAATTCCTTGCCGTTGGGCCGAAGCCAACCCCAGGCGAGTTTCGGCTGTTCGGTTTCCCATTCAACTTCGATCGGTTGCGCTTGAGTAAGTTGGGGATTCCCCTTCGAGCCAATATTTTGATACCAAACGACTTTCCCCCAAATCGAATTAAGAAGAATATCAGGCAATTCGTCTTGATTCCAATCGGCGACGGTTAACGTTGTATATCCCCATTTGGGTTCGCAAGGACCTTGAATTGATCCATTCGGCCCAGCCATCCAACGAATGATTTCATTTTCGGCAGTTAAAAAGAGAGGGGCTCCCCATTGAGGAGACTCGACTCCGGGTCCGCTTAAATTTTCATAAAAAACGATATAACCGGCGCTGTTTCCGCAAACGATATCCCAATCTCCGTCCTGATCCCAATCGACGCCGCAGGGAGTCGCAAGAGCTCCGCATTTCAAAAAGTCCGCCTGTTGTTTGAAATAATAAGGTTTAAGAAAGACCGGTTTATGATCGTTGAGTTGACCGGAATTTTCAAAAAAGGCAATTCGACCGTCTTCATCGCCAATAATCATATCAAGGTCGCCGTCTCCGTCCCAATCGAAAGCGACTGGCGTCATCATTGCCAAATCGACGGCAACAGGCGAACCGTCTTCATGAGTCAGCGTCTCAATTTCAGCATAAACAGGTTCGGTTCGAGTTCCAATATTTTCAAAATAATGAAGCGTATCTCGAAATTCGCCGACAATAATATCGAGATCGGCATCGCCATCCCAATCGGCAAAATTAGGAGACGGCCAACCAAAGGTTTCGAGTTTATTTCCTTGAAAATCCTTTAAGATAAACGGCTTTTCATATTGCGGAGACTCATTGGTTCCGCGATTTAAGGCGAGATAAATATTCCCGCGAAGCGGTCCATTTTGCCATTCGCCCTTATCGTTATAAGCGTTATCCCAGCCATAATCCGTCCAATCGTCCGTTCCAATGGCAATGTCAATCATATTGTCGCCATTAAAATCGACATATCGCCACATATTTCCTCGAACGTTGTTTGGATGAACATTTGCCGGAAGATCGGGAATACTGACCGGTTTTTCAACCCCTGTTTGAATAAAATCCGGATATTCTTTGCCCGGCGTCAGAACGCGAAGTTTTCCTTCAATATAACTCGGTTGAACGTTTATGACCCCTTTACTGAGTCGCTGCGCCGGTTTGAAAAGGGGGCGTTTGATGTCCTGACCGATATTCTCAAAATAATAGGTTCCATTATAGGGCTGATCTTCGCAACTGACGATTAGATCATTCAAACCGTCTCCATTAACGTCAACCGGAACAGGCCAGGACCAAAGACCAACGGCCAAATCAACAATCAATTCCGGATTATTATAGGATACTCGTTCAAGACCTTCTTCGGCCATCAAACAACTTTTGTCTCCCAAACCGTTCAGCGATAAAATCAAAATGAGAAAAAAAATAATTTGGTATCGAAACATTTGCTGCCTCCTAAAAAAGCGTTAATCAAATTTTAAACAATCAGATCGTTTTGCCGCAAGCGATCAGAGCGATAAATTCGATTTCAATAAACCGCCCTGATCCGTTTTTCTTTGAAGAAAATCGCGGTCCGATTATTCATCAAAGGAATTCGAGCAAAATCGATTGGAGGACACGCCTCGCCTTTTCGATGTTCGCCCCCTCGCATTTGGGCTTGCAAACATTAAACCCGGGGGTTATTAATTGAGTATCAAAATGAAATAAAGTCATCCAACATCAAAACGAAGCAAAAATTAAATTTTGTGCTTTTTATATTCGATAACCTGACAAATGATATCATCCAAATTGAATTGAGGATTCCATTGAATGAGTTCCTCGGCTCGTTTTAACGAAGGAACTCGACGCTGCATATCGTCAAAACCAGGTCCATAAGCTTCATCATAAGACAAATATTGAATTGTTGAACGAGATTGGCAAAGTTTGACAACCCGTTGAGCAAGATTTTCGATGCTGACTTCTTCATTTGAACCGAGATTGATAACTGTTCCGGAAGCCCTTGCTGTTTGCGAAATGCGAATTAATCCTTCAACAACGTCATAAACAGAACAAAAACATCTTTTCTGCTTTCCGTCCCCATAAACAAAAATAGGAGCATTTTTCAATGCTGCTTCGACAAATCGAGGAAGAACCATTCCATATTGCCCCGTTTGATAAGGGCCGACTGTATTAAACAAACGAACAATATAAATCGGCAATGAAGACTGATAATGATGAGCCAGCAAATAGAATTCATCCAGAGCCTTGGCTGTCGCATAAGCCCAACGACGCTTGCAACTCGGTCCCATAACAACATCGGCGTCTTCGCAAAAGGGAACTTTTTCCGAACGGCCATAAACTTCGCTCGTTGACGTTAATAAAATCGGTTTGCGATATCGCGCGCAGGCGTCAACAATAACCTCGGTTGGACGAATGATTCGTTGAATTGATTCAACAGGTCGGTCAACAATCAATCGAACGCCAACAGCGCTGGCCAAATGAAAAACAAAATCATGTTGAGCCATTTCTCGTTCAATTAAAACCGAATCATCGGCGGAAGCAATAATAACTCTCAGGTTGGGATTCGAACTCAAGGACGCAATATTATCCCAGCGACCGGTTGAAAGATCGTCGATAATCGTTATTTTCGCGTTCTCATTCAGCAAACGCCGACAAAGATGCGCCCCGATAAATCCGGCGCCGCCAGTTATAAGATAATTCATTTTAGAAAATTCTATTCGTCAAATGGACTTTTGAACATAATTAAAACTTGATTTCAACAAGGAATATCAGAGTCGCTTAAATCTGATGCCCCCGATTATTGGCGTTCCTGATCCCGAGAACGTCAATAGTTATTGAAGGGGAATAAACAACCTTTGATGAATAATCTGCCCAAGCATTGATGAGTCTGCCAGGCAATGCTTTTCAACAAGTTTAAACATAAAAATCAAGGCCAAAAAAGATTTGTGTCTCAATTACATAAAAAATACATGAATTGCATAAAACAGGTTTCAAAAATCATATTTTGTGCAATTGCAATATTCTGTTCAATTATTCTGTTGAACTATTCCGTTTTTTGGCCGACAAAAATATAATAGGGCATTTTCCACCAAAATAGCGGAAAATAGGGAACGCGAGCTTTTTCTTCGATCAATTCGATTTTTTTAAATTTATTCAAAAGATAAGGGACATGTTCGGTTGAAGGAAAAACGTTGTCAAAAGCAAACCAAAGAGGCCAGAACGATCTGGTTGCCCAGCCATGTTTGACGTTGTTTTCCAAAGGAAATTTTCGAGAAAGATAAAAATCAACAACGCCGATTTTTCCGCCTGGCTTAAGAAGCGAATAGGCATGATCAATCGCGGCAAACCAATCTGGAATCATTGTCAAAGAATAGGAAAAAGTAATAACGTCGAGCGATTTTTCGGCGGGAACCCAAGTTGTTGCGTCAGCATGAACCGTTTCGATATTATTCCAATGATTATTTTCAATGCGCTGCTGAGCGACCTTCAAAAGCGAAGAGGCTAAATCAACGACATATCCCTTCCTCAAATCATGAATTTCGTTTCCCAAAAAAGCGAGATTTGATCCTGTTCCGCCGCCCATATCTGCCCAAACTGAATTTGGGGGAGCTCCGATCGTTTTCCAAAGCTGTTCGCGTCCTTTCAAAAGTTTATTTCTGAAACGGTCATAATTGTCCGCTTGAGCGCCATAAAATTGATCAAGACGGTCGGCATGATTTTTCCCCTTTTTTTTATAACAAACGAGATGAAAAATCGTTTTCAAATCAGAAAAAAAAGGGGATTTGTTTTCGGTTGTTGGTTTATCCATTGTTGTTTATCTGCGTTGTTTATCTTTTTTTAAAAAGAAGATTTTTTTGCTCAATCGGTTATTCCGAAATTTCATTTTTATAACTCGAACTTATTGAAACCGCGATTCCTGGGAACGCAAGCCTGGCAACAACAAGTTTATTGTAAAAGGGCGAAATCCGCCTGACTATATCGGTTCGATATAAAACTCTTTTGAACAATAAACAAAAGACCGATTTGTCCATAGCAATGAAATCCGCATAAAAAGTTGATTTTATTTTGTTTCTTTTAAATCGGCAATATAAAAACTTCCGTAAGTATGAACTCGATCTTTTCGATGCAGTTGCGCAGCCTTATCCTGATGATATTCGAGAATACTCCCCAGATTTTTCTTTTGCTCATTGATTTCAATTGGCACAGAATCGATATAATCTGTCCGAAGGCCGCCGCTTCGCCAAAGAATTCGAGTTTGAGGCGCCGCTTTGGAGAGAATCGCGTCCCATTCTGAAACAAGAGCATCATAATAACGATCAGAGAGCCAATCCATATGATCAAGCAAAACATATCGCGAAATTGTTCCGTCATATTTTCGCAAAAAACCTTCAACAGTATCCGTATAGACGCTGATTTTATCGACAAGTCCGCCCTTTAACGCCAGGAAATTCTCTTTTTCGAGATATTCAGGGCAACAGGTTGGCGAATAAGACCCGGTTGTATAAACTCGCCAGAAATAGTTGTCGGAGACAGGAAGTTCGGCAAAGACGGCGTCAAGACAATCTTGGCAAAATTTAACGATCCCGCCTTCATAAGTTTTTTCGATTTGAAGTCGTTGGGCTCGCGGAACGCCAAGCATTGACAAGGTTGTATCTCGATTAACAACAAAACGAATCAATCGCGACCAAAGTTTTTTGCGAATTTGATTGAACCAAATGTCATGTTGGCGATTCAAATCGTCACAGTCAAGAAGTTCTGTAACGGCTTTGCGAAAACGAGCGATTCGGTCAATATATAAATTCATTCCTTTGGCAAAAGCGCCGGACGTCCCGCAAAAATAAAATGTTTTGCGACGATTTGCGAAATATTTACAAATTTTTTTGTCCCAGTATTCCTGAGATTTTTCGGAAAGATGACCTCGCAGTTTCTTCCGATAAACTTCTTTAACGCCGGGCAAATGACCTTTCCCAAAGAGACTGAAAAATGTATCATAATCAAGTTCTTTGATGCCAGCCATTTTCAATTCGAGAAGAGCATTTTGGCGATAATTCATATCAACCGCATAGATATGATTTAAACCGGTTAACGCATAGGAAAGCGAATTACAACCAGCCGATGTAATGACAAGAAGATTATCGTTTGGACCTAACTCAAGAGCTTCTTTATCGAGTCTGGGGTCTTCCCAACATGTATTGTAAACAAGATTGTTTCCGTGAACATAATTAAATACTTTTCCGCTGACCCATTCGCCCATTGGCATAAAATGATCTCCTGAAAAAAAAACTTAAAAATAAAACAAAAAATGAAGAAAAACAAAAAATGCCTGTTTTATCCAGATTTCCAGTTGTTTGTATTTTATCTCAATATATTATAACATAATCATTAATAAAGAAATTTGGAGTTTTAAAAAATCAATGCAAAACTAATACAGGTCAAACCAATCAAACGTTTTTCGATAGTTTATTGACTTTTTTTGCTGGTTGCGATTTAATCCTCAATCTTCTTGACAAAAATGAGATTGATGGAACGCAATGGGCAAAGATGAGCAACTTATAAAGGCAAATTTTCAAATTTTGTTGTCCCTGTCGGTTTTGATATAATTACAATTGAACTAAAACAGGACAACCAGAAAAATTCTGATTTTTTGGCAGTTGATTATATTATGACAAATAAAACCTCAATTGTAATTATACAATCAAAAACGTTTATCGCCTAGGAGAGATTTTAAGGTTTTTTCGGAAAAACATTCAAAAAATAAGACGGGTTGTTTGCGATTCGTTATTTTGCCCCCCTTGCGGAAATAAATCAGAGCGTTATTCTGAACTCAAATGTTTGGACAAATTCAAATCGCAATAACAGAATCAAAAGAAAAAAATGACCCATATCAATCAACCCACAGGTTTTCCGACGACGCGTCTTCGTCGTCTTCGTTATCATTCGGGCGTTCGCAGATTAGTTCAAGAAACGATCGTTCGTCCGGAAAAATTAATTCTCCCTTTATTTGTTCGAACAGGCCAGGGTCAACGAATTCCGATTCCTTCGATGCCGGGAAACGATCAGCTTTCCATTGACGAATTTGTTAAGGAAGTCAAAGAAATTGAATCGCTAGGAATTGGCGGCGTTATTTTGTTTGGAATTCCAGAAAAAAAAGACGCGATTGGCAGCGACGTCATGAGCGAGAATGGAATTATTGCCGAAGCGATTAAAGCCGCAAAAGACGTTGTTGGAAAAGATTTTTTGGTTATTTCCGATGTCTGTTTTTGCGAATATACAGATCATGGGCATTGCGGCGTTTTGCGGGAACGCAAAGGAACGTCGATGCTTGACGTCGATAATGACGAAACGTTGCGGAATCTTGTTATACAGACTCTTATTCAAGCGCGAGCGGGCGTTGATATGGTTGCGCCGAGCGGAATGATGGACGGAATGATTGCGGCAATTCGACAAGGATTCGACGAAAACGGTTTCGAACATCTTCCGATTATGAGTTATTCCGCGAAATATGCGAGTTCTTTTTATGGACCTTTTCGCGATGCGGCGGAAAGCGCTCCGCAATTTGGAGATCGGCGTTCTTATCAAATGGACCCGGCGTCTTCTGCGGAACAGGCTTTGCGAGAGGTCGAATTGGATA
Organism: Planctomycetia bacterium; assembly: GCA_030527205.1. Taxonomy (GTDB): domain Bacteria; phylum Planctomycetota; class Planctomycetia; order Pirellulales; family Thermoguttaceae; genus JAUNBG01. The sequence goes on from JAUNBG010000017.1 coordinate 42,452, forward strand.
TTGCGGAAGGAGCCGATATGGTTATGGTCAAACCGGCTTTGGCCTATTTGGATATTATCCGAATGGTTCATGAACGATTTCCAGGCGTTCCTTTGGCAGCTTATAACGTTTCGGGCGAGTTTAGTATGGTCAAAGCGGCGGCTCTTCAAGGTTGGATCGATGAAAAACGAATTGTTCTTGAATCGTTGACCTCTATAACCCGGGCGGGCGCCAGTATTATTTTGACTTATTGGGCGAAAGACGTTGCCAAATGGCTTCAATAGCTCAAGTCTGAAAGGAATGAAAACGGTTGGCGAATCAAGAGGTTCTTTTGAAAATAACGGTTCTTTTGAGAATATTGATAAAGATTTTGAATCAAGATTAAAAAATCGCAACTTATTTTGGGTTCAATTTTATTCTTAACAAGTTCGATTCCCGATTTTGCCCCCGTTGTTCCAATTCTTTTGCGGCCTTGTCCAATGCTTCTTCGGCAAGCGTTCTTTTTTCTGGATAAAGAATCGCAAGTCGCAAATAAGCGTCGAGCGCTTTGTCGTTTTTAAGTTTTCGATAACCTTCGCCAATGAGAAAATAGGGTCCGTATTTTAAGGAAACGGGAAAACGTTGAAGCGTTTTTTGCCAAAAATCGACGTCAGATTCTTTTAAAGTCGGTTGAATCAATTTTTGACGCCAAAGTTGAGCCGTTGCCAACAATGAGATTTTGCGACAAAATTCGACCGTTTGGACGTTCTCGGGATCTGGACTTTCCAGAACAACCAGGTTTTGAAGAATCTGTATTGCTTGCTGTCGATATTGGTCAGAGAAAAGAAGAACGCTTGCGGCAAGAAGCTGACCGACCGGATTCCATTTTTGAGAAGGATTATTAATCGGTTCAAGCCAGGGAAGAATCGCAGATTCTAACGTTTTTAAGCGAGCGTTCGCCGTTGACATTTCCCTGTTCGACCAAAATAAGGGAATTTCGTCGATAAATTGAACGCTGGAATCGGTTCGACAAAGGAGAAGAAATTCGAGAACCGCTTCAAGGTCTTGTCCCAATGCTTGATGAGTCGCAACGATTTTGGCTTGCAATTCCAATTGAACAGAATAGGGAGTTTCCTTTTCTTTCCGAATTTCTTGAAAAATGGTCAAGGCTCGCAAAAAATCTGATTTTTTCCCGCTTTTTCGACCCAAATCGAAAGCGGCGTTTCCTTCGTTCATTCGATTTTGAATTGTTGTTTGCGCAAAAATATCAGAAGAGAATATGATCAGCGCAAAAAACGCAACGGCAATTTTAAAAAAGAAACTTTTCTTTTGTTGATTCAAAATGATTAATCCTTAATATCGAAAGACGCGATTCGGATGATTGGTTTGGCGAATCCCCCTTTTGAATCTCAAAAGCTGAAAGGAGAATGCCAAAGCAATTTTCCCATTTTTTCAAAAAACTAATTCTATAAACGTTATTCTGTTTGTCAAAACAGGGATCATTTTGCGATTGTACACTGATCAACCAGATAAACGATCGAAACATAAGGAATCCCGCTATTGGTCGTCAAACCGATTTCGCAGGTTCGACTGTTGGAATATCCGATTTTAATGCCGGCCTTTTCAATTTGCGGCCTTAATTTTCGCAGCGCATATTTGTTGACTTCGGGATAAGTAAACCCTTTGTCGCCCGCGAATCCGCAGCAGCCGACTTCTTCCGGGAAAAGAACGTTTTTCGCACAGCGTTTTGCTAAACGTTCCAAAACGGGTTGCAATTTCATTTTTGTCATTGAGCAGGTTGTATGAATCGCGATCGGATCGTTGATCGGATGAAAAACGAGTCGATTAACTAAATAAGTTTCGATAAATTCGACCGGCTCATAAAGTTTCATCGATTTGATTTCCGTTCGCATTCGATATAAACAAGGGCTCTGATCGCAAAGAACAGGAATTTTTCCTTGTTCGGACGCTTCCCAAAGAGCTTCTTCAAGTTCTTTCGTTTTTCGATCGGCAATATCGGGCATTCCTTTGCTTTCCCAAATCGTTCCGCAACAAAGTTTTTCCATTTTTTTCGGGAAAATAACTTCGTAACCAGCCTTATGGAGAAGAGCGGTCATTTGATCAGAAAGCGGCGAAGAATAAGGGCTGTTTTTGGCGATTCCCATTGTCTGGTTAATGCAACTTGGAAAATAGACAACTTTTAACGTTTCGGAAGAGTTGTTATTTGAAGCGGCGTTTTGAGGTTTGAGATTTGCCTTTTTGGTTCTCATTTTATGCGGTTTGGGCATTGCAGGAACCCAAAGGGGAACGCCCATTTTATGAAGCCCTTTCGTAATGCCGGTCATACAGGTTGTTCCAAGGACGGAATGGCCCAAATTGGCAATTGAAAGAACCGGTCGCAACGCCGTTTTGATTTCGGCAAAATGATTGGCGGCCAAATTTCCCAATTTCCAGGGAAGACTTCCTTGAGGCGAATCTTCTTCTCGAACCAAATGAGTTAAATGTCCGACATTAATTCCCATTGGGCAAGACGTTGAGCAAAGACTGTCGCCGGCGCAAGTCATATTTCCCCAATAATAATACATTTTTTCCAAATGTTTGAGGAGTTTGGGATTTTCGTTTGTCTGTTTGAGACGCGACATTTCCCGGCGGAGAACGATTCGTTGTCGAGAAGAAAGGGTCAATCCGCAAGTCAAGCAATTTGGCTCGCAGAAACCGCATTCGATACATTTATCAACGCTCGGATCGGTTAAAGGAAGCGGTTTGAAGTTTTTCAGAAAACATTTTTCGTCTGGATTGAATATAACGCCGGGATTCAACAAACCAAGCGGATCGAAGAGATTTTTGATCCGTTTCATAATATCAACGGCGGCTTTGCCCCATTCTTTTTCGACAAACGGCGCCATATTTCGACCGGTTCCATGCTCGGCCTTTAAAGAACCGTCATATTGATCGACGACTAATGAGACGACTTCGCGCATTAAACTTTCATAACGATCAATTTCTTCCTGACGATCAAAACGCTGATTCAGAATGAAATGGAAATTTCCTTCCAAAGCATGGCCATAAATAACGCCGTCTTCATATTGATATTTTGCGATTAATTGCTGAAGTTTGAGCGTTGCTTCCGGCAAGACGTCAATCGGAAAGGCGACGTCTTCAATTAACGTTGTTGTTCCGGGCTCGCGCATTCCGCCGACAGACGGGAAAATGCCGGATCGAATGGCCCACCAAACGCCATAAATCGCCGCGTCGTCTGTAAATTCGACCGGAAAAAGCGTCGAAAAACCGTTCAAAGCGGCGGTTATCTGCTGAATTTTATCGTTCAGACCGTTTTGCGTTTCCGATTTGGTTTCGACGAGAACGGCCGTTGCGTTTTCCGGCAGAGAACTCAAATAATCGGGCATTCCCGGCTGACCTTCGACCGATTTTAACGCTTTTCGATCCAATAATTCCGCGCCGACAACCGGCGTTTTTTTCAAAATTTGAACCGCTTCGCAAGCCTTTTGAATATCGGAGAAATAAATCATTGCGCTTGCTTTAAAGGGAAGATCAATTTCAGTTTTGATCGTCGCTTCGGCAAGAAAAGCGAGCGTTCCTTCCGATCCGACCATTAAATGCGTTATTAAATCGAACGGATCGTCATAAGTAATCAAGGGGAGAAGATTCAGCCCCATAACGTTTTTAATGCGGTATTTTTTGCGAATTCGGTCAACGAGAGCGGAATTGGCGCGAACGTCGTCTCGAATTTTTAAGAGAGAATCAATGAAATCAGGATTGTTCGTTTGAAAATATTGACGGCTCAACGGGGCGCCTGTATCAAGCAGAGTTCCGTTTGCGAAAATGATTCGCGCGGACAAAATAACCTTGTCGCTGTTGGCATGAGTTCCGCAATTCATTCCGGAAGCGTTATTGATAACGATTCCGCCGACCATTGCCGCATTAACCGAGGCGGGATCAGGCGGAAGTTTTCGTCCGAACGGTTTCAGAATTTCATTGACTCGTCCGCCTAAAATTCCCGGTTGCAACGAGATTTTTTCGCCGTTATCTTGAACGGAATATTGTTCCCAATTTTTTCCGGCGACAATCAAAACGGAATTGCTGATGCTTTGACCGGAAAGGCTTGTTCCTGCCGCTCGAAATGAAACGGCGACATTATTGTTATGAGCCGCCGTCAAAATTTGCGACATCTCCGATTCATTGGCCGGAAAAAGAACCATTTCCGGAATCATTCGATAACAACCGGCGTCGGTTCCCCAGGCAAGTCGCAGCATATAATCGGTCAACAGACGATTTTTCGGAAGAATATTGGAAACTTCCTCAAAAAATGATTCCAGGTTTCTGCTTGAAAATTCCATATTTCAAATTCTAAATGATTAATTAATTGTTCTGTTTTGAGGAAATATTGACTTCAAAAAAATGAGCTGGGAAAATAATAATGATCGATTTTTATGGAATCATTCCGACCCATTTGTTCTTCAAGAAGTCCGTTTTTGATTCTCGACTTCTGGCAAATCTTTATTATATACAATTTTGAATTTTAATAAAGACTCGATTCCCCGCCTTGATTTGTCAACATCGCTTTTAAGACATCCAAGGAAATGGAATCGGATATAAAGCGAACCGAACAGTCGAACATTCCAACAATTAATCCTTTGGTATGAAAACTTCCCAATCCGCGTTCAGAGTCGCTATTAATCGGATTGTTGATCGCCTCTTCAAAAGTCAAATCTCCCTGCGGATCCATCCAACAAACGGGCGTTTTTTGTTCAACAATGGCGATTGTATTGGATGTTCCGTCAGTAATTTGAGCAAAACTCGGTTTTTTCGTCAAATCACTGAAAACAGTTTCTTTGCCAACGACAAGAGAATAAGTTGTCATTCCTGGTTCCAGATTGGCGCTGGGACATTGATAAACAGGAATATCGACGTTATGAAATTGACTGTTCCATTCGCTGTCCCAAGGTTCATCCTGTCGAATTTGATCATAAAGTTTGGCCTGTTCAATATATGGGAGAATGGCAACCCGCCAACTATGATTCGCTTTCCATTCTGGTTTAAATGGACCTCCGGCGGCTGGAAAAGTCTTAAAAGTATCATGATAATTAAGGAAAGCGAGCATAATTTGTTTTACATTGTTTGTGCATTGCATTCGCCGAGCCGCTTCTCGAGCAGATTGAACTGCCGGCAAAATCAAAACAGCCAAAACGGACTGATTATTTTGAAGAAATTCTTTATCGATAACGAATTCCAACGAATCGCCGTTTTGTTTCATAAGAAGCTTTTTCAAAAAATTTCCATAAATATCGTCAAATTGAAGACGAATATCCTCTGGAATATCTTTAAATATTGACGGATCGGTTTCTGATATCTTTTGTTCGATATAATCGCTCAATTGCTGAGCTAAATGGTACCTTTCATTATAAACCGTTGTCGCGTCTTCTTCCGATTTGGTTTGCGCTTTAACGGTCAGCTTTTGCGTTTCGTTGAGCAAAAGTTTCAAAAGACTGAATTCCAATAAATCGGCATTTGAAGCGTTGGTTTTTAAGGATTGAATAAGATCTTCGGGGAGAGCTTTTTCCGAAACGGCTAGATTAAGTTTCTGCTCCAATTGAGAGAAATCGATTTTGTTTTCCGAATAAAACGCTTTTGTCAAGAGAACGGAAAGAACCGATTCGTTATCCGCAACAAGTTCGTCGACTCCCGGAACAACCAAAGTTGATTTTTTTGCAAAACGTTTTTTAATGAATTCTCTCAACTCTTTTTTATATTCGTTGATAAAGTTTTCATCAATTCCCGATATATTGTCCTCAGGGGTCATTTTAATGGCAATAATAAAAAATCCAAAACGGTTGAAAGAAATACATATCGGAGCGTTCGATTCTATAAATGACTTTATAGCTGAACGAAGAGTTTTCAATTCCTCTTGAGATTTTCCTTCCGTTGGAATGGCAACAAAGGCAAAAAACGAGGAGTTTTGAAAATCAAAAATATTTTTATTTTGTTTGTCAGGAATCATATCGAGACCGTAATAAAAGAGATCGGTTCCCGTCGTTTTTTGGAAATGGTTAACCGCTCCTGCTGCCATTGTCAATGAGAGACCAATTTGTGTTTTTGCTTCTTGAATACCTTTTTTCCATTCTTTATTATTTTGCTCTTTTGCATAAAATTGCGGATCCCATTCCGGAACTTGAACAGAAAAATAATCGAGAATTTGTAATGCAGATTGCGAAATTTCCTTCCATCCGATATTGGAAAGATCGCCTTTGGCAACGATTATTGTTTTGTCGCTCAACAACGATTCAATTTTCGCTTCTTCAGCGAAAAGAGTTGATCCAAACAGAAATGAACCTGACAAAATCAGATTCATCCAAATATAATTGATTCGAAATTGATTCATGATGAGTTTCTTTCATTCAAAAAGGGCAATAAAAATTCAAAACAAACCTTTATTGTGAACCTCAAAATCGAATTATTCTCACATTAATAAGAATTCGATATTCTTTTGTTTAATGGAACCCAAAATCAAAAAGACGAAAAAAGATTGAAGACGCTATTTTGATTCGCGAATCCAGATATTTCGGAACTGAACCGGGCAACCGTGTCCGCTGAGAACAATGGGCCCCTTTTCCGATTTCGGATGCGGTCCCGGCAGATTAAAATGGGTCGTTGCGCCATAAATGACTTGATTATTCTGAACCAAAATGCCGTTTTGCAGAATTGTAACGCGCGGCGGTTCGACAAGATTTTCGCCGTCATAAACCGGCGCTTTGAAAAAAACGTCATAAGACTGCCAATTTCCCGGCGGAACGGACGCATTGACCAACGGCGGCGTTTGGCCATAAATTGAGCCAGCCATTCCGTCGGCATAAGTTCGAATGGAATAGGAATCAAAAATTTGAATTTCGTAAACGCCCATTAAAAGCAGGCCGTTATTTCCCTGATTTCCCCAATCGCCCTCAAAATTTGCGGGACTTTTCCATTCCAAATGAAACTGATAATCGCCAAACTCGTCTTTAGTTCGCAAAGCGCCAGTTGTACATTCGACCGTTCCGTCAACGATTTTCCATTGAGTTTCCTTCCATTGATCAAGATTGGAACCGTCAAACAAAATTTTCGCGTCTGCTGGCGGAACAGGAAAAGTTTCAAGCGGAACAACGCCGATTTTTTCCGGATAAGGCGTTCGATCCGGTTCATGAACGCGGAATTCGCTCCAAGGTTGTTTCGGCGAATCCAAATAACCATAAGATTCGTTTTCGTTCTGCGGAATCTTTAAATCATGAGCCATACTGCGATTGATCATCATGCAGCAAAACAACAAAACGGAAGCAATTATTAAAAGTTTTTTCATTTTTATTCGTTCTTTTCGTTATTTTTATTATTTTTGTTATTTTCGTTATTATAATCTTCGGAACAATTTGGGATTAGTCCAGCCCATTCTTAACAGAAAAGGCTTGGATGCGATAATCCAGAATGGCCAGAATGAATTGAGCTTGAACTCAATCCAGTTCTGTCAATATTAAAGGAAGTTCTAAAAAACCAGATTTTTCAAAAAACGCATTTTGGATAAAGTCGTTAAAACCATTTTTGCGGGGACAAGAGGTCCGCGTTCCAAAGGGGGGTTGAGAACTTCCATTAAGCTTTTAATCAACTTTGGGAAGTTCGAATCCTTTGCGTTGCGGTCGGGAAAGAAAAGCCGCTGCCTGTTCATCGCCAATAATGGTTTCCGTTTGAGGATTCCATTGAATAACGCGTTTTAAACGACCGGCAATGACGCAAAGATGACAAGTATTCATTGAAATCGTATGGCTGAAAACATCAGAAGACGGAAGCCCGCCTTCTTGAATGCAGCGAACAAAATTTTGTTTCGTCCATTCAACCGGTTTTCCGTGATTCAAAGCGACAAGATCGTCTTCCGTAATTTGTTTATGAAGATTGTCTTCAATCGGTTTGCCGCTTATTTTGCCCCGATTGACAAAAATGCGTCCCTCGGTTCCTTCAAACAGAATTCCGTTATCGTCAGATGTTTGAACATTCATTTTCAATCCGCTGGCAAATTGACATTTAATATTGAAATCAATTGCTGTATTAAAGCGATTATTTTCGACAGGATATCCTTTTTCGTCAAGCGGGCTGGAATGAGAACAATCGGTTCCGTCAATTTCAACCGGCCCGCAACCGATCTGGTCTTCGCCAACAGCCCATTGGGCGCAATCGACATGATGAGCGCCCCAATCGGTCAATAAACCGCCGGAATAATCGAGCCAATATCGAAAAGTTCCGTGAGTTCGTTGCGGAATATAATCGACTTCGGGAGCCTGACCGAGCCATTGATTCCAGTCAAACGAGTCAGGCGGAGTTGCTGTTTGAAAAGGTCCCTGCGGTTTTCCTTTATTCAGATAAACATTTATTTTTTGGATATCGCCCAACAGACCTTTGCGAATCATCGCCGTTGCGACCATAAAATAATTGCGATCCGTTCTCTGTTGCGTTCCGACCAAAAATTGTTTGCCCGTTTTTTCAACCGCTTTACGAATGAGCTGATTTTCTTCAATCGTTAAAGTCAACGGCTTTTGACAAAAGACATGTTTCCCGGCCAAAAGAGCTTCAACGGCAATTTTTGTATGCCAATGATCGCAGGTCGAAATGCCGATGATCTCAATATCGTTGCGATCCAGAACTTTTCGATAATCGCGCGAAACGAGAACGTCTTGTTGTTTGGGGCACAATTTTTCGTCGTTTTTATATCGAGCCGTTCGTTGATCGTCAACGTCACAAAGGGCAACGATATTTCCAAAATTTGCCAATTCGTGAACATCTCCCCAACCCATTCCGCCGCAACCGATGAATCCAATGGAAAATCGATCATTAGCCGATTGATTGGCCGCCAGAAAAGTTGATGGTGACGAAAAATAATAGGGGGTCAGACTTGAAAAAGGGGCCAGAAGACTCAGTTTTCCCAAAAAAGAGCGTCGAGATAATTTCATAATAATTTTGCCTTTTGTTGTTTGACTATTAAAATAATGGCTTATTTTGAGTTTGAAAATTGGTTGCTGTTGCCGGAAAAACTCAATAGCAATTGAATATCTTGGCAAAAATCGTTGTTTTTTTGATTATTAACATTTCAATATTGTTCACGAACAGCTCTTTTTTGAATAAAATATTTATTCTTGAATAAAGAGCGATTATCGAATCGGATATTCTGAATTCGGGTTGGACGCTTGCCTTTGACTTCAAAGATATTGCCGTCGTTGTCGGGGTTTGTGAGCCCAACGAACCGGAGCTTTCAATAGATTGAACCTGTCAAAAGAATTGCGTCTATAGAATAAAGAAACCCTATTTTAGCAAACTGTTCAGCCGTTGAAAAGAGTTTTGGAATTATTTTCATAGAAAAACAGTTTTATCTTTTTATTAAAAAAAAGTCTGGGAGTCCATTGCGTTTCATGAAAGAAAAAATTAGAATAGGGATTAATTAAGTCAACGTTTTCCTAAACAATTTGGAATTTACCAAAAATTGCTTGTCAAAAATAAGGGTTCTATTAAGGTTTTTCCAAAATGATTGACATTAGTATTAAATGGGTTTGATAATTTTCAAATCAGAGAATATTTGCGAAAAATGAGTCTATATTTTATCATGACAGAATTTTTCTGATTATTTCCGCGTTTTCGTTGAAATATCATTTGATTCTTTTTATAATGAGATTAAAAAGGCCCAATAACTTCATTTTGACCATCGATTTTCTTAAAAACAGAAAATTCCCAAAATGAGCTCAAATAATAACGTTTAGGAAAATTCGGTTCAATCGAGATTAACTTGAAAACTGTATGAAATTGAATAAATGAGACTCAGAATCATTCGGATGGATCTTCCGCTCAAGCATGTTATGACGGTTCTTAACAGCACAATTAGCGTTGTTCGAGCTGTTATTGTTGAACTGGAGCAGGACGGATTACGCGGTTATGGCGAAGCCTATGAAGATCAGCAATTTGGTATAAAAATTGAAAATGTTGCTTATGCTTTGGAACATTGCCGCGAAGGCCTCGAACGTTATGCTCTGGCTGATCCTGTTGCCTTTGGACGTTTTATTTCGCCCGTTTTACAAAAAATTCCTGCGGCGCAATGCGCTCTCGAAATGGCAGCTTGCGACCTTTGGGGAAAATTAAGAAATCGTCCCCTTTGGAAAATTTGGGATTATCAACCCGAAATGACGCCTCTTTCCAGTTATACTTTAGGATTGGATTCGCTTTTTCGCGTTATGGAAAAATTTGAAGAATGCCCGGATTGGCCAATTTATCGCGTTAAACTGGGGCTTCATGAGGATATGGAGATTTTGCGCGAATTGCGTAAAAGAACAAATGCCATTTTTCGCCTGGATATTAACGGGACCTGGTCTCTTAAAAAAATGCTTCATAACTTGGATGAACTTCAAAGTCTGGGCGTTGAGCTGATTGAACAGCCTTTGCATTATGACGACTGGGAAGGAATGAAGATTTTGAAAGAAAAATGTCCGATTCCTATTTTCGCGGACGAAAGTTGTCGTTGCGATGCCGATTTGGAACGTTGCGCCGACTTTTTTGACGGCGTTAATTTAAAACCGGTCAAATTTGGCGGAATGTATCCGACAAAGATTGCGATAGCCAAGGCTAAATATCTTGGACTAAAAACAATGATTGGGAATACAATTGAGTCTTCTGTTGCAGCCAGCGCAATGTCACAATTTGCCCCTGTTGTCGATTTTATATATATTGATGGCCCGCTTCTTATTGATAAAAAAATTGGTTCTGGCGTTCAGTTGGATCATGGGAAAATCCTATTTTCAGATGAAAACGGAACAGGAATTAAATTTCAGTATCGTTAAAATTGGGCGATTGCGTTGTTTTTGAATTTTATAAAAATTCGATTTTTGCGACCGATAAAAACTTGATTGTTTTTGCTCAAACTTGCTGAAAATTTATTTTTTCTCTTCTCAAACTCGGCAATGGCGATCCGATTATCGAAGCTGATAAGGATTGTCCATTTCAGTTCTGTTCTATTATATAATAAATCAATTGCAAAGTCAGATTTCTTTATTTCTGACTTTTTATTTTCAAAAATTTTGTTCGAAAGATAAAGCGACGTTTAAGAAACGAATTCTTCAGAATCAAGATCGCTTCCGGCGTCTCGTTTCGAGAGGACAACTTATTGAGCCAAACGTTTCTTTTGTTTCGACATTTTCGCTCGGATTTCGATTGAGGAACTGCTGTTCAGGAAAATTTTTCCCTCTTTTAAACGAGTTGAATCAATAACCTATTTTTAAGAAGAGAGCTAAAAGAATTGCGGCGACGCGTCCCAATTGATAAGTTAAAATATCGCTTACGATTTTATCGATCATTTCTTGTCAATATTATATATAGAAGTTCTTAAACGAGTTTTTGCAATAAACTCAATTCAGAAAGCGTTGCAAAAAACAGTTCCTGAGGTTTTTGAGAACTTCCTTATCTTATAAGAAAAGCGACTTTTCATCAAAGAAGATTTTGGAGTTAATATAATGATACAGAATCAAACAACATTCTTTTCTGCATCGAATGCCTATTTCTTATCGGAGCCTCGTCGATCTGGTTGTTTATGGGACGATAAGAATAATGTCCAAGACAATGATTATATATGCGAAATTGATCCTAATACAAATACAGCAGTTTGTCGTCCTCTTTCGCCCGATGATCGACGAGAAAATGCTCGTCAGCTTGCTCAGGCTCTCGAACAATACAAATTGTTGCATCGACGACGTTTTTTAACCTTTGAAGAAATAATTGCCGTTTTAGAATCTTTGGGTTATAAAAAACAAAACCATTTTTCCGAATATTAATCAGGAAGTTTTACCCCCCCCTTAGGAGCGAGAACCTCTCGTCTACAAGAATTAGTTTTAACGACTTTATTCGAAATCCGTTCCTTGAAAAAGCTGGTTTTTAAAAGTTCCTAATCTTTTATCAAAAAATGAATTTGTTCTGTTAAACAAAAATAATTCGAGCTCAATTATAAGATAAACCGAAAGCTGTTTAACGCAAGAATGACCGCTTTTTTCCTTCGCTCAATGTTTTGTTGACGCAGCGAATGAACGATCTACTGTTTTATAAGACTTGAATATAATGTCGAGTTGAGGCCAAATTTGTTTCTCTTTATTTGGAATTCTGTCACAAAATCACTAAAATGGCTCATCAAAGGCAATGACGGAACAATATTCCATTTAAATTAATAATCAAGCCTTTTGATAAGACTTCATTTTGAGATTAAGCTGCCAATGAGGTTGGATCATCAAATTCAGACCCTTCCTCATCGCGTTACGCTTATCGCCATTCGAAAATTTAGGCGGCGACAGGAAAGACTTTTCTGCCTTCGTTGGCATCGCAGAACTTTTTAATGCCTTGAACAACCGTCCATTGTTCATCGATACGAAGTTCGGGAAAGATCGGTAATGCCAAAACTTCCTCAGAAGCCCTCAGGGTTTCAGGAAGATCATTAGCCGCATAACCCAAATATTGAAAGCATTCCTGTTGATGCAGTCCAAGCGGATAATAAATATCAGTCCCGATTTTATGCTCAGTCAACTCTTCGCGAAGAGCGTTTCGCAGCCCATCGGGGATTCGAATGACAAATTGATTCCAAACATGGCGTCTGTTTGATTGCAAATCAGGAAGCCGAATCGTATTCGTCAACCCAACCTTATCAAACATTTCATAATAACGAACGGCGTTTTGCTGACGCATTTTTGTCCAAATATCAATATAAGGAAGTTTGACATTCAAAACAGCCGCTTGATAGGAATCCAATCGACTATTAATGCCGATTTTTTTATGATAATATCGAGGCGCCATTCCGTGTCCGCGAAGAAGAACAGCCTCATTGGCCAAGTCATCGTTATTTGTTAAAAGCATTCCGCCGTCGCCAGCGCCGCCAAGATTTTTGGTCGGATAAAAACTCAAACAGGCGAAATCTCCCCAATTTCCGGTCGGAATGTTGTTAAGTTCTGCGCCAATAGCTTGAGCAGAGTCTTCGATCAAAGCAATTTGTTGTCGAAGAGGATCAGGATGATCTTTGGTCATTTTGCGAAACGCGACCATATCCGCCATTTGTCCAAAAAGATGAACCGGAATAATGGCTTTTGTTTTTGACGTTATGCGTTGCTCAACGTTTTGAGGATCTAGATTAAAAGTCACAGGATCAATATCGGCAAAAACGGGAACAGCGCCAAGTCGCGGAACGCAACTTGCCGTTGCAAAAAAAGTAAAGCTTGGAACAATGACTTCGTCCCCGGGTTGAATGCCGACGGCCATTAATGCCAGAAGGAGAGCATCGCTTCCTGAGGCGCAACCAATTCCATTCTTCGTTCGACTATAAAGGGCGACATTTGTCTCCAACTTCTGAACTTCGGGACCAAGAACAAACTGTCCGCTTTCATTGACATTAATCAACGCTGCTGACATTTTATCCCGAATCGTTCGATATTGACGACTTAAATCTAAAAGCGGAACATTTTTGTCTGTTGTTAATTGAGGAAATTTGAATGCTTTTGAACTCTTCATGATTCTTTTTGCGGTCTTCCTAACCTTTTGACATTACGATTTTCCAATTTTATTGATTTTATGGTTTTCTGAATCAAAATGATTCCTTCTCAAAAGATCAATTTATGTTTTTAATGAAAAAGGGAATTTCCTTTATTATATTAATGTTGATATTAATATAATGGACAAGTTTTCTTTAAAAACGATTTGCCAAAGAATTATTCTTTGTTTTTTGAGTTGATAAGGAAATTTCCTTTCGTTGATTTGAACTCAAACAATGAGCATTATGTTCTTTTTTTAATTTTATGTCAAGTTCAAAAAAAGGGATTTTCTTTTGGGGGGTTATAATGCCAACGCTTGGATTTTTCCGCTTCGCCGCTTTTCGGAAAAATTCAAGAAAAACGTCTATAAAAATTGTTCAAGCGGAAAAATCAAAATTTATCAACGTTCAAAGCCCGATTTTCGAAACTTTAATTTTTTATATCGAACCCAAAATGGTCAACAAACTTGTCTTTTTGAATCCGTCGGAAAAAGTTCAGAATATATTGTTAGGAACTCCTAAAAACCTTGATTCAGCAACAAATTCAATGTTAAAAACATCGCAAAAACAAGCTCCGATGAGCGAGACGCTTAGCGTTCCTAAGGGTTTTTTGGAACTCCCTTGTTATATATTTATAAACTTTTCGAAACATCAATAATTTATTGTTATAACCAAAGAACATTATATTAAAAATGCTTATAAAATTACAAAACATTCGATTAAATTGATTGATGGGGGATTTTAGGAAAAAAGAATCCCGATAAAATAATAATTGAAGGAAAGATCATTGCTTAAACGATTGCAATTTTGGACTTTTGCCCTTTACAACTTTTTTCTCTGTTCAATAACCGAAAAGTTTTTAAAAGAGTTTGATTATTGAAAGAAAAACGTCCGGTTGAATCTAATCCATTAGAACCCTTTTCTCAAATGAATGAAAAATGAGTGAAGACAAATTTAATTACGAAAATCCTCTTATTGCCCGATATTCATCAAAAGAGATGAGCGAACTTTGGGGACCTCAAAAAAAATTTGGTATTTGGCGACGACTTTGGGTTGCTCTTGCTGAAATCGAAGCGGAGCTCGGTCTCCCAATTTCGTTGGAACAGATTCAGGAACTCAAGGATCATACGGACGACATTGATTTTGTTGTTGCGGCCAATTATGAAAAAAGTCTCCGACATGACGTTATGGCCCATGTTCATGCTTATGGCGACGTTTGTCCCAAAGCCAAAGCAATAATCCATTTGGGAGCAACAAGTTGCTTTGTAACCGATAATACAGACGCCATTTTGCTCCGCGATGCAATGCTTCTTATTCGTAAACGATTGGCAACCGTCATTGATCGATTAGCCCAATTTGCGTCTCGATATCGATCATTGCCTTGTTTGGGATTTACGCATTTGCAGCCAGCGCAGCCAACAACGGTTGGAAAACGCGTTTGTCTTTGGAATTATGATCTTGTTATGGATTTGGAAGATTTGGAATATCGAATTGAAACAATCCGAACATTGGGAAATAAAGGAACAACCGGAACGCAAGCCAGTTTTCTAAAACTCTTTAATGGCGATCATGAAAAAGTTCGACTTCTTGAGAAGAAATTTTGTGAAAAAATCGGTTTTAAGCAGCCTTTTGCTGTAACCGGTCAAACCTATCCTCGCAAATTGGACGCTCAAATTTTGGATGTTCTTTCGGGAATTGCTCAAAGCGCCCATAAATTTGCAACCGATTTGCGTCTTCTTGCTCATCGCAAAGAAATGGAAGAACCGTTTGAAAAGAATCAAATCGGCTCTTCGGCAATGGCTTACAAACGGAATCCGATGCGAAGCGAACGAATTTGTTCGCTTGCAAGATTTGTCATGAGTTTGCAATCCAGTCCGGCAATGACGCTTGCGACTCAATGGATGGAACGAACATTGGACGACAGCGCCAATCGACGCCTTGTTTTGCCTCAGGCTTTTTTAGCTCTTGACGCCATTCTTATTATTTATGAAAATATCGTTGAAAATCTCGTTGTTTATCCGAATGTTATTGACAAAAACCTTCGTCAAGAGTTGCCGTTTATGGCAACCGAAAATATATTAATGGCCGCCGTTGAATCAGGAGGCGACCGTCAGGAACTTCATGAACGGATCCGCGTCCATAGCCAGGCAGCGGCCGCAATAGTCAAACAGGAAGGGGGGGCCAATGATCTGCTTTCCCGTTTGCGAACCGACTCAGCTTTCGCTCAAGTCGATATTGAAGCGGAAATGGATCCAATTCGTTTTGTCGGTCGGGCTCCGGAACAGGTCGACGAGTTTCTGAAGGAAATAATTGAGCCGATTCGACTTAAATATCCGGTCGATGAAAACGCGCATGCCGATTTAAGAGTCTGAGTTATTCAACCGCAATAAACGATATTTTGGTTTTGAATTTAGTTTCGGAAAATTGTCATTGGGGTCGTTCTTGTCGTTGACAAACCTATTTGCAATCGATTTTCGGTTTTATGAATCCAATTTCGAGATATTCAAAAGACTTGCCCCAATAATGTTTATCGGAAGCTCTAAAAACACAGATTTTCAACATCCGCATTTCAGATAAAGTCTTTAAAACTATTTTTTGCGAACGAGTCGTCCGCGTTTTTAAGTTTTTTTTGAACTTCCTTTATTTTATTTTGGAAGGCATATTCAGGTTGAATCATGAATCGAATTGCTTTGTTGACCTTTACAAATTCCGATAATTATGGCGCTTTGCTTCAAGCTTACGCCTTACAGGAAAAACTGTCGCAACTTGGTTACGATTCAACTTTCCTTGATTATCGGCGTCCGTTTCGTCCAAAATCGATGCTTCGCCGTTTGAAATATTTTCTTGTAAAACGCTTGTTGACCCGTTTTTTTCAAACCAAACGACAACGGTCAATGGAACGCTTTCGTCGTCAATATTTTCAGCGAACCAAGCCGCTTCAATCCCGTTCGGAAATGATAAAAATGGCGGCGGAATTTCAAATATTTATTGTCGGAAGCGATCAGGTTTGGAACATTCCAAAACTGTTTGACGACGATACTTTTCTTCTTCCGTTTGTTTCGGATCAGCAAAGACGCATTTCGTATGCGCCCAGTTTTTATTTTTCGACATTTCCGGAAGATTATATTTCGCTTTACAAACGGGAACTGGAAAAATTTGACTTTCTCTCTGTTCGCGAACTTGAAGGCCAACAATATGTTCGCGATCTTATTGGTCGGGAAGCAACGCTTGTTTTGGATCCAACTTTGCTGTTGACACAAAATGATTGGGATAAAATCGCAATTCCTTATCAATCAAAAGATCCTTATATTTTTTGCTATTTCATTCCGGAAGGTTTTGGACAAAAACCGATTTTGACAAATCGCATTATTGAGTTTGCCCGAAAAATATCAGAAAGAAATCATTGGAAAATCGTTTGTTGCGGCAATAAATCAAAGGCAGCTGTTTTTCCCGCTCAAA
This sequence comes from Planctomycetia bacterium, assembly GCA_030527205.1. Taxonomy (GTDB): domain Bacteria; phylum Planctomycetota; class Planctomycetia; order Pirellulales; family Thermoguttaceae; genus JAUNBG01. Next base: position 59,448 of record JAUNBG010000017.1, read on the forward strand.
CGGAAAACGATGTCGGTCCCCTTGAATTTTTGGGATTTTTTCAAAATGCGTCCTTTGTTTTAACTAATTCCTTTCATGGGACATCGTTTGCTGTAAACTATAAACGGCCCTTTTATTCCTTTCTTGACGGAAAATATTCTTTGATCGAAAAGGCAAAATCGCGAATTGGAACGTTGCTTGGCCTGCTCGGTTTGGAAAGTCGTTTCCTTTCGACAAAAGAGGATTTCCCAGAACCGTCTGAATGGGATATCTCTTTTGACGAAGCAGAGTTGCGTTTAGATAAGGAACGAATTCAATCCCTCGATTTTCTCAAAACAGCAATCAAATGATTTTGCTTTAACGCTCATTTGAAAGGAATCAAGAAATGAAAATGGCATTACTCGGAACAAGTCTTCATAGCGGCGGCGGATTGACCGGCGGATTGGCAATCATTAAAACAATGCCGAAAATAGCGCCGATGCATTCATTTATCGTTGTTGTTCCGGAAGGTTGCGGTTTTGATGAAGTCAAAAACATTGAAAACGTTGAATTGATTGAAATTCCGAGACGCGGTTATTATCAACGTTATCTTGAAGAGCGAAAAATAATGCGTTATCTCGACGAAATTCAATGCGATTGGGCTTGGTGGCTCGGCGGAATCGGGTTTGCTTTTCCAAAATGTCGTCAAAGTACTTATTTTCGTTCGGCTTATCATTTAAATTATCCGCTTCAACATTGGGGATTGAATTGGTATTCCTTTCCTTTTCGACTTCATCGGAAGCTTGAAAAGAGTCTTTTGAAGCGAACGATGAAACATTGTCAACGGATTTATGTTCAAACCGAGACGGTTAAACGTCGTTTTATCGAAACTTATCATTATGAGGAAGAACGAATTGGGTATTGTCCCTTAAGTTTTTCGATTCCCGATTTGCCAAATAATTCTTCTCAAAAGCCGGATAATCTTTCGTTAATGACGAATTGTCAGAAATTTAAATGTCTTTATTTATCCTGGCTGAATCCTCATAAAAATTTTGTGCGAATCGCAGAAATGTTTGCCCAATATAAAAATGAACTTTCTGAGATTGCTTGTTTTTTATCAATTGATCCTCAAACGGTTTCGCGAAAACTCCGTCCCATTGCCCAATATATAGCGAAACTCGTCAAAAAGAATCATTTAGAAGAAAACATTATTTTTTTGGGAAAAATCCCGAAAGAAAATCTTGCCTATTATTATCAACAGGCCGATTGTTTTTTCATTCCGACATTATTGGAAACAGTTGGACAAGGTCATTTAGAAGCAATGAATTTTCATTTGCCGATTATTGCAAGCGATTTGGATTTCGCGCATGAAATTTGCGAAGACGCCGCCCATTTTGTCGATCCTTTTTCTTTGGAAAGCATGAAAAATGGATTACTTCGATTAAAAAATGATCCCATTTATTGCCGCGAACTTGTTCGCCGCGGAGATATTCGCGTTCAACAGAAACTCAAATCCTGGGACGAAATATTGAGAAACGTTCTTGATCAGGAAGGTTTTGAACATTCATAATGACCGATATTTATCAAAAGAAGCAGCAATTACGAAATGCAATGAAGATCAAGTTAAAATGTCTGCTTGATCAAAAAACTCCAACTGACGAAACGGCTTTGATTTTTTATCGTCGTTTAATGGATATTGCCAAGGTTGTTGACGCCAAAACAATAATGCTTTATCTTAATACTCAAACGGAAGTTCCGACGCTGCCCTTTCTTCCGAGACTGTTTTGGCAAAAAGACTGTTTATCGACTTTTATTTCAAAAGAATGTTCTCAAACAACCGTTATTCGAAACATTATAATCCCTTATTGCGTTGAACAAGATATTCGACTTTATCAACTGCAGCCGCCGCATTGGTCGCCTTTCGATAAAAAGTTTATTTATAATGACTTAAAACAAGGTCGTTTTGGCATTTTGGAACCAGACGATTCTTTTCTAATAACGAAATCTTTAAATTCTTTCTGGAATGCGAAATTCAAAGATTATTCCAAACTTTTGGATGTTGTTCTCGTTCCTGGTTTGGCTTTTGATCGAAATGGTCATCGGTTGGGACGCGGCGCCGGGTTTTATGATCGCTTTCTTAAACAACTGAAACCGCAAACTTTGTTGATTGGACTTGCTTATGATCAACAACTTTTGGATGAAATTCCTGTTGAACCTCATGATTTTCCTTTACATTTAATTATAACGCCAACGCAAACCTTTTGTTGCCCTCAATATAAGATATTGTATTTGTGAATGTTAGAAAGAAGTCGAAATTCTTATCGATTATTTCGAAGGAATTCCCTTTTGTGAACTACAGATTTTTGTATACTCAAGCCTGTTGAAAATTGCAGATTGTCTGGATTACAAATCCGACAACGAAAGGCTGATTATAAAATGAAAGTCATTTTCCAATAACGGCTTCGGTATAACATTTATAATAGAATGGAAACCAATTCATGAAAAAATTTGATGTTGTCTCCGTTTCTCTCAATTTAACGCCGTTGGATTGGACAGGAAATCGCCAAAGAATATCGAATGTTCTTCAGCAGATCAAGTCGATGTTGAATAACGATTTGCCCAAAATAATCTGTTTGCCCGAATTATCTGTTTCAGGGCCGGGTTGCGACGATATGTTTCTTTCGCAAGTTACTTCAGAGAAATCGCTTGAAATATTGCTGCAATTTCTTCCCGAAACGGATCATAACGTTCTTGCTTTGGGACTTCCCTTTTCTTTTGAAGGACAACTTTATAAATCGACTGTTTTGGTTGCCGATCAAAAGATTTTGGGAATATATTGTTCGAGTTTTCTCGAAACGCAAGGAATTCATTATGATATGCGTTGGTTTTCTGCCTGGCCAAATCAAAGCGTTAAACAGGTTCAGTTGAGCGGCCAACGTTATCCCATTGGCGACATATCCTTTCTTTGGAATGATTTAAGAATCGCAATTGTTCCTCATCTTTTGGCGGAAAATTCTTCTGATCAAAACAATGTTCTTCAGAAATCCGCCTCTTTTTCAAAGAAAACGCCTTGCGATTTAATCCTTTGCCCGACAGCGTCCCCCTTCGAATTGGGGCAACAACAAAAATTACGCGACATTATTCTAAAACAATCCCAAACGTTTGATTGTCCTGTTGTTTATTCAACATTATTGGGAATTGAGGCGGGATCGCTTGTTTATGACGGCGGTTCAATGATCGCTTCTGATTCTCGACTCTTTCAATGTCGACGCTTTTCCTATCGGGATTCCTGTTTTGTTTCGACACAATTTGCTCTGAATGAAAATCATCGGCTGATTTTATCAAAACAGGAGCCAACCTTTTCAAACAATCTCTTCTATTCTTCTTCAAATTCTTCTGATAAGAACGAAAATCAAAGCGAACAAGTTGCTTTAGAAAAATGGGAAACATCTGAGGACGTTCTTTTTGAAGAATTTGCAAAGTCTGTTGCTTTGGGGCTTTATGGTTATTTAAAGAAATGTCGATCCAACGGATTTGTCCTTTCTCTCAGCGGCGGAGCGGATTCGGCAAGCATTGCCATTCTTATTGCATTTATGATCGAAAGCGGCATTTCTGAATTGGGAATGAAAACTTTTCTTAAGCAATTTGCGTTTATTCCTTGCGTCTCGGACATTTATCGACGTTTGTTTTTACATGATAATGCCCCGATCCTGGACCAAAAGGATTCCGCGCCGCTTTTTGAGGATTCTTCGGAGCTAACCCCTTTGCCTCACAATCATTCGGGTTCAACTTTATCAGAAGACTGTCATTTCCGTAAACAAAATCATTTCCGCAAACAAAGCAATAATGGGGCTGATTCCAAAGAGCCGCGAGATTTTTTTTATTCTAATGAAGAATTGCGAACAATCGTTGCCGCTTTTTTAACAACGGTTTATCAAGCAACGAAAAACAGCAGCGAAATAACGCGTCAAGCTTCTCAAGAAATCGCGAATTTCATCGGTTCAAAGCATTACGAATTCGATATTGATCCTGTTGTTGAACTGTATAAACGAATTGTGTCCGAAAAATTAGAAAGACAACTTGATTGGCAAACCGATGATTTGGCGCTTCAAAACATTCAAGCGCGAACCCGTTCGCCTAGCGTTTGGCTATTGGCCAACGTTCTGGGCGGTTTGTTGCTTTCGACAGGAAATCGTTCAGAAGTCGCTTGCGGTTACGCAACAATGGACGGCGATACAAGCGGCTCGCTTTCTCCAATCGCGGGAATCGATAAAGCTTTTTTAAGAAATTGGCTTAAATGGCTTGAAAAACAAGGTTTATCTTTTCCTTCTCAATTCAATCATTCGAAACGTTGGGCTGTTCCGGCTCTTAAATTCATTAATGAACAACAACCAACCGCGGAACTTCGACCCCTTAAAGACAAGCAAACCGATGAAACGGATTTAATGCCTTATTGCGTCCTTGATTTATTTGAAAAAGCAATCATTCGCGACAAAAAAGATTGCGATTCTGTTTTGGATTTCGTTTCGACTCAATTGAAAACTCAAAACCAGACATTTGAAAAAAAACAACTTATTCAATGGCAAATTCGATTTTATCAACTTTGGGCTCACAGTCAATGGAAACGTCATCGATTTGCAAGCGGTTTTCATTTGGATCAATATGATCTGGCGCCCAATTCCTGTTGTCGTTTTCCGATTTTTTCCGGCGGTTTTCAAAACGAAATCGAATCTTTACAAACGAGATTGAAAACGTTACAATAGATGTTTTCCGAAGCTATTCGGTTTTGACGACCGTTTTTTGACTTCTGTAATCCGACAGATTTGCTCTGGCTTGCGAAGACAAAGATTATCGTTGCGAATTATCAACAAGTTTGAGAATCAATACAAAACGTCAAATTTGTAATTGACTTAAGCATTCAATTTTGGGAAAGGACCTTCAGAAAATGGATCGAAGAGATTTCGTCAAAAACGGATGTCGAACCGCTGTTTTTCTTGGATTGGGAACGTTATCCGCGTCGTTGGGCTATCGAAACATCCAGGGAAAAAAGCAGGAAAATTATTCCGGAGATCATTTTGTCTGGCAGATTGATCCTAACAAATGCGTCGGTTGCGGAAAATGCGCAACGCATTGCGTCTTAAATATATCCGCAGTCAAATGTTTTCATAATCAGGAAATCTGCGGTTATTGCGAGATTTGTACAGGTTTTTTTGACGAAACGCCGCTCAAACTCAATGAAGGCGCAGAAAATCAACTCTGTCCAACAAACGCAATCATTCGTCAAAAAGTTGAAGCGAATTATTTTGAATATTTAATTGATACAGAACGTTGTATTGGTTGCGGAAAATGCGTTAAGGGCTGCACAGATAAAGGAAATGGTTCTCTTTTTCTCCAAATTGATCAATCGCAATGCAAACAATGCAATCAATGCGCGATTGCCTTTCAATGTCCAGCGCAGGCCATTTCGCGAGTTTCAGTTCTTCAACCTTATCTGATCAAAAGAAACCGTTCATTATAGTTTTAGAATATTGAAATCAGAGCAAATAGATTTTACTGAAGCGGAAGACAAATTTTGTATTATTAAACAAAAAAGGAAGCGATAATCGTTTCCCTTTTTGGCTTTCAATCATTCAATTTGTTAAGAAATTAACCAAAAATTGAATTGAACATTTTTTCCATAGCGATATCCATTTTTTCCGGAGTATCATAAGTTCCGGAAGCGATTTCTGAACGAACTCGATTAATAAGGTCAAGACGAATCTCGCCTTGGCCTAAAGTTGACGACATTTCGCGCGTTTCGCTTAATCGTTGAGCAGTCGTTGAAATCTCAACCTCATCTTTAACAGGAACGTTATTTTTGGTTTCTGCCGCAACATTTCTTTTGAGCATTCCTGTTTGATGAGGAGCAGCGATTCCTTGCGATCCATGAATTATATGCGTTCCGTAAATATCCATTATATTTCTCCTGAAAAGCAGTCTGGTCTATGAGTTTGATAACTCAAGTCGGCCAACCTTTTATTTTTTATATCGTTTGCCAGAAAAAGCAGACGAATCTCAAAGGCGAAACCAACTAATAACCCTTATCGGGTCAACTCGACTCATTTTTTTTCTTATTATCGGAAGAAGAACAAAAGATTTTAGATTCCCTTTTAGTTAACCATAAAAGTTTGCGGAAAAATCAGTTTTCAATGACTTTGTTCTTCGTTCTTTTTCAAAAATCTTACTGTATTCGTTATTATCGGCTCAATCGGAATAGTTCATGAATAAATTTTTATAAAAAACCCCAAAAAACCAAAAATAAAAAAATTTGTCTTATTTTATCTGATTAATAAAGTCAACCCCATTATTAAGTATGACAAAAATGTCTTATTATGACAAAAAATAATTTATCTTTAAAAAATTAAATCAAACTATTGGTTTTTATAAAAGCGCAACCGTTCCAAATTGATGTTTTTTAATATCGGTTGCCTGACAAAACAAGTTGAGAAAATATTTTGAAAGCCGAACTTATCAATCGTAACGTTTAAATTTTCAGAGATCAAACAGGACAATTGGCCTTTTCGTTCTCAATGGTCGATTCAAATGTTGCTATTTAATGATCGACGAAAAAAATTTTTCGACAAGTTGTTCAAATATGTCAGAACAATTATGCCAAAGTTGATCAAAGTAACAGGTTTGATCTTTCATAATCGGTTTGTCGCAGCCATTTTTGCGAATCCAACGATCACGGATTTTTAATTGATTTGAACCAGAACGAGTCAATGTTGTTCAATGTCAACGATTATTTCAACGATACGATTTCTGGCGCCTTTCCTGATTATGACGAAATTGTCCGGATCGAACAAGATCAATTTGTTCATTTTTAGAAAAAAATAAAAAAATTTAGGAAGAAAGATTTTTCATTTTTTTGTTTGTCATTTGTTCAATATATCGTTTATTCCAGAGTTCATATTGAGGATCGCCGGGGCGAAATGTAAAAACGGTATCAGGAATTTCTTGACCTCGAAAAGGCTTTGAAAAGACTCGAACAATGAGAACATTTCCTTCTCGTTGTTGAATATGATAAGATTCCGGCGACATAAAAAAATCAAAATAAAAAGAGACTTAAATTTTCAAAAGAAAAGTCAACGTTGAGTTGATTTTTCTTTGTTCAACATAAAAGAGCAACATATATTTTATCGGAAATAGCGAAAGTTGCAATGACTCGATCCAAATTTATTGCAATCAGATTCCGTATTATTGAAATTCATTGAGATTTGTGTCCGTTATCTCGAGATCGACAAGCGAATTAGCGACGTCGAGGCCTGTTGTCCATTTTGATTTCGGAATCAAATATTTTTTTTGAACAACAAATCATAACTTCTTGATGATTGAATAACAATTGTCTGACTTTAACAAAAGGGAATCCCCAATTTTTAATTCGTTGAACATATTCAGGAATATTTTCGGCCAATTTCCAGTCAAACAGTTTTAAAGTAAACAGGAGACCTCGGGGCGAAATATCGGAACGCGAGACGATTTCTTCCAAGGCGTCCAATGTATAATTGGGAGCAACGTTCATATCGGTCAGAAACCAGCGGGATTTCCGAAATATTTTTCGTTTCAGTTGATTGATTTTTGCTCTTAAATGCGTAAAATTCGGATGATTTAAAACGATCGGAGCCATTTCGGCTGGATCGACGCCCAGAACATAAGCGCCGCGAGCCAGCAGCGCTTGCGATCCGCCGCCAGGCGACGCGCCGATATCAACGCAATGAGAACCGATTTCAATAGGAAAGTTTGACCAGCGAAGTCCTTCTTCGAATTTTAACCAAGCCCGCGACGTTGCATCGAAAGGAAGTTTTAAAGGAACAAGGCCGCCGGGATAACGGGAATGAAAATCATGAACCAAATGATAACCAATCCAAAATTCTGTTTTTGAAACTAAAACGCAATCCAGACAAATTTCATTCGGAATGGCTGCTGATTCAAGATTTTCCGCGTCAAATGAGAAAAAACGGGAAAATTCGGCAGGGGCGGCTCGATATATTTGCGAATGAATTTCTTTTGCGAAAGAAGTCAATCCCGGCTCAAAGTTTCGCTGATTTTCTTGAGACGCGATTTTGCTTTTTAGTTTTGAATTTGAATAAATCAAAGGCGTTTCAAGAGAGGCGATTGATTGTTCGGCAAATTCATCGAAAAATGGGTTATTCTTTTTATTCGTTTGATTTGATTCATTAAGATTAATTGATTCGTTTAAATCGTTTGAATCTTTTGAGTCATTTGAACCGTTTAATTCGTTTTTCAGCTTTTTCCGATTCTGATTGGCATTGATTGTTGCGTCGGGTTCCCAAACATGAATTCGATTGATCTTTTTATGATGATTTGGGTTTTCCGGCGAAAAATCGCTCAAACATAATTTCCAAATATGATCAAAGATCAAATCGTTTCGAAAATCGAAATCTTTTGCATTGATTTTTCCTAAAAAATGAGAGCAGCAACGCGCAAAGACTGTTTGAAGTTTGGGAACGTCCAACGTTGATTTTCGTTGGATTCCCCAATTTTCCGGCAGTCGAAAAGTCAGAAAACCGGGGCGGGAATAGGAAAAACGATAATCCGAATGCAAACGGTTCATTTCGTTTTTCAGAGCGTTTTCCGCTCCCGGTTGACAAGTCATAAAAATATAAGAAGAGAGTTGCCTGGTCATATTGAATTGTTATTATCTAATGTTCCAGTCCATTAACAGATCAAAAGCGTTTTTCATTTCTGTCGACTTTGATTTGAGGCGAAAACTCAGGTTTGCGAGCTCGCTTATTCATCGTTCTTGCAACAACAATAATTAACAATAACTCTTTTGCTCTTCTTGTCAACAGTCAAACTTTAATTCGTCCCTTCAACATTCGATTTTCAACTTTCGTCCCTTTAACTTTCGATTTTTCAATTGCTCTCTTTTCAGGTTTTATCAAGATTTTTCGCAATTCTCGCCGAAACGGATTGGGGCGCCCCATTTTTTCTTCAGCCATTGATTCGCCGTTGCGGGGCTTGCGCAAAAATTTTTTCGCGTTTTCAGACAGGCTTGAATACTATTGTTGTTCAAAATTAAACTTAAGTTGTTCTCCAAAAAGATAATGATACAAAGTTTCATTGAATTCTTCATCTTCTTCAAGTTTTTCCGAAGAAGACGAAGTCGCAATCGTTGCAGAAAGAAATAAACTGGCTCCATTTGACAGGGCAAAGTTAGCGCCGCCCGGATGAACCGAGGCAACCGTTCCAGGAATTTTATCGTTCCATCGAACTTCATTCCGGTCATAAATTCTTGAATTCAGTTCGTTAAGCGACTTATTGATTCCATAATCCTTGACGTTGTTTTCTCGAATTTCGTTATCCGGCTTCATCCAACAGATCGGATCGGAACGTTCGGCAATGAGAATCATATCCAAAACGTCTTTTTCCGGATTCTCCTTGATCATGGCCAGCGGATCTTTGCCGGTTCCCGATTCGTCGAACAGCGAATTTTTGCCAACGATAACGGAATAAGACGTTTCGCCCGGAATAATTTTTTGGGCTTCTTCCAACGAAGGACAACGATAAATCGCAAGATCGGCGGAATGAAACGCCCGGTTATGTTCGCTGTCCCAAGGTTCGTCGAGTTTGATTTGATCGAAAAGTTCCTGTTGCCCGAGATACGGAAGCAGCAAAACGCGCCAGCTATGAAGCGGATTCCCCTTCGCGTCAACCGTAAACGCCGGGGGAAACGTTCCGTGATCCGCTTTATAAAGTTGCATTGCGTAATCAAGTTTCTGCATTTGACTAGAACAATAACAACGGTTGATGGCCTCTGTAACCATAGAATAAGAAGGAAAAAACAGGCAAACAAACAATTTGCCAAGATAACGGGAACGACTCTTCAAGGTCAACATTTGGCTCCAAACCTTTAGAGAACCTTCCAAGGAATCGAATTTTTGGAGCAAGTTCATTTCTTCAATTAAATCATCAGCAGAATGAGGCTCGTTGAGAGATTTTGCAAATTCGGAATTGATTATTTTCGCAATCTCATTCCAATCCAATCCGGACGATTCAACAAAATATCCGAAAAGCATTTGTTGCATTGTCTTGCCGGAAAAATCAAAAATTCCGTCCCCAAGTTCCCAACGGTTTTTGTATTTTTCCCGATCAAAAAGTTCCGAGAAATTTGCCAAACCGCTGACAAGATTAATGCAGCTCAAATGTTCGCTTCTCATCGAATTTTCGATTTTGAACGAAATAGGATGAGTCGTTTCTTCATCCAAAAGTCGTTGCCAATCGTCGCGGGTCGGTTGAGCGTCGGGATTGAGCCCAATGGGAATAGCCCCTCCGCTTCCGTTCATTGCTACTCCGATCAAAATTTCAACAAACGTTTTCGGATAATCGCCGTCCGTTTTCATAAATTGCTTGCCGAGCCGTTTGGTTGTAATAACGTCAGAAACAGCGTCTTTGATATTCCCCTCATTAATCCGTTGCAACGCGCGGAAATTAAATGATCGCGCGAAACTTCGCGCTGTCTTGACATCCTGCAAGGAACAACCGATAAACATTTTATATTGATCGTCGCTTTCCTTATAATTGACCGGAAACAAAAAGATCTTCCGTTGAACAGCGTCGGCAATAACGTCCAAGGTCGGCGAATATTCCGCTATCCATTTTTTAATGAATTCCTGTTCCTCATCCGTCCGCTTTTGTCTCCAATGAGAAAGACATTGAAAATGTTCTTGCTTTTTTTCTCGAAGTTCGCCGTTTTCGTCGCCCGGATATTTTTTCTCAAGATATTGATAATAAAAGGAAGCCTCATGATCCTGATATTGATAACGCGGCGGAATGTTGGGATCAAGTCCAAGTTGATCATAAAGCCGTTTAAACATTGGGCTGTTTTTATCAAATTCCCGTTTCCAGTACGGAATGGGATTATCTGGAATATCGTCGCCGATCCGCGGATAATCCAAATAAGGCCCGATTTCGCGAATAACGATTCTTGCTCCGTTTTCGTCCGTTTTCATTTCCGGCGGATAAAGCGTTTCGACATATTTTGCATAATCGACAACGTTTTTGTCCTGAAACAACGGTTCGGTTATCAACGTCGTTTCGGGCGAAATTTCAAGTTTTTTGCCGCGGAAAATATTCCAATAAACGATCGGCGAAAGAATCAGAAGAAAAATAACGCCAAATTTAAATATTCGATAAAGACAACCGAATCGTTTGATCGGCTGTTTTTCAATGGCGTTTTCAATAATCGTTTCGGCGGGATCCAGATCGGTCGTTTCCATTGAAACGGCCTCCGATTGAGAGATTTTTGTTGAATTCGAGTCCGTCGCTCGAAACGGTTCGCTTTCTTTTTGCGAGGTCATATTGCGTTCCTGTTGATTTTATCGAGGATTAGGAATATTCGTCTGATTTTCGTTTGAAGAATTGTTGTTCAAATCGTTAAAATTGAGCAATGAAGGAAAACTTAATTCTTTGTATTTATCGAATCGGTTCGGAATAAGTCGCAACGAGCCGTTGTCGAGCAATGAATTGGGATCATAATATTGAGCGACCGGTTGCTGATCCGGCGAAGAAATCGATGTCGATTGCGGCGAAGTTGGGAAAAAATGAACAAAACAAAAAAGCGTTACTATTGTTAAAATGACGCCGCAAATCAACCCGATCAATCCGCCAAATAAAATGGCGCCGCGTTGAATCGATCGAACATATTGCGTCAAGGAAAGCGTTATTTCATTCTTTCCAACCTGAACAATCGTTTCGACAAGTTTTTCCCGACTCGGAATTTTTTGCTGTTCGGCCAAGCGACAACATTCGCAGAGAATCGTTGCTTTCATCTTTTCCCGTTCGTCTGACAAACTAACGAGTCGAAAAGAGCCAAGCATTGCTTCCATTGCGGAATGTTCCGGCGTCATATCCAAAATTTCAGAGCGATCATTATTTTCCGTATTAATCATTTTTTTCAATCAATGAATTTTTATCCTGAACAAAAGTTATCGATTCAAGCTGTTAAAAAAGTTCTAAAAAATTTCTAAAAAACTTTGGAGCGCGGACGTCTCGTCCGTAAAAACTTGTTTGAACGACTTTATCCGAAATGCGTTTGTTGAAAAATCCGGGTTTTTAGAACTTCCTGTTAAAAAGTCGCGTTCCCGTTTTCTGAAACAGTCAACAACAAACAAAAACTTGAACACAAATCGATAAAAACCAAATTTTCAAGAGAACTCGATTCGATTGAGAAACATTTTTCCGCGTCAAATAATTCTCTCTTAATTCATTTGTCTTGATTTTGGCTTTAATATAATAAAACGAGTTAGGCTATTTTGACAGGATTTATTTAAAAACGATTTAAATAAACTGGAGGTTTCCTGTTTTGAGCAAAACAGCCTCGCTCGCTTATTTTTCTTGCGAAAAACTTTTTTCCTTAGAACAAACTTTTGCGAAGAATATCCAACGCTTCATTATATCGACGCCAAACGGTTGTTCGCGGCTGCTGAGTCGAATCCGCAATTTCATCGAATGAAAGTTCGCCCCAAATGCGCATTATAACGATTTCCCAAAGCTCAATCGGGAGTTGTTCCAAAGAGTCCATCATTTCCTGAACCTCAAGGGTTGTCGTTTCAATCGGGACGAACCAGACTTTTCGTTCTTTGGCAAACTCTTCTTCATAATGGTTGCGCCGATTTCGATTTCTTTTCTGATTATTCGCTTCATTTCGAATAGCAGTAAAAAGCCAGGCAACCATATTTTCTGGACGCCCTTTCTCATAAACATATTTTATAAGTCGCATGAAAGCCGTTTGAACAACGTCTTCGGCATTGGACGAATTCCATTGGCGCGCAAACAAAAGCAACAACGCATAATGTTCGTCAAATATATGAACCAGCTCTTCCGCCAATAGAGTTTTTTTTTGCATTCAATTTGCCGATTAACCCCAATTCAGGACACTTTTATGGCTTCGCCTTCAGTAATCCCCCTGACATTGCCAAGATTATGAACAAAAAAGTCAGGAATTTCAAAAAAGTCTTAAGCATAACTAATAATGAAGAAACCGCCCAAACGATTATTTTCCAGAAATTATCCTTTTTTTAGAAAAAAACAAAACAATTTCTTGGAAAGAGCGTTTCAGTTCAAAAAAGAAATCATTTCGAAAATTAATATCCAAACCCAAATTCAAAACATTCAACAGAAAATATATTTTTTGCATCAAAAATGGATATTTGAACAAATTTATGCGGGGCACAGACGAATTTTCAGCAATCTTATTAGAATAATTTGTTGGATTTGTCAACTTTTTTCCTTACAAAAAAAGCTGACAAATTAAGTCAAGTTTTTAAAGAACTTTTTTTATTTCTTCCATATAAATTTGAACGACTTTATATCGATCAAACTCGTTTTCCATTTTTTGACGAGCTTTGAGCCCCATTAAACATTTTTCTTCGTAAGGAAGTTGAATGAACTTTTCCAAAGCCCGAAAAAGATCTTTGACGCTTTTCGGCTGAAATCCCAAGCCCGTTATCTCTTCGTCAAAAGTTTCTTGACAACCGGGAATTTTGGAAGCCAAAATGGGTCTTCCCAAAGCGGAGGCTTCTAAAAGAACGTTGGCCATTCCTTCATGATAACTCGGTAAAACGACTGCGTGATGAGATTGGTAAAAAGCTTTAATGTCCTTAACAAAACCATAATATTTAATAACATTCTCATTGGAAAGGCGATTCAGAATTCCTTCATAACCTTCTTCACAAAACCCGACAATGTCAAAAAAAACATTGGAATATTTCGCTTTTATTAATTTTGTGCATTTTAACAGTTCTTCAATTCCTTTTTCCTTCATAATTCGCCCAATGAAAAGAAATCGAACCGTCCCGTCATTTTCCGGATAATTAGAAAAAGGAAATTTTATCAAATTAACTCCAGAACCGGAAACAAGGCGACAATGATCTCCGATAATATGCTGCTTCTTAAAAAGATTCAAATTGCTTTCATTTTGAAAGAAAACGCATTGAGCCTTTTTAATTCCTAATCGATAAAGAACAATGGCGCATTGTTTGGCAAAATAACAAGAATTGAAAGAAGTTCCTGTGCCAGTAATCGTTCCAAAATAAGGGATATTTAATAAACGACAACAAAATCCGCCATAAATATTCGGTTTGATTGTATAGGTTAAAACGGCATAAGGACGAATCGTTTTTAAAGCAAGATAAATTTTTCTTATTGTTTTTATATCGGCAAAAAAATTATAATTGCGACGATTAATTGGAATCTCAATGACCTTCAAGCCCTTTTTAACAAAAAATTCATTTTCGGAAGAGGGAGGAATAATAACAAAAATTTCATTCTCTTTATTTTCCAATAATTTTTCGATTAATTCCCATCGCATATTATATAATGCAACAAAATGATTCGAGATGAAGACAATTCGCTTTTTTAGTTTATCTTCCGTCATTGTATTGCGAATGGATATTTCAAAATCGGTCATACAATACAGAATCTTTCTTAATGACAATAATAAATGTTAATTGAATATACTCAGGCTCGGGTCTAAACCATTGTTATTTTGTGCGAAAAACAAAAAAATGACGGAAGGTTCAAAGTCGAAATCGAAGAATATTGTCCATACCGATATAGTATAATCAATCAAAATGTAAAAACCAATTTTCAATGAAAAGGAATCTGCGATATAATCTCGCCGGTTGTCCCAACCTGATGATTACAAGAGTTGCTTCCATAGTCAATTTCAAGACCGGAGAAAGGCAAATATAAAACTCAAGTCGCTACAAAAATCCCGGAAATTGGATTGCAAGTCCTGGCAGCAACAAGCTGATTGCAAAAGGACGAGACAGGCTTCCCTATCAATTTGATATAACAAACTTGAGCATTAACCAACTGGCAAAATTGCAATAAAACATGAAAAACAAAACGTATCAACAATTCTTGTTCAGTTTTGTTGCAAAAAGCTGCATTATTGCTTCCCTGTTCTGTTCCTTATGTAAAAAATATATTATTTAATATACCACTTTTTTAATAAGGCGTCAATAAAGCAAAACGTTTTCTAAACAATCAAATCTTAAAAGATTCTCCATTTCAATTCAAGGGAATTCTCAAAACTCTTTTTTCAAACATTGAAAATGTTGAAACCTTGTTTTTATAGAGTCAAATTATTTGAAAAAACGACTTTTTGCGGTTTGGGGAACTCCCTTTAATCACAAAACAAGAGTTGTTTTTGTGACAAAATACAAAAACCGGGCCAGAAAACTTTTTGAAATCTTTTATAAAAAAATAAAAAATCGAAATGAATAAACAACTTTTTCCTTTAAATTGTTTTTTGATATTTTTATTAGATTTAACGATTTTTATCAAAAACAAAGCCCAAAATGGCAACTCTTTCAATCAATTCAAGCAAAAACTCA
>JAUNBG010000059.1:0-585 GCA_030527205.1 Planctomycetia bacterium
ACAGCCAATTGCGAACAGCGACCTTCTGAAGGATTTCTTCCAAAACGCATCCGACCGCATCTCGAAAACATTGTCAACCTTATTATGATCATACATATCGCGTGGCAAGTCCGAATTGATTTTCGTTAACGGGTTTTCCATGCGACAAACGGAGAGTTTCAAGGTTTCCAACTCATCCTTGATTTCGAAAAGTCCGTTATCCCGTTGCTTTATGTGATCTTTGAAGTCGGAATCGTTCTGAAGCAGTTGCAATATGATTTCACGCAACTCATTATTGAACAGTATTTTATTATGGATTTGAAGCCCTGTCTGAACCGCTGTCATAATGAATTTGAGAACATCTATTCCCACAATGGAAATATCAATATCCAGAGCGATTCTTTTGATCAAGGAATCAAGGCAGAATTGACTCCCGATGAAGCGACAAAAAGTTAACTTTAATTTATAACTCAAACGAAGTCACGGAGAAATAAGGACAATTGAAAAAAGTATAAATAAAAATAGACCAGGTTGTTCTCAATATTTTCAAAAATGAAGAAAATATTACTTTTTTTGCTGTTTTTGCAATTTTTACTGTTTTTATAA
>JAUNBG010000059.1:595-19564 GCA_030527205.1 Planctomycetia bacterium
TTTTGCGATTTTGCCGTTTTTTTTGTTTTTGTTGATTTTGTCTATCTTTTTTGTTTTTTTTTCTTAAAAAACAGGCTTTTTTGTGCCGCAAGAGATTTTGCCTGATAAAATTGATATATCCCTTTTTTTAAGAGTCTGTGTAAACCGCGCAGGTTGTCCGTCGGAGACAAAACGTTTGATTTTTTCGAACGTTATTGGTCCGATACAGAAAACCAACTCGAAAAAGAGATGCAAGTCAATTTTTTTTCGCGAAAAACGTTCGAGCAAAACATTAACCCCAAATATCATAACCCTTTTCAAATGGATATTTCATACTAAAATGGAGAGCAAGATGAATTTTAAGGAACAAGACAAACGCGACGAAATGACTTTGGACAGCAATCCGAATCCGATGGTTCAAAATATTTTGAAATCGTCGAGTTATTCCAAGGCATACGCTGATAATGAATTCTTAAACAGCGACTCAGCAAGAGAGTTGCGTCTTTTGAGCGAATATTTAAAAACAGACGCAACGTTGCGGCAAAAAAAAGTTCTTTCAACGATAATCGTTTTTGGAAGCGCCCGCATTCTTCCTCCGGAAGTCGCGAAACAGCGTCTTTTAAAGATTGAAAGCGAAGAAAAAGGGAATCCCGGATTCAATTTATTATTGCGACGCGCTCAGGAAAATGTTAAAATGAGCGTTTATTATGAACAGGCTCGAGAGTTTGCGCAAATTGTATCTCGAGCCAATCCCTTTGATGATCTTGCCGATTATCAAAGGGACGCCTCGTCCGAAAAACCGTCTCATCATTATAAATTCGTCATTTGTACAGGAGGCGGACCAGGGATTATGGAAGCGGCGAATCGCGGAGCATTCGAGGCAGGAGGCATTTCCATCGGTTTGAATATTTCGCTTCCGTTTGAACAGCAACCCAATCCCTATATAACGCCGAATCTTTGTTTCCAATATCATTATTTTGCGATTCGGAAACTCCATTTTATGCTGCGAGCCAGAGCGCTTGTTATTTTCCCAGGCGGATTTGGAACCTTAGATGAATTATTTGAAGGACTGACGCTTCGACAAACAGGCAAAATGCAAGACCTTCCCATTGTTTTATTCGGCAAGGCGTTTTGGCAAAAATGTATTGATTTCGATTATCTGGTTGAAACAGGAGTTATTTCGCCGCATGATTTGGATTTGATTCATTATGCGGAAACTCCGCAAGAAGGCTGGGATATCATTAAATCCTTTTATCGGGAAGCCGGTTCGGTCAACAGATAACGCGTTTATTATCCCCTTTCGTTCGGGGACTTGCGATTTCAACAATCAGAGCTTTTTAAAAGAAACGAATTTTATTATGAACAACCGGACTATTCAACCCAAAAAACTCTTAATCTTAGCGGCGGGCGAGTTACAGACTGCGGCCATAATAACCGCTCGAAAAATGGGCGTTTATGTTATTGCAGCCGACGGGTCGGCAACCGCGCCGGGACTGGCTTTGGCAGATCGGGCGGAAGTCTTTAATATAACGGACATTCCAACCTGTGTCCGTTTTGCGGTCGAAAATAAAATTGACGGCGTTCTTCATATATGTTCCGAAGTTTCAATGCTTTCGGTTGGCGCCATTAATGACTCGCTGGGATTGTTTGGACCTGGTTTGGATGTTGCTCGTCAATCAACCAATAAAGGACTTATGCGCAAGGCATTTGAAAAAGCGAAAGCCCCAAGTCCTTATTTTGCTATTGTTACTGATTGGAAAGAAGCGGAAACTTTTCTGACTCATTTTCCGGAAAAAGTTGTCTATAAACCGTCTCGAAACAGCGCAAGTCGAGGCGTTACTGTCTTGAATGTCAATTCGCCCATACAAGAACATCAAACGGCTTTTGAATATGCTTTAACGCAAAGTCGCGACCAGGAAGTCGTTATGGAAGAATTTATGGAAGGCCCGGAATTCAGCGTTGAAATTTTATGTTGGAACAACGAACCTCATGTTTTAACGATCACAGACAAAATAACTTCCGGAGCGCCTCATTTTGTCGAATTGGGACACACACAGCCGACCCGACGTTCCAAAATGGAAGCCGAACAGATCAAAGAGGCTGCGCTTCAAGGCGTTAAAGCTCTAGGGATTGATTGGTCTGCCGCGCATGCGGAAATCAAATTGACAGCTCAAGACGCAAAAATCGTTGAAATCGGTCCCCGATTGGGCGGCGATTTCATAACAACCGATCTCGTCGGACTTTCGACCGGAATTGATATGGTCGAAGGAGCAATTCGACTCGCTTTGGGAGAAATTCCCGATCTTGTTCCCAAACATAAAACGCAAGGAGCGGCCATTCGTTTTCTTCAACAGCCATCCAAATTAATCGAGTCCGTTGACGGAATTGAAACCGCTAAATCAATGCCAGGCGTCTATCGCTGTTTCCTTGACATTCAACCGGGACTCGTTGGGAAAGAACTTCGATCTTCTTTAGATCGCGGCGGTTACATAATCGCTCTTGGAAAAGATGCCAACGAAGCTGAACAACATGCCGAAGACGCCCTTCAAAAAATTATCATTCGATAAAAAAACGTTCTTAATAAAATAACAGCACTTTTTCCGACGGATAATGTTCAATTCTGGGTCTCGAAAAGAAAAATCGGCGAAAGTTCTGTTATAGATCAAGAGGAAAAAACTTTTTGTAAATAAGTTTTATTTTTTCTTATAGAAAATCAAGCGGAAAGAACGGGGGGGCAAATCGACCTTCCAGTTGACGAGTTCTTCTCCCGAAACGGTTTGGGGTTGGGCGTTATAGGTTTCAACTTCATAATTTGCTTCGGGATCAATGTTTCCCAAGTTGAAAGTTTTAGATTCTTCGGTTGAGGCGGCTCTTCGGAAAACCAGAGCAAAGCCGGCATTCAAATCGGCCCGGTCGCATTGCCATCCGCACCAAATCGAGTCATCTTCGGAAACTTCGTCGGTCAGTTGATAAAAATTGCCAAGATAGAACTGTTTCATGCGATGAGCGACAGCAAAAATTTTCTTAAACCAGGCGGTTTCTTCGTCCGAAAAATCGCGTCGAACAACTCCGCCGTCAAAATCGGAGAATGTAATAACAGTTCCCGAAGAAATAATGCTGAATGCGGCATAATCGTCGCCGACAGGCACACAGTTAAATTCGCAGCCCTGGAAAGGGATATAAGGGATTGTATTTAAAGTTGCGATTTGTCCCAGCGAAAAAGCGGAGTCGCCAGGCTTTTGACCAATATAATAATCGCTTCGACAATAAGAATGAGCGCGAGAAATCATTTCAATGTCCAAACGACGTCCGCCGGAAGCGCAATTCTCTTGAAGAATATTGGGGAATTTTGCCCGCATGTCGTCCAGGAATTTGTAAAGGCCTTCAATATGTTTCGCTTCATAAATCCCGACGCGGTCAGGGTTTTCTTCATCAAGGATTCTCCAGATATTGCCGGGATCCATATTAAAATCTTCGCGAAAAATATCGATATTATGCTTTTCGATAATACCGTAAACCGTCTCTTGAATATATTTTAAAGCGTCAGGATTTCCGTAATCGAGAAGATTAAAATGGCGATATTCAGGATGTTCTTCAAGAATGGGAGCTCCGTCTTCGATTCGTTCCGGTTCGAACCAAAGGAGAAACTTCATGTTAGCTTGATGAATGGCATTGGCAATCGGAAGAAGATCGCCGGTTGGATGCGTAACAGTATTAAATCGCCAGTCGCCGACATATTTTGCCCAATTCGGACCGCAATTTCCATAATGTTCGTCTTCATGCGGAGCGCCATACCAACCGGCATCAATCCAGTAAGTATCGAACGGCATTTGATTGTCAAGGACATATTGAAGAACGGCTTGCATCATTTCGGGGGTTTTATTGCCGCCGCCAGCCGCAACGGCCAAAATGGGCGGAATAATATCGCCGTTGACGTCGCGCGGAACAATATAGTTCATCATAAATTGATGAACTTGCGTTTTGAATTCGCGTCGAGATTGATTGGTTCGTTGAAAAACGGTAACGCCAGGCTGAAGAACGCTTTCGCCCGGCAAAAGTTTGAAATGAGTCTTATTCATTCCAATTTTAACATTGACGTCTTGATCCTTTTTTTCAAATTGAGCTTTCCAGCCGCCTGTCCAGGCAACGGCAAAAAGATAACCGTTTGAAGCGTCGTCGATTTCAATAAACGGCATATATTCGTTTGAGGAACGACCGCTTGGCGTCGCGAAAATATGACTTTGGCCCGATTTGAGGTCAACGGTAACAGGCGTAAAATCGTCGGGCCCGCAGTTTGATCCTTTCAAGGTTCGCAATGTCAATTGTTCTTCATTTACGAAAAGCGGAAAAGAAAGGTCAAGCGTTTGAAAATCCGAGATTATGTCAGTTTCTTCGGAAGTTGAAAGATTGGTCAAACGAGCGGAATATTCCGTCGCAAAATGATTGTTATAACTTTTGACGTCAATTTGAACTTGCAATTTTCCGTCAGGGGCAATATAAGTTCCTCTCGAACAGGAAAATTCGTTTTCTTTCTCCTCAATCATTTCCCATTGAAGGGGAGTCCGGTCAGCGCGGATTGGTTGATTTTTGTAAGAAAACGAAAAGGGGAAATCAGATTCCTGGCCGAATGCCGTTCCGCTGAAAAAGGGGAGAATCATGAAGGTCAAAAGAATTAAAAAATGTTTCATGCTCAATTCCTTGTTTGAAATAGGAGTCATCTGTTGTTTACAGCCAACGAAAGTTGTGACGTTATTGGATTATTGTGTTTTTGAATAAGAATAATTGATTTGTGTTGCGATTTGTAAAAAATGAGGAAAAATCAAATTTTAAACAATCTCCATTCAAGTTATTAAAAGGAAATTCAAAAAAACCGGATTATCAACCAACTCATTTCGAATAAAGTCGTTAAAACAAGTTTTGGCGGAGCAGACGTCCGCGCTTCTAAGGGGATTTTGGAACTTCATTAAAAAAACCGGATTGAGTTTTTATCCCGACAATAGTCGGGAATTTGAACAGAAAGATTGGAGTTTATTAGCTTGATTTTGGATATTGTTGTTCCCAAAAATAGTTTTTAAGATTCATTGGACGGTTATCAAATGTTATTCAGCCGGATTGATTTCAACGTCAGGAATATTATCGACAGCTGAGGCATTTTCAAGCGTCGGGGGGGCATTTGTCGGGTTGACGTTATCTTGAGTCGCAGGAACGTCATTTGTCGTTGGAGTTGTTTCTTGAGTTGAAGTTGGGGTTGGTTCCATTGCTTGATCGATAATCTTGTTTTTCAACTTTAGAATCTGATCTGGTTCTCCATTAAAAGCGGAACGAAAGACGTCGCCCATAAAAGGGAGTCCGAGAACGACATCGCCAAACAGATTGGTTAAGGCGGATTCGTCAAAGGAGAGCGATTCGGGTTTAGTCCATTCGATCGCGTTGTTTGGGGCAACGGAAACAATCATCAAGGTTGAAGCCGGATTCAAAATGTTCTGAATCTTCAAATCGTTTGGATGAGCGCCAAAAGGCGTTTCCGGCGAAGAAAAGATTTGAAATGTTGTTTTGGTTTGCAATGACGGATCAATCGGCGAGACATAAATATTGGGAATTTTTTCCAAAAGTTTAATATTGTGATCGCTATTCCAGGGTTGATCCAATTTAAATTCTTTATAAAGAGCTTCGCCTTCCGTTCCAAACATTTGAAGAAGGGCAACTCGCCAACTTAATAAAGGCGTTCCGTCAGGGGCATTGATTGTTAATGGCGGATAAGCGTTGAATTTTGAATAATAACGAGAAATGGCCTGAGCGAGATAAAAGAGTTGATTCTCAATAGCGTCAAGTTGGGTTTTTCGTTTTGACTCATTCATATATTTTTCGAGTTCCAGAACAACCGTCTGAAAATATTGGTTAACTTCTGTCGATTGTTTTAGCGAGACAATCAAGAGATTTTCGCTAACATTCATTTGGATTGATTTAAGAATATTTTCCAAACTGTCTAAATAGGCGGGAAGAGGCGTTCCTTCCTCAATAACATTTCCTTTTGGGATATCTTCGACCATTTGCATTAAAATTCCGCCCAACTGCGTTTGAATTTCAGAAGCGGTAGCGTTGTCATTTGCTTCAATGGTCAAATTTAACATATCGGAAGATTCCGTTGCGGTCGCATTGATGAGAAAGGAAAAGGAGGCGACGTTCTTCATAAAAGTTTCTCGAAGTTGCGGCGGAACAGCAGAATTCGGATCCATTAAAATGAGCTCTTTCATCGGATTATTATAATGAGACAAGAAAGCGAAATCGAATTCATTTGGGTTCAAACGTCCAATAGTTTGCGCCAGGATTCCTTTTGAATCGCCGTCTTGCATCGAAAAATATTTTTCGACGTCTTCTTCGCTTCCGGTTACAATAACGGCGGACTTTTCAGTTGGAAAATAAATGGCCGAAAGAATATTGTCCGCTTTGGCAACCTGTTGATATGATTCATCCAAAGGAAGCATAATCGATTGTTTTAAACTTGTCGTTTTAAAGTTTCCAAAAGTTTTTTCCGCGATGTCTTCTTTTTTTGCCCCGGCAAAAGTCAGATCGATAAGTTCCTGTTGATTAATGGGGGTTGATTTGCTTAAATAAATGGCTCGAGCCGGCAACGGATATTTGTCCGTCAATTGTTTTCCGGATTGCGAATCAACAAGTTTGACAAAAGCAAATCGAGTACTCAAAAGCATCAGATCGAAATCTTCAAATTCATTTTGGAATGGGATTCCAAGGCGAAACGAAGCCAATAACGGAAGAACTTGTTTTGCCATTTGATATTGATTGAAACGTTGCGGTTGAACAGCCGTTGCCGAAAACGCATTTTGATAAATCCATTGCGTCGGCAGATTGTTTTTTGTGCCAATTTTTTCGAGTTTATCAGCAGGCAAAAGGCGAATCGAATCCTCGAAGAGATTATTAAGGATTTCCGTTTCTGGAGCCGGCGTTTCTTCCTGTTCTGGAATCGATTGTTTGCAACCGAAGATTCCAAGGTTCATAAAGACAAATAATGTCAACAACATTTTTGAAAAGATTTTCATTCGATTAATTTTCCTTCTTCTTTTCCTTTGAGAATATATGATTTAAGTGTTAAATTTCTTTGGATGTTTTTCTGGAGTTGTTCGATTCAACGATCCAAGGAAAACGTTGCCTATGGAATCCGGAATGTTGAGCAGACGTTGTTTTGCAAAATCTGCCTGACTTTTTCGAGTTTGCGAATCCAATGATCAGGAAGTTTCAATAGACTCGAGTTCAACCGGACGCGATAAAATGAGGAAATGGCCTTTATTTTAAGCTTGCTTTCAAATTATTGAAAAGTTCTAAAAATGTATCGAATATCGTTTTGTCAACAGATTGGACGTTTTTTATAAGCTTAAGCGCCGCATTGCAATCTTTTAATGCCTTTCGGGGCTCTTTTGTATCCAAAAACAATAAAGCTCGCAGATAAAAATCGGTTAACAAAGGATTCAAATTTTCCAAAATAAAGAAAGTATCAGACTCGCAATTGTGTTCATGATTTTTTATTTTGACGTTTTCGAGATTCATTTGGTCGAAATTTTCCGAATTGACTCGCTGCCAATGGTTTGCATTGTCGTCGTTGATTTCCAGTCGAAGTTTAATGGCAGAAGTCAGATCATTGATTTTTTCTTTCACAGACGTTTGAACATTAGAACGTTTTTCGTAAACCAGGGGGAAAGGTTTGCCCGTATTAATAATATTGTCATAAATATAGAGGGCTTCGTCCTTCCTGTTTTCAAGCTCCAGAAGAACGGCTTTGGCAATTTTGAGCTCTAAAAGAAACGAGTTCTCATTTTTTTCCCTGTCACTTAAATCGCTGGAATTCAACAAGGATTGAAATAACTCTAAAGCTTCGTCGATCAAGGAAATTTTTTCGTCTTTTTCGTCGATATAGAGAGTTAATCCGTAAAGAGATTCCGCTAAATCGAGTTGATATTTTTTCTGATTGCCAGCGTTCAACTTTCTTAAAATATCCGTTGCTTCCTGGCATAAAGTTCGGCATTTTTTCTGATTTTTGAGGCTTTTTTTGTCTTTGGGTTCATCGTCAAAATGAGTCAATTTGTCAATTTCTTCAATAATAAATGCTTGTAATTGCAAACCCTTGGCCAAAGACAAAAGAGAATCGTCGCGATATTCGTGATGTTGTTTGGAAAAAGCCCGAAATTGATCAACTCCTTCAATGCATTTTGCCAGGGCGTCTTGATATTGTTCCAATGCGTAATAACAGTTTGCCTGATTTAATATAATTCCGATGAAATCAAGTCCCGATTCAATGTCTCCTTGTTCCCTGCAGATATTAAATTCATTTTGGGCAAGTTTATATTGATTTAGGGCATTTTCCCAATCTTCAAATTCGTTTAAAAATATTCCGTAACTCAAATGATTTATTCCAAGTTGGCGATGAGCCTGGAAATCATCAGGATTTTGAGAAAGGACGGCTTTTATAAGTTTGATTGATGATTTATAGTCGGCGGTTGCTTTTTTGTTGTTTTCCTCTTCCTGATAAAAAGTCGCGCGTTGAAAATAAAGAGTCGCCAACAGCAATTTGATCTCTGTATCGTTTTTGTCATTTTTGATGCGGTTTTTTAACTCTTTTATCGATTTATTGAACAATTTTTCGTCTTCAAAACGTTTTAGTAATTCTTGAATACTTAATTGGAAATCGGGTTCTAAAATGTCGTCGGATCCGAACTCTTGATCGTCCAAAAAATCATTTTCGTCTTTGCTGAGAGGCGTTCTATGACAATTGCAATGAGAATGAGACTTTTTGGGCGAAGTCTTTGATTTTCGAGAAACGGTTTGCTTTAGTTCAATATCATTGGAATTATTGGATTTGTTTTTGGGATTTTTATTCATTATTTCATTTTTCTTTTTTGTGAGTTTCGATAATGCTTTGGATAACTTTTCTGCAAAAATCAAATCCGAGACAAATTCGGGACAAAAATAAATTGATGAGAATCTGATTTTTTGCAAAACGGAAAAATTTGATCAATCTGAATACATTCGGGAAGTTCTAAAAATCTGTTTTTTGCAATAAACTCAATTCGGAAAGCGTCATGAAAACCAGTTCCAGCGGACGAGACGTTCGCGTTCCCGGCAGATTTTTAGAATTTCTTTTTTAAACAAAACATTATTATCATACAAAACGAGGCGAAAAAAACAACCAGAAGAAAGAAAGATTCCCATAAAAAAGAAATTTTAGCCAAAAGAATATTGATGAACTTTCGAAAAGATTCTAAAAAGCGGGCAAAAAAACGAAATTCTTCTTGATTTTTAATAAAATTTCCTTTATGCTATAAACATTCCTATTTTTTTCAAGAGAAACTCATTAAGATTCTCTTTTTTCCAAAATTGAAAAAATGATGAATAACGTTCTTTGAGGATTAATAAATTCCTTGACGATTTTATATTGAAGCCTTAAAAGGCGAAAATCTTCAGCAATGGCTTTCCCGGGCCGTTTCTGTTTCAACGACTCGCCATTGTTGACGAGCTCGTAAACAAGAGTTCAAAAGAGCAACAAGATTGAGTATGAACGCAGCGCATTTTTGATTATTGTATGAATTTTTGTTATAATTCGTTCAATATTATTTTCCTTATAAATAATTCAGGAGGTTTAATAATGTCAATGTCAAAACGAAGCATCAAGCGTCGAGACTTTTTAAAAAGTATGGCGACGATTGGCGCAGCGGCAATGGTTCCGCAATATATTTCAGGAAAAGTCCTTGGATTGGACGGCGCAGTTCCGCCGAGTTCCAAGATCAATTTGGGCGGAATTGGAATCCAAAGTCGAGGTTTTGAAGATTTGCGTCATTTTGTTGCGCGGTCCGATATTCGATTTCGCGCCATTTGCGACATTCAAAAAAAGCAGCGAATCAATATCAAGGATTTCGCGGACAAACAATATAACGATACGGATTGCGCCATGTATAAGGATATGGAAGACCTTCTTATCCGCGACGACATTGACGCCGTTCTCATTGCGACCGGGGATCGTTGGCATACAATGGCGTCGATAACAGCGGCGAAATTCGGAAAAGATATTTATTGCGAAAAACCGCTTTCCTTGACGATTCATGAAAGCCGGGCTCTGGCGAACGCCATTAATCGATATGGCGTCGTTTATCAGGCGGGAACTCAACGCCGGAATATCGGAAACTTTATGCTGGCCGCCGAAATTGTTCAAAGCGGGAAGTTGGGAAAACTGACCGAAGTTCATGCAAATACGCTTTGGCCATCAACAACTCAGGATTGGCTTCCCGCCCAGGATCAACCGTCGGTTGACAATGTCGATTGGGAACGCTGGTTGGGCGCTTGTCCCTGGCGGCCTTATAATGCGACTTATGTTGCGGGCGGTTGGCGCGGTCATTATGATTTTCATGGCGGCGGGATTCTCGAATGGGGATCGCATACGGTTGACCTTTGTCAATGGGCGGCCCAGAAAGACGATACTGCTCCGGTTGAATATGTTCCGCAATTCAATGAGGATGGTTCGATTGCCGGTCATATTCATGCGTTTTACGCGGACGGCGTTAAATTGGTTATGCGCGAAAGCGGTTGGCTCGGATTGGGAACTTGCAGCGCCCGTTATGTCGGCGAAGAAGGTTGGGTTGAAACCGGCGACAGCGGTCGAATGGCTGTTTCGTCCGATGCGCTTCGTTCCGAATTGAAATATTTTGGAATGCCGGGAACAGAACCCTCAACGCATATTGCTGAATTTGTCGATTGCGTTAAAACGCGTCGAAATCCAGCGGCTAATGCGAATGTTGCCGCTCAATCTCATATTGCGTCTCATTGCGCTTATATTGCCTGGCAGCTCAAACGGACTGTTAAATTTGACCCGGTCAAAGAAGAATTTCTTAATGACGACGAAGCGAACCGAATGCGTTCCAGAGCAATGCGGGCTCCGTATACGGTTTAATGAAATCAATCGTTGTTGATGAAAATACAAAAATTGAAAATATCAAATCAAATTGATGAAATATTTTTTGGTATATAAACATATTTTATGAATCAAAATATAATTTTTGGATGAACGTTATCAACAATTGCTTCTTTTTCAGATTTGACAGAAAAGCGTTTGTTGACTTCTCATCCATTTATCCAATAAAAGGATTTTAGAATGAAAAAATATTCGTTATTTATTATGATTGCCGTTCTTTTTGCGGCGACGTCATTATTTGCTGTTGATCAGCAGAAATCTCAATCGATTCAAACGTCAACGGACGAAGCGTTTTTGATTCAAACGATTCAAGAGGGCGGGGACAGTCCGGACGACATTTTTTACAAAACGCTGGCAGGCAAGCGATTGGCGGTTATTGGAACGGACGCGGCGATTCCGGCTTTGGTTGCAATGCTTCCGAACGAAAAATTGAACTTTTCGGCTCGATATGCGCTGGAAGCAATGCCGGGCGAAGCGGTTAATGCGGCTCTTCATAAGGCGGCGACCGAATTAACCGGGATAACCGGAGCGGGCGTTATTGATTCGATTGGCGTTCGCGCCGACGCAACGGCGATTCTGACTTTGAAATCTCTGCTTGAAAAGAATCCGGATCCGCTTGTTAAAAAAGCGATTTTTGCGACGCTCGGATTCATTGCCAATGAAGAAGCAGCTGATATTCTTCTTGCCGAAAGCAAAAAAGAAGCGGATTCAAATTTCGTCGTTTGGACGGGGTTGGCGGACGCAATGCTCGGTTGCGCTCAAATTTTAGAAAAAGCGGGCAACATTGCCAAAGCGACCGAACTTTATGACGCCGTCGTCATTCCGTCTTTTCCTGTTTTTGCTCAAAAGGCGGGGGCGTATCACGGATTGCTGATTCGTAAAGCCGATGCCGCTCAAATGGTTGTCGAAAAACTTTCGTCCGAAAAATATTGCTGCTTTTCCGGCGCGATCAAAGCGATTCGCGAATTTGACGAAGCTGACGCTCCGGCGATTATCAACGCAATTCTGGCAAGCGATATTTCCAAATTAAGCGAAGATCGTCAGGTTCTTTTGATTCGCGCTCTTGGCGACCGCAAAGACGAAACGTCGAAAAAACTTGTTTTCGAGAAACTTCTCGAGGTTTACGAGACCGAAACGTCGTTCCCGATCGTTTTGGCGGCGACGAAATCGTTCAAAAATCTGGGAACGGTTGACGTCGATAGATTTATTCAAGCGGCTGGGGGTTATGAAGATAAGTGTCCAGAAGAAAACTTTTCGGAATATTTGGACGTTTTTGTTCAATCGGTTGCTGCTCTTCCTAAAGCTGAATTTGAAAAAACCTGCGATTTTTCTGTCTATGAACTTGGCGGCCAGGAAATACAGGAACTGAATGCCAATAATCAAGCGATCAAATTGTTTTGCGCTTTAACAAAAATGGTCGAACTTCATCGAGTTGCTTCTGCGGCGCCCGCATTGGTTAAAATAGCAGAAGCGGACGGCATTAATCCGCAAGTTCGCGACGCGGCTCTTTCCGCTCTTTCGGAAATTGTAACGCTTGATAATTTGAATCTGTTGGTTGAAGCGTTGAATGGCGAAACGGACGACGCGAAAGTCGATTGGATTCTCCGCGCCGCCTGTACGCGATTGCCGCGCGAAGATTGCGCTGCGGCGGTTGTCGAAATGTATAACGCAGCCGATCTCGAAGAAAAAGCGAAATTATCGACCTTGTTGAAACAAATCGGCGGGCCGACCGCATTGAATCGAATCGTCGAAGCTTGCTGGAATCCGGAAACAGTCGAAAACGCAACGAAAATTCTGGGCGAATGGAATACGCCGGACGATATTTTGGCCGTTGCCGACGCTTGTCTCAAACTTGCGAAAGAATCGAAAGAGAATAAATATCGCGTCCGAGGCATTCGCAGTTATATTCGAGTTCCGCGTCAGTTCAATCTCCCAGTCGATCAGAAAATCGCAATGAGCAAGATTGCCTTTGAAACGGCTGTTCGACCTGAAGACAAAATTTTGATTTTTGAAGTTTTCAAACGGATCATTGAAGTTGCCAGCGTCAACGCCGCTCTTTCTTATGCGGATCAACCGGAGTTCAACGACGCCGCTTGCGACGCCGCAATTGTCGTTGCTGAAAAAATACAGGGAACGTCGCCGGAACTTCAAGCCGCAATGAAAACTCTGATCGAAAAAACTCAAAAACAGGAAATTAAGGATCGCGCTCAAAAGGTTCTGGATCGAAAATAATTGAAGTTTGTTTGAGCCTTTCCTCAAATTTAAGAGTCGATTCTCAAAACGATAGACTTGCCTCGGAAGCCTTGAACGGTTTTTCCGAGCCCCTTTCCGTTCGTTTTGTTTTTGTTGTAACAGAAAAAGAAAAATGTATAAAAAAGAAGATTTAAAGCAATTCGTTTTTGAAAAATCGCTGAAGTTTGGCGATTTTGTTCTTGCGTCGGGACGCAAGGCGAAATATTATCTCGACGGCAAACAAGTAACGCTGGATTCGCGCGGCGCAATGATGATTGGCGAAGGAATTCTTGAATTGCTGTTGGCTAATGGGCAACTTCCGGCAGCGGTCGGCGGAATGTCGATCGGAGCAGATCCGATAACGGCGGCGGTCATAACAATGGCAGGCGTTCGCGGTTATTCTGATTTGAAAGGTTTCATGGTTCGCAAAGAAAGCAAAGGACACGGAACCAATCAATTCGTCGAAGGACCGGTCAAATTGGGCGATCATGTCGTTATTATGGAAGACGTCGTTACAACCGGCGGGTCTTCCCTTGTTGCCATTGAACGGGTTGAATCGATCGGTTTGATCGTTGACGGCGTTGTCGCTATTATCGATCGAATGGAAGGCGGGGCGAAAGCGTTTGCCGATCGCGGTTATCGCTTTCAATCGCTGCTGACCATTCAGGATTTTGGAATTGATCCGCCGGAAATTTGAGCGGAACAATTTGGTTCGAGCGGGTTAAGCGGGTTATTGGGCTTGCTCGAACTTGATCGAACTTGATCGATATAATTGATTCAAAATCGGAACAACGGCTTAATGGGGGTTACGCAACCGATGTTTTAGGTTTTTTCGCTTCGCCGCATTACGGAAAAACTCAAGAAAAACGTCTATCAATCAATTGAATATTCCGAAACGGAATGTTTTTATCGGATTGATATTTTCCTGCCGGTCTTTGTTCCTCAAAATTAAAGGGCAGGGACATATTGGCCAGGAAGACCGTCGTCTTCAAATTGAAGTTTCAATGGAACCGGCGAGTTGGTCGAAACGCCGTTTGACGACGAACTTGCCGCAGGCATTGAACCAGACTGCGGAACGACTCGATTAATGAACGAAGGAAGTTGTTCCATTTTTTCTGATTTTGTCGAATTTGTTGTTTCTGGGTTGATTTTTTGTGACGAATAGGTTTCCGAATATTTTTTCGAAAGAGGGCCGAGCGGAATCGGATTCGGGTCATATCCGTTGTTTGCCGGTTGAATTCCCGAATTGTTTTGATTGTTTGGACGGTTAATCGACAGGGGAAGCGATTCAACGAAGTCAGGAGTTTTCAACGACGAATTTTCCTGCAACAGAAAATCTTCGTTTTGCATTGGAAAATGATTGCTTTCAAACGAAAGGCCTGTTTCTTCATAATTCTCATTCAACAAAAATGACGCCCCATTTTGCATTGGGTTCCATTGAACATTTGGATATTCATTCTCCTTTAATATTACCTGAGGGACAGAATCCCAATTTTCGTCTTTCTTTTTCCAGAAAAAGAGATTTTTCATTTTGTCGGCAAGCGAAAATTTCATTTTGGAACTTGAGGCAGAATTTGTTTCGTTCCAAAGATTTCCTTCCGATTCAAAGGACGAATTGGCCATTTTTCCGGAAAATACAGGATTGATTTGTCCAGAATAATTTGCGTTTGAATAGGAATCAACAGGATAAGGGTTCATCAAAAAATTCGATTGATCGCTGTCTTCATAAGAAATTTCATTTGAATAAACAGGAAATTGAATCGAATTGTCCGTTGTCGTTTGCGACGATTTGTTGAACAGCCAACAATGATCTTTCAAGTTTTTGAACCAGGATTTGGTTGACTTGGCGTCTGGATAAGCGTTAAAATAGGCATTCTGAGTTTCGAGACTCATTATTTCCGTATCGGCTAACGGTTGATATTGAAGCGGAGCAACGTCCAAACTGTTTGCGGAAGTCGGTTGATAAAGCGACGACGACAGTCCGCCGCCAGGCGAATAGGGTTGAAATCCAAAATTCGATGAGCTTTTTTGGGTTGCCGATTGAGTTGACGGCGTTCCTTTGTAGGCCGTTTTCGACCAAATCAATTCGCTCGGTTTATGAGCGATTTTATTCGAAAAAACGCGAGCGTCGTCAACAATGGGCTGAATCTTTTCCGAAATCTCTTCCGCATTATTGACAATGTTTCGTAACGACGAAGCCATTTCTTTATCGCCCAACATTCCAATTGGCGTTGAAGGATCATCAATTTCATTGGCAATTTCTTCGGCTAAATGGGCGATATTTTTAACCATTTTTTGAATTTCGGTCGAACTTTCATTAATTGAAGTCAAAAATTCGGGGCCTTGCTCAGATAAGGATGTTGTAAATTGACCAATATTATCCAGATTTGTTTCAACAAGCTCCAAAGTCCGATGCGAACGATTCATTGTAATCCGAAAATCATCCGTCAGCGAGTTGGCATTGGCCATTAATTGGTCAACTTTCCCCAAAATAGCGGGAATATCAGCTGCCGTTTTTCGAATGTTTTTTTGAAGTTCTTCGTCTTTAAAAACGCCGTCCATATTTGTTGCCAAACTTCGTATGGAAACGAGAGTTCCATTCAATTCGGTAAAAATTGTTTGAAGTCGATTTTTTTTCAATTGAAGTTCTTCCGGCGTTCCGAGAAAATCGTTCAAATTTCCCATAAAAAGGGTTAAGCCTTCAGCAGCATGCGTGACCGATTGAATCGCTTTGGCCAAATCGCCTTCAATATTACTGACTGTAGCCGAAAGATCGCCTCCCGGTTGGCCTGTTATCGGAATATCGGCGTCAACTTCAACGATTTCGCCCTGATAATTCGCATTCTTGACGAAATCAATGGAAGCGTCGCCAAAAAGGGATCGCTCAACTCGAGCGTATTCATTTGTATAAATTTTCGCGTCGGCATTCAAACTGAATCGAACTTCGACTTTGCTCTCATCCGCTTCATCAAGCAAGGTTATTTCATTAACCCGACCAATCTCGATCCCGTTCTTTTTGACAGGCGAATTCGGTTTGATGCCGCCCGCCTTTTCGAAATAGATCGTCATCGTCTTGCCTGTATTTCGGATGAAAAGACCTTCTTTTGGGCCAAAAATGATCGTCATAATGACCAGGCCGATAAAAATACCGAGAACCGTCATTCCGATGAAAAATTCCATTCTTCGATTTGCCATTTTTTCCTCAATTCGATCTTGCCATTTCCATCAAACGTTCGCCTGCTTGTCCATGAATAAACTGAAGGACTCTTTTGTCAGAAGTATGTTCTATTTCGTCCGGAGTTCCATCAAAAATAATCTGCGGCTCATCCGGTTTGAGACGACTGTTCGGATAAACCATAATAATGCGATCAGCGACTTTTTTCGCGCTTGTCATATCATGAGTCACGATAATGCCTGTGACGCGATGAAGGTCTCGCGCCGAAATAATCAATTCATTGATGACGTCGCTCATAATCGGATCCAATCCTGTCGTCGGCTCGTCATAAAGCATGATTTCTGGTTCCATAGCCAAAGCTCTGGCAAATCCGACTCTTTTTCGCATTCCTCCAGAGAGTTCGGAAGGCATACGATCCATAATATTAGGATTCAATCCGACTTCATGAAGCAAATGAGCAACGCGATCGCGGAGTTCGGCTTTTTTGAGTCTGGTTTTCTCTTGACGAATCGAAAAGGATACATTGTCGCCGATTGTCATACTGTCAAAAAGAGCCGCCATTTGAAAGACAAATCCGTATCGAGTCCGCAATTTTGTCATTTCGCGAGTCGATAAATCGGCGATATTTTTCCCTTCGAACAAAACGCGTCCAAAAGTCGGCATAATGAGTCCAATTAATGTTTTAAGCAGAACGGTTTTGCCGCAGCCGCTTTCTCCTATGATCGCAACGGTTTCTCCGCGTCGAAACTGAAGATTAATGTCGCGCAAAACAGTGTTTTGACGAAATTGAACATAAAGATTTTCAACTTCGAGCAACGGTTTGCGTCGCCGAAGGATTTTTTTTGAACCGTCTTCAGTAACGATAATTTGGCCTTCGATTGGTTCCTGAATGTTCAAATTATTCTTTTGTTCTTCGTTCATTATCATTTTGTTCATTAAACGATGCTGCCGGTTGGGCCGCCATACCAAAAAGTTTGAAAACGGTCAATCGCAATTCCCAAAACCAAATCGAGTATCAAAATCATGACAAAGGAATAAACGAAGGAGACTGTCGCGGCTTTGCCGACGCCTTCTGCTCCCTGACCGCAACGAAAACCTTGATGACAGCAAATAAGGGCAATCGTTCCTCCAAAAAAGACCGATTTGAACATTCCAGCCAAAACGTCAAACATAACGACCATATTTCTGGAATTCTCCCAATAATAACTCCAATCAATTCCGAGGACGCGAATACTGAAAAAAGCGCCTCCCAAAACGCCCATCATATCAGCCATAACCGTTAAACCGGGAATCATGATCAGGCAGGCGAGAAAGCGAGGGACAACCAGATAATGAATTGGATTCGTTCCCATACTCGTCATGGCGTCAATCTGTTCCGTAACCCGCATTGTTCCGAGTTCCGCGGCCAAAGAACAACCGACGCGTCCGGCAAGCATTGTTGCGGCCAAAACCGGTCCCAATTCTTTAACCAGGGAAAGATTGATCGCTGCTCCTATTCGACTTTCAAATCCGATCAGTTTGAATTGCGGATATGTTTGAACGGCTAAAACCATTCCAATGAACGTTCCTGTCAGCATAACAACAGGAAGGCTCAAAACGCCAATATTATAAAATGCCGGCGTTAATGTTTCGCGTTTTGCCCCTTTTGTGAAGAGCCAAAATATTGTTGAAAATGTAAAAACCGCCAAATTGCCGGCAATGGCGATTCGACTGGTTATCATTTCTCCGATATCTGAAATCGCCGACCCAAAACGTTCCCAACGACCAGGCGGTTCAAAATTCCATTTTTCCGTTTTCATCGACATCCTCGGTTAATGAACTGATTCAGGTTATCCCAAAGTTGGGGGCGAAAGGGGAGCGTTGTTAATAATCCGCAAAAAAAAGGATTTTATCGGCTTGAAACGATAATGGTTCTTCTTGTGTTTAAAAATCTAAAAATAATTGATTTCACAATAAGCATAAAATCAAAACATTGACCAAAACTGATCAGGCAAGTTTTTCTGATTTTATCGTTTTACTCAACTCCTTAATCCTTATTATCGGCAATGTATTTTTGTTGTATTAGGAAAAGTTTAAGTAATCGGCATATTTTAACATTTCTTGTTATGTCGAAATCTGAAAAGGCAACCGGTTTTGACTTTTCGCAATCCATTCCTTGTAAACCTGGTTTATGATTCGAATTATTGAGACTTTTTCTCTGATTTTGAATAAGAAAATTCTAAAAAACGCTTGGAAACGCGAACGTCTTGTCCGCAACAACAGCGAGCTATAATTAACTCGTAATGATCAACTTTTTTCGTCGTTCTTTTTCGGAAAAAAGCGACTTGCGTCTGTTTTTCCGAATCTTTCGTCCCCAGGGCGTCGAACAGGAAAAAACGTTGTTTCTTGACAAACGGTTATGGGCAGCGTTGAAGGTTCTTTTTAAGGGGGACGAAAGCGGTCGATTTTGGGGGGAGCCAATTTGGGGGAGCCAGAAATGAATTCAATTTTTTTGTCTCCGACGGGCAACCTATGCGGTTACATCGCAGCAACGCAAGGGCGTTGCATCCCGTCTGGAGCTGCCGCTCCGTTAGCAGTTCGCCGCTCCCGTTGGTCGCTTGGAGGCAAC
>JAUNBG010000092.1 GCA_030527205.1 Planctomycetia bacterium
ATTGCGATTGTCCAAAAAAGTCGAAGAAATTTGACGACAAACGACCCGATTGCCAAGAAGATTGCGACAGTCAGGATTGAAAGGTCGAAACGACCAAAATTTTCAAGAATAATGATCGTTTAACAAATGAAATGAGTTTTGTTTATCTAATGGTTCTAATCCTTTAATCAAGCCATTGACAGCAAATTGAGACAAAACGTTGACTTTCGTAACGGTATTCGCAAAATGGAAAAAGGCGTCCGGAAGCTATTTCGGACGTTTATTGATTCAATCAGTCTTTTCTCAAACTTACTTAATCCCTTTTGCCTTTGCCCTTTCGCGTCTCTGCGAAATAAAACAAGAAGGACAAGTTTGAACTTGCCCTTCTTGTTTATTTCGAATTATTAATGTCCCGTTGTCCGCATTCGTCGGAGTTTTCTCATTCAAATTCTCTCATTCGATATAAAAATCAACCGGCGCTTTGTTGTCGATGACGCGACGCATATTCCATTAAATCATTGTCATCGCCAACAATATGAAACTTATATTTTATCGGTTCTTCTGAATTTTTATTGGTTGCAACTTCATTGGGAGAAGATTGTTCCTTATGCTCGGAAGCCGAATGACGTTCGTTGATAATTCCTCGAGTTGTCATTGATAAAAACTGAGCCATTTCCAATCCTAACCCGCTTTTGTATTCCTCTTCAATCTTTTTGACAATATCTCGCCAGGGAAGATTGCTTCGATAAAGAATTCGATAAACCGCCTTTAACGTTTTGATGTCTTCCGTTGAAAAACCAGCGCGACGAAGTCCAATCAAATTCAGACCAACAACCTGACTTGTTATTCCGTCGACCGTTACAAAAGGCGGAATATCGCGAACAATATGCGCTTGACCGCCAACCATAGCAAACGCTCCAACGCGACAAAATTGATGAATTCCGGCCGCTCCGGAAATAAAGGCCCGACGTCCGACGAAAACATGCCCAGCCAACATTGAATTATTGGCCATTATAACTTCATTACCCAATCGGCAGTCATGAGCAACATGAGCGTTGACCATAAGCATACAATTGTCGCCAATTTCCGTTGCGTCGCCTTCTTTCATGGCGCGATGAATCGAAACATTTTCTCGAATGATATTTCCGTCGCCAATAACAACTGTTCCGCAGTCATCGCCAATCCCAACGCATTGAGGAAGACCGCCAAGCGTTGTTCCTTCAAAAATATGATTGTTTTTTCCGATTACTGTTCCGCTTTTAACCGTTACTCTTGCTTCGAGACAGCAACCGTCATCAATGACAACGTCGTCTTCTATTATGCAGAACGGTCCTATTTGAACGTCATTTCCTAATTGAGCTGAGGAACTAATCAGAGCTTGAGGATGAATTTGCACAGTTTTGCCTTTCGCGAAAAATATCAAAAAATACTAAAAATGAAAAAAAGCGAATTATCAAGAATATCTTGAACGTCTGGACTTGGTTCCGTTTAAAGATAAAATGAATTATACTAAAATCGGTTTGGGTGACTCGGGTTGCCCTGGCGTAATCCGCTTGACGTTCCCGAACGCAAACCAAACAGTCTTGGATTTCAATAGGCTTAAATTGTTTATGATCTCGAAACTTATTTGTTCTCCCAATAGAATAAGTTTTTTTGATTATTTTGAAAAGACCGTTTTTTCAAAATTTATTTATCATTTACAAACTTTCCGAAAAATAATTGATAATTATTGGTCAAGTCGGCTTTTTATGAATCTGGTTTATCTTAAAGCAATAAACGCGATAATCATTTGGCTTCAAGAATGAACAGATTGTTTAGAACCGAGCCTGTTGAACATTTCGACTTTGATATAAACCAAAAGTCAGACATTTTACAATTTTCGGAATGATTCACAAAATCATTAAAGTTTGTTTAACCGTTAATGATTATCGTCAAAAAATGACCGTTCATTGATTCTTTTTTAATAATTTTAGAATAATATATAATAAATGAATGACAAACTTTTTGAGTCTTTGGAAATAAAAATATTAGGGGATTTTTCCTGGGAAAAATGGCAGAATTTTCGCTTGGCTCTGGCTGTTTCTGGCGGCGCGGACAGCATTGCGCTTTTTCGAGCTTTTGTTGAGTTAATTCAAAAACTCAATCGTTTGAATGAAGATTCTTCTCTTGCCGAAGCATTTTTGAAAAACTTTCCGTTCAATGAGACCGAGCATTCATTAAAAACGAATGATTCAAAAAAGGGATTAAACAATGTTCTAAAAGTTGAAAACAGAAATGGCTATCTGAATAAATTACGAAAAACAAAATCTAATTTGAATAAAGATTTTGTTTTTCGTTATTCATTAGACAATATCCTTATTGTTCATATCAATCATCAATTACGAAATATTGAGTCAGATCAAGACGCTCAATTTGTTCGAACTTTAGCGCAAAAATTAAAAGTTTCATTTATCGAACGAAAAATAGAGCCGGAGGAACTTCAATGCGAAACGCAAATCCTTGGGAGTTTGGAAGCGGCAGCCCGCAATCTGCGATATCGGCATTTAATTTCCGCTGCGGAAGAGTTCGGGGCAAGATTTCTTTTAACCGCTCATTCGTTGAATGATCAAATGGAAACAATGATTCAACGAATCTTTCGAGGAACCGGGGTCGAAGGTTTAAGCGGAATTCCGCAAATTCGCCCTTTAAACGACGCAATTGTTCTTGTTCGTCCGCTTTTGAATTGTTCTCGAACCGAAATAATCGAATATTTGAAACTGTTGAACCAGGACTTTCGAAGCGATTCGTCAAATCGAGAACTTTGCTTTACGCGCAATCGAATTCGACTTGAACTGATTCCCCTTTTGGAAACGATTTTTCCCAATCGTTGGAATATTTCCCTGCAACGGCTTCAACAACAATCTCAGGAAATAGTTCAACAGATATTAAAACCGAACATCGAATCGTTGGAAATGTCGATTGAATATCCCCCTGGTCATTCTGATTCTTTAACCATAAATCTGGCTTTGTTGTCAGAAAGATCGGAATATATTCTTCAGGAATTTTTTAAAAAATGCTGGAAAAATCAAAATTGGCCGTTACGCGAAATGGGTTATATTCAATGGAAACGTTTAACCCAAATGACGCTTCAACGTTCTCCGGCTTCATCCGATTTTCCTGGCGGCATAAAAGCCCAAATCATTCAAAACCGTTTGTTGCTTGAGCGAAAATGATAAGAAACGGAAAAACGATCTCGTTTTTAATCCGTTTCTTCTCTGCGTCTCTTCGAGATATAAAAGAAGGGGAACATTGACTCTTAGAAATGACGTGTTAAATTAGCAATGACTGGATAAGTACATTATTCTTTTC
>JAUNBG010000002.1 GCA_030527205.1 Planctomycetia bacterium
CTAAAATCGCGCTGATCTGAATCCCGATTGGCAAAACGATTATTGCCAAATCGAGACCGCGACTTTTCTTCTTTTTTCTCAATATTTATCTGACGAAGTTGTTCTTTCGCTATTTTTTCATGCTCTGTCTTCCGTTGGAGACGTTTGACGCGAGAGGTTTGCCGCAAATTCATCGCTTTGGGCGGATAAGGCGGAATGAGACATTCTGGTCCATTTCCGATCAAATCTTCCCGATTGGCTTCTTTCAACGCGGATTTAACATCATGATAATAATTGATATCATAATACATTAAAAGAGCATGCTGAAGTCGCCGCTCCCGAAGTCCTCGCGGAACATAAACTTCTTCCCCCGTCATTGGATTGATTCCCGTCCAATAAATACAAGTTGCCAATTCAAAAGGAGCAGGAATAAAATCTTGAACCTGTTCCGGCCGAATATTATTTTCCTTCAAATATTCGGCAACCTGAATCATCGACGAATAATCGGAGCCGGGAAGTCCTGCAATTAAATAAGGGACAAGATATTGTTCTTTGCCATTTTTTTCTGTTAAGTCAGCAAAAAGATTACAAAATTCCTCATATTTCTCAATCGGAGGCTTTTGCATCAAAGTTAAAACTTCCGGGTCAACATGCTCGGGAGCCGTTTTTAAATGACCGCCGATATGATATTTGATCAATTCTTCAATATAATCCGGCGATTCCAATGCTAAATCGGTTCGAACTCCGGAGGCGATAAAGACGTTTTTGACGCCGTCAACATTCCGCGAAGCTCGCATTAATTCAATAACAGCAGAATGATCTGTATTCAAATTCGGACAAATTTCTGGAAACAGACAAGAGGTTCGACGGCAATTCGTTTTGATCTTCTGATTTTTGCAACCCATTTTATACATATTGGCGGTCGGCCCGCCTATATCGCTAATCGTGCCGCGAAAAGAAGGGTTCTTCGTCATTTTCTGGATTTCTGCGACAACAGACTCCTTGCTTCGCGATTGGACGAATTTCCCCTGATGAGCCGTTAAAGAACAAAAAGCGCAACCGCCAAAGCAACCTCGAAGAACAGGAATCGAAAACTGAACAACCTCAAAAGCGGGAATCGATTCCTTATAAGAAGGATGAGGAAGACGCGTAAACGGAAGATCATAAATTCGATCCATTTCCGCTTCTGTCAACGGCAAAGACGGCGGATTAACAACAATCGCTTCATCTTCATGTTCCTGAACAAGCGTTTTGGCATTGAAGGGATTCAAATTGTCATATGCCATTTTTGTCATTTGAGCAAAAAGTTGTTTCTCGGTTTCAACTTCTTCAAAACTCGGCAGATGAATCAATGTCTCTGATTCTTCCGGCAAATCCTCATTCTTACCCAACCGATAAACTGTTCCGCGAACATCTCGAATTTCATCAATCGGAACGCCTGAATCAAGTCGTTTAAAAATCTCGACCAAAGACGTTTCGCCCATTCCATATGAAATAAGATTCGCTTTGGAATCCATTAAAATGGAGCGGCGAACTTTGTCGCTCCAATAATCATAATGAGCGATTCGTCTTAAACTCGCTTCAACGCCTCCGGCAACAATAACAACTCCCGGATAAGCTTCCCGGGCTCGTTGACAATAAGCAAGCGTTGCTCGATCAGGACGATGTCCTATTTTGCCGCCTGGAGTATAAGCGTCATCGTTTCGGACTTTTCGATTCGCTGTATAATGATTAATCATCGAATCCATATTTCCTGCGTTGACACAGAAACCAAGGCGCGGACGCCCAAAAGTTTTCCAGGCATCTGACGAATGCCAGTCTGGTTGACTTAAAATCGCAACCTTGAATCCTTCCGCTTCTAAAACTCTTGCCAAAAGTCCTGCCGCAAAAGACGGATGATCGACATAAGCGTCGCCGGTTATAAATACAATATCAACCTGATCCCAGCCGCGTAATTCGATTTCTTCCCGCGTCATGGGAAGCGGTTCCAATTTTTCCGATAAATGTTTAACCTGCGACATAAATGTTTCCTGACCAATGGTCATTGGGTTCTAATCTTTTGCTTTTTGTTGCCAGAAATAAATTCTCAAAACAAAATCTGGACAAAAAAAAACCTTCGTCGTTAATTATATCACGAACGAAGGTCCATTATCTTTTCTGGCAATATTATATTAGAAAACAATTCTTCATCGATAATATACGAAAAAATGACATCCAATATGATCTGCCTTGCGCTCTGTTGCTTCAGGAAAGGGTCCTGATAATACCGGATCCCGGACTTGAACCGGGACGCCCGCGAAGGCAATGGATTTTGAATCCATCGTGTCTGCCAATTCCACCAATCCGGCTCGCGTCCTTATTAATCGACGAGAAAAACTTTTTCTCGAACTCAACTAATCTGTTTCTTATTATAAATCTCTTTTATTTTTAATCAAGAGGAAAAACCGAAAATTTTTATAAATATCAAGCAATTGATTTATAATGGGCGTTTTTGTAACAAAGCGTTATCGAGAACAAATTTACTTTTGCCGAAACCGCCCCGCATTGTCTGGCTTACAAATTTCAACGAGTCGGTTTAAGGAAATCTGTTTCGTTTCCAAAATTCTGTTTTGTCTCCAATTCGTTTTTTAGCAAAATTTTTTGTATTTTATTCAGTATTTCCAGATTATCCAATTTTATTCTTTTTTGAAAAAAAGTTGAAGAAAGTCATAATATTATTGTCAGATGGGCTTGTCGATTGTTGCAATAAAGTTTAAGATATAGATTGTGTATAATTATTTTCAGATATTGTTGCCTGACGGTTCGGCAAAGACTTCTCTGTTGAAGATGCCGACGTCAAAATAAGCAACAGTCTTTCGTCTAAGCTTGAATGAGCCGCCTGTTATTCCCGAATTACAAACGCAACAGGAAGGCATTTTTAACAGGTTAGCGATTAAATAAACTTTAAACAAATTTAGTATTGAATCAATATTTCAGGAAAAGTCAATGAATTTACCCCTTTCTTTTTGGTCTGTTTTATTCGCTCAAGACGCCGCGGCAAATTCGACCGGCGGTCAAGTTTTCCAGTTTATGTTGATGATGTTTATGGTTTTGGTCGCAATGTATTTCCTGTTCGTTTTGCCAAAACAAAGTCAAACAAAACAAGCTCAAAAATTGATTAACAGTCTGAAAAAAAATGACAAGGTTATGATGAGCTGCGGAATGATCGGAACGATTTACTCCATTGATAAGGACGGGGGCGAAGTCATTATTAAAGTCGACGATTCCAACAATACCAAAATTAAGTTTT
Source organism: Planctomycetia bacterium (assembly GCA_030527205.1). Classification (GTDB taxonomy): domain Bacteria; phylum Planctomycetota; class Planctomycetia; order Pirellulales; family Thermoguttaceae; genus JAUNBG01. Next base: position 3,269 of record JAUNBG010000002.1, read on the forward strand.
CGCTCGGCGCTGTTTATTTCGTCTTTAAAGATGAAAAAGAGAAAGACAATAAAGATAAACAAAAATAACAGTCTGATCTTTCAAGTTTGACTTGTTTATCTAAACTATTCGAATATTGTTTGATAATATTTTATTAAAACAATCCGGTTAAACTTGTTATACTCAAGCCCGACCATAACGGGCAAATTACGAAACGACAATCTTGCCTGTTCCAAAGTCGCAAACAGATTAAACTGAAAATCAACCCAAAAACAAGTAAAAACAATAAATATTCTTATTTTGCAACGATTGCCAAAAACCATAACCAATTTTAACAGAAATTTTATGACTCAGATGACTCAGGGAAAATTATTTCGACCGCTTTGTTTAAACGGTCTGAACTTTTTTTATGCGGCATTGATTTCGACGCTGTCAATCGTCGCTTTTTCTTCCGTTTTTGCTCAGGAACCAGAAACGTCCGCCGTTGACGTCTCTGCAGTTGCGGAAGCGACTGAAATTCCTGCTTTGCCAGCAGAATCTGTTTCGACCGATCAAACTGAAACGACGGAAAATGTCGCATCAACTGTCGAAAATAATGTTTCAACAGAAACCTCTGCCGAAACAGCAGAAACTTCGCCGCTTTCTCTTCCTCTGGCGACAACAGAGCAACAGCCAACGGAAAATCTCGGGGGAAATAACGAAACAGCAAACGCCAACCAACCAGCAGAAGGCCAACCGACGGAACCTTCCGGTTCGCTCCCCATTACTCATTCGCCGGTTACGGTTGAAGAAGTTCAAAATGGAAACGGACTTTTTATTTTTTCCGTTTTTGTTTTTGTCCTCATCGTTTCATTCCTTCTTGCGAGAATATTATCAAAACGCTGGAGACTCCCTGATTACGAACGCGCTTATCTGATCACTCTTTTCTGTTTCCTTGGCGGTCTTTCCTCGACTATTCTTGGAATAGCCGGAAATCGAATGAATCTCGGTATCGACCTTCGCGGCGGTTCCATTTTGGTCTATTCCGTTTCTCCCAATGAGGGAAATTTAGAAGACCCCAATGCAAGCGCAACCATTTCCAATACACAAATGGGCGAACTGAAGGCCGCTCTGGCTCGTCGAATCAACCCGACTGGCGTTCGCGAAATCGCTATTCAGGAACTCGGCAACAACTCCGAGGTCAAAATAACGATTCCGGAAGCAGACGATACGGAAGTCGCCCGGCTCGAACGAATCATCAATTCGACCGGTCAATTAAAATTCCGAATTCTCGCCTCAACAAGCGCCCCTGAAGAAAAAGAACTGATCGATCGCGCTCAAAGCGAAGAATATAAGACAGCCTGGGACATCAAACTTCCTGAACCGATTGGAAAAGACGGAATTATTATCGGCGGAACCTGGGTTCCTGTCGATCCGACTCAAATGGATTCCGTTCAATCTCCCGATCTGATTTTGCGCGAATCATTATTCAACAGCAACGATCCAAACGCGCCAGCTCCAACGGTTGACGTCCTGGTTCTTGAGCTGGAACCCGCTTATGACGTTCAAGGCGGTCATATGTCGACCATTCGCGAAAGCGTCGATGAAATGGGACGTCCTATTGTTCTCTTTTCATTAAAACCGGACGGAGCGGAACGGTTTGGACAATTGACCGACCGTTATAAAGCCGGAGAAGGACGTTCTCGCGGACGGCAATTAGGAATCGTTATGAACGATTTCCTTTATTCTGCGCCAAATATCAAACAACGAATCAGCGACTCGGGAAGCATTTCTTTTGGCGAAAATCTCGGAGCAAAAGATCGGGAACGAATCCAACGCGATGTTCGCGATTTGATTAATGTCATGAACGCTGGCGTTCTTCCTGCAAAATTATCCGAAAAGCCGGTTACGAGTATGGTCACAGGACCAACTTTGGGATCCGATACAATTCAAAAGGGGAAAAACGCCATTCTTTGGGGCGGCATTCTCGTCCTGGCTTTCATGATCGCCTATTACGGTTTTGCTGGTTGTGTTGCCAGTCTTGCTGTTATCATGAACCTTTTGCTGATTATGACTTTTATGTTGGCAATGAGGGCCGCTTTTACTCTTCCTGGTCTTGCCGGTCTGGTTTTGACCGTCGGTATGGCTGTTGACGCCAATATTCTTATTTTTGAACGCATCAAGGAAGAACTCAACGGCGGAGCAACGTTAAAAATGGCTATTCGCAACGGTTTTCAAAGAGCTTTTTCTGCCATTTTAGACTCAAACGTTACAACAATGATTACTGCCTGGATTCTTTATCTCGTTGGAACGGATCAGATCAAAGGTTTCGCTGTTACGCTGTTCCTCGGCGTTGCTTTCAGCTTATTTACAGCAACTTTTGTTTCGCGAATTATCTTTGAAACCGCAGAACGAATGAAGTTTATCGGCAAAAGTTGCGTTTATCCGATTATTCCCGGATTGAAACCGTTCGGTAAAACGAAAATCAATTTCCTGGGGAACGCCCGACCTTTTATTACAACATTTGCCATTTTTATCATTCTTGGAATGATTGCCGTTTTTGTTCGCGGAAAAGGCATTTTCGACATCGATTTTGTCGGAGGAATAGAAGCGCAAGCGGTCTTTACTCAAGAACAAAATATTGCGGAAATTCGTTCCAAACTCAAGGATCTTCCCGATCTGGCTGTCAGCAATCTGACTCTGTCCAAAGATCGATCCGGCAATTTGGTTGCTCCCAATACTTGTTTCACAATCAGTACTTCGTGCCCTGTTGATCAAAATGCGGACGAATACAGCAAAGTTGTTGAAGAAAAAATGAAAGAAGCATTTGGCAATTCTCTTCAATATTTAACTTTGAATGTCCAAACCGATTACAAAACAGAAGAAGTTCCAATTTCTTCTGATTCTGATAAAAAAGAAACCAATATTTCAATGGACTTGACCGTTTCGCCCGCCCAAAATCATGACGTTGTTTTGGGATATTTTGAAGACCAACGGGATAAATTGATTGCCGAAAAGGGACTCGAAACTTTTGAAATTGCCCTTTCCGGTCCGGAATATGATCAAGGAGATAAAGACGCTCCCTATAAAAATTGGACTCTGACCTTTACAACGGACAACGTTGATCTGATCAAGCAGATTGTTGCTTCTGTTGAAAACGAAATTAATGGAACTCCTATTTTTGAATCCTTCAATACAATTGGAAGTTCTGTTGCAAGTCAAGCCAGAATACAAGGTTTATGGGCCATTTTCGGAAGCTTGATTTTTATTATCGCTTATATTTGGATGCGATTTACTAAAGTTGTTTTCGGATTGGCGGCTGTTATCGCATTGGTTCATAATGTCTTATTCGTCCTGGGAATAATTGCCTTAAGTTATTGGCTCGCTCCATTCCTTGGCTTTTTACAAATCAGCGAATTCAAAATTGGTTTGCCAACCGTTGCCGCATTTTTGACGATTATCGGTTATTCGCTGAACGATACGATTATTCTTTTCGATCGTCTTCGGGAAATTCGCGGAAAAAATCCTCAAATTACAGCTGACATGATTAATTTGAGCATTAATCAAACATTGAGCCGAACCATTTTAACAACGTTGACAACTTTCTTTGTCGCTGTTGTTCTTTATTTCTTCGGCGGAGCGGGAATTCATACATTTGCGTTCGCTATGTGTGTCGGCGTCTTTATTGGAACGTTAAGCACAATTTTCATTGCTTCTCCAAGCCTTTACTGGATGTTAAATATGAAAAAGAAATAATGTTCATGTTCGTTTGAAGTCTTAACTCTATTCCCCGTCTTGCATAATTCGCAACGGGGAATTTTTTGCCCTTGTTATTTTATTATAACAGTTTGTCTGTTTTATTCATTTGCGTATCTTTTCATTCCAAGCTCTGAATCTATTCTTATTATATCAATGCCTTGTTTGATTATTTGTTGCTCAATTCGCAGAAATTATATGCGGAATTATCAACTGTTTTAATCTTAAAGAAAAACTTGAGTCTAAAATCCCAAAGACGTTTGGGCAATAACTTTTGCCTTTTCCAAATCCGTCCGTCGTTATCGAATTTGTGAATCCGGGAATCAGGGATTTTCTTTGCCTTGAATAAAAGTTTACGCCATTACTGAATGCGGATTTTTAACAATGATAACAAAAATCACAGGAAAACTTGTCTCAATCTTCGAGGAACGAATTATACTGGAAGCAGCTCCTTTTGAATATGAAGTTCTTATTCCCGAATATACTCGACGCCAAATTCAGGGGGAGTTAGGCAAAATAGTAAGCTTGCAAACCATTGAATATTTTGACGGAAATCCAATGCAAGGACGAATGGTTCCTCGACTTTTAGGATTTCAAACAGAAGTCGAAAGAGAATTTTTCGACTTATTTTGCAGCGTTGATGGCGTTGGTTCCAAGAAAGCGTTGCGAGCAATGGTTCGACCTGTTCGGGAGATTGCCGTTGCTATTGAAGAACAAAATGTCAAATTTTTATCCGGGCTTCCTGGAATCGGACCTGCGACAGCCGAAAGAATTGTTGCCAAACTTCGACGAAAAGTTCCAAAATTCGCATTGATGGTTTCTAAAACGACAGAAGCAATAGAACAGCCCTTAGATATTGTTTCGGAAACTTTTGAAGCTCTCATCGCGCTCGGTCATTCCGAATCCGAGGCTCGACGACTTATTGACGCTGTTGTCGAAGGAAGTAAAAAGAAATTCAAAGATTCTTCGGAACTAATTCAGGCGATTTATATAAATAATCGATAATTTTGTCAACTTTTTATTATCCCGTCGAAACGACAAAACGCAAAGAAGAAAAAATCATTGCGGAACATTAATATCAAAACGATTATTTAAAAAACATTTTGATGAAGATTTTCGTGCGGATTTTATTGAGCAAGGCGAACTCTTTGCATTTGAATTCCGTTAATAACTCTAAATCAGAAACAGAAATAACGAGAACAGCAAATGTTTTCGCGGAGTCCCTTTGATCTCCGCAAGAAATAAAAAGATAACCTAAATTCTTTTTTTTAGGAAAGCAAAAATGACGCCCTTACAAGAAATAACTGAGTTGTCAGAAAAAATCCGATATTATGATCGGCGTTATTTTGTTGAAAACGAATCAGAAATTTCCGATCTGGAATATGATCGTTTGATACAACGGTTGAAACAGTTGGAAAAAGAGCATCCGGAACTCATTCAACCAGATTCGCCAACGCAACGAGTCGGAGAAAAATTGAGCGGAGATCGCGCGAAAATTCGACATTTGGAAAAAATGCTTTCCATCGAAAATACATATAGCGAATTTGAACTTTTGGATTATTTTCATCGCGTTCAAAAACAGCTTCCGAATGAAAAAATTGAATGGATTTGCGAGTTGAAAATTGACGGCGTTGCCGCGTCATTAATATATCAAAAGGGAATATTGACTCGAGCCCTGACGCGAGGAGACGGCGAATCTGGCGAAGACATAACTTCCAACGTTCGAACAATTCGAAACATTCCGTTAAAATTATCGGGCAATTATCCAGATTATTTGGAAGTTCGCGGCGAAATTTATATGCCGGACGAAGAACTTGTTCGTTTGAATCTTGAACGGGTTCAAAACGGCGAGGAACCTTTCGCGAATACAAGAAATGTAACCTCAGGCAGCATAAAACAGAATAATCCAGCCATCTGTTCTCATCGAAATCTGCGTTTTTTTGCTCACAGCGTCGGGATTATCGGAAATGAAAATCGGGACATCGAGAATTCCGTTCTCCCAACCAAAAATCGTTTGCCGCATAATAACAATTCAGAAAACGTTTCATCAAGAGAAAATTTTTCTGCGTCTTCTTCAACGTTAAACTCTTCAAAATTTGTTGTCAAAAATCATTTGGAGTTTATGAATCAACTTCATTATTTAGGTTTTTCAACGACTCCCTTTATGAAAAAATGCGAAACATTTGAAGAAGCAATTGTTTATTGCAACGAAATGATCGGGCGTTTGCATGAATTGGATTTTGAAATTGACGGAATTGTTTTAAAAGTCAACGATTTTTCGCAACGGGAACGCCTCGGTTCAACTTCGAAACATCCCCGTTGGATCATTGCGTATAAATTTGAAAAATATGAGGTTCAATCAACCATTAAAGAAATTAAGGTTCAGGTTGGAAAAACCGGGGTTCTAACGCCGGTTGCCGAGCTGGAACCTGTTGAAATTGCTGGAACGATTGTTTCTCGTGCCAGTCTTCATAACAAAGACGAAATTGAACGCAAAGATATTCGAGTTGGCGATAAGGTCATCGTTGAAAAAGCGGGCAAAATAATTCCGCATATTGTTCGAGTCGAAAAACATTTACGGAAAAAAGAACTTCCCAAATTTCTTTTTCCAACGAAATGTCCGGCTTGCGGTTCGAATGTTGTTCATGACGAAGGCGGCGTTTTCGTTCGTTGTCAAAATTCGTCCTGTTCTGCAATGATTCGCGAACGAATTGAGTTTTTTGCTTCAAAAAGCGCTATGAATATTGACGGTTTTGGACCGGCTCTCGTTGAACAACTGGTTCAACCGCAAGTTGGAAAATTGATTTCAGAACCGTTGGTTACTGAATTTGCCGATCTTTATCGCCTTCAGGTAAAGGACTTGATTGGGTTGGAACGAATGGGCATAAAATTAGCCGAAAAGTTGATTGCCGCAATTCAAGAAAGCAAAAACCGCGGACCGATTCGACTTTTAAATGCTCTCGGAATTCGCGGCATTGGCGAAGGAACGTCAAGACGTCTCATTGAGCGTTTTCATTCTTTTGACGCTCTTTCCCAAGCGTCGAAAGATGATATTTCTTCCGTTCCTGATATCGGAGAAATTCTTGCTGCCAATATTTTCGACTTCTTTCATTCCGTTGCGGGTCAAAAAATTGTTGCCGATTTGCAATCTATCGGACTTCGTATGGAACTTTTGCCCGACGAAATAAACGATATTCAATCGGAATTCAAAATATTTGCCAATAAAACCATTTGCGTTACAGGAACGCTTCGGAATTTTAAACGCGATGAAATAGAAGCTCTTATTATTAAACAAGGAGGAAAAACGGCAAAGTCAGTTTCTCGAAAAACTGATTTTGTTGTTGTCGGCAAAGACGCTGGAAGCAAATTAATCAAAGCTCAAGAGTTGGGAATAACAATCTTAAATGAAGAAGAATTCGAAAATCTGCTAAGCGAAGGACATTAAGAACAATCATCAAAAACGATATTCAATATAGATAATGAATAAGGCAAACCATTTATTGTTACCTAAATATTTAACGCGATTTTAATCTGTGTCGTCCGAATCATCTTCATCAATCCTTTTATGAGGGACGATTTTGAAAAAGAAAATCAAAATATAAAAAATAATCAGACAACAAATTGACGCCAAAACGGCAGAAAGAAAACCGAGCGGGCCAATTGGATTAAATGTTGTGAGCTGATAATAATGAGAAATAATCAAAGGTCCCAAACAACCGCCGGTCAAACCGATCAGAAAAATAATATATGGATTCTGTGCCAATTTTCCTGGGACAAAAATTCGAGCGGCAAACCCAACAACCATAGCAAATCCGATCCATAAAAGAATCATATTAACTAATGCTTGCGCTTTGGGCGGCAAATTGTAATCCAGAAGTTGTTCCATACAAAAGTTTCAACTCCGACCGATCAACATAAATCAATAAATAAACCTTCATTTATAAAATCATTAAATCGACTAGCTAAATGAAGACTTATTTATTGAAATAGGCAACGGAAAAAGTTTTAACCAATGAATTAATCATTGCATTTCAAAATTATGCGATTCCAACTGACGATTGGCTCGTTCTTTTTCCATCCAATTGACCTCTTGTTGATATTGGAACTCATTTCCGGACGGATGATATTGAATATTATTATTCAAATAGTCTGGATTCGGAAGAGTTTGCCCATTTTGAGTCAATTGACAACCGGTACAGGCAAGAATTCCGATCAACAGACTGAACAAAATCGCCCCGAAAGTTGTCCGTTTCAAGTTATTCGATCGCATTTTGAATCCCCTTCATTTCCATAAACTGGAGATGCTGTTAAGCTTTGCGGTCCTTCTGAAAAGATCCATTCTTCCGGTCCGTTAGCTTTATCATATTTCTGTATTTCATTTCGCTAATGCATTAAAGTATCAAGAAATAATCAACTTTAACACAAAATCGATTCCTTGGGGTTTTATCGGTTTTTCTCAAAATCAAGCTTGAATCTTTTAAGTATATTTTTTCATTAAATAAGTAAAAAGTTAAAAAAACGTTAACAGTCTTGACAGAATTAAGAAAACTGATTAGAATGAATAATTCATTATTTTGGGTTATTTTAAACCTTTAGTCTCGGTTTAAACAACCTCTAAACCTTAAATTTTGATATTAAAAAGGAATTGAAATGTCGCTTAGCGAACGAAAAAAAGAAATCAATTGCCGACGCAAACGTCGAGCTCAAATCAGCAAAATGAAGGCAAAATTGCCAACAATTGATGCGGCAGCTAAAGCAGTTATGGCAGCCAAACTTCGCAAAATGACCCCTGGCGCCGAACTTTTGATTAAAGAATGGGGACTTGAGTAACTTTGTCGTTCTTTTGAACCGCGAAACGGTTTCATTTTGCCGACAAGATTGAAAAGCTGATTTATATAAGGTCAGATTAAATTTTAATGTCTCCTTCTTGACATTTATTTATTTTGCCATAAAATAAATCGACTGTATATTTATAATCTGGATTGTCTTTCTCTTCATTTTTATGGATCGACTGAACAATCTATTACGAATTAAAAATGGTGATAAAATGCCGAAAATGAAAACCCATAAAGGAGTTGCCAAACGATTCAGCGTCTCCAAAAATGGTAAAGTCAAGCATCGTCATAGCGGAACAAGTCATTTAGCTTGGCGTTTGACCAGCAAACGCGTTCGAGATCTTCGAGGAACTGACACAGTTGCAACTTGCGAAGAAAAAAAACTGATTAAAGCGCTCGGTCATTCCGCTCGTTAATCGCTCCAATGACAGTTTTTGATAAATTTTCCCTATTTGCCTTTTAGCGAAAATAAAGATTAGGGTTTAATTGTCAAGCTCAAATAAAGTCATTAATATATTATAGCGATAAAGAATCGAAAAAGGGCAGAGACGATTGCCCAACGAAATTGATGAAACTTTTATCAAAGTTTTCTCGATTGATTTATAATCGTCAAACATTTTCGAATCCGTCGTTGATTCGAGTTCACGAAATGGGTTGAAACGCTGACTCGTTGCTGATCTTTTTTATAAGAACGTTGCAACTTGAAGTCGGGACCTTATTTTGCAAAAATGTTCAAAAGAAAACAGGAATTAATACAATGAGAGTACGTCGAGGCGCAGCGCGTCGCAAATCAAAGAGACGATTATTTAAAAGAGCAAAAGGTTTTCGCGGCGGTCGAGGAAAACTTCTGCGAACCATGAAAGAAACATTAATTCGAGCCGATGTCTTCGCAACCCGGGATAGACGTCGTCGCAAACGAGATTTTCGTCGTTTATGGATTATTCGTATTAATGCCGCTGTTCGTATGCGAGGTTTGCGATACAGCGAATTTATCAGCGGTTTGAAAAAAGCCAATATTATCCTTGATCGAAAATCCCTGGCCGAAATGGCTGTTCGCGATACCGTTGCCTTTGACAAAGTTGTTGATTTGGCTAAAGCTGCTTTATAATCACAGTTTATTATTGATTTTGGAACAAAGTCATTTGTTGACTTATCCTTTTTTCTTATAAACGAAAAAATCGGAAATCCCAGAATTATTGAAATTGATTTATTGAAATCAATTCAAAATTGTTGTTAGTTAACCCCGATCAGAAATGCCGGGATTAAAGCAGTTGATTATATAAGAATAGACCTCGAACATAACAGTTCGAGGTTTTTTTTGGATTAAATATGGAAGAAACAATCATTTCAGTCATAAACGCCAGAGTTCTCCGAAACGTTTTTGGCGCAAGCGATGAACATTTAAGAAGAATCCGCAAATCGCTTGGAATTCGCGTTACGGTTGACCGGGATAAAATTGTCATTCGTTCAGAAGATAAGGAAACGGCGAAAAAAGCCGCTTATCTTTTCGAACAACTTCAACGAATAGCAGATCGGGAAGGAGCCGTTCTTTCCGCCGATGACATTCAGCGAACGATTTCAGAAGTTCAGTCGGGCGAAGAAATATCCCAAATTCGTCCAATGGATGTTTACAGCGGTCAACGAGTTCGTCCGAAAACAGCCGGTCAGGCTAAATATGTTGAAATGCTTCGCCAAAAAGAAATTGTTTTTTGTACTGGTCCTGCAGGAACAGGCAAAACCTATTTGGCTGTTGCTCGCGCTGTTGAAGCGCTTCGAACAGAAGGAATCCGGAAAATCGTTTTGGTTCGTCCCGCTGTTGAAGCAGGCGAAAATCTTGGATTTCTTCCTGGCGATCTTCAGGCAAAAATTAATCCTTATTTGCGCCCGCTTTTTGACTCTCTCGCTGATATGATGGATCACGAAATGCTTCAACGTTATATGAACGAAGACCGCATTGAAGTTATTCCGCTTGCTTATATGCGAGGTCGAACCATAAACAGCGCTTATATTATTCTTGATGAAGCGCAAAATACAACCGTTTCCCAAATGAAAATGTTTCTGACTCGAATGGGCGACAATTCGCGAATTGCTGTTTGCGGCGACGCGACACAGACAGATCTTCCAAGAAGCAAACAGAGCGGTTTGGTTGACGCTCTGATTCGCCTCAAAAATATTGACGGAATCGGCCATATCGCATTAAATGAAACGGATATTGTTCGTCATAGTTTAGTTCAAAAAATCGTTAATGCTTACGAAACAAACGAATCAGAATCGCCCCCTTTTTTTGAATCGTCTTTCAGCCAGAAAACTCAGGAAAATATTTCCGAGTCAACTGTTTTATTGGAAAACAACTCAAATTTCAATGGTCATTCAACGGCTGATTCAATTGGCATTGGCGGTTCCCTTTTCGAAAGTTGAGCCCAATCATATCATTCCTTCGCCGTTCAAAATGAATTTTGAGGAATAATCGAAATCCGTTTGAACGACCGTTTTGTCCTTTTCGTTTCCAACAGTTTGCTTACGGAATTGCGTCCCCAACGATCCGGACTTTAACTGATTGGAATAAAAGTTTTATTGAATATAAAGCTTAAGGAAGTTCTAAAAACCTGTTTTTACAACAAACCTAATTCGAAAAACGTCGCAAAAATCCGTTCCTGCGGACGAGACTTCCGTTCCTGGCTGGTTTTTAGAACTCCCTCTTAATATTTCTTATTGAAAATCGTTTTGTTAAAAATAACTGCATTTTTCCCGATTTTTGTAATAAAATTGGAAATTTTCGCGCAGCGACGCGGCGCAGCGAAAACTCAAGGGCGTTTTCTTTTCGGAACTTCCGATTTCGTCTTTATTTAAGTTGCCTTTAAAAACGGCTGTTCCATTTGAAAAAGAATCGTTTTTGTCGCTGGTTTTGGGAGTTTTTATCCTGTTCGCGGCGCCGCTGCGCAAAAATCCTTTCAACAGATAATGTTCTATTCGGTATCGCGAAAAGAAAAATCGGCGAAAGTATAGAAAATAATGATTCTTTGAAATTTCCCATTTTTCTTATGGGGAAGGTCATTTTGGAAAATAAACTGATGAAAAACAAACCGCTTCAAATTTCCATTTATAACGAACAAAAATTTCTTTCCATTGACGAGTCAAAAATAAAAAGCGTTTTATTGAAAATGCTTCAAGACGCTGAAATTCTTCAAGGAAGTTTGGAAGTTGCCATTGTTGATGATCCAACAATCCATAAACTCAATGTTGAGTTTCTGGGTCATGATTATGCAACCGATGTTCTTAGTTTTGAAATGGATGCCGATTCTCAAAAGAAATTTCTCGAAGGAAATGTTATTGTCAGCGCTGAAACAGCATTGAACCGCGCTTCTGAATTCGACCAAACGCCAGAAATGGAACTTCTGCTTTATATTATTCACGGAACTCTTCATTTGCTTGGTTACGATGACCATTCAGAAGAAGACGCCCCTTTAATGCGTCAGAAAGAAACGGAATATTTGGATTGGGTTATTCGTTAAAAAGGTCTCTTTTAAAATATTGTTTGACAAACTAATATTTGCATTTGATTTCCGAGAAAAAACAATATGCTTCTCAAGTCAGCAGAAAAACCAGGAATTTGAGTTTGCAAACCCGCAAGCGATCAAGCGGATTGACGAGAACGGTCGAGATTCGCCCCCCTATTGATTTCGGATAAACTCTTTTTCATAAAATAACGAAAGAACAAAATCGGAATGATAATGAGGAAGCATCCAGAAATGAGCAAATGATTCTATTTTTTTTGCAACCAATTTCATTTTGGCATAATCCAATCCCAACTCGTTTGGCGCAATCGGACTTCCTAATTTTGAATACCAATTTTTCAATGCCTCAATCGTTCTTTCTGCGAGAAATTCAGACTCTTTCAGCAGAAAAACTTCCCGACCGAATTGCTCAACTCTTGCCTTATTTTCAGGCGATTGTTTCATAAACCAGGAAAGCCAATGAGAAAACGACACAGAAATTGTCGCTCCATGCGGGGAATCAAACAAGGCGCTCATTCCCATTCCAATCAAATGATTCGGAGTAAACCAGCGTCCAACTCCAGAAGGAGCCAGGCCATTCCAGGCCAGGGAAGCGCCCCACATAATCGTTGCGCGAGCGTTATAATCGTCTGCTTTTTCTAAACAACAATAAGAGGCGTCAATCAACGAACGGATTATTCCTTCCGAATAACGATCTTGAATCGGAGTAAACCAGTCATCGGAATGAGTAAAATAGACTTCCATTAAATGCGAAGCCGCGTCGATGGCTCCGTAAGCAGTTTGCTCTCGGGAAACCGTAAACGTCGTTGTTGGATCCAAAATCGATATTTTGGGATAAAATGGATCTGCTCCAATAACAAATTTTTCCTGCGTTTCTTCGTTCGTTAAAACGGTTCGACCATTCATTTCCGTTCCAGTCGCCGCAAGAGTTAAAACAGTCAGAACAGGAAGAGCTTGTTGAACTGTTTTCTTTCGACAATAAAAATCCCAAACAGAATAATCGACTTTTGAACCGGCGGCAATCGCTTTCGCTTCATCAATGACGCTGCCGCCGCCAATGGCAATAATCATTTCAACTTTATTATCTTTGGCTTTTCTGATTCCTTCTTCCGCATGAGAAAGAACCGGATTCGGTTTGACTCCGGAATGTTCAACAAAAGAAACGCCATTTTCTCGAAGCGTTTCGCAAACGGTTTGAAGGATTCCATTCTTTTTAACTGAATTTTGACCATAAACAAGAAGAGCGGACGCCCCATATTTTCTGGATTCCTGACCGATTTGTGAAATCGTATCCCGACCAAAAATAATTTTCGTTGGATTCTGAAAAACAAAATTTTGCATTCTGACACTCAAATCTGTTGAAAGTCTATTGTATTCGAATCAGAAAGCCCGGAAATGACGGACGAATCTGGAAAGGGCGAAATTTGTTGCCAAAATCAGCTTCGTTTTGAAACTGTTTCAACCGATCTTCATTTTGAAAAACCAAAACAACAAAGCTAAACTTTTTCGTTAATCAAACAAAACCTGACTTTAAAAATCATCATTGTTTTCTGTAACGCTGTCATTCAACATTTCATTTATATCATCGGGACTAATGGAATCGAGAATTTGTGTTTTGATTTCTTCAAGAAACTCGGGTTCTTCGACAAGCATTTGACGAACTTTTTCTCTTCCCTGCCCCAATTGCTGATCGCCATATCGAAACCAGGCGCCAGATTTAACAATAATTTTTTTCGCAATCGCCAAATCCAGAATGTCCCCTTCCAAACTGATGCCGTTCGCATGCATCATATCAAATTCAGCAACACGAAACGGCGGCGCAACTTTATTTTTAACAACTTTTGCCTTAACGCGTTGTCCAATAACATTTTCGCCTTCTTTAATCTGTCCGATACGACGAACGTCAATTCGGCAAGAACAATAAAATTTAAGAGCGCGTCCTCCCGGCGTTGTTTCAGGCGACCCAAACATAACGCCAACTTTTTCTCGAATCTGATTGATGAAAATAACGGCCGTTTTACTTTTCGCAATAGCGCCGGTCAGTTTGCGCAACGATTGGCTCATTAAACGCGCTTGAAGTCCAATATGCGAATCTCCGATCTCTCCTTGAAGCTCTTTTTCTGGAACCAAAGCAGCAACAGAGTCAACGACAATAATATCAACTGCATTTGTTTTAACGAGCATTTCAGTAATTCTCATTGCTTCTTCGCCGCTGCTGGGTTGACTGACAAGCAACGATTCAAGATTGACGCCCAACCGTTTGGCCCAACTGGGATCAAGAGCATGTTCGGCATCGATAAAAGCGGCAATTCCGCCTTCTTTTTGCGCTTGCGAAACGACATGAAGCGTTAATGTTGTTTTTCCGCTTGATTCTGGACCAAATATCTCGATAATTCTTCCTCGCGGAATTCCGTGTCCGCCCAGCGCAATATCCAACGAAATAGAACCGGTTGAAATTCCTGAAAGACTTGGCGATCGATCCAATCCGAGAGGCATAATAGCGCCTTCTCCAAATTGCTTTTCAATTTGAGTAACCGCATTTTTTAGCTCTGGATTTTGATTATAAATAGTCTCAATAATCGATTCCTTTTTTTTGGATTTTTCTTCTTTCGCGTCGTTGACTGCTGCTTTTTTTGCCATAATTATCCCTTAATTCCAATAAAAGTTAATAGAACAATATTTAATCAATTTCTGATTCTATTTGCTTTCAACAATTTTACAATAATAACAAAACGTTGCAAATATTATAAATGATTTATATGAACAACCTTGAGACGCAATCTTCATTTTGAAAACCGCGAAATATTAAAATGAACAATAAATTTCGTCGAAAAAATGACGCAACTTATATTCAAGCGAATGAAATCCCAAATCAGATTATTTTGGCAATGAGCCTTTTTTGAGCAATTCAATTCCCTTTTCCAACTGCGGATCAAAATAAGGATTATTTCCTTGGGGGTTAAATATTGCCGTCTCTTTGGTCGACTCTTCCTGATTCAAAAGATTGATTAAATTGAGAGCAATATTTTGGTCGGTTTCCAAATGATCAATCTTTTGAAAGGTTCGCAATTGACGCATCCAATGCATAAAAATTGTTTGAAGAGGCGAAAGAACAATTTCATATCCCTCATTTGGATGAACTCCCCAGGAATCTTCTTCGAGAGCATCTTTTGATCGATGAATGGGAATTCCAGAAGGACGCCAAAATTTTGCAACGGTTAAATGCAACAACCCCATTCGACAAGGAAGCGGAATCAATTCTTGAACCGTTCCTTTTCCATAAGAACGCGTCCCAACAATGATTGCTTGATCATAATCCTGAAGCGCCGCAGAGACAATTTCAGATGAGCTGGCGCTATTATTATCAATAAGAACAACTAATGGATATTTATATTTTTTAATGTCGGTCGCAACAAAACGATTTTTGACCGCTCCATTTCGATATTTCGTTGTTACAATATCCGAGCCAGCTTCCAAAAATTGATCGCAGATTTCAACTGCTGCCGGAAGAAATCCCCCGGGATTGCCGCGCAAATCAAGAATCAACGATTGAACTTCTGGATTGGCATTAAGAGTTTTCAACGCATTAATAAACTCATAAGCTGTTGTTTCTGTAAATTGATTAATACAAATATAACCAATCGAAGGTTCTGTTTCCAGAACAAAATTCCAGGAACCGTCGCTGTTACGAAAATCGCCGGTTACGATTTCATGTTGAATCAATTTTCGCGTTAATGTTAATTCGCAAAACTCCGACTCGGCTTCATTTTCGCGACGTCTATCTAAAATTAAATCAGAAATATCTTCATTAAATTGCTCCATTCTTTTCGATTTGGGGCGAATCTTTAACTTAACGGTTGAACCTTCATTCCCTCGAAGTTTTTCAATTAATTCTGATATGGAAAAACCTGAAATCTCTTCATCGTCAACGGCAACAATGCTGTCTCCAAATTTTAAACCAGCCTGTTGAGCAGGCGTATCCGGAATCGGCATAAAAAAGAACTCGCCTGTTATCGGCGATTTTTGAAGCAATGAAATGCCTATTCCCGCAAATTGACCCTGTATTTCATGCTCATACAGAACTTTTTCCTCAAATGGCAAATAAGTTGTATACGGAAGATCATTGACTTTATAAGTCAAACCGAACATTGCCCCTTCCAAAAGTTCTTGTTCGCTGATTGGTTCGAGAGATTTCGTTTCAACGGTTTTTAATACATATCGAAAAATCTGTTCCTTCAGAGAAGTTCGCGAAAAGCAACAGACACAAATAAGAATCGAGATTAAAATTAATTGAATATTACGAATCGGCATTTTATTCATTTCCGTTCTGTCGAAAAACTAACCTCATTGAGAAAATCATATGGAAGCAAATTGTTTATATTCAAGCCTGTTGAAAATCGCTGATCGTTTAATTCGAAAGCCCAACAACGGACAAAACGAAACAAAATTCTTATCGGAAAGTTATCATTCATAATCGTTTTTCCGTTTAACGGCAAACGATGTTTTGGCAGCCAAGCCAGCAAAAAAGCAAAATAAACTTCAAGAATCTGTCACGAATCGGAGAATGCAAACGTTCTCTCTGAAGGCATTAATAAAAATCTGAAATGAACGTTCTGATTCAATGGCAGACTCTTCAAAAACAACGATCTGGAAGTTCTAAAAAACAAGATTTTTCAATAAACGCATTTTCGGACAAAATCGTTAAAACCAGTTCTTACGGACAAGACGTTCCGCGTTCCAAGCGGATTTTAGAGCTTCCGGATTGCTTTATTTGTTTGCGCGACCCAAAAATTCTCCTGAGCGCGTATCAATCTTAATCGTTTCGCCCTGTTCCAAATATTCTGGAACCATAACAATCAACCCTGTTTCAACTGTTGCCGGTTTATTACGGGAAGTTGCAGAATTGCCGCGAACCGCCGGATCGCAATGCGTAACAAGCATTTCAACCGTTGTTGGCAACTCAATCGCTACGCAACGTTCCTCATAAATTAACGCGCGAATTCCTTCCAAACCTTCCTTGATATATTTCATTTCCTCTTCGACGTCTTCTTTGGCAATATTATAGGTTTCGTAATTCTGATTATCCAAAAAATAAACGTCGGTCGCATCCGCATAACTAAATGAAACTTCTCGTTTTTTGAAATCGGCGTCCTGAAGATTGTCTGTTCCCTTTAATTTCAAATCAACCTTTTCTTTTGTAATAAGATTTCTGCAGCGAAATTTATAAAGCGTTGCTGCCCCTCGCGCTGACGGCGTTTGAACTTGAAGATTTTCAACAATAATCGGAGCTCCATTATTAACAATAATATCGCCGCGTTTCATATCTTTTGCAATCATATTGTTTCCTGTAATGAAAAAGAATGTTCTATTTTTCTCAACAAATAATACTATTAACCCTCTTAATTATATCGAATGATTTTATTTGGAAAATCCCCGCAATATAAGGAACCGAAAAGAAAACAACGCGTTATTTCCTTTCGATTTTATTCAAATCTTCTTAAAGCCCTTCCTGTTCGTCGCAATTGTTGATAAGGAAAGTTTAACAATATCTTAAAACATTCCAAAACGATTTTGTCAAATGGTTCTCTTAAGATTACAAACGCATTGACAGCATTTTGGAAAATTTTAAAATAATTTGAAATTGATCGCTGAGATCTATTTCGTTAAGGGTCTATTTCTTTAAAATGAGACAACGACTCTTTTTTAGCTCAAACCTATTGAAAATCCTTGATTGTCGATTTTATAACCCCGATAACAAAGGACGAACAACGGAGGCAAAACCTATCGCTCATACCTGATTCGACATCAAGATCAATTTGTTCTTTATAGAATTAACGGGTCATTCATTTTAACCCCAAGCTCTCAACAAAATCATTCTCTTCAGACTCAAAAATGTAAAATCGGAACAAAAAGTGAAAATCATCGAACATTTGGAAACGCTTCCAAACGAATTACGCGGAAATTATATGACGATTGGAAAATTTGACGGCGTTCATCGCGGACACGCTCGAATTTTACAGCGTTTGACTGCTCTGGCGCATGAAAATCATTCGCCTTCGATTGTTTTTACATTTGACCCGCTTCCTGTTGAAATGATTCGTCCTCATTTAGCGCCGCCGCTTCTTTGTACAAAAAAGCAAAAAATTGAGTTAATCTCGCGCTTTGAACCGGACGCTCTTTTTATTTATCCGACAAATTCCAAACTTCTCAACCTTTCGGCTCAAGATTTTTTTGAAAAAATTGTCCTTGAAATTTTTGGTTCCAAAGGTTTGGTTGAAGGAAAGGACTTTAATTTCGGTAAAAATCGAGACGGCAATGCAAACATTCTTCAGCAATTATGTTCAAAAACCAAAATTGATCTTGAAATTATTTCGCCGTTTCAAGCGCTGGGTCGGGACATTTCAAGCAGTCGAATTCGTTCTTTGATTCATGAAGGACAAATTGAAGCGGCGCGGGGAATGTTAGGACGCCCTTATCAAATTCGAGGGCATGTCGTTCATGGCGAACATCGCGGACGTCGACTCGGTTATCCAACGGCAAACTTGAGCGGCATCCAAACGATTCTTCCGAAACCGGGAATTTATGCCGCCATAACTCATTTTGAGAATGAATCCTTCATAACAGCGGTCAATCTTGGCGGCAATCCAACGTTTGGCGTTCAAACGATTAAATTTGAGGCAAATCTTTTTCAGTTTCAAGGCGATCTTTATGGGAAATTTTTAGACATCGATTTTATAAGCCGCATTCGCGATGTCATTCGCTTTGAATCCAAAGAAGCTTTGTTACAACAAATTGATCAGGATCGGCAAATGATCGAAAAGGTCGCAAATGAGTATCGGAAAAACAATCCGTTATTCAAATAGTTGCGTCATTGGAACGGTTCCGTCTCTGTCATTAATTTCAAGTCTTATATTCAAACTTAAAGGAAGTTCTAAAAACCTGGTTTTGCAATAAACTCCATTCGGAAAACGTCACGAAAACCAGTTCCTGCGGACGAGATGTCCGCGCTCTCTGCGAGTTTTTAGAACTTCCATTAATAATCTGCTCTCAAAAAGTTCTCGTCAGATATCAAAAAGAAAAAAGATTAACCGGGCGGCCAACCAAAGCCGCGACCTCCCAAAATATGAAAATGCAAATGCGGAACCGTTTGACAGGCATTAAGACCGCAATTTGAAACAACTCGATAGCCGTCTGCGGCAATCCCCAATTGCTCGGCCAAAGATCGAATAACGCCAAATAAATGTCCGATAAGAGGTTCATCGACCGGGGCAATATCGCTGGTTGACGAAATTTCTTTTTTAGGAATGAGCAAAACATGAACCGGCGCTTGCGGATTGACATCATGAAAAGCAAGGCACAAATCATCTTCGTAAACAATTTTAGCCGGAATTTCCTTGTCGATAATTTTTTTGAAAATTGTTTTTTCTGACATAATATTCTGTCCTTTGTTTTTTTGGAAAAAAATATTGACTGAAGCCGGAATGAAGCAAACCAGCTTCGGTATAACGACAAGTTATTTCAACAAGAAAAGAGCTCCGTGGCCCGGAAGCAACCAATAACCGTAATCCCGATCATAATCAAAAAGGGTTCCGTCAATCGGCGAAACGATCTGAATTGATTGATAATCCGCAACCAGATTCAATTTAACTTTTGCGGGATGATCCAAATCGCAATTGACCAGCATAACAGCAGACGTTTCTTTGTCATTCGTTTGAAATTCGCCGACCATAATCGGAGGAATTTCCGGAATGGCATTTCGCATTGAAGCGGTTTGTTCAACGGATTGAACAATTGTTCCTGGCAGCGTTGGAAGATTGGGCGTCGGAGTCGGATCGGTAAAATAGACGCCGGTCGAAACATAATCTTTCATCAACAAACCAAGCGTTTTGGTCTGTTCGTTGATGTCGCGTAAATATTGCCAAATTATGGTTCGTTTCCCTTCTTCATTCATTGGAGCATAAACCCAACTGAGCGGATAATAAGTAAACCAGCCCAAACCTTTTCCGCCGGCGCCAAGCGTTGAATAAGCTTGAAAAGCCAATCGGGCAACGGACGGCGGCGCAGACGTTTCCTGAATTCGAGTGCAGCCGGTAATATTCCAAAACGGCAAATCATATTTCAGGGCGATTCGTCGAATTTCAAGCAAATCATTATAATATTGAGCCGCTCGTTCTTTATTATGCATATCGTCGGAATATTCCGTCATATAATTGTCATAACTGATAAACTGCGGCTTAACTTCCTGAACAAAGCGTTCAAGATATTCCGTAAAAGAATGAGTTCCAAGTTGCGAAACGGCATCGGCTCCAATTGTTGAGGCATAACCTGGAAACAGATTGATATAAGCAAGTTTTCCCGGCGCATGTTTTTTGATCGCCGCAACCGCTTTTCCCAATCCGGCAAAATAATAGGAACCCGGCTCATCCATTAGATAATAACCGAGAACATATTCATTATCTTTCGTCGATTCGATTGCCTCAACGACAATTTGTTCCATTTCCTCTTCGGAAATTGTTTTCAATGTTTCTGGATTCAATTTAATCCGAACAATGCAAGCCAGTTTCTTTTTCTCGCAAAGGGCGACATGCTCCGGATCGACAAATCCCGCCATATTAAAACCGCAATCGGCAATTCCGGCAATCGCGTCTTCCATTGTTTGATATCTGGACGCCCAATCATAAAGATGATCCCAGGGATAAAGCGGGAAAAAATCCGGCGAAAAAGACGGTTTGTATTCGAATGGTTCCAAACCAAGCGATTCTGCAGTTGCATTTTCGTCAAAAGTAACAGGATGATTGTCGGTCGATGATTCTTCTTGAGCCCAAAGGGTTATTGAAAATGACAACATAAAAATAAAGGCAATCGCAAAGATTGGCTTAAAAAAAGCTGTTTTGACAACGGGCATTTCTTCTCCTTAAAATAAAATTATCATATTTGAACACAAATTATATTGAGTCTAACGTTAAATAATCCAATTCGATCAATCGGTTTTAACGGAATGCGGACGATTTAATTCAGCAAAAACGGTTTGCATAATCAAAAGGACTGGAACGTTTGATCGTTTGGACGCGGCCAGACAATCTTCATATTCCGGCGAAAACTGCAAATCATTTCCGAAACGAGAGCCGATTTTAACCCGTATCGTTCCAAACTTCGTTTCGATATTTTCCCAGCGTCGACACAATGAATGACGCAATATTTGTTGTTCTCGAATGCCAAATGTTCCTGATTCTTGAAACAGAACCGTTAAAACAGCGTCTCGTTTTTCTGGCGTTGCCAGAACGCTTAAAAGATAAGCGGGACGCGATTTTTTCATAACGATTGGAGTAAACCAAACATCCAAGGCGCCGATCTCAAAGAGAACATTCATCGCAGAAGCCAATATTTCTCCGCTGACATCGTCAATATTGCATTCAAACAAAGACAATTGCTCAGAATTCTCTTTTTGTTTAACAAACTCAGCTTGCCTAATTAACTCAGTTTGTTCAACCAACTCTGTTTGTTTATTCTCTTCAGGCAATTTATCTCGACAAGACTGATCCATTTTATTAAAAGCGTCATTCTTCTCGATTTTGCAAGTTGATTTCAACAACGAATATTGCAACGAATTTTCGCAGGTTTCTTTCGATAATTCATCGTTTGTTTCATAAAGAGACGCTCGAAGAAGATTTGGACGCGATTTCATCTCATAATGACCAAACGAATGAGCGATTTTTGATAAAAGAGCCCCTTTGGGAATCGATTGTTTCTTCCAAACGGCTAAAATAGCCGCTCCCGTTGGCGTTAACATTTCGCATTCTTCATGATCCATTGAAACAGGGAGCTGATAATTTCGGATCAACGTTGCCGTTGCCGGAGCAGGAAGGGGATATATTCCGTGAGCGCAACGAACTGTTCCGTATCCGATCGGAAGCGGCGAAATCGATATTCCGTCCAATTTTAATTGATGATAAGCAATCGCCGCTCCAACAATGTCAATAATGGAATCGGTCGCTCCAACTTCATGAAAATGAACCTTATCCGGCTCGGTTTGATGAACTTCCGCTTCGGCAACGGCCAACGCATGAAATATTTCAATCGCATTCTGTTTTATCGCGGAATCCAAAGAACTCGACTCAATCATTTGACGAATATCCGCAAAACTTCGATGTTCATGATGTTTGACCGAATGATGTTTGACCGAATGTTGTTCGCCGATTTCTGAATGACGATGTTCATCGGATTCAGAATGAGAATGTTTCTCTTGATGATTTTGGGATAAATCATTTGAGAATCCCGAATTTTCTGTTTTTAAATCCGGCAACAATGGCGAAGGCGGTTCGACATTCCGGCTTTTTTCGGATAAAGAGTCTGCGTTATGAAAATGATCGGAATAATGATCGTCATGAAGCAACGGAATATCAACATTCAACTGACATCCATTTATTCCAAAGGAAAATTTGCTTCGCCATTGAAGAGAAAAAGGCTCTGGAATCAAATTTTTGAGTTGCATTTCAAGTTCATGAACATCGACTCCCAATGCGATAAAAGCGCCAAGAATCATATCGCCAGAAGCTCCGCCAACGCTGTCAAATCGTAATATTCTCATAAAAATCAATCAATGAAAAAAGTTAATGAATGTTTGGTTCAATACATAAAATTCAGAAAAATCATTGAACGAATCATTGATCTTTGTTGAAACGACGATTTCCTTGTTTCTGCTCTCAAAAGAAAAATCGTTTGAATTTTGTCAGAAAATAAAAAACCGATTCGTCCAATATCTTGAGACGTTGCTTTCCAATTAAGCTAATCCATTTCCATTCTGCTGATCTTATCAAAAATGACTGCAAATTGCAAATCATCAGACGTCAACAATAAAAAACGAACGCTTTTGAATCTTCAACAAACTTGAGCATAAACAACGTTTAATTGAGTATATCGTTTTATAAAAATGATTACAATCCCCTATTCGGGGCGAACTGTCGGAGATTGCTTGACAAAAAGTTAAAAATATTATATTATAAAAGCGGCATGTAAGTTATTGATCCGCTGTATTTTGATCAAATCATCTTTTAACCTTTATAAGGAAATTAAAATGAAACAGAATTATGTTAAAATGGAGGGAGGGGGCAAAAGCTCCCGAAAGAAGGGGTTTACTCTTGTTGAACTTCTTGTTGTTATTGCTATTATCGGTATTCTTATTGGTCTGCTTTTGCCGGCTGTTCAAGCGGCTCGAGAAGCAGCGCGACGCATGCAATGCACAAACAATCTGAAACAGCTCTGTTTGTCCATTCATAATTATCATGACGTCAATAACAAAGTTCCAGGTTTCGGTTTTGGCGGTTACGGCAATCTGACCGCTTTTGTCGGAATTCTTCCTTTTATCGAACAACAGGCTCGTTTTGATGAAATGTATTCTCGAGTTGGAAACGACCCGAATAATGAATTTCAAAGCCCTTATAACGATGTTGCCTGCTGGAAAGATTTTATGTCCGGTCTGGCTTGCCCGTCTGACGGCAACACAAAAGTCAGCTCAAGTCTCCCAACGGCGTCCAATTATTGCTTCAGCGATGCCGATTTTGTTCTTCAAAGTTACGGTCGCCATGGGAACGACCGCTCGCCGTTCGGTATGCAACCCCGAGGCGCTAACGATCCTTGGGCCAATACCCAATGGGGCGCTGGCGGAAAATATGGTTTCGAATCGATTACAGACGGAACCAGTAATACAATGGCGATGAGCGAACGTTGTTCCAGTCCGACATACGGAGGAATGGAATATAATCGAATCAAGGGCGGAATTGCGCTAAATTCCAGCGCCTGGTCGATTCTTCCGAATGCCTGTCTTGCGAAAAAAGGTCCGAACGATACTTATGCCACAGGCGTTTCAACAACTGGCGGTTCCGGCGCGAACGCTTGGTATTATACATTAAACAATGCGATGTGCCAAACCATTCTTCCGCCTAATGCTCCCAGCTGCACAGGGGGCAGCGGTTTTACCGAAGCAAGTTATATGCCTCCAACCAGCAATCATTCAGGCGGCGTCAATGCTGGCCTTTGCGACGGTTCTGTTCGTTTTATCAGCGATACTATCAATACGCATACAGCAGGAACCAATGGTTTGGGCGAATGGTATAAATATGCCGGTCATAGCACAGGCGCGTCCCCGTTTGGCGTTTGGGGAGCTTTTGGAAGCATGAACGGCGGCGAAAGTGTCAGTTTATAATTCGTTGACGAATCATTGATCGGCTAATAATTGATCGACTTATGAATTGTCAGCTTATAAATAACGGCCTGATTTGTCGTCTTTGTTTTTCTGTATTCTAATTTGTTTCTTGTTTGATTTTTAACGCCTTGATTTGATAAACTGCGATTTGTTCTTTCATTGGAAACAGCAGGTTCGTCGACTTTTTAAAAGCAGGCAATCCAACGGGGGCTTATTCTTTTTAAGGGAAAGATTTCTTTTCGAGATGAGCTGCCCCAAAGGGATTTAATGTTTTTGGATCGCAGAATAGAACCTTTTGAATACAGAAATCTTTCTTTTCCCCGTCATAATATTGAAGAATATTGGGCGGGATTTTTTTTACAATCATTCCTTTTCGAAAGAGAAATATGAAAAAAATATATTTAACATTAATGGTTCTTCTCGTTTTAACGAGCGGGTTGTTCGTCGGCTGTCAAAAATCTAAATTGAAAGGGTTGGTCCCTGCTGAAGGCGTCGTTACTCATAATGGAACGCCGGTCGAAGGAGCTCTTGTTACTTTTGGACCAAAAACAGCAACAGGAGAAGCTGCCGGAGCGACCGGAATAACCGATGCGCAAGGCAAATTCAAAATGATGACTCTTGATCCAGGAGACGGCGTTTATCCGGGCGAATATTTCATTACTGTCTCAAAAAATATTATTGAGGGCGGATTAAGTCGCGAAGATGATTGGGCCAGAATGAATGATAAGAGCGGAGAACGGGAAAAAGCGGAGACTCCCGAGCAAACGGTTACTCATATGCTTCCGCGTCAATATGAAGAGATCGGAATGTCCGGTTTGGAAATTGTTATTCCTCCGGAAGGCAAAAAGGATATTACATTGGCCCTCGAAGGGGAAATCGACGATACGCCTCAACAAATCAGCGGTCCAAAACGTTGATTTGTTTTGATCGAAATTAAAAGCGGCATCGCAAGCCGCTCCGGCCAAAACGTTGATTTGTTTTGATCGGTCTAATACATAATTTTCAATCGCGCGAACCCCGTTGTTTTGGGCTCAAATTCATAAGAATAACCCGGGTCACAATCGCGACTGGAAATATCCAAATGGCGAATAAAAACAAGTCCGCCTTCCAAAGCCCAATCAATTTGATCCGCTGTTCGCCTTTCAAGTCCGGCATAACATCGGGCATCATAATATTCTAACGAAGCGGTTGAGCCATAAGAACCGTTTCGATTTATTGTTTTTTCTTTTGTTTGAAAAACCCATTGATTTCCTTCAAATTCGCCCGCAAAATAGAGCCAGTAATCTGTCGCGGTTTTTTCAGAAAAATAATTCAAACATTGAAAACCATCAAGCCGTTTTGCTATTTTCGGATTCGGAAAATATGCGTTTATATAAAAATCTTCTGACGGCATCCATATTATTCCGGCAACAGGCAGAATTTTAATGTTGCCGACATCTGTATAGAGCGCTCCTAAAATAAGGCGGGATTGAGATCCCATTTTCCAAATCCCAGCTCCGTAACCCGTTATTCGAAGCATTCGCGAATCATTAGCTTTCAAATCGCTGCTCCACTGGATTTTTGCGTCAAGATTCAATAAAATGGATTCCGTTATGGGCAACAGATATTGCGTTTCCAATCCAGGCGAATAAAGATGAAGTTGTTGTCCTAAATTCTTTTCAACAGATTTGGGGAGATCAATCTGCGTCCAGGAAAAAATGGGTTTAAACAAAAGCGGACTTTCAACCGTTGGACTGGGAACGGCAAAGGTTGCCGACAAGTTCAGATCCGTCAAACCGCTTCGCTCGACTTTCGTATTGGGAATATAGGAAAGATCAAAATCCAATCTTTGAAAAAAGGAGTTTCGCGGCGCTCTTACAGAAGTCAACATAAAATCGGAAAGACTGTTTGGTTCAACGGCAATTGTCGATTCCTGTTGTTGGTTCAAAAGAGTAAACAATTCTTCATCGGTTTTTAATCCCGTTGGAGGCAGAACGACATTCTGTTCCGACTGGATCAGCAAATCGTCTTCATTCGGCTCGAAAGGAAAACTCATATCGTCAGACAAAACGTTTTCTTTAAATTGAACATTTCCGTCAATCGAAACCGTTGCATTTGGCAACGTTTCCTTTTCAAACGAATTCCTTTCATTTGAATTTCTGGCAGTCGTCCTTTTTGAAAAAAGCGTTTGATCTTTTGTTACATTGTTGATTTTATTCGATTTCTCATTGAAAGGAGAATCGGGAAGAGAAAACGATTTTTTTGAACTCGTTTTATAATTTGAACTCGTTTTATAAGAAGTCGCCGATCTCTCTTTTGAAGAATCTGCTCGGCTTGGCGAAGTTTGAGGAATAAAATCAGAATCGCCCGATTGAGTTGAAGCATTTGATTCTTCAATAATCGCTGCCGGAACAACTGAATCTGACTGTTCGGAACGCGAATAGCCCCAAAAACCATAATTCCTGGGCGGAGTATAACTCGATTGGCCAAAATACAAAAAAGATTTCCGTTCCTGCGCAAACAAATCTTGATCGTCCGCAACAATCGAAGAAACGATCATAGCCAAACCGGTCAGCAAGAAAGTTGAAATCAAACAGCGAACTGAAATCACAAAAAAATATGCCTTTTATACTCAAAACTTTGAAGATTCCTGATCAGAGGTTCTCAAATCCTGCAACGACAGACGGAAATTCAAAACAAAAACCAAAAACGGAACAATTGATCCGCTTGATGATAAATCCAATGATTTTGCGATTGCCAAACATTAATAAGCAATTCCGCCTTTGATATATAATGCTGTTTTGGGCTTATACCAAGCGTTTCCAAACGCATAAAGTTCTCTCCCAAAAGCTCCGCCAATCTCAACGCTTCCGCTCAGACAATTCGGAGAATCAAACATCATTCCGATCCCAAGTCGATAATCGTTATAATCCGTATTGAAAGTCTGTCCTTTATCAGAAATCAACCAACGACCTCCGCCAATATTTCCTTGCAGATAGACCCACCAATCCGTTTCATTAATCTTTTTTAAATAATGAGCCAATCTTGGATCAGGAAAAACAAGCCGCCATTCATTATTTCGATTCGGTTTCCAAACGACGCCGCCAGAGGGCAGAATTTTGTATCGATTACGACAATAATAAATGACTCCCCCTGTCGCGGTTAAATTGTCCGTTATAACCAAATTGCCCATTGCTCTTCCGCGAACATAAATGCTTTTGGTTTTGACTTTTTCAAAAGAAGAAGCCAATCCGACGCTGATCCAGGCTTCGATTCCGAAATCCTGCGTTAATTGCGGCATAACGCCAAAAGCCAAACTGGCGTCAAAAGTACTCGACGGCATTTCATAAGGAACTTTTGAATCCTTCATTCCCGACCATAAATCGAGAGCAAATCCCGGCGTTATATAAAAATAATTCGATTCTGACTGATAAGCAACGGAAGAAAGAAAGTCACAAGGAACAGCAAATCGGGAATGAAAGTTGAAATTATTGATTCCCAATCCTTCTGATCCGCTTTTCGGAATAAATGTATAATTCAAGGATAACTTATTCAAAAAACGCATAACTTTATCAACCGATCCCGAAAATCCCGTTTGCGTTCCATTGTTTGACGGAGAAAGAGAAATGGTTTCATTTCCTAAAATAGGCGCCGTTCCAACTGGCGTTCCTGAAAAATTGGAAGCGGCTGGAGAAACATTCGTTTCTGGAAGAATGGGAGCATTGGCTGCCGCCAGGGAACCGCTTGTTTCTTGCGCAACTAAAATGGGAGCATTGGCCGCCGCTTCTGCTGAACTGTTATAATCGCTGACCGGTCGCCAATAAGAAGTTGCTGATTGAGCGCGAACAATTGGGCTCGTTGTCGAAAAGTAATTTTTAGAAACAGGGCGCCGAGTCAAATAAAATTGAGAATCGGTTTCATAATTTTCGATAAACGAATCGTTATTCATCCAATGATTTTGTTGAGAAAAACATTTTTGTCGATAAAGCGGATGAGAATCTGTTGAAATATGATCGGTTTGAAAATCAATCAGGGAACCAAAACAAGAGCCCTGGCCGAAACATTCCATTCCTTTTGACCATTGAGATTCCCAACTCAAACCAAGCGCCATCAAGGCAAGAAGCGTTATTCGCAAAGGACTCGCCAAAACCTTCTGTCGAAATTTTGTCAGGATTCTTTTCATTTTAACAACTTTGCGTCAAAAAGGAACGATTTAAAAATGATCTTTAAATAATGTCACGGAAATAATTGATTGTTGAGGAATTCTCTGCTTTTTATTCGCTGCAGAACAACAGCTTGGTTTTGACCTTGTTCCGATTCTAAAGCCTCCGATTTGGCAACCGTTTTTCCCGTTCGCAATCCGCCCGTTGTTGCCAAAGTTCTGAATCCGGCAATTTGAAATTTTCAATCGGTTTGGATTCAAACAGGCCTGTCCCCAAAAGGTCAAATCTCAAGCGATCAATAAGCAGTTAATCGAAAATTCGTATCGATTCTTCTTTAATAAGCGGTTCCAGATCATCGGAACTGACCTGAACTTTAATTCGATGATCGCCCGGAACGGAACAGACCGCTTTAATTTTATAAACAACTTCTGATTTTGCATCCAATTTGGGAATGCTGTCGAAAAAAACGCCGCCAACTTTTTCATTGCAACGAGTTGGTCCGTCGGAGGCAAGAATTTTCATTTGTTCGGGCAGAAAAATTTGAAGCGAAACATTTTTCGATTCTTTCGTTCCCCGATTGGCAATACGAATTTCATAAACAGCGTCTCGTCCAACTTCAACGGGATCCGTCAGAGCTTTGACTTCATATGAGACAGCAGAAAGTCCGTCAATGACAATTTCCTGGCTTACTTCTGCCGCCAATTCATGTTCTCCCTTTCCTTTAAAAATAAGATTGCTTGTTCCGCTTCTTTTGGGAAGAAGAACCAATTCGATTTCTCCCGCCGCTATATTATTTGGAAGTTCAGCAAGCTCCCAATGAACGCAATGTTTTTCTGAATCATAAGCGCCAAGGTTATTTGTGCTGACAAATTCCATTTCTTGAGGAAGTTCAACGATCAATTTGATATCTTTGGCAACCGCAGTTCCCGGATTTTGAACGGTCAAATTATAAACAGCGTTTCGTTCCAAATAACGATATTTTGAACCATTGATCGCAAGAGATAATTCTGGAGCATTAACTTGAATCTGAGTTATAACTTCTTCGGAAAGCCCATTATCAGCGCTGACTTTCATATGATTTTCAATGATTCCTGGCGAAACGCTCTGCAAGGTTAATGAAACTTTTTTGGTCTCTTGCGGTTTTAATGTTTCTATTCGATTGTCAAGAACGTTCCCGCTTGGATGATTAAGACCTTCCGGAACATTTTCGAGCAAAACAACGCCTGTCGCGGTTCCTGTTCCTGGATTCGATATCGTTATATCGAATGTTACATTTTCGCCAATCAAAACTTCTTGGGGAGCGTCAACTTTTATTTGAAGCATTGGTCGCGTACAGCGAGTTTTGCCGGAAATTTCTGTTTGAAAACCAACTGTTGCAACGCTTCCTATTTCTCCCTCTTCTTGCGGCAAAACGATATAGGAAAATTCGCGACTTTCTCCGCTTTCTAAATCAAAACCGTTCCAAAGCAATTCTCCTTGACCCGTTGACATTGCTTGCGGAGTTGTTGCAACCAAAATCGTTCCCGCTGGAACCAAGTCTTTCAGCTCAATATTTTTCGCTGGCGATTGGCCTATATTTTTCAGAACGATTTTAAACTCCGTTTCTTGACCAATTTGAACTTCTTCCGGCAGAACTTTTTCGATCATTACTTGAGCCTGTTGAGGGCCGCTGATTTGATCGGAACCGGGACGTCCTATCCCAAATTGTTGCATTTCGCTAAAATTGGTTAAATCTTCTCTATTATTCTGTCCTCCGAATTCTTGACCGTCAATATAAGTATTGGAGGGCAGATTTGCCGCAAGTTTTGAGTAATTGTTTTCATTCGTCGAATTGTTCAACAACTCTCGATTTCGTTCATTGAGAGTTTGATCCTGTTGAATCAATGGATTATTTTGATTTATCAAACTATTTTGAGTTAACTGATTATTTGGATTTAACAATTGATTCTGATTTAATAATCGATTTGATTTTTCTGTTTGATTTGCTGGTTGAACTGAGTTGTCTAAGGGATTATTCGAAGGGATTGGACCGGCATTTGGATCAAAAGTCGGATTCTGGGAATAAGGCGCTTGATTCTCTAAAGGTTGAACAACGACAGAATCCGAAACATAATTTGTATTGTCCATTGATAATGGATTGGGAGCAGAATAATTTGTATCAAGAGACGAATCGAAATCTTCAGCCGGGCTCGATATAAGCGGAGAACTTAAATCAGGTTCCAACGAGACAGAATGAATTGAATCTGAAGGCTCTTCAATATAATCCGTTTCCGTATTATTCGTTTCCGTATAATCGGTTTCCAACGAAACAGGAAAAGCTTGATTTGCAACGGGTTCGGAAATCAAAACCTCATTTTGCGTCGGAAAAGACGGATTTTTATTATCATTTGAAGCCTTATTTAACAATTCAGGCGCAAGAGAGCCCGTTTTGCCTGTATTTAAGGAAAGGGATGTCTTGCTTGTTTGGGCAATTGCTTTTGGCGTTCCAGACTTTCCTGAATTTGAGGCGGCATTGAGCTGCGGCGGAGAGGACAGTTTCTGACAAGTCCAAATCACGCCGACGATCACAAGAAACATTCCCAAACTTCCTGCGACGTATTGAACAACAGACTTTTTCATTTCTCTTTTCCGTATTCTTCCGATTAATTCGGTTTCAAGTCAAACGATATAGAAATAATATCCAAAAATTAAATTCAAAATATAAAAAATTGATTGCGAAACAATTTCCGTTCAAATAGAGCCTTTGGGCAAACTTTTCTTTCGAACAGTTTTAAAACTCAACGTTACTCATTTCTTTAAGAAGTCTCAGGACAACTTTTTTAAATGATGTTTCAAACTTTGAACGGGTTTTTTATTGAAAGAAATCAGCTTTAATCTAAAACAGATTATCCATTAGAGGAAGAAATAACAATTTTTTGCATTTTTGAAAAGAGCAATTTATAAATTTTTTCGTAATATTTCAGAGTTTAAAAGATTCGCATTGAGAATTTCATTAAAAGAACGGTTATTCGAAAAGAAGATTGTCTTAAAAGAGCGCTTGACCATTCCATTTCTCAAGCCGATCGAAAATAGAATTGATGACTTCGCAAGTTCGATAACGACGTTTGATTCAATTGCAAAATGATTAATCAGTCAACCGTTATTATATTGTTTGTTACAGAATCTGTTTTCATCAAATTTGAATTGAACTTTCGACTCCAAATATTAACCCAAACGAATATCAGAAAACAAAAAAAACGGGAGAGCTTTCTCCCGTTCCTGATCTTCTGTTTTATACAAAATCTGTTTGTTTCCGAAAAGTCAAAACAATAGCCGGATTATTCCGTAATCAACAGAACCGTTAAAGTTCAGATTGAATTTGCTTCAATAATCCGTTTGCCATTGCCTTTTTTACAAAAACCATTGAATATTTTACAAAAGTTAATTTTTGACTTCAAATTCAGCGTCAATTGCGTCATCGTCTCCCTTATTGGCTGCATTATCGGTTGATCCTGCCGAATTGGGATTGGCTTGCGCCTGTTGAGCCGCTTCATAAAGAGCCTTGCTCATCGCATGAGAAGTCTGTTCCAAATCGTTCAAAGCAGACTTAATTTTCTCAACGTCATCCGATTTACAGGCTTCCTGAGTTCGTTTGATTGCTGCGTCAAGAGCGGTTTTATCTTCGGGACGCAATTTGTCATTATGTTCTTTAAGCATTTTTTCCAGCTCGAAACACATCGACTCGGCGCGATTTTTCGTTTCAACCAATTCGCGACGCTTTTTGTCTTCATCGGCATGAAGCTCGGCATCTTTTCGCATTTTTTCGATTTCGCTCTCAGAAAGTCCTGACGACTGCTCAATTCGAACCTTTTGTTCTTTTTGCGTTCCGAGATCTTTCGCTTTAACATTCAAAATGCCATTGGCATCAATGTCGAAAGTAACCTCAATTTGCGGAATGCCTCGCGGAGCTGGCGGAATATCTTCCAAATTGAATTGACCCAAAAGTCGATTGGCCGAAGCAATTTCTCGCTCTCCTTGATAAACCTTAATCGTAACGGCTGTCTGATTATCGTCGGCTGTACTGAAAACCTGTTTCTTTTCCGTTGGAATTGCGGAATTTTTTTCAACCAATTTTGTCATAATGCCGCCCAGGGTTTCAATGCCAAGAGACAAAGGCGTCACATCAAGCAGCAAAATATCTTTAACGTCGCCCGCCAAAACGCCCCCTTGAATTGCTGCTCCAACAGCAACAACTTCATCAGGATTAACGCCTTTATGCGGTTCTTTGTTAAATGTTTTTGTAACGATTTCCTGAACTTTTGGAATTCGCGTTGAACCTCCGACCAAAACAACTTCATCAATATCAGCCGGTTTCAAATGGGCGTCTTCCAAGGCTTGCAGAACGGGACCTTTGGTTCGTTCGATCAAATGATCAACCATTTTTTCAAATTCTGCTCGCGTAATTTTCAATTGCAAATGTTTCGGGCCGGTTGCGTCCGCTGTTATAAAGGGAAGATTGATGTCGGTCGTTTGGGACGAACTGAGTTCGCGTTTAGCTTTTTCCGCTGCTTCTTGCAAACGTTGAAGAGCCATTGCGTCCTTGCGAAGATCAATCCCTTGTTGCTTTTGGAAATTGTCCGCTATATAGTCAATCAAAACTTTATCAAAGTCATCGCCGCCCAAATGAGTATCGCCATTTGTACTGATAACCCGAAAAACGCCGTCTGCAACTTCCAAAACGGAAACATCGAATGTTCCGCCCCCCAAGTCAAAGACAACAATCTTTTGGTTGACGTTTTTGTCCAACCCATAAGCCAAAGAAGCTGCGGTCGGTTCATTAATAATTCGCATAACTTCAAGACCGGCGATTTGTCCCGCGTCTTTGGTCGCTTGACGTTGAGCGTCATTAAAATAAGCTGGAACTGTAATAACAGCTTTATTAACCTTATGCCCCAAATAAGCTTCGGCGGATTCCTTCAATTTTCGCAATGTCATCGCAGAAATTTCTGGCGGAGTATAATTTTTCCCATCAACCTCAACTTTGACATAATCTTCGGGACCGCCAACAATCTTATAAGGAACCGTCGTTTCTTCGGATCCGACTTCGCCTCGTTTGCGACCCATAAATCGCTTGATTGAGGCAATGGTTCGGGTTGGATTGGTTACTGCTTGTCGTTTTGCGGATTCGCCGACCAAATTTTCGTTGTTATCGGTAAACGCAATAACGCTTGGAGTCAGACGGTTTCCTTCCGGGTTAGGAATAACTTTTGCTTCTTTGCCTTCCATAACAGAAACGACAGAGTTTGTTGTTCCCAAATCGATTCCAATAATCTTTTCGCCTTGAGCCATTGTATGTCTTCCTTCCTGTATATTTTGTAATTTCAATCAAAAATTTTCAATCAAAATTATCTTATTAGCTTTAATCTTGCTAATCCTTTGCTTGTTAGATCTTTTTGTTTAACTGAGTTTACTATAATGCAAAGTTTGTGCCAAAAAGGGAAAATTTTTTCCGAATTATTTCAATGTCTCATAAAATTCAATCTTTTAAATATATTATTCTTTTGATCGTTGCCATTTCTTATGCAAAGAAGTTTCATTGTTTCTGCCAAAATGACAGTTTTTTTTCATTATTTGTAAAAAATTAGATTATCGGCAAAGAAAACAAGAAGAGCTATTAGAATGCCGACGCTTAGATTTTTCCGCTTCGCTTCCGCATAACCTTTGGTAATGCAGCTCCATAAATCGCCGCATTTCGAAAAATTCAAGGAAAACGTTTATAGTAATGGCAAAAGACAAATGATCGTTTATGCTCAAATCTATTGAAAAGCCCAAATCGTCGTCTTTACAAGACCGGAAACGGCAGAATATTTATCAACACAAAAATCAAAAATTCCCATTAACTAAAGGGAAGTTCTAAATGCAATCCGGGCAGCTCTTTTCTCATCCGGCACTATTTACGAAAATTGGCTCATTTTTATCAATTAGAAACATTGAACCAATTAATTGCTCCAAAAAAGGGGATTCATCAAAACGACAAATGATTCCAGCACGCAAAACAATCTTGATAAAATTCG
Organism: Planctomycetia bacterium; assembly: GCA_030527205.1. Classification (GTDB taxonomy): domain Bacteria; phylum Planctomycetota; class Planctomycetia; order Pirellulales; family Thermoguttaceae; genus JAUNBG01. The sequence goes on from JAUNBG010000002.1 coordinate 37,730, forward strand.
AGAAAGGCGTCATTTTCAATCGCTTCTCGAGTCCGTTGCATTAGTCGCTGATAATAAGTAATATTATGAAGGGTCAAAAGAATTGGCCCAAGCATTTCGCCCGTCATAAAAAGATGCCGCAAATAAGCGCGACTTCGTTGACAAGCCGGACAAGAACAATTTTCCTCAAGAGGGCGCGAATCGCGTTCATATTGAGCATTTCGCAATTTCATGGGACCTTGATCTGTAAATGCCATTGCATTGCGGCCATTTCGAGTCGGCATAACGCAATCAAACATATCAACGCCTCGTCGAACTCCTTCCAATAGGTCTTCCGGGCGTCCAACTCCCATTAAATATCGCGGTTTATTTTCGGGCAAGAACGGAACGGTTTGATCAAGGCAACGATACATTTCTTCTGGTTTTTCTCCAACGCTTAATCCGCCAATTGCATAACCGTTAAAATTTAATTCCGTCAAGGCCGTTGCGCAGCGTCGACGCAAATCAACTTCGAGGCCTCCCTGAACAATGGCGAACTGCGTCTGATTTGAACGTCGATGAGCTGTCTGACAACGTTTAGCCCAACGAATCGTTCTTTCCATTGCGTCTTCAACAATATCCCGATCATTGGGCAACGCAACAACATGATCCAAAACCATTGCGATATCACTGCCGAGCGATTCTTGAATGGCAACGGAACGCTCTGGGGAAAGTTCCATTTTTCGACCGTCAATATGAGAACGAAAAATAGCGCCTTGTTCATCAATTTTTGTTAATTGAGCAAGCGAATAAAGCTGAAATCCGCCGCTATCGGTTAAAATAGGATGATTCCAACCGCAAAATTGATGCAAACCGCCCAATTCCTCAACAATATCTTCGCCGGGTCGAACCATTAAATGATATGTGTTGCCCAAAATAATTTGTGAACCCGTTTCTTCAAGTTGACGAATTTCAACTCCCTTGACCGAACCTCTTGTTCCAACAGGCATAAACGTTGGCAACTCAAGAATGCCGCGGGTTGTTGAAAATTGACCTCGTCGAGCAGAACAGTTTTTGTCTTGATGGATCAGTTTATATTCAAACATAATTCAATAATAAGTTAAGATTTCAAAATCGATACAAATCGGTTATTTTAATGGCGCCGTCTTGAAGAAAACAATTTTATTGCCGCGATTGTTTTATATTGGAACCAGAACAGGCGAAGGAGCTTCGCCCTTTCATAATCCGACCGAAGTTGACGGACAGAAAACCGAATCATCACGGATTTTCAATGGCTGGTTTGAATATAAACGATCTCTGACTTTATTTCATCGAATCCAAAATGAGTTCGAGTTCGCCGACAGATAAAATGCTCGGATTGACAACTTTTCCAGTTTCATCGATAAGAATAATCAACGGAACGTTTTGAACACCAAGTTCAAGCGCGGGAATTCCCTCTAAACCTGCGGCTTCGCAAACGTTTTTCCAGGGAAGATTTTGCGATTTGATAAAAGCTTTTGCTTCCTCAGGACTATTATCGAAATTGATTCCATGAACAATAATGTTATTAAATTTTTGCAAAACGCGAATCATTTCGTTGATTTCCGTTGGAGACCAGGACGCCCAACAGAAAATAACGTTCTTTTTGCCTGGAATCAAACCGAACGGACCCGATTCGGCATAATTCCATTGAGGAAAGGTCAACGCTTTGCCGGTTGATTGCAGTCGTCGAATGGCTCCTGCCGCTTTTTGACCATTTGAATTGTTCGCAAAATTTTGGGCAACATTCATATAATAATTGACAGCGGCTTCCGTATCCTGAAGATATTCTTGATTCAAAGCCAAATACATTAAAGCGACGGCGCCGGAATTTGTTCGCGGATATTCATCAACAAACGCGACCAAATCCGCATCATATTTATCTTGCGCCTGATCAAGATCGGCTCTCTTGGGAGGCGGACTCTGTTGCGTTACCGCATAATATTCGCCCTCGATTTGTCGTAATCGCAAAAGAGCAGCAAGTTCCGGATTGCTTTCCCCCTTATATTTTTCATATAAGGCCGCCAATTTTGCCGCTCCTTGCGGATAAAGTCCCCGTTGAATCGCCGTTATTAATAGAGATGCCGCTTGAGATATGATTTCGACTTCATCTTGCGGACTTTGAGCAGCAAGTTGAAGCATTAAATCGACCGTTTTCTCACAGCTTGCAACATAATTTTGATCCGTTGCCTGATCAAGCTGATTATAAGCTTCTTCGAGCAATTGAGCTAAATTGCTGTAATCATTCGACATATTCGACATATTCGGGTCGCTGCCGTCTTGAACCGGAAAGAAAACAGAAGTTGCAATAACCTGTTCCGCTTCGCTATTTGGTTCCGTTCCAAAAGTCGCCCCCGAAGGAAGACCGACAATTTTCCAGGCGTCGCCGATTTTAATCATATCGCCAATATATAATTGATGACTTTGCTTGGAATCTTGCGGATCAATGACAACAACATTAGCGTTATAATAAACGGGCAAATCAAACTTCAGCCCATATTTTCCGGTCGGAATCAAAGCAGGAGAACTGCCATTAAACGTTCCCCATTTCATATTTTGAGGAATTTTTAATGATTGAACCAACTTGGCAAAACCAGCGTCAATGTTTTGAGTCTGCTTGATTAATTCAGCGGTAAGCGGTTCATTAAGTCCAAGCGCCTGAATTTCCGCTTCGTTTAAAGCTATTAATTTATAACGTCGAAGATCGTTATTGATAATGGCCAAAACCATTTCCGCCGTTGTTTCTTCAGGCGAAATAGATTTCCATTGAACAATTCTGTTATCTTTATTGTCAGAATTCAGCAATCCCCAACGAGTTCCGGCATTATTGAGCCAGCGACATTCTTTGCCAAAAGTTTCTCGATAAACTTCAATTCCGTTTCGATAATAACGAATTTGCTCAACATTTTCCGCTCCGGGAAGACCGCAACAATCGCGCAATTTTGTTCCGTCTGCTTTAAACAGACTGAATCCGGCATAATCGCCGTCTCGAAATTTTAAATCGATGCGACAGGCATTGATTTCGTCTTCATTTTCTGGAATGTCAATTTGGACCTCCGGTTGACTTGGTTTATATTTTAAAATCTGCTTGGGGGTTGGTTGTCCCCAAACAATTTGAGCTGTTGCCATCATAAGAAAGCAAATCAGTGTTCTTAAGATATTATTTTTTCTCATTCTTTTCCTTTAAACCCTTTTCGCTCCAATTTGAAGCATTTTATGACGGTTTTCGTCTTCAGTAAAACGTCTGTTATTACAGACTGACGGAAACAAGCCGGAATTTTCGACCCGCTTAAATATAAAAGAATTCAAACCTTCGATTTTTGAATTGCTTTTCAATCTGTTATTGTGACAAAGAATTTTATATAACTTTTGATTTTTCTCCAAGAGCAATTTGAAAAAAAGGCAAAATTTCCAGGAATATTTTGTCTTTAACCCAAAAATAGTTAGGAAATTCTAAAAACCCAGATTTTTCAACAAACGCATTTCGGACAAAGTCGTTATAACTTGTTTTTTCGGACGAGACGACGCGCTCCTAAGGGATTTTAAAACTTCCTGGTTGAATATTCCTGTTTTTTGTTCAGCAATTCTGACGACAGTCGATCTGCCGTCTTCAACCCAAATCAAAAAAACCGTCTGCCTTAAGAACAAACGGTTTCGGATGGATATCGATGAATTTGTTTGAAATTTCCCTGACCAAACGAAAGATAGCTGGCCCAAAAGGAGAAATCGAAAAACCTCAAATTCAAACTGAAAAAACAATCAAGGGTTTATTTTCCATAAGTCTGATTTAATTTGCTTGCCTGTTGAACATTTGTTGTCGGCAACGTCAACGGCTGCTGAACATAAACTTTCGTAACGGGCTGTTGAACATTATTATTGGGAACAACAATCATTTGAACCGTCCCATTAGCTGTCTGAGCATTGCCATTATTGTTTGCAGGAACCATAATTTGCTTCGAGACAATCATATTTGGTTGTCGGATATTTATTTTCTGATTCATTTTTCCCGAGTCATTATAATTAACTGGTCGAATTTTATTGAACAATTCGTTCATTTGAGGTTGACTGGCAACTTGAACAATCTGATTTCGCTGCTGAACAGGAATCTGTTGCTTATAAATTCGAATGGTTGGTTGATTATTCATCGTTTGAGAAATCTGATTGGATTGCTCCAAATTGGGTAAAACAAGAATCGGATGATTGTCCATATTATCGGTTATTTGTAAACCTTGTTGAACGGGAGAACGAGCCGATTGCATTGCTTTTGCTTTATTGACCGGCATAACTTTTGTTTGACTCGGAATCGGTTGCATTTGTTGCGGAACCTGCTGTATATTTTGGCTGGAGCCCGCTGGAACATTAATCATTTGCGACTGAACTGTTTGAGGAACAGAATTCTGTTTCTTAAATTGATTTTGCGGAATGTTTTGTCGAGTCCGCATTGCAACTTGTTGGGGAACGCGCCGATTTATTTTCGTTGTTGAATTCCGATCGTTAATGACATTGCTTGGAATTTCTTCATAATTTTGCAATTGATCTTGAGGAGCTGATATCTGTTGATTTTCAATCGCGCCGTTTTCAAAATCTGAGGTCATAATTTGATCGCCAGCATAATTGATTCCATTGTTATAATCAAAAGCCCCCGAGCAAGAACTGCAACCTTGACCTCCGCAATAATCACAACCGACCCAATTTCCGCAACCGTCACAAGGGTCGCAATAAGCTCGTTTCGGTTTGGGAGCGCAACCGCAATCCGGATAAGTCCCGAAAGTCAGAAGATTGGCAACCCAATGAACCGGCGTTAATGCGACGTTGGCAATATCAGAAATAAGAGGAAAAACTCCATTAGAATTATATCCGCAATCTGAATAACAAGGATCAATACAATTGACATTGCAAGCATCCAAACAAGGATCTCCGCAATCTGAATAACAATTGTCGTTGGCAAACATTGAAAACGAAGCGTCGTAACCGTCGTTATCAATATAATAACTCCCAGATGAAATATTCATCCCTCCCCCAAGAGTATAAGACGGATTGGTCGATACATTTTGGGCAAACGTTTGCGAAAGCGTCATTCCGCTTATCAGAATCGCCAATTGAAATACAAGAGAGATTTTCAATAATCGTCTCATTTTATTTTCTCCAATTTGATTAGATTGTATAAACAACTTAAATTTCGCATTTTACAAACCATTAAATTCTTTCTGCTGTTACCCAATCTATTAAAATGCCTGTTTTATCGAAATATTAAGTTGTTCTTGAAGAATAAGCCGTTTTTTTGATAAGTTTTCATAAAACAAACGGCTCTGTAACTAATCTCAATATCGGCCGGAATATTTTAAATATTCAGAAAATCCGGAATAATCATTAAAAATTAACACAAAATTGGATATTATTCATTTTTTTTGGAATGGGCATCTCCAAACCGATTCCTTTCTGATCGACAGAATTCGCCTTTATTGAAATTTTTCGCCGCAACTGGGTTTGCAAAGCATCTGAATCGGATTTTCAACAGGCTTGAATATAACGCCCTTGCGTTGTTGAAAGATTTGTATAAAATGAACTAATTCAGATTGCTGGGATTTCTCCGATTCTGCCGGTTATTGAACCAAACGACAGGTCGAATGAATGGAAAATTCATTATAATATTAATATTGATGAAATTGACATATAAATATTAATATTGAGTAAAACAATACTTTTTTGTCTTTCTGAGGACTCATTCAAAAGAAATTCATAAGCGTATGCCAATAAGGTTCAGAAACATTCGGATTTCATACAATGTCAACTCAAGAACAGCTTATCAATGAACTTCCTAAACAATATGATCATCAATCAGCGCAGGATCGCTGGTCCGCTTTTTGGGAAGAAAAAGGGTTCTTTCACAGTCAACCCAACGCATATAAAAAACCCTATACAATAGTAATTCCGCCGCCCAATGTAACCGGCGCTCTTCATTTGGGGCATGCGCTCAACGATACGCTTCAAGATATAATAATTCGAATGAAACGAATGCAGGGTTATGAAACGCTTTGGCTTCCGGGCGTTGATCATGCAGGAATCGCAACGCAGGCCATTGTCGAAAAGCGGCTTTTTGAGCAAGAGAAAAAGACGCGGCATGACATTGGTCGCGAAGCTCTCGTTCAGCGAATTTGGGCTTGGAAAGATCAATATCAGCAACGAATCATCAAACAACTCAAGGCGATGGGTTGCAGTTGCGATTGGAATCGAACGCGGTTCACGCTCGACGAAGTTTGCGCGAAAGCGGTTCGTCATTTCTTTTTCAAACTTTTCAGCGCCGGTCTGATTTATCGCGGAAAACGACTCGTTAATTGGGATACGCATTTGCAAACGGCGGTCAGTGATGACGAAGTTTTTCATGAAACTTTGGCGGGCAATTTCTGGTATTTGCATTATCCGATCATTGATCCCCAGGAAGGGGAACCTGAATTTGTAACCGTTGCGACAACGCGTCCTGAAACAATGCTCGGCGATACAGCCGTTGCCGTTCATCCTTTTCCTCAGGACGAATTTGATCAAATTGAACAGGAACTTCGTCAGAAAATAGCGAACGCTTCAGAAAAAGAACAAGCCGAGTTGCAAACCGAATTGGATGCTTTGTTGAAACGTCGAGAAGAAATATTGCCGCATCTGATACAATTGGCTCAAATGGCAAAAGAAGGGCGAAAAGTTCGATTGCCTTTAATGAATCGGGAAATTCCGCTTGTCACCGATATTTGGGCCAAACCGGAATTGGGAACCGGTTGCGTCAAAATAACGCCCGCTCATGATCCCAACGATTATGAAGTTGGATTGCGTCAGAAATTGCCGATGATTAATCTGCTCAATCGGGACGGAACTTATAATGAGAATGCGGGGAAATATGCCGGTTTGTCCGTTAAAAAAGTTCGTCAGGAAGTTATTGCCGATTTGGAAACCTTGGGGCTTTTGGTCAAAACGGAAGATCGTTCGATTGAAATTTCGATGTCTGATCGTTCCAAAACGCCCATCGAACCTTTTTTGAATGATCAATGGTTCGTCAAAATGGAAAAATTGGCGCAAACGGCAATGGACGCCGTTATCGACGGGAAAGTTGCCATTCATCCGTCTCGATACGCCAAAGGTTATTTGGATTGGTTGAGCGAAAAACGGGATTGGCCGATTGGACGCCAACTTTGGTGGGGACATCAAATTCCTATTTGGTATTGCAAAGGGGCAACCGAAGAAGAACTCCAAACCACATTTGCCGGTCGAAATGATATTGAATGGAATTTTGACACAGAAAACCAGCAATGGTGGATCTGCTCCGAGGAAGAAAATCTTTCGGAAGACGCAGTTCCTGGTCGAAAATTGATTCGGGAAGAAGACGTTTTGGATACTTGGTTCAGTTCGGCGCTTTGGCCGCATTCAACGCTTGGTTGGCCAGACCAAACAGCGGAACTCGATTATTATTATCCGACCAATGTTTTGATAACGAGTCGCGATATTATAACGCTTTGGGTTGCTCGAATGGTTTTGGCCGGTTATTTTAATACTGGGAATAAGCCTTTTGAAGACGTTTTCATTCATCCGAAAATTCTCGATAAATATGGCGAAGGAATGTCCAAATCGAAAGGAAACGGCGTTGATCCGATTTCTGTTATGGAAAAATTCGGAGCCGATTCGCTTCGTTTCGCTTTGGCCTATTTGACAACGGAAAGTCAAGATGTTCGTTTGCCCTTGGATTTTGAATGTCCTCATTGCGGAGCAACAGTCGAACAGACGAAAAAGAATCGGACGCTGCCCAAAATAATTTGTCCGAAATGCAAAAAAGAATTTTCGACGCAATGGGCAGAAACGGAAGAAGACAAAGCGCTGCCGATTGCGCCGGTTGTTGGCGAACGTTTTGAAGTTGCCAGAAACTTCTGCAATAAACTTTGGAATGCGTCTCGATTCGTCATGATCAATTTGGAAGGATTTTCGCCGCGTTCGATTTCGAATAACGAGCTTCTTTTAGAAGACCGTTGGATTTTAAGCCGTTTGGCAACGGTCACAAAAATTGCAACAGAATCTATTTCTTCTTTCAAATATTCAGAAGCGGCCCGAACGCTTTATGATTTCGCCTGGGATGAATTTTGCAGTTTTTATGTCGAAATGGTTAAATCCCGACTTTCAAATATGGAACAACGAAACGTCGCTCAATCGATTTTGCTTCATGTTTTGGATTCGTTGATTCGTCTTTTGCATCCGATTATTCCGTTTGTAACAGAAGAGGTTTGGCAACGCTTGGCTCATTTTGCTCCGATTCGCGGATTGAATTCGGAAAAAGCCGTTGAAAGTATAACGATCGCGTCTTGGCCGGTTGCCGACGAACAGGCGATTAATGTTTCTATTGAAGAACAATTTGCGCAATTTCAAGAGCTTTTGAGGGCTCTTCGGGAAATTCGATCGCGTCAGAACGTCCCTCCCAAAACAGAAATTCGTTTTTCTGTCCGTTGCGATGACGAATTATTCAAGCTTCTCAAACCAATGGAACCTTATTTCCGATCCATGGCGGGAGCGGTTGCGGAAAATTGGGGGAAAGATATTGTTCCGCCAATGCTTTCCGCAAATGTTGCGACTGCAAAAATGGAAGTTTTTGTCGATCTGGCCGATTTGATTGATCTTGATTCGGAAATTCTCAAAAAAGAAAAAGACCTTGAGAAACTTCTCAGCTTTATCAAGTCCAAAGATGCCAAATTACAAAGCGATTTTATTGTCAAAGCGCCGCCGCAAGTTGTCGAAAAAGAGCGTCAATCGCTTGATGAACTTCGCGCTCAATGGATGGCCAATACGCAAATGCTCGACGGGCTTCGAAGCGTCAAGAATTCCAGACAATCAAAAGAATAAAGGTTGGGACAGTCTAAAAGGAAGTTCTAAAAACTTGTTTTTACAATAAACTCAATTCTGAAAACGTCGCGAAAACCATTTCCTGCGGACGAGACGTTCGCGCTTCTAAGGGGTTTTTAGAACTTCCTAAAAATATAAAAACGCTCAAACTTCATTATTCGCCAATCAAGACGTCTGGCTGTCCAATTGAAGCAGGAACCTTTGCGTTCTGGATTCAGACTTTTTTCTGCTGTTTTTCTCAAAACAAAAATGCGCCAAACAAAAGACAGGCAATATGCGCAAGCTTTTATGATCTCAAAAACTATTCCAGCCAGCAAAACCCTTCTGATTACAAAAACTTTTCCGATTTTACAAACTTTTCCGAAAGAAATATCTGCTCTTGGTCGAAAATAAAAGAAGGAAGATGTTTTAGTAAATTTTACTGATTTTCTTAAAACGGTTTTCCTTTGCGAACTCCAATTCTCTGTTTGATCTTGACAGAGAAGTCATCAGAGACTTGAATTCGCAGACTTATCAAAATTGGATAACAGATGAACTCATCGAAAACTCAAATGAATGTCAGGTCTTTTCCAACAACCCTGGATTCCTTTGAGCAAAAACGTTTTGAGGCCATTCGTTTCATTTTCAAACTTCGTTCTGCTCTCCGTTTTTCAAAGTTTGGCTTGCTGATCGACAAAGTTTACTTCGTCAAATTTGAGTTAACTCAAGCGTCATGCAAATCCCAGATTGCTGAAATTCGCAAGTTCAGTAACGTCAAGCGAATCAAGAAAAGGCGAAGCCTGTTCGCGCAAACCGGATTCGTCATAATCTCCTTGAATTGAAAAAGCGATTTGGCCTTCAGTTTGATTCCTTATTAAAAATAGATTGTTCATTTGTTTTTCAACTAATAAAATCTTATCAAAGCAGAGAAAAGTTAAAGGCGTAAATCATGAACGCAAAGAGGAATTACAGATATATCGGAAACCAGATATATCACAGTCTTCTGTTTCCATTGCAATCGCTATGGAATCTCGTTTTTGACGTTAATGGATCAGCATTGAGAAACAAAATCGAAAAGAATCTTTCTTCTGATTCCAACCAGGAAAATAATTTGACCAAAAGATATTTCGCTGGTTTTCAACCGATTTTGTTCGGTCTTGTCATTGGATTCATTTTTTTGGGAAATGGTCTGGTTCAAAATATTTTTGCAACAGATCATTCATCGGAAACTTCCTGGACAACGCCGACAGGCGAAAAAATCAAACAAATTGGAATAGATGATTCCGAAGAAACCGAACCGCTTCCATTGAACGCATTCAAAAATAAAACAACGGAATTTACGATTTCAACAAGCGAAATCGAAAAACCGCCTATTTTATTGGTTCAAGGGACGCAAAACCTTTCCAAATCAAGTCAAGCCGAGATTCCTCAATTTCTTCCTGTTTCTCCCGTTTCTCCTGTTCCAACAGAGTTACCGAATCAGAATTTGACTTCTTCAGCAAATCAAAAGTCTGTTGCGACTTTGCAAGAAACGTCCAATCAATTAGAAGAGCAAACATTGCCGAGCGGAGTTATTGCCCCTGAAGACGTTTTGTCTGAAACGGATTTACAGAAAGAATTCGATGACTCGATCGTTTTGCCTGACGGCTCAACCGTTCCGTTGAAGACAAATAATCCGTTGATTTTTGATCCGTTGCAAACTCAATCGGCATTACCGAATCCGTCCAACCAAAAATCGAACAAAGGAATCGCGGCGCCATTCCAACAATCCAATCAACTTCCAACAATCCCCAATATTCAAACTCAACAGCAACCCCCGCTGACATCGAATAACGTTCGTCATTCAGGAACCTTCAGTAATATCGGCAATCTCGGAACTCGATTGGAAGACGGCTCGATGGTTGGCAATCCTTATGCTCTGCCAGGTTCGCAAGATTATCAGCCCTCGTTTTTATATGGGGGTCAACAAAATGAAATACCAACAGGAATGCCGCCAGTTGAAGTTTATGGACAGGATATGAATGGCAATCCGAGTTATTATTGTCAATCCCAATTATTTCAGAAATTGCGCTGGACGCTTCAAAATACAACATTTGATTTTGGCGTTCTCGGATTTCGCAATCCATTGGATTTAAATAATACAGGAAATTTCGGCGTTGATATTGCAGTCAACTGGTCGACGCCTCAACGATTTCTTATGGGCTTAACCGCTCAAGGGGGCGGACGCCTGACTCAAACAGCTCTTAACGGCTATTCCGAAACAAACGGGTTTGATTATGATGACGCCCGAACTCAATTATTTTGGACAAGCGGATTATTTTATCGAAATCCGATGAGTCCCTGGCAATTTGGGGCGGTTTATGATTCCTTAAACGATACCTATTATCGAAAATATACATTGGGTCAAGCTCGTTTAGAAATCTCGCGTCGTTTTAACGGAACAACAGACATCGGTTTTCGAGGGGCATTTCGCGTTCATGACGAATTGGTTAATTTATGGCGAGTTAATTCGGAAACCTATATTAAAGACAAAGCTCAAGTAACGTCCTATTATACAGGATTCATCCGCAAATATTTCGAGGCCGGCGGCGAAGGAATGCTCTTCGGCGGCGTTACCGAATGGAGCGAAGGTCTTGTCGGCGGACAGATTGAGATTCCGATCAATGATCATATGACCCTTAAGAACTCGTTTACTTATGTCTTTGCGAATGATCGCAATGTTAATGATTTGGATGAACAAACCTGGAACGTTTCCGCCGGAATAACAATTTATTTGGGCGGGAACAGTCGAAAAAGTATGAGAAACCCATTGCGTCCAATGTTCGATGTTGCTGATAATGGAACATTTTTACAAAATTTCCAACGATAAAGATCGGATAGCTCAACCTGTTAAAACCTGTTCGTCAGACTTTCCGAGTCTTGTCGTTATCTGGATGAATGCCAAACCTGAATAGTTATCCGCCTGCGTTGCCCGGCTAGACGAACTCGATAATCCGGAGTTTTGTAACAGGTTTGAAAATTGAGCTCTCCGATTTCGGAAAACTTTAACCCATAACAAACAAAAACGCTTTCTCTTTGATTTTCTCTGCGCTGAAACGGAACGGATTTTATTCGTTCTGTTTTTTTTCGGAAAGTTCATTCATCAAAAATCCGTTCATCTCAAACCTTTTGAAGAAAATAAACAGACCTTCCAAGTTTCTTTCGCCTTCAAAAAAAGAGAATATTGAAAACAATTTATAAAGAAGTCAAAGGCAACAGACGGCTCAAAACTAAAACGATGAACAACCCCGAAAAACCAATAAGGGCAATCCCCAACGTCCAGGATTTTAAAGAATCTGTTTCGGAAATGCCGCTCATTCGAGAAAAAACGCAAAATCCGCTATCATTCATCCAACTTGTAACGCAAGAACCTATTCCGATTGTTAAAGCCAGATAAACAGGATGAAACCCGAGTATCGCCGCAGAAAGGTTTAAGGACGCAAAAATGTTCGCCGTTGTTATCATTGCCGTTGTACTCGAGCCTTGCGCCGTTTTCATCATCGAAGCAACAGAAAAGGCAACAATCAGAATCAATGAACCGGACAACATATTGTCGGTCATAAAAACGGTTTCGATTCTTTCGCCAATTCCCGACTCCCGAAGCATTGCGCCAAATGCGCCGCCTGCCGCTGTTATCAAAATGATAACTCCGGCGCTTGACAACGCTTCTTCCAAACTTTTTTCCAATTCTCTTAAGGAAATTTTTCTTGTCGATTTATAAACCCAAATCGCAATAATAGCTGCAAGAATCAAAGCCATTTGCGGATCGCCTATTAATTGAATCCATTGATATATCGTTTGACCTTGAGAGGATTCAATCGTTTTTCCTGATTGCGTTATCGAATTAACAATTGAAGCGCCCGCAATAAAAAGAACCGGCAATAATATCGGCAATATGGACGCCCAAAATCCCGGATATGATTCCTGATTTTCCGAGAAAAAAACTGTTTCCGAAAAAGGGGTTGTTTCTGAAAAACAGTCCGTTTCGTCTTGTTTCTCTTGAGATTTCAACGGCTCTTTATTGGCTGAAGAAAGAGAATCGTCTTCGGATGAGTTGGAATCAATTGCGTTCGAACAATTCAGACAACTCAATTCTTTTTGTCCCGACAAATCCGTTTTCTGATCTTCATTTTCAGATAAAAACAAATCGGGCATTTGGCGAATTATTGGATTTGGATTCAATCGGTTCATTAACGCTGCGATTAACAAAGCAATTGGAACCAACAGAGCGCCAACCAATAACCCGATCAAGATCATTGTTCCTATTGGAATATTTAAGGTTTCCGCAACAACAAGAGGTCCCGGCGTCGGAGGAATCATTGTATGCGAAATCATCGCGCCAAAACCAATCGCCAAAAGATAAAGCAAATAATTTTTGCGCGTTCTTCGATAAACGGACTTGGCTAAAGGCAAAAGAAGATAAAACGTCGCGTCATAAAAAACAGGAATTGACAAAACAAATCCGCCGCCCATTAACGCCGTTGGAATTCTTTTTTCTCCAAACAAACGACAAATCGATTGAACAATTCGATCGGCTGCTCGACTTTCGGTCATTGCTTTACCGATTATTGTTCCCATAACGATTAAAATACCAATTTTCCCCGCCATCGTTCCAAAGGCGTCCGTAACCCGGCTGATTTTTAAAATAAACGATCCGTCTTCATTTGTTACAGAAAGAAAACTGACAACAAATGCCGCCGTTATCAAGGCAAAAAATGCGTTCGCCCGCAAAAGAATAATCATTCCAATGACAAGAAACAATCCAACAAACAGAATAAAAAAAGGATCATGAATTATGGAAATAAACATTTGACTTATCTTATTAAAATAAAAATCGAAACGGACAAATTCAACTTGATGAATACAAAATCTTTTAAATGTTTTTAATACAAAATACAAATAGGAAGTTCTAAAAACCAGTTTTTTGCAAAAACTCCAGTCGGAAAACGTCGCGAAAACCTGTTCCTGCGGACAAGACGCCCGCGTTCTAAAGGGGGATTTTTAGAACTTCCTTTGTTTTGCTTTTATGACTTTTTTCATTTTATCATCTTTCGATTCCGTTGAAAAGCCAAAAAGACAATTGCGTTCGTTTCCTGAAAATGTAAAATAATAATAAATTTGATATAATAAGCAAAAAGTATTAGACTCAAACTGATTTACCGAAGTCAAAATCGACGATGAAATGATCTTCTGACAAAAAAAGACGCCAGAAAACGTTGACAAACGGACTTGTTTTATCGCCGATACGCAATACAAACCTTTCCCATTTGTTTAAAGGTCTAAAATGTTTTTACGATTTTTATCAAATTATGATTATGAAGACGAATTCAGCTATTTTATTTTTCGAATGGAAACTCTTCTTGCCGCTTTCGTTATTGAAGCGTCCAAATATATTGATCATTTAACAGACGAACAGGCAAAAAATTATTTCGAGAATTGTTTTGCGCAATGTTTTGATCAAAATAACGAAACGTTAAAAAATTTTTGGACTCCGCCCTTTCCTTCTATTGAATGGTTTTGGAATTATTTTGATCGGGAATTACCGTTTATGATTCGGGAAGCGAAACGATTGGCTCAAGAGAAACAAATTCCTCAAACGCCTGATTTCGATAAGAAAAAAGTTCGAGAATATGCTCGTCGAAACCCGATTTTTTTGGCGCAATTGTCCCCCAATCAATCTGACCAATTAATGAGCAATAATCTTGACAACAACCATTCCCATTAGTTCGTTATTTAATCAAAAAGTTCGTTAATTAATCAAAAGCGAAAAAGCAAGATCTGAAACAGAAATTCCAACAGAGCGACAATTCTCAAAAAAGAAAGTCATTGAGCTTATACAAACAATAAGGAAGTTCTAAAAACCCGTTGGGAGCGCAGACGTCTCGTCCGAAGGAACTGGCTTTCGCGACGTTTTCCGAATAGAGTTTATTGCAAAAAACTGGTTTTTAGAACTTCTTGATTGAACAAACAAAAGCGTTTTGATCGGCATGAAAAATCTTGTTAAAATGCCGAAAATTGCTTCATTTCGACTTTCGATCAAACATTTTTCTTCAACGAATGCGCAAATCTTCTAAAATTGCTCTGGACAGTTTTTTTCCTAATTGTTATTCTTTATCGTTTTGTTATTCCCGAAAAAATATTTCAGGGAAATTTATCAATAATTTGATCGATAAAAATGAGAACGGAGAAATATAAGGAAATGACTACGAAAATTGCTTGGCGACCTTTAATCATCGGTTTTTCCGTCGCAACTCTATTATTCGGAGTTTTGGTTCTGGCATTTTATTTGGGCGGAGTTAATGAAAAACGGTTCTCGCAATCGACTCGCGCCATTCCTGTTTGGGCCTCTGCGTCCTGTGAAAGCAATGGATCAGCTTTATCAACAGGTTATTTTAATGACGGCGTTGAAGCTCTTTATTATCTGGATTCTCAAAACGCTCGACTCTCGGCAGCTATTTTGTCTCGAAACGAACCGAACTTCATCAAAACGTATACAAGAAACATTCGAATCGATTTAACGGAAGCGGTCAGCAAACTGAATTTGACTTTGCCTGCTAATCCGCAATTTATTATGGTTAGCGGCGACGCTGATATTCGTCAATTTGGAGCTGGAGAAATGAATAAACTATCCAAATCCATTCTTTATGTTGCAGAAATCAATTCCGGTATTGTTATGGTTTACGCTCTTCCCAATTATGGCGATCGCGACCTTGAAATTACAGAAGGCGAAATCAGGTTTTGGACTTTTGCCCGTTTGAACAGCGGCATTAACGGAACCTCAACCGTCATCAATAATCAGCAACCGCCGCAACAAAAAAGCAATGCCATTGACGCCGGTTTTTTTAATCGTTAATTTCATTCGGAACATTTTGATGATCCTGAAGTTCTTTCAATATTTGCCATTTTTTGATTTGATTTTTCACAATCAAAACAATTGACATTTTAAGTTCATTGGAATCGCAAGCGCGGCAATGACAGATCGATTATAAAAAGGGCGAAATCTGTTGCTTAAACGATTCGATTTAACCAAAGAAATTTTGATTTTCCTGTTTTATTTTATGAAAGATCAAAAAGAGATGACCAAACAAATTTTGCTGACCGTTCTTTTTTTGGGAGGAATATTCCATTCAACTCTTCTTTTGGCTCAAAATGTCAATCAGACGCCAAAATCAGAAGCTTATTCGCCGTCAGCCAAAGCCATTTGGTCAACGTTACTAACAGGTCGATATTCCCCGGAAATTCTTCAATGGCATGTCGAGCAGCGAAAAAAGTTGTTCGTTCAACGCCCCAATTCCTTAAATCAACAAAACCAGCAAAATAATGTTCTGTCAGACAATTTTGCTTATAAACAACAACCCCGATTTGCTTATAAACAACAGCCCCGATTGACAAATCCCCCCCAATTTCAAAATGGTTGGCGCAATTTTGAACAGGAATCTTCATTTTCCGACAACAATAACGCAATCGTTTATCAAAATCAACAACAAATGCCTCAAACAATAAACGATTGGGAAAATAAGAAAAACTCTTCGGAATATGTTCAAATGTTGCGTCGAATGGAATTTTCGCTTTCATCCAAAAACATCCCAACTGAATCAAAGTCTGCCCCAATAACCCAACCGCCAACGTCTGCTGTTTTGGCAAAATTGATCATTGGGCATTCAAATGACGAAATCAAAAAATGGAAAAACGAGAATTCTCAGCTCGCTTTCAGACAAGCTCAACCAAAACCTCAACCATTGCGTATTGAATCATTGATGTCGCCTGCGCAATCTGATTATATTGCGGTTTTGATCCCTGCCAATTCTCAAATTCTTAATGTCCCAACCCAACAATTATTGGCGGGAAATGAAAAAGACAATATTTTTTTGAATTATTCTTCAGCCGTTATTCCTTCTTATCCCAATGAGGAGACAAGTTCATTATTTTCAGATGAAATCGCTCAAAATGCGGATTCTTCCTCAAAAATCATTCCTGCGTCAGCTTTATTAGATCAATCGGCAATGAATGTTCGACCTGCTTTATATATTCAACCAACCCTTGGTTCATCGCAAATCGAAAATTCAACGGCAGAACCCGTTTCTTCAGAATGGGACAATGACCGTTTTATCGACGACGGGCTTCGTAACAAACCGCAGAAAATGAAAGTTTATCGTCCGAAAGAATCCTCATCGACTTCTTCGTCTTTACCTGTTGCCAGTCCGCTTCAAACTCAAAACACAAATCAAACAACAATCAATCCCGATCAAAATGGCTGGTCAAATCAACAAAAATAATAAGAGGAAGTTCTAAAACCCCGGATTTTACAACAACTCCAATTCGGTAAACGTCGTTAAAACTAGTTCTTGCGGACGAGACGTCCGCGCTCCGAAGGGTTTTTAGATCTTCCTTAAAAGGTTTCGAAAGAAATCCAAAACATAAAAAGCAACAAATCAAAAAAAGTTCGATAATCTCGTCTCTTCAATAAAAGATTCCAAGCGTCAACTTATTGAGAACAAAATCATCAATGGCTCACTTGACTTGGATCACAGATTCATCGAGCGACAATCTAAAATTCAAATAAAATCAACCTTATCAAATTTGCGAACAGAAAGATCAAAGTTTTTTAACAGATTTGAATAGATCGCAATATTTTCATTTTATTCCTTACGAAAAAAGAGAATTTCCGCAAAGAACATTCAAAAGCGTTTGACTCAACTTGATTTCATTCCGGGATCGTTGGATTCGCAAATCGACAAGCAAGCGACATTGCTCAGGACATAAAGTCTGACATCATTCTCGCTTTCATTAATCAAAAAACGACAGAAAATCGGTTCTCAAACAGCGTCAAAAAGAATGTTTCATAAAAACCAAATCGTTCGTTCTTTATGAAACATTTGAATGATTAAACAAAGAAATCGGAAAAAGTTTATTCAAAAACAACAGCAAATGCCCGACCCGTATTCGAATGATTAATCTTTAGAAAAGTCGAAGCATTAATTGAATAAGGCAAATTGTTAATAACATTAATCGGACAATCGGTCGCAATGTTCTGACAATTTCTGGTCGCAGGAACTGTTTTATGTTGAATGGCCAGCAAGGATGCCGCCAATTCGACCGCTCCTGTTCCGCTTCCCAAATTGCCAAAATGCCCTTTTCCTGTAAAAACTGGAATATCATTCAACGTTTTTTGAATTGCCTGGGCCTCTATTGCGTCTTCGAAAATTGTTCCTAAACCTTCTGCGTTCAAATGTCCCAAATCCTTCGGAGTTCGATCCGCTTCCTTCAAAGCAAGTTGAATTGCTCGAATGATTGATTCTTCTTGAATACCGATTCTTCCCGTTGGCGCATTGGTTCGCGCTGCGCCTCGAATGGTCGCAATTGGCTGGACGCCTCGAGCTTGCGCAAACTCTTTGCGTTCTAAAACAAAAGCGGCCGCTCCTTCCCCAATAACCGTTCCAACTCGATCAACATCAAAAGGACGCGGAATGGTTTGCGGATCATTAGACCAAGGAGCAAGATTATAAGATTTTCCTCGCGCCAAAACTGTCGGATTGATTTTATTGCCGCAACCGCCGCAAACCATAACATCGGCGTCGCCTCGTTCCAAGACTCGAAACGCTTCGATTAAAGCCGATAAACTGGAACCTCGATCAAGCGTCGGCGTATTATTTGGGCCTCGGGCATCCAATGCAATCCCGATATGGCAAGCTGGCATATTAGGCAAATATTTGAGCATCCAAAGCGGCATGATTTTTTCCATAGCGCTATGCCCCCAAGTTGAAAAATCATGTTTTCCGCATTGAATTCCCGCTTTAAAGGCGTCAACCAATTCTGAAAGTTCCAAACCAATTAAATCGCAACCAAAAATAACTCCGATTCGTTCCGGATCAACGGAACGTTCTTCGCCGTCTGTGATCAATTGAGCATCTTGACAGGCATGCGCAACCGAGACAACGCCCATTTGTATATCCCGACTCATAACCTTTATGTTTTTTTTAGGTTTTATATAGTCTTTCGGACGAAAATCGGGAACTTCGCTTCCAATAGGTCGATTCATCATTTGAGTTTCGATCGATTGAAGATAACCAATTCCGCTTTTCCCCTCACATAATGATGTCCAAAAAGAATCTTTGGTTATTCCAATAGAACTCAGAACGCCAATTCCCGTTAATACAACTTCATTTTTTATCATTGCGCTTTAATGATTCTTTAATATTTTTTTCTGTGCGACTGCTAACAAAATAATGGGAGCTATTTGTTATCTTATCCGGTTTTCCCAATCCGATTGAAATCCAGCCTTCTCTTCGAAAGTCAGACAACATCAAGCGAAAGAAAGCAAAGTCTAAAATGCCTCAATCTGGTTTGATCCTTTTCAAATCTTCAGCCGAGTTTGAAATTTTATCTAATGATAATAAACAAATCATTTATAATTTCAAACTATAATATTAAACGAAATCGACTATTTTAACAAGGAAGTATTAAAAATTTTTTCTTTTCTTAAAATTCCTCTGAAAGTTTAAAAACTTATTGGGGAATAAGAATATTGTTCTGTTATTATTCAGTTAAATTTCTAGTTATCGGTTGCAATCGTTACAGAACAAACAGGACTTGAGCGCGGACGTCCCGTCCGTATCCGATCAAAAGAGTTGTCCCGACTCTTTGTAAAAACCAACCGTCGTCTATTTATAACATCCCCAAAACTCTAAAACCAGATTATTCCGAAATAATTATCCATAACTTTACTTTCTATTTTATAGTTATTCTAAAAGGAAGTTCTAAAACCCGGATTTTTCAACAAATGCATTTCGGATAGAGTCGTTATAACTCGTTTTTTCGGACAAAATGTCCGCGATCCGAGGGGTTTTTAGAACTTCCTTAAATAGATCAATGCCGGTTCCCTCGAAGGACTCCGCTCTTTTGTAACCTGTCCGTCGCTGCCTGAATTGCGAATCAGACAATCTCGAATTATCCAAAGTTGAATTGCAATACAAGTTCCTTTTGAGAACAAAATATGTTCGCCATTAATAATATGAATTCAAATATCATTTAATATTTTATAAATAGTATTTGGTCGACAATATTCTGTATAGTTTGCGAAACTTGTTCAGGCGTTCCCGAACTGTCAACGACAATACAACGATTGGGAAAAATTTGATTCCATTTGTCTGCCGCTTTTAAAAAACCGGCGCGAACTCGTTGATGAAAGTCAATTCCCTTCGATTCCATGCGATCCAAAGGCCGTTTGATCCGTTGCAATGCAATGGTCGGATCAACATCCAATAAAATCATCAAATTGGGCCAAACTGTATCAACAGCAATTTCTCCTATTTTCCAAATTTCTTCCATCGAATCCTGAACAGCTATTCCTTGATAAACAAGAGTCGACAAAAGAAAACGGTCACACAAAACAATTTGATTTTTTTGAAGAGCAGGCCGAATTATTTCCTCAACCAATTGAGCTCGAGCTGCCATAAAAAGAAACATTTCGCTTTTGACAGATATCTTTGTTCCATTTTCATTTAACAAAATATTGCGAATAGCCTCGCCCAAGCGCGTACTTCCCGGTTCTCGGCAAAGAATAACCTCTTTTTGTTGTTTTTCAAAATATTTTTTTAATAAAGAAATTTGTAAACTTTTTCCTGTGCCATCGCCGCCATCAATTGAAATGAACATTATTTTCCTGTCGCATTGTTATTCTATTCTGTATTCGTAAAATTGAGTATACTCAAATTAATTAAAAACCTTCGATCATCTGGTTCGCAAGTTTGACAACAAAGAACGGATTAAGAAATGGCAGGAAACAGTTGGCAGATTGATTTCAGCAATTCTATTTGACAAATTCGACTTTATTGACATTCCGGTTCAATTTGCGAATGACTTCTTGATCGAATTGATTTGCATGAGAAATCAAACAGCAATATTTTCTCGATTTTTCGAGGTTAATTCATCTAAAATCCGTTTGGACTGTTCATAAAAGAGTTGTTTTGTTTGCTGAAAATCTTTCTTTTGAGATTCGAATTCCTGCGTCTGCCGATTTAATTCGGCTTCCTGATTTTGAAGTTTTTCCTGAGTCGTTTGAATGATTTGATTTATTTTCCGCATTTCCGACTCAAATTCTGCTATTTGCGCATTCAAAACGCTTTCGCGACGATCAATTTCTTCTTCCCTTTTTTTGATTATTGTCAAAACTTGCCGCATTTCTATTTGAGACGTTTCATTAATTAAATCAACAGAATCCAAATCATCAAAATCATTTTCTGTTCTTTTGCTAAAATCCATTCAATTCTCCTGTTTGCGTTTTTACTTCAATCCAGACAATCATAAAAATCGACAAATTCAATCTGAAAATCCAATTTTTTTCTTGTTTTTATTAAAGTCAAAAAAAGAATAATAAAAATGCTCTAGACGTATTTCATGAAAATCGCTATTCTTCCAATAAATTTATCCTGAAGCTGATAGGGGCACAAGCTTTGTTTTTTGTAATCCAACGACATTAAGGGGCTTGCAACCTTCAACGATTCCGGATTTTCAATTGGCTTGAGCATAATAACCGCTGTTTTTTTTCTGAAAGGATTTAGATATGGATTTCAATTTTTTTCAATGGATTCGCGAAGGAGTTAAACGTTCGGTTTTACTCGGCGTTTCCGATGCTGTTCAACAAATGGGAATGCCTCATGATGAGGCGTCGAACAAAGATAAAATTCTTTCTTTTTTGCAAGATGAAACGTCATCAACAACGCGACGACGATTATCCTCATCAACGTCTGGGACAACAAGAAAACTGGGACGTTCGATTAACGATATTCATCCAACAAATTAGCTTGAATAATAAAACATAAATCAATTTTGCATAAAAGAATCGGGAAAAGCTTGAGAGATCATTGATACAGAAGCCAAATTGGGCAAAACCTTCGCGTTTTCGGATTTTGCTCATCGTTGTTGAGCTTGAAAACCATTGATCTCAATTTTTTAATTGACTGAGAACAAATCGGTAAAATGGGTTAATTGAGTTATTATTGATGTTATCCAGAATATTTTGACAAAATTATGTTATTGATTGGCATCGTCGGTTGCATTTTTGGTATTCAACAGGCAAACATTTATTTTTCCCTTATGAATACAGGACAAAATAACAATAAAAAACACAATATCTATTGGTTTGTCTTTTTTCAGTCTTTGTTTTGTCTTATCTCATTATTATTATGCGCAATGATTCCGAATGGATTATTAAGTTTATTTCTGATTATTGGAGGACTGTTTATCTCTGCCAAATCTTACACAGATTTAACAACAATTGAAAATAAAACTAAAAAAAACAAAACCGAATCAAAATTTCAAAACATTTTTTGCCGTTGGCATTCGATGACTCGGTTGTTGTTGTTGACAAATTCCAAAGCCGTCTATATTATTTCGTTATTCAACTGGCTATTTATTTATGCTCCGTTATTAATAATAACAAACAGTATTTTCATTATCATTCGTCCCTTATTTTTCCTGGTTATCTATTTAATTTCATTTTTAGGAACAAATATTATTTTCCGATTAATCAAAACAAACTTTCCTATGGTTTATTATCCGAAAATATTTCTTAAAAATATTTTAAATATTATGACTTTTTTAATCGGCCTCATTTTTCTCGCTTCAGGAATTTTTCATTTCTTTACATAATCAATCTTTTTTATTAATCAACTTGACAAAACCTGACGATTATAACGAAAGATTCGATTATTAGTTTTGGGACAAAATCCATTCATGAGGAACCCCAATGATTTCCAATAAAAAAATATTTTTCTATAATCTCTTGATCATCCAAATACTGGGGCTCATTTTAATGGGAACATCAGGTTGCGCTGGAGCCATTTTCGGCCCTCTTTTTTTATTGAAAGGAACAGATGTTCCTGCCCTCTTCAAAAAAGAAGTTAAAGAAATTCCCAAAGAATCGAAAATCGTTGTCATTTGCCGATCTAGTTTAAATCTTTTTGGCGACGAAAACCCAAGCGGCGATTTATCGCGTTGCATAACTTATTTGATGGAAGACAAGCTTTCGAAAAAGAAGTTTGAATGGATTCCCTATGACAAAGTTGAAGAGTCTTTTGACGATGAAAGTTTGATGCTCGAAAGTTTTTCCAAAATGGGAAAAAAAGTCAAGGCGGATTATGTCATTGGCGTCGATATGGACGATTTTAACATTCATCTTTCGTCTCAATTTTATCAAGGCCGTTCCAAACTTAACGTTAAATTGATTCAAGTCGAAACGGGAGAAATTATCGCTCAAAATTCGATGCCGCAATTTATTTATCCGCCGACGCCGATTATTAACACAGATATCCATTCTTCTGAATTTCAGAAAAAATTTATCGGCAAATTGGCCAATGAGGTCGGCAGTCTCTTTTATCCTCATGATCCTCACGGAAATGTTGCAATGGATACAGATTTTCCTGCTCGATAAAATGAAAACGATTCTAAAGGTTGAAATATTTTTTGAATATCGCCATTTTTTGAATTCCAAAACGGTTAATAAGATCAAACTTTTTGAGTTATAATCAAGCCTGTTGAAAATTCAATTGCCCGATTCGCAAACCCGCAAGCGAACAGGCTGATTACGAAAGGGCAAAGGCGAATCGGGTTGCCCAATTTCGTTTCGGCCAATATTCAAGATTGATTAAAATTATTCAAGATTATTGTCAAGATATTAGAGTTATTCTATTTAATAAAAACGGCAACTTCCGCAGGCGGATAGGATTTTCGTTTTCGCGTCAAAATGGGAGCGTTCAAAAGATCAAAGGAAAAGCGATCATCGGATTCGATAACGAACATTGAATCATTTGGCGCAACGTTTCTAAGCGTTTGAATCAATTTCAACATTTCGGATTGACGCGAAACATAAAATTCGTAAGGAGGCGAACAAAAGATCAACCAGGGAATATCAACCGGAAGATAATCAAACGATTGCGGAAAGGAAACAGGATTCAAATCCGTCGATTTTTCAAGATTCTTTCCCCAAAAGAAAACATCTGTTGTTACAACGTTTATTTTGGATACAATCTCTGGTTTTCGTTCGCAAACCAGTTCTATATTTCTTTTTGCTATTCGAGCTGTTGGAAAATGAACTTCAATCATTGTTCCAGAAACAGCGCCTCGACTGATTGCTTCCAAACAGAGAGCGCCGGTCCCGGCAAAAAGATCAAGGGCATGTCTCCCTTGAATATCCGTTCCGATCAAATTGAAAACAGCTTCTCGAACTCGATCTTTCATCGGACGAACTCGATGATCCCCGCTATATTCAAGCTTCGTTCCGCGCAAACTGCCGCCTATAATTCTCAAACCAACTGTTTTCCCTCGTTCTCCCGGTTCGCTTCCAACGTTTCGATTGCTCTTCGATGGCAAAACGTTAGTTTTTGTTGTTTCAATTTGATTATTCTTTTTTTTATTTCTTTTTGACTTTGATTGAGAATTATGATCCTCGAGTTCCAAACTCGTTTCGTTTTTCGATCTGGATAATTTCTTTAATTGTTTTTTATTCGAAAAATTTAAATTCGCCTGACTTTTCTGTTCGGAAGACCCTTTTTTTTCCTGATCAATTTGAGTTGTATTTGCAATGATTGATTGGACATTCTGATAATGTTCAATAAATTCTTTACTGCTCAATAATCGAGGCGTTTTTAAGGCTTCTTCTGTTTCCAATATCTTTTGGCGAGTTTTTTTGGAAAATCCTTTTTTTTCGGACAAATTGACTTTTTCCGATTTTCCTATGATATAGACGTCGTCATAAATCAATTTGCCATTTTCTGGCTCTTCATCGGCCTGACCCATCGAATCGTTTGAAGACCCGGCAAGATTTTTTCGATAATTTGCTCGATTTCGATGATATTCTTCAAACGAAAGTCGAGAAGTTTCTTTTGATTCTTCGGATTGTTTTTTAAAAGGTCGGAATTTTGCCAAAATAATACTCCTGATATTTAAGCCAGACGTTCTATAACCTATAAATAATAAGGCTCTTTGTTTTGCGTTGTCCAACGTTACAATACAGAACAAGGGTTGACGCCAATATGAAATTCGGATATGATATATATTTCGTAAACTGACTGAAATTCCTGCCGGCAAACGTTACGCATCGGACTTCAAAAACGTTCAGACGAACAATGGCATCCTTTTTTTAAAACTGCCTTTTAAAAAGGCAATGATCTTCAACAATAGACAAAATTCTGTTCAAACAGCAATCCAAAGCCGAAACGGGAACGAACTTCGACTTTGCGTAATTCGTCCATTGTTATTGGGTTTGCGAACATAAAATCAAAGGTTTTTCAACAGTCTTGAGTTTAAAACATTAAACAATATTTCCAAAATGCGTAAACAACATCTTGTTAAATTGACGGACAAACAACGTTTGGAATTATACCAAACGATCAAAAAAACACAGGGGAGCCCTCGCAAAATCAAACGAGATCAAATTTTGCTCAAAACTGATATTATTGGTTTCAATTGGGTTGAAACCAAAATCGCAAAAACGTTTGACTGCAAATTTCAATTCGTTGAAAAAATTCGCAATCGTTTTAATGAGTTTGGGTTTGAGGCAGCTCTTCATGAAAGACAATATAAATCCGACTCGAAGAAAAATTCTCAACAGCGAACAAGAAGCAAAGATCATTGTTTTACGGAAAACCAGACCGCCTCAAGTTCATTCCCGTTGGTCTTTTCGTCTTCTTACGAAACGAGTTATTGAACTAAAAATTGTCGAATCCATAAGTTATCAACCCATTAAACGTCTTTTCAATCAAGAAAATCATAAAGGCCGTTCGTTAATTTGCTGCAAAAAACAATCATTGCCTCTTTTTCTTAAATTCAAACGAACAACGAAAGACAAGAAACTCAATCCGATCAACCCCCTGATTGTTGTCGGGCTTACGAAAACAAAATTCGGGGTTTTTAACGGGTTCGAGTAAAATAGTATCGAATTGAACGCCTCTCAAAATTTATTTTAAGACGAAACCGTCTTTGAAATACGAAAAACGATGTCAAAACAAAACTATTCCTATTCTTTTTCCTTGGTTTCTCTTGGTTGCCCCAAAAATCTGACCGACAGCGAAACGATGTCCGGAATGCTTATTCAGGCCGGATGGAATTTCAAAACAGAAATCATTGATTCTATTGATCTCATGATTATCAACAGCTGCGGTTTTTTGCAATCCGCAAGAGATGAAACTTTTGAACAGATCGACATTTTTTCCGATCTTAAATCAAAAGGAATAATAAAGCGTCTTATTGTAACGGGTTGCGTTATCAATTCCAATGCAGAAAATCTCCAGAAACGTTTTTCTTTGGTCGACGCTTGGTTGAGTCCTTTCGATGAACATAAAATACAGGAAGTTGCCGACATTCTATTTTCCAGAATCAATAATCCAAAGAACAAAGACAACTCGCACCAAACATCAACCCTTCAAACTTCGCAAGCGAAAGACGACGACAATTCCAAACAGGAAACAGAAACGAACGTTCTTGAGAAAAACCTGGACAAAACGGAATGTTTGTTGCCTAACAATTCAAACAATTCACAAAATTTCAAATTATTGAACAATAATAATCTTCCCTTGTTTTATTTTCATCCAGAGCGGCAATTAACGTTTAATGACTATTCGCGGCGACTTTTAACTGCTCCTCATATTGCTTATTTAAAAATTGCGGACGGTTGCGATCGTTTTTGTTCTTATTGTTCCATTCCTTCGATTCGCGGTCGATTTGTCAGCAAAACAAAGCAAAATATTCTTGACGAATCAAAACGGCTTGCCGATCAGGGAGTTCGCGAGCTTGTTTTGATTGCTCAAGAAACAACTTTTTGGGGAAAAGACCTTTACGGACAGCCAAAACTTGCGGAACTTCTTGCGCAACTTAAAGAAAATAATGACTTCGACTGGATTCGCGTTCTGTATACATATCCGCTTTTTTTTAGTGACGAATTGATTTCCTTATTTAAATTGGAAGAAAAACCCATTTTCCAAAACAAAAAAGCTGAAAATATTCAAATATCGAACGCTGTTTCCCACAAAAATGAGAATCATGAATTATTAACCCGCAAAGAAGATCGGAAAACGTCTATTCTCCCATATATTGACATTCCTCTTCAACATTGCAATGACCAAATCCTGAAGCATATGAACAGGCGAATTGGAAAATCAGAAACAGAAGAACTTTTAACTCGTTTGCGTGAAAAGATCAACGATTTAGTTCTTCGAACAACAATGATCGTCGGATTTCCCGGCGAAACGGAAGAAATCTTTATGGAATTGATTGCTTTCATGAAAAAATGGAAGTTCGAAAGAGCCGGGATTTTTGAATTTTCTGCTGAAAAAGGGACTCCGGCTTTCGATATGAAACCTCATATTTCTCAAAACGTCAAGGCTCGACGTTATCGAACGATTTATCGATTGCAAGAAAATATTTCCAAGAATATCGCCCGATCTTGGACCGGAAAAATTCTCAATGTCCTTATTGATGATGTTGGTCGAAATGAAAGCGGAAATATCGTTTCCAATTTATTTCTCGGACGAACTTTTGCCGATTCCCCTGATATTGACCCGATCGTTTATATAACGGGCGAAAATTTAAAGCCTGGCGAACTTGTCCCTTGCGAAATTGTAACGTCGCATGACTTGGATTTGATCGCCGTTCCCGTTGAATAAAATATTATAATTGAATAAAACGTTGAAAAAATGGAAAATTTATACTGTTATCGCAAAGATCAATTAATAATCTTATATTAAGATTATTTTCGATTTTGCCTTCAAAAATCCTCTGTTATCAGATACGAAAAGCAAAACGGGCTTCGAATAATTTGACGATCAGAAAATGTGAAGCGGAATTTCTGATTAATCCGATTAAAAATCCGACGAGATTTTGGGCTCGCAAACCCGTAAACAAACGAATGAATACGGAAAGCGAAACAAACCAATCGCCCATTCTGACTTCAAAATCAACCATTTTAATAAAAGAGCGAATATGAATTCAACAGAAACATCAAAAGAGCGCATTGTTCATGAAAAAATTTATTCCCTCGGGGAAGAAATTGCCAATTCGATAACGCATGGAATCGGAACCATTCTGGCTATTGCGGCCCTTGTTTTGTTAATTAATCGAGCGGTTGCTCATGCTCCGGAAGGTTTTATCGTTCCCTATGTCGTTGGCTTTACAATTTATGGCGTTTCTTTAATTGTTTTATATTCATGTTCGACCCTTTATCATGCTTTTGTCCCTTCAACAACCAAAAAAGTCTTTGCGATTCTGGATCATTCCGCGATTTATATTTTAATCGCAGGAACTTATACAGCGCTCTGTCTTTCCGTTCTTTATGGAACGCTTGGCTGGGTCCTTTTTGGAATTATCTGGTTTTTGGCAACGTTGGGAATCGTTTTTTATGCAATTTATCAAAACAGAGTTAAATGGATGTCATTTGCCCTTTATTTATTAATGGGTTGGCTTGTTCTTTTCGCCTGGAAACCGCTTTATGACTCTCTTTCCGCTCTTTCCTTAAATCTGTTGTTTTTGGGAGGAATTGCGTATACGCTGGGTTGTATTTTCTTCCTTATGAAGAAAATTCCCTGGATGCATTCCGTTTGGCATTTATTTGTGCTTGCAGGAAGCATTTTGCATTTCTTTTCGATTTATTTTGCCATTTGATCCTTAATGTTTTCCAGCTTTCTTTTTGATCCTTTTGACCCCAATCCAAGACGCTGTCGATTTTTGACAACTCTCTTTTGTTTCTCTGGGATTGGTCAGTCAAACGATTGAAAATACTCCAGATCGTTCGGTTCGAAATTCTGTCAGTAACGAACCGATTACGAAAAAACGAAGAACTCTCTCGCCCATTCCGGCTTTGAAATGAATCAGTCGGCAAATTTTAGACTTTTGTCCATTAATCATTTCGTCCGTCATTTTTGAGCTGTTTTTCGCCCGGCGTCAGTTTACCAAGAACAACCGCCTGTTTCGCTTGAGTTAAATGCGGAAGATTCATATCCATTTGACATTGAAAAAGAACCCCTGACATTGCTGCTGCCATTGCATCAAAGGACTCTTCTGGAAATTGCAATGACTCAAGCAATTCGATTCTTTGCGGATGAAGCAGCATAGAAAGCCGGTTAAAAAGAAGACCATTTTGCTTGGCTTTCCCTGTTATAATGATATTGAAAGAGTCCGAAGAAAATGAGCTTGTTTTGATTTGGCGAACAAGCGTTTCCGCAATCCAATGAACGCAAGAGCAAAGCATATCCGAAAGCGACCATTGATTCTTTTGAACCAGTTGATCGATTTGATATAAAAATGGATAGATTGTATTATTGGGCGAAAGAAATAAAGAACTATAATCAATCGAAGTCATTTTTTCGATTTGAAGAAATATTTGATGCCATTGTTGAACCAATTCGGGAATGCAACGTCCTTGAACGGAAAGGCGCCCGCCAACGTCAATCAGGCTTTTTCCGCGACTTATCTGTTCTGTAAAGAAATTAATCATATTTCCGCAGGGAATTTCGGCGCTGCAAACGACATTATTCCAAGGCGAATCGCCTTTTGAATTCGGAATATAAATCATTCGGGCCGTTTGTCCCAAATCTATCAAAAGACGATTTTGTTCGGAATGATTCAAATAAATCCAATAGGGGAAAGGATAAAGAGGTCGTCCTTGACCTGAAACAGCAACATCCTTGTCGGGTAACGCGTTTAAAATATTCAAACCTGTTTTGACAGCCAGAAACGAAGAATCGCAAAGTTCCCGTTGAGTTATTCCCCAAGTTGTATCGACTTGAATTCCTGGATCCGTAACGGTTAAAAGAATAACGTTTTCTCGAGCAATTCCGGAATAGGCAAACAGTTCTTCAATCGCTTCTTCAGCAACAGAAGTCAACATAATTTTGAGAGTTTCCATTTCTCGCAACAGATTATCAACATCGGGAAAAACGACGTTCTTTGTTGCTGTATCGATTTTGACTTCGGATTGAGAATGATTTCCCCCTTGAGAAAAAGAGTTCTTGTCATCAACGGATCGTTGAATTTGGTTCGTTTCAGTCCTCGAATCTGACGTTAACATACTCCATTGAGTCAAACGTCGAGGCTCCTCCATGAATCGTCGCTGAATTGCTTCAAAAGCAGAAGAAATTTCGATGGGAAGATCAAAACTCATATTTTTTTGAAGTATAACCGGCGAATCGGCCTGGCATCCTTCCAAACCGATAAGAGCCGTCTCAATGCGGCGACAATCTGAATTGATATGCAATCCTGCGAACCAATTATTGATCTGATATTCATTCGGACGTTCATGACGAAAAGGAAAAAACATTGTCTCGACTCCTCTCGACTTCCTTGCTCTTTAAAAGGGAACAAGCTCAAACGGCATCTTTTTATTCTTCATACCAAAACACAATGAACGTCCGGCTTCGCCTTTTGCTATCCGTCCGTTCCCTTGTTGCTTTGCGAATACAACGTTCCGGAATTGATTAACTTGACAAAAAACGTCGTCGCTTCATTAAAATTCAACAACGGTTGCCATCAAAGACGAATCCGAAGTCTTCTCATCGCAAAAAAGAGGAGTTGGCGTTTTGAATGACTCGCAGAATTCAGCGTCGGTTGCAAAAAGCGAGGTCTCAAAAACATTGGCGCTTTCGGACTCGTTTTCGACTTTTTGTTGATTGGAACAACGGGTCCTGGGTTCTTGAGCAACGCTCTTTTTGGTTTTTTGTTTTAAAATTCCCCGAATGAACTCATGAAAGATTTTTTGATCCAAAGCGGTTGCCGAAGCGGCTTCCGGATGAAATTGAGTTCCAAAAGCAAACCAGTCATCAGAAATTGATTCGATTCCTTCGATCACAAAATCGGGACATTTTGCTGTTGCCAAAAAGCCGGGAGCAACATCATCAATGGCCATATGATGAATGCTGTTAACGCGAATTTCGTTATCGCCATAAACATGATCAAAGAGCGAATTTTTTTCGACTATTAAAGAATGTCGATGAAATGGATCCATTGCGTCTCGATGCGGGAGCGCCTTGTTAAGATCTTCCGGAATATGAAGAAAAAGAGTTCCTCCTAAAGCAACATTCATAAGTTGCATTCCGGCTCCGATTCCGAAAAAAGGAAGACGACGTTCATAAACTCGAGCGAAAAGAGCTCGATCAAATTGTTCTCGACGCTCGGCCATCAAGCGAATAGAGGGATGAAGCATAAATCCGTCGTTTCGCGGATCAAGATCGGCTCCGCCAACCATAATAATCCCATCCAAAAGATCAAGAACCTGATCGATTTCCGAGACTTCCTGATAAGGGGGAATAATAATTGGAACGCCCCCTGCTTTGAGTACAGAATCATAATAACCAGAAAAAAGAAAACTGATCGCCGGCGCGGATGTTTTTTGAGAAGGTTTAAAATCCGCATTAATTCCGATGAGCGGCTTTGTTGTTGAGGCCATCTATCTCGCTCTCCTATCGAGATATGAAGACATTTGACCCTTTTTGTTGATATTTCCGCTGTTTTTTATCCTTTCGACTTCAAGACAATATTAATATTATCGATTGGAATAATATTAATCAGCGCGAACCATTCATTTCTTCTTTAAAAAAGCAATGAATACTTCCATTTGTATTGAGTCGTTTATGCCTGATTTTCTTGAATATTGAACTGGCAATGTTTGGTCTGAAACAAATGTTGATAAACAAAGACAATATCAGAAAATCATCTCGACATAATCGGATTATTATCGGAAATGCAATAGATCAAATAATTTATGCTTTTCTATTCTGTGACGGATTTGATTTTAAAATAAAATCGGCTTCCTTGATCTTTTGTCAATTATTATTTCGAACGTCATTGTTGCTTTCGTCATAAACAACAAATAATCCAAAACAACTTACAGATTTTCGGACACCACTCCAAAACATTCTGCGATAAAGGAGAAGTTTTCATCCAACTCAATCGAGAGCATTGTCGATGAAAACCCAAATATTTTCTTTTCTTGCCAAACACCAAATGAACAAAAAAGAAAAATGTCAGAATACAAAAAATAAGGAACTCGTATGGAAAAGGTTAGTTATTAAAAATAACAATAAAATCAATCCATCTAAAAAAGCATAAGTCTAAATATCTTGATTATTTATGTTTTCGGATCGTCAAATTCCGAAACCAGGAAATGCAAGCGTTTGATTAGAGTTTAACGACAAAAAATTATTTTGCAAGCCTATTCTGACATCTTGTTAATTTTTTTATAAATCGACTAAATATAGAATGTTAGATCATTTCCCAAATTATATTTTTTCTTTATTTTACCTAAACGACCGAACTTTTGGATCGATATTCGAATTAATCCAATTTTGCAGTTCATCCCAATTGACCGGAGGCAAATCTTTTTTATCCGGTCGAAGTTTTGAGGCGCCTTTGATAAAAACATGCTGAATTTCATCCGCTTTTTTGGTTGTATTCCAATGAATTAAAACTCGAATACATTTTTTAAGCGAGTTGGGAACGTCCATTTCGTGACCGCAGATCAAAGCGACATTTCCCCAACCGAGTTGACGCGCGGCCAAGGCAGGAAATTCAGCATTCAAATCGACCGTTGTTGTAAAAATTGCGCTGGCAATATCTTCTGTATGAATATCATTTAAATGCATAATTAAAGCCAGAAGTTCCCGCGTTCCTCTTAATATTGCCTCGCTGCTATTCTCTTCAACTGTTGTTGCCCCGCGAACCCCTCGACAATAAATATTGCTCATCGTTTATGCCTTCAAAGAAAAATTCCAATGTTTTAACGATTCCCCGTTCATAAAAATCGATTTTCTTTTCATTCTTTCATATTTATAACTGATAGGAAGTTCTAAAAACCTGTTTTTTGCAATAAACTCAATTCAGGAAGCGTCGCAAAAACCAGTTTTTGCGAACGAGACGCCTGTTCCCTGCGGGTTTTTGGAACTTCCTTGATCTGTTATCATAACGGAGACTCAAGCCCATTTAATACCAAAATCGTTCGACTCGCAAACGAAACGGCGAAACCAGTTGACAAGACCGGTTTGCGAAAAAAGAACTCAACGTTTCTGAATGACTTTCTTCTTTTCATCAAAATCATCCAAAAAAGTTTTGTCAAAATGAACTTTGAGGCCTCAATATTTCGCAAATTTTATTAACCAATTGATTCAAACCTTCGCCCGTAACAGCAGAAATGAGTAACGGTTCAACTTGAAATATCGTTTGAAATTGCTGACACAAATCTTTCGCTTCCGGAATATCAGCCTTTGTAATAACCGGGATTTCCAGCCGTTTCCCCAATTCGGCGTCATATTGTTCAAGTTCGTTACGAATCGTTCGATAATTTTGAATTGGATCCGTTCCATCCAAAGGAAGCGGTTCGATTAAATGAATTAATATTCCGGCTCGTTGAATATGTTTGAGAAAATCGTGACCGAGTCCAACTCCCTGATGAGCTCCTTCAATGAGGCCAGGAATATCCGCCATAATAAAACTTCGATTGAGTCCAACCTGAACTAAACCTAAATGAGGAGATTTTGTTGTAAACGGATAAGAAGCTATCTCTGGACGAGCGCGAGAAAGACGACTCAGAAGCGTACTTTTTCCGGCGTTCGGTTTTCCAACAAGTCCGACATCGGCAATCA
This sequence comes from Planctomycetia bacterium, assembly GCA_030527205.1. Classification (GTDB taxonomy): domain Bacteria; phylum Planctomycetota; class Planctomycetia; order Pirellulales; family Thermoguttaceae; genus JAUNBG01. The sequence goes on from JAUNBG010000002.1 coordinate 71,239, forward strand.
TTCGCAGTTCAAGTCGAATTTGTCTTGATTCTCCTTCTTCGCCCGGAGTTGCTATTCGAGGAGCGCGATTTGTCGCGTTTTTAAAACGAACATTTCCTTTGCCGCCAAAACCGCCGCGAGCAATAATAAATTCGTCTTGATTTGTTGATAAATCTTTGAGCATGATTTCATGTTTTTGATCAAAAACCATTGTTCCGACTGGAACTTCAATAATCAAATCTTCTGCTGAAGCTCCGTGACGTTGCGATCCTTCGCCCTGAGTTCCATTTTTTGCTTTCCAAATTTTTTGCATGGAAAGATGAATCAAGGACGCAATATCATTATTGGCTTTCAAAACAACGTTTCCCCCTCGACCGCCGTCGCCGCCGTCTGGCCCCCCGCGAGGAACATATTTTTCCCGGCGAAAACTAACGCAACCGTCGCCCCCTTTGCCGCCAATGACTTCTATTTCGACTTCGTCAACAAACATAAGACCTCTTTTTGAAACTAATGAACTGACCTCAAAACAGGATTGTTCCCGATTATAATTGTTCTTCTCGAATAAGAAAGGACGATTCTTGATATATCAAATCAATTGACCATTTGTTTATAATCTGGTTCCAAAATTGAGGACGAAACCTTTCGTTAATGTTTTTGATAAGATTATTAGGAAGTTCTAAAAACTCCTTCGGAGCGCGGCCGTCTCATCCGCAAAAACTCGTTTTAACAACTTTATCCGAAATGCGTTTCTTGAAAAACCTCGGTTTTTAGAACCCTTATTAAATGAATCTCTCTCTTTTGTCGTTCTTTGTCTCTCATTGATCTCGAAGCCAGTTTGATAAATGCCGCCCTTTTGTAATTCATCCGTTTGCCTGCGAAATGGAGAATCAAACAATCAGCCTTTTTTCAGAGACTTGAGTCTGAAAAAGAAACATTTATCAAATTCATTATCGATAAAAAAAGGACGGCTATAACCGTCCTTATTCAATGAGCAGAAAACAAGATCCTGGTTAGTTGACTGCAACAAGATTCGGATCTTCTTCGACAACATTAATGCGACGACCATTGCGATCAAATTTAACAAAACCGTCAACAACGGCAAAAATTGTATAATCAGATCCCATTTTAACGCCTTTGCCTGGTTCCCAATGGGTTCCGCATTGTCGAACAATGATATTGCCCGGTCGAGCAACCTGACCGCCATACATTTTAACGCCCCGACGCTGTCCATTGGAGTCCCGACCGTTTCGACTGGACCCCTGTCCTTTTTTATGAGCCATGAAAAAACCTCTTCTCAATAAACTTCAATAATATTTATCTTACTTCAAACTCAACCGCGTCGATTATTCATTTCCCTTTTCCCGACTTTTCTCTGTCGTTTCAAAACAGATCGAAACAGTTTGAATATTTAACAAGATCTTAATAAAGACTATTCTTGAAACATTCAAAAGCTTTTTCGTTTATAACTATTGAAACGGCAAAATCAACGAAAGTCGTTCATTAAGCCTTGACGCATCCATTCCATTGGTTTATCAAAAACGAAGGAAATAATCTGGGGGCTGGTTCGAATGATCTAAAATCTGATTGAAATTTTATTTTACAAGTAAATCCATTTATAGTCAAGTTCCCCCGGGGCTCCAAAAAAGAATTCTTCACTATTTTCGTCAAATTCGTCCCCTGGACGATAAAAATTCAACTTGAGAACGCGGCGTTGAATATCCCGATCCAGCAGGCGATTTTCGCTATCGAAACTCGATTCTTCAAGATCAACAACATTATTGATATCCGATGTATTTTGCCAACGCAACGAATTTGAAAGACCGCTTATATAAACGGAAAAACGATCTATTTTAGGATCAACCTCAACCCAGGTTGCGATGCCCCAAACTGTATGACCCGGCAAAATGTTCATCGTTGGAATTTCGATGGAATGTTTAAAATCGAAATCTTTATTTTTCGATTCAAATGCTGATATTTTCAAAAAGGCGATCGGAAGAAATTCATCGAAATAGATTTGGTCTGTTTTATCGATTGCCCCTTTGCTTTGACCTGAAAAAAAGCCGGAAACTTGTTTTTCGTAAATCAAAGGATCATCATTGTTGTTACTGGTCAAAACAAATTGCGGAACAAATCGAACGCTTCCTGGAACATTTCCGTTCTGATCTGGTTGCGCATTGGAATAGTCAATCGGTTTCGGTTTATAAGTTCCTTTGAGGTTATTTTTCCGTTCCAGATAAATGTTGACTTCGTATTTGTTTTTTTCGGTTTTGAGAATTTCATCGTTTTGATTCTCGGCCGAATATTCTATTTCCGTTCCCAATACTTTTCCTGTATTCGTTACAGAATAGACAAGATACCAAACGTTTTTGGGTTCCATTTGACCATTCTCGCCCGGAAAATCAATGCTCATCATTCGAATTGGCTTAAAACTGAACTCCAAACACCAAATTTCCTTATTAAAGAAAAGATCTCGAGCCCAATCATTTCCGCCGTCTTCTCCGACCAGACTGGGGATATCTGACCATTGAAAGGTTTCTGAAAAATTAATTTCTGGTTCGATTGTCGTCATAACGCCCGGCGGAAGCTCCTTAGGAGAAATATTTCCTTCCTGAGCTATTAAATCGTTATTGATTGAACAGAAACTCGCCGACAAAATGCCAAAATAAATAATGATTTTAAATCCGATCAATTGTTTCATGATTCGTTCTTTCAATCCAAAAAAAGCCGTTGAGTCTTATTTGTTGTTTTTCGCTCAAAAGATTGATTTCCTGGAAAACCGTTTCTGCGAACAAACGAACTTATTCGTTTCTTTAGTATAACGTCGAGACCCCTGATTCGTCAACAATGATTTAGACGAGATTAACTCTTTTTGTCTTTTTCTTCCTTTTTAATCGTTACAGTTGTTTAATTCGGACTCTTTTTGATCGTTTTCGCCTTTGGGATTTTCATAAAAAACGAAAAAGAGAGGTTTCTTTTGCCAGATTATTTTAAATATCGTTAATTTTTATTGAAGTTCAAGAAGATTTGTAACGATTCTAAAGAAAACAGCAAAGTTAACGGCTGTTTTAGCAAGTTTGTTCAATATTTACATCGATAAAAATGTCTTTCGATCTTTTGTATACCGAAGCAGGAAAGGACGAGCGGTTTCGCCTTTTCGTTGTCCGACCAGCTGCCGGGCTTGCGAAAAGCCAATAAATTAGGGTTTTTCAATAGGTTTGAGTATAAAAAGATTTGCAACGCTGTTTCCTTATTGAACGAGAATGAATCATCTCGTTCTATTTTGGAAAAAACAATCTCGATAATGTTTTATGGGAACGGGTCAAATAAAAAAACAGGGACAGCTTCCCCTGATTAAGTTGCTGGATTACTTAATTATTTATTCGGCTTCGAGAAATAATGATAAATGAATAACTCAATTATCTTTTTTTTCGAAACGTTTCCATAACATTTTTATTTAGAACTTCTGTTTTATGCTCAAGCCTATTAAAAACCCCTGATTGCCCGTTTCAACAACGGACGGATAAAAAAATCAAGGCCGGTCTTCTCTTTCGAAATTCAAATAACTCAGAACGATTATTATTCGCTACAAATAAAACTTAATATTCTTATTTTTAAAATTCGTTTCAAGTTTGATTGTTATTTGAAAACAAAACTGGTTTTTGGATATTTATTTTTAATATTCATTGATTCTTTGACATCAAATTCTTGACTCAACAATTCTTAACGATTATACTTCAAAAATTGAATATCTTTCTGTACTTTCCCCGAATTTTTGATTTGCGGATGATTTTTCAATTGAGACTTTCGCCGATTTTTCTTTTCGCGACACCGAATAGAACATTATTCGTCGGAAAAAAGATTTTCGCGCAGCGACGCAGCGACGCAGCGAACAGGATAAAAACTCCCAAAACGAGCGGCGGAAATGAAAAATTTTTAAATGGAACTGCTGTTTTGAAAGCGATTTAAATAACGACGAAATTGGAAGTTCCAAAAATAAAGCGTCCTTGTTTTTCCGCTGCGCCGCGTCGCTGCACAAAAACCCAAATACCGCCACAAAAATCAGAAAGTACAACATCTTTATTTAAACCCATTTTAAGGATAATAATTATGAAATCGTTTATTTTGACGCTCGTTTTGAGTTTTTTAATTTTGGGAATGAATCAACTTGAAGCTCAGGAAGACGCCGCAGCAACTCCTGCAGCTCAACAAGCCGCCGACGCCCCTGTTTCCGAGCCAGTTCCTCAAGCAACCGAGACTCCTGTGACGGAAGCCGCTCCTTCTTCGACGACTGCTTTGGCAAAAGAAAAAGAGAGTTTGGAAAAATCGCCTGCCGTCAAAGAAGGTCTTTCGATACTTAAAGAATTTAAACGTCGTTTGCCCAATTATTATCGTTCGCTTAATATCTCGAAAAAGCAAGTTAGCGACATTTATGCGATCCAAAAAGAATATTTTGACATTATAATCCTTCTTCAGGCAAGACTCGAACGTTTGGAAGCGGAACGCGACGCTGCCGTTTTGAATGTCTTAACTGAAGAGCAAAAAACGATTCTTCAACAAAAAACGGATGAAGCGAAAAAAAATCGTGAAGACAAAAAAAAGGCTGACAATTCCGATAAATAAATCTTCATTATTCAAATATGGACGACTAAAAAGTCTATAATATTTAATATAATATTTAAAATGGATGCCGGATTGATTAACGAAAGGCAACTCTATTTGGATTGCAGTTGATTGAAGTTCCCAGTCCGGCAACAATGACCATATAACCAAAGGGCGGGATCTTCCGGTTTCGATATAATCACATAAAGAAAGTTTTATAATGACGTCCCATTATGCGGACAATTTAACGAATCAACCATTTCAATCGAAATGTCGTTATTCTGTTTCTCTGGATCATGAATCCTTTTCTTTTTGCGCCTCGCATTTTATAACGTTTCCGATCTTCTCGGAAACGTCATTTCAAAAGAAAAAAAATTTTTCAACGATTTTTTCTTCTGAAAAAAAAGAACTTGAGCCGCTTCATGGGCATGATTTTCGTGTCCGCGCTATTATTTTTGGATTTTTAAACCAAAATCATTATGTTCTTGACTTTATTGCCGCTTCCGAAATTTTGAAATCGGTTCTCGCTCCATTTCAGCATAAAATTCTTTTGGCTGAAAATCATCCGCAATTTCGATATGAATCAAAATCTGTTGACGGCGTTACGGAACTCGAAGTTCGTTTTCAAAAAAGCGACGGAAAAGTTAAACGTTGGATTTTTCCTCAAGAAGATATCTTGCTTCTTCCCCTTGAAAATACGACAACAGAAGAAATGGCCCGAATCATTGCCGTTGATTTTTTTGAGAGAATAACAAAAGGGGGGCTTCTTGAATTCCCTCCTGAACATTATAATCTCTTTTTAGAACTGGAGGAAAGTCGCGGAATGTCTGCCCAAATTTTTTACAATCCGAATTCTCAATTCTCAAGCTTCTCTGCTTGCGACGATAATCTTGCGCTCTTTTCCTGGCGACGCTAATTATTCTTTGATTTTATAGTTTTTAAACTATTTCTTATATTGATCTTCTTTTTCAAAATATTTTTAAGATTATTGTTTGATTGTCCGCCCAATAATCATAAACTGAAATCAACTTTATTTCAATTCAATATTTTATTCGTTTCACGAATATTGTATTTTTGTACAAGTTTATATTTTAATAGAATTATTTTCATTGAAAGGAAAAAAATGACTTTAGACTATCGAACCTATTTTCGGCATTATCCCGACAAAGAAGGACGTTTTGGCCCTTATGGCGGAAGTTATCTTCCAGAACAGTTAAAACCTGCGTTTGAAGAAGTCAGCCAAGCCTATCAAACGATTTGCCATTCTGCGCAATTTATCAACGAGCTTCGTCGGATTCGTCGAGAATTTCAAGGTCGACCGACCCCGGTTTATCATTGCAATCGATTGTCACGCAAATTGGGACAATGTCAAATTTATTTGAAACGGGAAGACTTGAATCATACAGGAGCGCATAAGTTGAATCATTGTATGGGCGAAGGTCTTTTGGCTCATTTTATGGGCAAAAAACGGCTCATTGCCGAAACAGGAGCGGGACAGCATGGCGTCGCTTTAGCAACGGCCGCTGCCTATTTTGGACTCGAATGCGAGATTCATATGGGCGAAGTCGATATAGCCAAACAAGCTCCCAATGTTACTCGAATGAAAATTCTCGGCGCTAAGGTTATTCCGGTTTCTTTCGGTTTAAAAACCTTGAAAGAAGCGGTTGATTCGGCTTTTGATTCCTATTTGAACAATTACAAAGATTCCATTTATTGCATTGGTTCAGCATTGGGACCGCATCCATTTCCCCAAATGGTTCGCGATTTTCAAATGGTTGTCGGAATCGAAGCTCGAGAGCAATTTCTTGAAATGACTGGAATTCTTCCCGATGCGGTTTGCGCCTGCGTTGGCGGCGGAAGCAATGCGGCGGGAATGTTTGCCGGTTTTCTCGCTGATCCGGTTGATCTTTATGGCGTTGAACCCCTTGGAACAGGAACGGGACTGGGTCAGCATGCGGCCTCGATTTCTTACGGGAAAATGGGAATGCTTCACGGATTTGACAGTTATCTTTTACAGGACGAAGAGGGAAATCCCGCTCCTGTTTATTCGATTGCCAGCGGACTCGATTATCCTTCTGTCGGGCCGGAACATGCGTTTTGGGCGGATCAAAAAAGAGTCCGTTACGTTATGGCCTCGGATGAAGAAGCGGTTGACGCTTTTTTCAAATTGTCCCGATATGAAGGCATTATTCCGGCTCTTGAGAGTTCTCATGCGATTGCTTATGCCATCAAACTTGCCAAAGAAATGGAAACCGGCGCTATTTTAGTTAATTGCAGCGGTCGCGGCGACAAAGACGTTGATTATGTCATCGAACATTATGGTTATGGCGAGCAATTTTTTTAATCTTTCCCGATGAAACCGGAGCTCGTTGGAATCGCAAAACCGACAACAACGAGCGGATTAAAAAAGTCAGAGCCGGGCTTCTCTTTCGAAATTCAAATTAAAAAGAGCAACGAATCGAAGGAATTGCTCTGGTCATTCTTTTCAGATTTTGATAAAATAACGAAAAGCGAGGAAAATGAACCGGATTTTCTCTCTTTTGAAAATCGTTCGACAAGAAAAACAACTCGTTTGAAAAAAATCCCAGAATTTCTTATTGAATTGAAACAAACCGGAGCAAGAAATGGAAACAGAAACGGCGATTCTTCTTTTTCGCAATGCGTTATGGCTTGCGCTGACCATAAGTTCGCCGATTTTGATTGTTGGTATTATTGTCGGTTTCGGCGTCGGACTTCTTCAAGCATTAACTCAAATACAAGAACAAACGTTGGCGATTGTTTTAAAAATCGTTGCTATGTTATTGACTTTTGCCTGGTTTCTTCCCTGGATGATTGCCCGTTTTGTCTCTTTTGCCCAAATTCTTATCGAAAACATTCCCGCTTCTCTTTCGACGTTTTAGCCGATTATGAACCGTTACAATTTCAGACATTCATTTTGGCGAACCAGATTAAAAAAAAGTCAACTTTCGATTCAAGCCGATTATTCATTTTGATTTCTTTTCGTAAGTCGACAGGCGAACAACCGAATTACCCAAGAGCGGCTCATTCGTTGACCAAACAGGCTTCTAAAGATCATCTCCGAGAGCGACAGCGTAAGCAACAGCATAAAGATCGCAATGGGAAATGGAGATTTGAATTTGCGAGATACTGAGCGAATCGGCGATTGTTTTGGCGCCGCCTGACAGAACGATTGTTGGTTTTCCTCCGCTTTCGTTGAGAACTTCGACATCTTTCCAGGTTATGCCGGCGATCCAACCGGTTCCGAGCGCTTTCAGGACGGCTTCTTTCGCGGCCCAGCGCCCGGCCAAATGTTGATTCTGCTGCTTTTTTTTCGTACTGTAAAGAAGTTCCGCCTCGGTATAAACCCGTTGAAGAAAATGATCGGCATGACGTTCGACCATTTTGCCGATTCGATCAATTTCGGTAATATCGGTTCCGATTCCAACAATTCGCATAAAAACATTCTATTCGAAAAAGATGCAGCCAGACATAAGCCTGACCGCATTGTTTTAACAAAATTCATTTAATTCAACAAAATATCAAAAAATTCCTGTTTCGTGACAATCATCGAAACCTCATTCAATTAATCGAGTTGCCGTTGAATTAAAATGGAATTCTTATAATTGGCGGACTGACCGCGACGGAAATCGACAGGAATCGAACGATCAATAATATAAAACGATCGATTTCGTTTCGTTTCGCCATAATCGCTGCCGAGTTCTTTGCCATAAGTATAACCGTCCGGATAAATCGCTTGATAATAATGATAATACTTATAACCCGGATTATTGAATTCATTGCCAATCGGATTGCCATCTGGATCAATATTGGGAATATTAACGCCAGGAACAGCTCGTTCAACCTCAAAATATCCAATCGTAACCCAAACGGCAAAAACATTGGAACGATTCGTCAACAATCCGGAAAGACGTTGTATTTCTTCGGTTGCGCCAAACATATTCCCATGAAACTTACCGGGTTCGGCATTATTATCAAATAATGAACCGGATTCTCCATTTTGTGAAGCAAGTAACGAGAACTTTTCCGGGGCTTTCCATCCGTTTGCATCCAAATCGGAAAAGAATCCTTTTAAACTAACATCCTCTTCGTTGGTTCCGAGTTCCGTATTATCTGTTTTGGAATATAATCCTTTCGTAAACAGAGAACTTGTATGAGGCGGCATAAACGGTAAAAAATAGTTATGGAAATACATTGACGTATCAGAATTTTTAAACAAATAAGATAAACGATCTCCGTAAAAGCCGCTATTGGCAATCGCTTCATTTCCATTCCCATCTGTTTGGATTTCATTGTCCCAAGGCGTATTTGTGTTATCTTCAAACTGCTTATCTCCGGAAAGGCCAGCCCAAACTGGAGCGGTCAGCGTATTAATGTTAATTTTTCCCGGTTCGCGCAATTTCGAGTCGAAAATGGGATCATAAGTAAAGAGAACAGGATTGCCATCGTCATCAAATTTAAGAGGCGTTTGTTCAAATCCGGACAAATAATAGGCATCGGGATAAAGCGAAGGAACATAAACGAACTCGAACAATTTGCATAAGTTGAGCGATTTACCCGTCGTTGTCGAACTATGGAAAAAGTTGAGATAAGGACCTAACGAAGGTTGGGGCTTGTCTTCCTTAGCATGAAATCCTCGATTTCCAAAGATTCCTCCCTGCTCTTTGCCATTCGTTCCCAACGATCCAAACTCGGAATCGGAATTCTTGTCCTTGCCATAAACGGATTCTATGAAATTAAACTTACTCTCAGGTATTCGAACGAATTCCTGATTAAACCGTCCCGGCGCACTGGCGGGAACGAGCATGATTTCCGCCGGATTACTAAACGGCGCATCGTTCCAAATCAAATGTTCAAACGGTTTTTTCGGCGATCCGTAATAGACGTCATCTTTGTTTTGGTAATCGTCATTTAAGCCGTCGAACCAATTTGTCGTATCTCGATCCCTTCGATCATTAAAATAGCCCAACGTTTCTTTTGGACGATATTGAATGACGGCAAGAGGATCTTTATATTGATCGAATAACTTAACGTCGGTAAGTGCGAACGGAGCTTCAAGTCCTGAATGCGATTTTCCCGTTGGTTTATAAATGGAACGATTCCAGGGATTCGGACGCCAATCAATTGGGTTGTCTTTGCCGTTGTCGAAAACTGTTTGGTTGGAATTCCCTGGTTGCCGAGAACTGAAATGCTCTTCAAATTTACAAATTTTAACGTCACCAAAAGCGCGTTGCGAATTTTCTATCTTGAGTTCATTTTGGGTCGACGAAGAATCGTCGTCAAATTTTAGATTGTTTTCTTGCGCTTCTGTTACACATTCTCCATTAAAAACGGTTAAATCCATTACATTCCAATCAACCGTAAGATAAGGATTCAAAAGCGGATGATAGGGTCGATTCGGATCGGCAACCCGTTGCAGAAACGCCGATTTATAACCTGGAATGGTTCCGAGTCCAAAAAGTTTATCATCACCAATGGGAAAACCTTTGCTTCCCGAGTTGTTCGAGTTACTTTGCGGCAATTCAAATGGAGTATCTTCTGGCGACGTCGTTAAAGTTGGATAAGGATCATTTTTAGAAACCCAAAGCGGTTCGGAAATATTCAATCCTCGACCGCTAACGTTGGAAACGGCAACCATATATTGATAACGATGGTCCTTTGTTTTATCGTTACCGTTTCCAAGTCCGGCAAGATTGGTTAAATCAATCCGATTTGTGGACGGAATTCCGAATTTTCCTGTGTCTCCGCCTTCATAAACGGCGGTTTCTCCTGTTTTGGGTTCCTCTCCATTTACATTATATTTTTCATTTGCAGTTATTTCCTTTATCTTCGAACCGATCGGTCGCGATTCCTCTGGACCAACAACAAGATATTGATTCGGAGCCAGATAAACTATTCCATCTTCTTTCGAATTTTGGAAAATACGTACCGCATCGGTCCATTCTCCTTTTCGAATACTGCCTGCTTTATTTCTATCGTCTTCCAGTAGTTTTGTGTGACAGAACCAGACGATTCGATCAAGTTCGATCTCTTTTTTCAAATCGTCTTCTTTTGTTATTTTCGTTGGCCCCAAAATATTTGAAGCGGGCAGATTATAATCCTTCCAAGTTGGAATTACTCCTGGTTTACTCCCGATATTATCATTACTCATATTATATTCTGTTAAAGAATCAATATCCGTCTCCAAAGAAATTGGCAAATTACGAAACTGTTTCGGTTGGAAGGAAAATGTTGGCTTTTTGTCATCATCGGTAATCCAGGAAAGAACGCTATTCTCCTTTTTACGATAGATCTTTTCCTTATCGTCACTTGGTTCTCCCATTGGCGCTGTGCTATCGCTAATAGCAATCCGCCAAACGGGATATTCTCCATTTGTCACATCGCCCACAGGCGGAGTTTTCTTGCTAAGACGAAGTTGCCATTGATCGTCTATGAAATCGTAAAGTTCAGGCGACTGCGGAATATTGGGATTCGCAGTGCAATAGAGTTCCAAATATGTCGATCCGACCGGGCGGGCAACTTGATCAAATGTGGGATCTTGCCCTTTACCGCTGGCTTTGCTATACTTCTCGTTGCCTGAAAGGTTACTGTTGTTATCTTCTCTTGTATCGGCAATTTTCAGATCATGGAAGCTCATTGTTTCGGTTAAAACGAGATCGGGACGTTCCATTCCCCAAACAAGCCGGAAACCCAAGTCGGAAACAGGAGGAGTACTGCCTTCTTCGGTTTCTTTCTGACAAAGCCATTTTGTGATATCTTGAGCAAAGGTTATGTCTTCGTTGTTACCGTTTTCGTCCAGACGTCTGGTATATATTGAATCTGGATTGGCAAAGGCGTTTTGGAAAAAGTCCGTGTTAATGGTCTCACTGAAGACTACATCATCAAATATTATTTCTCTTATTTCGTTTCCATTGACTATTGTCGTTTGATATGAGCTTGTCGTCCACCAACCGTCGAAAGGGTTGATATCGAAATAAAACGGCGTCATCGTTGCGTCCGGATCGGAAAAATCAATGAGATTAACGATCCATTGCGCGATTCGTGTCGCTGTTAATTCTTCGAAAAGCTCTTTATCGGCATCTTTCTTGAGATCGTCAATACAGAAACCTTTTTCAAAATAATTGCTGTAGTCTTTGTTATCAATGTCCGTATATTCTTCTTTGGGATAAAGGTCGCCTGCATAACGATCATGATAGGTCAACGTCATCAACAGAATATAGAGTCCGCGCGCGTACTCCATACGTTTCACCAAGCCATAATTATGCGAAAACCGAGCGTTGTCGGTTAGATTGCCGGCGTTATCATATTTTTCAAAATTGCCATTGCCATCGATAACCAAATCATTCCAATAGCTTTTCTTTGATAATTGATTCAAGTCGATTTTCTGACCGTTACGAATTTCTTTCGGAAGCATCGAGACAAGATTAAGAGTCGTGTCTTCGATAAAGTTGTTGATGTCTTCCTTTTCGTTATCTTTGAGGTTTGAGATGAAATTGTTGAAATTTTTATCAACTTCATGTCTGACGCAGCGGCGAATCAACTCTGTGATTCCTATAACTCCGTCCTGGAAATTGAGTTCTGTTTGCGTTTTATCTTCATCATGCTTGATTACTTTCTTATCGGCGCCAGGAATCGGGAAAACCATACTGGCGGCTGGAATATCGCTGCTGAGCGTTGTTATCGACTTACTGAGTTTATTGCAGATTTCGTCTGCCATCAATTTTCTTAAACGTTCGCCCTCGATCATACTGCCGTCTTCAAGTGTGTACTCCGAACGATTTATGTTAAGATCTCCCAATATTTCATATAAAGTCGACGGAAGAGACGCAGTATCGGTATCCCAGGGACGAAGCAACTTTTCAAGCATGGAAACGGTAAAAGGCGAATCTTCGGCAGAGAAATGATTTTGGTACACCAAATATGGGTTTTCGCTGTTTTGAGGCGAATAAGTCATGCGTTCATGACCGAGAGCATCATAGGAACGAAAACCGGAATCGGTGAAATTGAAATCCGGAAAATATTTCCAATTCTTTGCATAATCAAAAATGCGAACTTTTCCCCGATATGGAAAAAAAACAAGTTCCGGATCAGCGTTACCCGTTTCGGCGGAACTTCCAAAATAAGTTGGCCGCATCATTTGGAAGAAATATTTTTTGGTTTTATCGCTATCGAATTCATTATTATTATCGTCTTGATAACCTGGTTGACGAAGAGCTGTCCGAGTGCTCATGACGTTATTCCAGGCGTCAAGCAGATTTTCTGATGCTTTTGTTTCATTAATTGCATTGGAAGTATTACGATGCCAAAGAATATTGGATACAATACGATCAGCGAAAGGTAAAGAATCATCATCAACGGAAAGTAAACCTTCTGTACTGCTTAACATATTGTTTAACGACTCATAGAGCAGAACGCTGGACGCTCCCAATCCGCTTCCTCGCATTGTATACTTATTGATAAAATCCCCATCTTCATTCTGAGCGAATTGTTCATTATTATCGTCACGCCATTCTGCGTCGCCAGGGAGTTCAACGTTATAAAACGGGGAATCGGATAAACGATTTACGATCATCTTATCTAATTCTTTAAGGTCGAATAAGAAAGAAAACGGTTTCGCCGTTTTTGTGTTTTTGTTGTAATAAGCCGAATTGAAATTCGGTACCTGATCCCAGTTTCCCGCTGTATTGACATTGGTTCGCCCGTCAAGATCAAGAACGGTATAGGAATACATGGTTGCGTAGGGCGTCCCGTTTTTATCCGTTCGAATCGGAAGTCCGGAAGGAACCCAAATGCCGTCCCGGACGCCATCGTTGTCGTTATCGACATCGGGAAAAAAGGGAGCGTCAACTCTTTCGCCATTACTATCGATAAAATAGTTGTAGGCCGCTCTTTGAGCAAACGTTTCAACCTCGAGATCCATATCGTTACGATTCTGCGGTCCGTTATTGCCGTATTTTGTCATGGACGGATTACTGCCGTCGAAATTCCAATGATCCATCGGAAGCGGACGCGGCGTTAATTTACGCAACATGCACAATTTATCAAAAAATTTTTCTTTAGAACCATTTTTTTCAAGGAATTCAATGGATGTAGCTCCATTGAGTTTGTTTGCCATATGTTCGAGATTGCCGACAAACCATGCGAACAGTTCCGGGCGATAAAAAGAAGGCGTAATACCCAGCTCGTTTCGACGAGCCAGGAAAAGCGATTTCGTATCTGCCGCCGTATAAGGAGCGCTCATATTGACAGGAACTCGATAATATTGCGGATCAGTCAAATCAGTTGTTTGTGAATCATAATTTCCGTCAAGCAAATGAGCCCAAAAGAGCTGCGGAGAAATCGTATTGTCCGGATCTGTAAAAGTTGCTATATCGGGCGCCGAAGGATTTCCCCAACAGGCAAACGGAAATCCATAATAAAGTTTCGATTCGGTGCCGTCCTGTGATCGATACTTAATAAGGCCTTCTTGGGCATCAAGGTTTGTTGCCGGCGAAAAATAACCGGCGCCCGTCCCGGAAAACATAGGACGGTTCACTCGAACGGAAACATTACTAAGGCTCGAAACGCCATATTTGTTATATAATAAATTAAAGAAATTTTCGATATCTTTGGTCGATTGTATGCGAAAGAGTATGGAAGTTTGACCATTGTCCGTGATGAGTTCTTTATCTGAAACGATAACGCTTTTTCCATTGATTAAATGATCCCAATGATCACAATCGCTAATTTCGTTAATCGTTGTATTCATCGACCAATCGCAATTTCCGATCGTTAGAATATTCCCTGTATTTTCAAGAAGATTATTAACGTATCTAAAATCATTATTGCCGTTCATTGTTACTTTGAGAAAAATGTCTCCATTATCATCACGAATTGCTTCCCATTTTGTCAAAAACGTTAAATCGACATCCGGATTATGTCCGTAAAGATTTTCCATAATTCCGAGCGGCCCGAGCGGGCAGCGCTTGTTGTTGGTTCCAAGCAAGAGTGTTTTAATGGCAAATGCAGCGTCGTCTTCGGGCGTTATTCCGACATCGAGGTCTTTTTCGCTGGCATATTTCGCTGTTTCGGCCATATTCGTTGTTACGATCATGAACGTCAGAACAATCATCGCAAACATCGTCATCAAGCCGAGAATCAGTAATAAAACAGCTCCGGTCTCTTTTTGCGTTGTTAAACGTTTCATGGGTATCTCCTTTAAATCAAACATATTCTTTCTTTTATCGACAAAAAAGGTCAATCGGTTTCAAAATGAGACGATTTTGATGTTCTTGTCTTCCATCTCGTCAGGACGCTTCTTTGTTCGTTTCATCTGCACGAAAAAACGAGTCGATGTTTCTCAAAATGGTTTGCAATCTCTTCTATTGCTACTATAAATCATTTATTCAATATTTACCAGAACTTTTTTTGAATAAACGCCGCAGACGTTCGGAAAAATATAAGCGATAATATTATTTGCATTGAGCTCGCCTGTCCGCCAAAGCGTTGGCGTCGTCGGACCGATAAGCGTTACACAAAGATCCGTTCCATTCACTTTATAATTCGCAATTTTATACCATTTACTGATTTTGCGTCCGTTATCATCGGGGCCGGAAAGAAGCAAATGCGTCGTTGTTTTCATTTGTTCCTGAATAAAACTGATATCCGTCGTATTATCTGTTGAAAGAACATTCGAAAGATCAATAACAAAGTTTCCGCCCTGAAAGCCGGTTCCGCCCATTGTTGCAGAAAACGATTTATCTTCGCCGGGAACGCGGCTTTTAAAAACAATCGCGTCAATATCGACCTGACCGATTTTATTGAGCGGACAGGCGGCGATATCAACGACGGTTTCGCTTTCATGGAAAGTCAGCATGGACATCCAGGAATACTTTCCGTCAAATTTGGTTGGATCGTTGTAATATTTGTCCGGTTCATCTTCTTTGAAAAGTTCAGGCCGAAAATCATATCCTTCTTCGGCTTCGGAAACGCCGTAAACAATATCGTCCCGGGTTCGGAAAATGGAATCGAGAAAAGGTCCCGTTTGGCCCGTTCCCAACGGATCGATTAAAACGGGGGAATTCAAATTGACGGTTGTATTGAATCTATCGAGAACAGAGTTGTTATTGACGTCTGTAAGATACTTAAAAGATTGCGGATCAGAAAACCATAACGAAAAATTCGACGGATTATATAATTCATTAACCAAAACTCGTTTAATAGCGTTTCGCGCAAGATTTCCTGTATAATCCGCGTCGTTCATTTTTGACATCTGATAACTGCCGAACGGAATCGACGCCAAAACGCCGATCAATCCAAACGAAAGAACGAGAATCGAGATCATAATCTCCAAAAGAGACAAACCGTTATTTTTGCATCGATAAGTCGTCATTAGTAAGCTCCGATATTTCGTTGCGATTGTCGGGCGAAATTACGCGATTGATATAAAACGGGATCCGATGAGTTCGGATCAATGTCCGTATTGACTTCAACGGTTGAAACCATTCCATTTTGCGGGTTAATGGTAACCCAGAAATTCGAGCCGTCCTGATAATTGCGAAGACCGTCTTCCGGAATTCCCAAGGCAGGAATTCGTTCCCAACGCCCGATCATGAGATAAATCGTGCTGTCGGGAATATTATTGAGAAGCCCCAAACCGGAAATCGAATCAACGCTTCCGTTGGGAAGAAACATGATCTGAACTTTCGTTGGCTCCATTGGCTCCATTGAAACTTGAACCGTATTCTTATCGGTTCCAGACCAGTCCAAATCGACAACGGTTCCCTGCGGAAGACCAACCGGGGCAGTCATCGTCGGCTTTGGATCGCGCAAAACCTTGAATGGAACGCCGTCCCTTTTTCGAGGAACCTGAATGCCCGGAATTTCTCGAATTTCCGAATATGTGATCGTTTGTCCCGAATTCTGCACTGTATTTTTGGATAATTGATAAAATGGTCCCATATTATCAAATTGAATTCTTGCCGATGTTTGATTTTGAACCAAAACATCCCAGTAAATATCATTTGACGCAATGGAATACAAATTGATGTCTGGATTATCTGGATCCTCTCTCATAATCGGAACACTTGGATCGGAATAAGGTATTGAAACCATTTCTGCTCCTGTCATTCCCGTATAGGCAGGGGGAACTTCAACCTGACGCAAAACCAGACTGGCGCCGGCAACAGGATCGCCTGTATTCATATCGAGATTGGTTCCGTCCCAAACTTCGAACATAACGCCGCAAGGCCGACCGGTTTGAATGGCGCGGGCGCGGGCACGGTTCAAATAAGTACTGACAACCGCCGCGGCATTGCTCGTCGCTTGCGACTGCATCATCGGTTTGAGAACAGGAACGCTTATCGCCGTAACCATTAAAATAATCGTTGCGACAACCAAAAGCTCAATGAGCGTCATTCCTTTTCGGTTGATTGTTGATCGTTTCATGTCAGGCTCCTTTTAATGGAGAGCGATATTTTAAAAAAGAGAAGCTAAATAAACTGGGAAAACAATTCTGTTACTCGTAAAGACTTTCCAACGTTCCGGACGTTACAAAGTTCGTAATGTTATCCGCGTCTCTGGATGTTACGCCGGTTTGAGTTGGAACAAAGCGAGTAATCGTCGGATCATTGGAACCGAAAGAACCGTCAAGCCCGGGATGAACGAGTTGGAAACGCTCTTCGTCATACCATTGAACGATATTTTTCGCTTGATCATATGCTTTTGCATACGGAACGGCGTAACTGATATCGCCATCGTTATCGAATACGAAACTTTTACCAATATATCCTGAACCATACGCCGCACGAAAATAGATTACCGGAAATTCGTTCAAACAGAACGCCGGGGCTCCATTGACGTTTGTTTTAATATATTTGGGATCGAAATCGAAAAAGGTTTCTTCGCGCTGACCTGTTGACGAATTAAATGGATCAGTTGGATTCAAAAAGAACCCGCCCGGTTTGTTCGGATTGTCCGCTGAAGGAAGTCCGCCGAGCCAAATGACCAATGAGCTGATATAAGATAAATCGGAATCAGGAAGAAGATTCCAGGCGGTTCGAATACGAACATTGAAATCAATAACAGGATCGGGATAATCCTCTGACCCATTATATCGCGGCCAACGTTTTCTCAAATGTTTTTCAACGGCGGCCTGATCGCTGAAGTCGGGCGGATATTCGCCGAACTTGTTTTTATAGGCGTCGAGAGCCATTGAAAGTTGCGACATTTCCGTTGAGATCAGACTCGATTTGACCGACTGCCGGACTCCGTGAAATGCGACCGAAGTGATTCCGGCCAAAAGTCCGATAATCACGATCACGATCAACAGTTCAACCAGCGTAAAACCTCTTCGCGTTTGCATGATATTCGTTCCTTATTTCCTATGAGCTTTTATCTCACTAATGTATGATTATGAATGTTGTCGTGATAAGAACCGTCCGGGGAATCTTTTTCCGCGCCGATTGACAATGAACTTGCTGAAAATGGGCTGTTGTTGCAAAGCGTTTCCCCCATTTCCAAACCGATTACGCCGTCCGGGCCGCCGGAAACAACAAAAGGAGCCAAAAACCAACCGGGAATCCCTTGATCTGGATCCTTTTCTCCGGCATTCAAGGGGTCAAGCGGATCAGAGTCGTTGTCGTCGGCCTGTCCGACCAATGTCTGTCGATCGCTTTCGGGAAGTCCCGGCGCCCAACGGAGCCATTGAATCGGTCTGCCCCAGGCGTCAACGAATTCCGAAAAACCGTTGCCGTTGACGTCGCCGATTTCTCGTTCGGTAAACATTGAACGGGAATCCGGGTCACCGTTGGTTACGACAAGATAAAGCAATTCAGCGTTGACAATGTCTGCTGGAGCCAAATATTTCGGATTCTTCTTTTTTTCATCTTCATAAAATTGCCTAAGAACTTGATAACTTTGACTTAAAGCGGATTGCTGCTGGCCAAAAGCAGACCCCGTTATTTCATCATAGTTACAGGGCATATCCATCCGCATAAGATCACGCAACAATTTGATACGACTCCGTTCGCGATCAAACGCCGTATTGGTCGGCGAGGTCGACATGTCCATTTTACGATATTGATATTTTTCATAAATAACGGTTATTATGGAGTCGATTTTATTGATTGTTGTTTGCGTTTGAGCAATTTTTGCCGATTCCAATGACGCGCGCAGCACCGAAATGGAAATGGTTCCGAGCATCGCAATAATCACGATAACCATCAAAAGCTCGACAAGCGTAAAGCCGTCACTTCCCTTATTTTTTGTCAGTCGTTTCATGATTTTCCCATCCGCTTTCCATTTTCAACCATCAACTCTCAATCATCCGCTCTCAACTCTATTCCGTTTCGCTTTCCAACGTTGCGCCTTCGGTAAAGTTGGCAATATTGTCCAAATCGACGGATTGATACGAACTGGAATCGGCTAAATCGCGAGCCGGTTCTTCATGTTCGTCATGTTCGTCATTATAGGAACCGTCTTCCTCTTTGCCAAAGAGTCCGTCGTCTCCCGCCAAGATCAACTGATAACTGTCCGGATTATACCATTGACCGTTTTTCATATATGGAACCGCGACGCAATGTTTTTGGTTATCATCGTTTTCGCCGTCATTATTAATAACCGGCATACAAAGTTTCTTTATGACAGGATCGCCATTTGCGTCCAGTTCGTTGGTCCAATAACCATTTTTTTCCGCGCGAAAATAAGCGATCCATTTGCCGTTGCGATCGATAAGGGTCCTGGACGCGTCGTCATAATTTTCCGACGAAAGCTCCAAAAGCGGCGTTACATAGGAAATATTGGAATTCCCGTTCAAATTAAACGGGTCGGATTCATCGGCGGAAAAGCCGTTTTTATCGGGACCAATCAACCAAAAAGCGAGCATTTGTTCCGGATATGCAAGGACTTTATTTCCATTGCTGTCTAGAATGAAAAGTTTATCAATACAGAGATTAATTGTCCCCGCTTTCAAAACTTTCGGCCAACGTTTGAGAATATGACGTTTGACGGTTACTTCGTCCGCGGTTCCATCCGGGGGATATTCGCCATATTTCAGCTTATATTGTTCCAGAGCCTGCATTATTTGATTCAACTGTTGCTTTGAAAGCGTAGCGCGAATCATAGCGCGACCGCCTTGATAGGCAACGATCGAGATTCCGGCCAACAGTCCGATGATGAGAATCACGACGAGAATTTCCATCAATGTAAACGCGGCTCTTGTCTGTTTTGCTCGTTTCATGATCAATCAATCTTTCTCACGGAAAATGAAAATCAACTCAAACTTTCAATCAGTTTAATCATCGGGAGGAACAACGAAATAACGATTCCGCCGACGATAATACCGAGGAACATAATCAATAACGGTTCAATCATACTCATCAACTGTTCTGTATAAACGGCGACTTCATCGTCGAAAACGTCCGCGACTTTGTAAAGCATTCGGTCGAGTTCGCCCGTTTCTTCGCCGACGTCAACCATATTGACGACAATATCGCTCAAAATCTTGTTTTTCATCTTCATCATATAAATCAAGGCTCCAATCGGTCCGAGCAAAAAGATAAAGAAATAGAATAAACAAGCGGGATGAAATGACGGTCGGGAATACATTTTCATCGGATTCGCAATTGTATCCCCGTCTCGAATCGCTTCGAGAATCTGTTGATACATTTTTTCGAAAACGCCGTTGTTCGCCGTTTCGCGTGTAATATGAATCGCTTCCAAAATCGGAACGCCGCTCTGAACCAGGGTTCCTAATGTTCGGGTTGTTCGTGCGACAACGGTTTTTTCGAGCAAAGGGCCAAAAATCGGAATTCGGAGCAGGAATAAATGCCAACCGAAACGCATATAAGTAAAACTGGTCGTCGTTTTAATAAACAACCAAATCAAAAAAGGAATCAACGGAATGAGATAAAAATACTCCAACGTTTTATGAGAAAGGAAAATCAACCATTGCGTCATCAACGGCAAATCGATATCGAAATCCTTAAAAATGTCTTCAAACTGCGGAATAACAAAATACATGATAAACACTAAAATACCGCAAGCAAAGAAGACAACGGCAACAGGATAAGTCATTGCCGATTTGATTTTCGCCTTCAATTGTTCCGAGCGTTCAAGGAATTCAGCAAGTCGTTGCAAAATGACTTCCAAGGCTCCGCCCGCCTCGCCGGCCTTGATCATATTAATGTAAAGCCGGTTGAACGCTTTCGGCGACTTCGCCATCGCTTCCGATAAACTCGACCCGCTTTCAATTTCGTTGCAGACGTCAATAAGGCTGTTTCGCAATGCGCCTGGTTTCGCCTGATTCATTAAAATGGTCAAACTTCGTAAGACAGGAAGTCCTGCGTCTTGCAGAATCGAAAGATTTCGCGTAAAATCTCGAAGAAGTTTCGGTTTGACTTTTCCAAAAGAAAAGGTTTTTCCCGAATTATCCTTCGCTTTTTGAGCGGCTTTTCGCTCTTTGTGCAGAACAATTTTGGTTACAAGATATCCTTGCGAACGTAATGTTGCGTTAACCTCGTCTTCGGTCGTTGCATCAACGATATCGGTAAACCCGTTTCCCGCCGCATCAATGGCCTCAATTTTATATTTTGGCATCGGATTTCCTCAATGGATCATTTGGATAATGGATTATTATTTCAATTTGGGTTATTAGCATAAAATACGAATTGATCGGTTATTTATCCTATTTTATCAAAAGCAAACGAAAATTGACAGGACAACCGGAACAGACCCCGTCGGGTTCTGCAATCAATGAAATAACAAAGCGGCAATGACTCCATTTTTGAAAAACGAGCTGTTTTTTGTTTCTCAAAAATAAAAATGATCTCTGTCTATATATTTCGTTTTAACGTTTTATTTCAATTTTGTAAAGGTTTTTTTGAAGATAGTCAAAAAAAAACCAGGCGAACAACTCAGGCTTCAAGAACCGTTTCGCGAACAACTTCTTCGATAGTTGAAGTTCCCTCAAAAACTTTTGCCAGGCCGGCATCGCGTAATGGCGTCATTCCGTTTCGTTGAGCCGCCTTTCGAAGTTCAGCTTCCGGAGCATTATGAAGAATCATTTCGCGAATTTCTTCATTAACGGTCAAAAATTCATGAATAGCAGTTCGACCTTTATAACCTGTATTGTTACAAACGACGCAACCGGCTCCCTGATAAAAATGTTTGCCTTTAATCTCTTTTTCAGACAAATTCAACAATTCAAGCTGATCGATCGTCGGTTTATATGGCGTTCGACATTCCGAACAAATTTTTCGGACGAGTCGTTGCGCCAAAATGGCCTGAAGGGTCGCAGTAATAAGAAATTCCGGAATTCCCATATCTTTCAGACGCGTAATTGTACTCGGAGCGTCGTTTGTGTGAAGCGTACTAAAAACCAAGTGTCCCGTCAACGAGGCTTGAACAGCAATTTCAGCTGTTTCCCGGTCTCGAATTTCTCCGACCAGAATTTTGTCCGGGTCTTGACGCAAAATGGATCGCAAGCATTGAGCAAAAGTATTTCCGATTTCAGCGTCAATGGGCATTTGAACAATGCCGTCAATATCATATTCAACGGGATCTTCCGTCGTCATAAGTTTATCGGTAATGACGTTGAGTTCGGACAGAGCGGCATAAAGAGTCGTTGTTTTTCCGGAACCAGTCGGCCCTGTAACCAAAATAATGCCATTGGGGCGCTTAATGATCTCGCGAAATTCAGCGATCAACTGCTGCGACATTCCGACATTATTCAAATCAAGCGAAATAACAGATTTGTCCAAAATTCGACAAACGACGCTTTCGCCAAACATTGTCGGCAGAACGCTCACCCGAAAATCGATCGGCATTCCCGCAACCATAAGTCGAATACGCCCGTCTTGAGGAAGGCGTTTTTCCGCGATATCCAAATTGGCAAGAACCTTGATTCGGGTTGTTATGGCAGAAGCTAAATGTCGCGGAGGCGGAACCATTTCATAAAGCGTTCCGTCCGCTTTAATACGGATTTTGAATTCATCTTCAAACGGCTCAAAATGAAGGTCGCTCGCATGATCTTTAATGCCGAGGAGAAAAACCATATTTAAGAGTTTACGAACCGGCGCGCTTTCGCTCAGAGCTTCCGCGCTGGCCAAATCAAGCTCGCCTTGTTCAGCAGCCATTGCTTGAGCGAGAAGCTCTTTATCCGCTTCCATACTCGAAATAATGGACTCAACGCTTTCTCCCTGATCCGTTGTATAATAACGTTCGAGAGCCGATCTTATCTCATTCGGGGTTGCGACAACGGCTCGAATTTGATAGCCGAGATAATTTCGAAGTTCATCTAAAACGGCCAGATTTTGCGGCTCACACATCGCAATTGTTAAAGTATCGTTGCGAAAACTCAACGGAATAACCTTATAAAGTTGAGCCATTGGTTCCGTTAAATGAGCCAAAACTTCCGGCTGAATGGTCAGATCGGAAATCGTTACAACCTGCAGACCAAGCTGTTCCGCTAACGATTGAGCCAACTGATCTTCCGAGATCATATTCAGGCTGACTGCAATTTGACCTAAAAGTTCGCCTGGACGTTGGGTCTGTTCTTCCAAAAGCAGTTCCAATTGTTCTTCATCGATATAACCGAGGTCGATCAGAACCTGACCTATTCTTCGTGGAGCCATTATTCTCTTGTTCCTTGTTTTTCCGATCAAACTTGATTTTTTAAAATGGAAAGGTTAAATATGAACGCGTTCCATTTATGGCCGCTCATTCCAAAATATTTTCAAAACAAAATCGCTTGCCAAATCAAACGGGTTGCAAATCCCGACGCTCAAAATTTGCAACTTTTGGCCGCGACAAACGAATCATTGAAGTCGAAAGAAATCGCCGAAACCGGCAGCAGAGGAATCATCCCCGAAATATTTCAATAACAATTGAAAAAGCAATCATTATTGAATATTTTTGAGATTATTCGTCGTCATCCTCTTCTTCATCCGAATCCGGCGTCAACCCGGCTTCCCAACGACGCATTTTTTCGTCGAGGGCTTCAGGCATATTAGCCCGACTGATAGCGTCTTCTTTAGTAACAACTCGATCTCGCCATAAACGGAAAAGATGATCGTCCAAAAGCTGCATTCCGAGTTTATGACCCGTCTGAATGGAAGAGTTAATACGAAACGTCTTATTTTCTCGAATCAGGTTCGCAATAGCGGGCGTAACAACCAACATTTCATAGGCCGCAACTCGCCCGCCTTGAATTCTCGGCAAAAGCTGTTGCGATAAAATTCCTAAAATAGAAGTCGAAAGCTGCGTTCGAATCTGTTCCTGCTGATTTGTTGGAAAAACGTCGATAATACGGTTGACTGTTCCCTGAGCTCCCGTTGTATGCAAGGTTCCAAAAACGATATGTCCGGTTTCAGCAGCCGTAATGGCCGCTTCAATAGTTTCAAGGTCACGCATTTCTCCGACGAGAATAACATCAGGGTCTTGACGGAGAGCCGCTCGAATGGCAGCGGCAAAAGTCATAACGTCGACGCCAACTTCTCGTTGATTAACCGTTGATTTTTTATGACTATGATAAAACTCGATCGGATCTTCAATCGTAATAATATGATGATCGCAATTAATATTCAAATAATCGATACAAGCGGCCAAGGTTGTTGATTTCCCGCTACCTGTAGGCCCAGTAACAAGGATGAGTCCGCGGTTTCGCAGAATGAGCTCAGTCATTGCGGGAGGCGTTTGCAAGATTTCCATCGATAACAGTTCGTTCGGAATCTGACGCAAAACCAATCCCGTATTTCCCTTTTGTTTGAAAATCGAGACACGAAAACGAGCTTTATCCCCGAAAGCAAATCCGAAGTCGCTTCCCCCTTTTTCTTGAAGTTCCTGCTGACAACGGCCAGGCGTAATACTTTTCATAAGCGAAACCGTATCAGCAGGCTCTAAAACTTTTGTGTCCAACTTAACCAGACGCCCATGAAGCCGGAGAACCGGCGGCTGACCAACAGCTAAATGAAGGTCGCTGGCGTTGCGGACAACAACGGTTTCCAATAATTTATCGATTAAAATTGTTCCCATTATCCAGCCTTAATATATAATTGTCTTTTTTTTACTGTAAACCATATGAGTTTCAGGAATAAATTTAAACCATTTGAAAATTCCAAGGAGCTTGTCTCGCAACTCCGACAGCGACCGTCAGAGTCATTCAAAGGGGGTCATTCTTTTATTTATAACACAGCAATCAAAATATGTTTTGGAAACGAATCAACTGTTTTGTTGTAAACGGAACAAGCAAAATCAAATTCCCCATTCATTTTTTCGCATAGCAACATTCTGGATAGAAAAACAAGACAGTATTTTCTATTTATCAAAATATATCATATAGATAATAATATAATATAAGTTTTTCTATTGATAATATATAATATTGGGAATCAATATCTTTTGTCGCAAAAAAAACCAAAATGTCGTTTAAACCTCAATCTTCGTCCAAACGAGCAACGCGCATAACTTCTTCAATCGTTGTTGTTCCTTCCAAAACCTTTTTGATGCCGTCTTCAAACAGAACCTTCATTCCTTCGCTTCGAGCAACGCGTCGGATATTGGATGTTGTCTCATTCTGATAAATCATTTGACGAATTTTTCCCGTCATGAACATCAACTCAAAAATAGCCCGACGACCGCGATAACCTGTTTTATTGCAATTGATGCAACCTTTTCCCTTTTGGAAATTGGCATGAGCAGCCATTTCAGGCGTTATAAAGGCCTCTTCTAGTTCAGCGGCAGAAGGCGTATATGGCCGTCGACATTTTGGACAAACAGTTCGAACAAGGCGCTGGGCCATAATGCCAATAACGGAACTTGCAACCAGATAACCAGGAACCCCCATATCAATCAAGCGCGTAATAGCGCTTGGCGCATCGTTCGTATGCAGTGTACTAAAAACCAAGTGTCCTGTCAATGAGGCCTGAATTCCCATCGAAGCAGTCTCGATATCCCGCATTTCTCCAACAAGTATAACATTCGGCGCTTGTCGTAACATAGATCGAATAACAGCCGCGAAATCGAGTCCAATTTGATGCTTGATTTCAACCTGATTGATTCCCGGCAGATAATATTCGACGGGATCTTCAGCAGTAATGATCTTTCTTGTTGGCGTATTTAATTCGTTTAACGCCGCATAAAGAGAAGTTGTCTTTCCGGATCCAGTTGGACCGGTAACAAGAATAATTCCGTTTGGTCTTGATATAAGACTTTGAAAACGTTTATAATCTCTTTCGCTAAACCCCAGTTGAACAAGGCTGACGCGAATATTATCCTTATCCAAAATGCGCATAACAACGGACTGGCCATGATTTGTCGGAATAACAGAAACGCGCAAATCCAATTCTTTGTCGCCCAAAGTTAATTTGATGCGTCCGTCCTGGGTTCGACGTCGTTCAGCAATATCAAGGCGGGCAAGAATTTTGAAACGGGAAAGAACCGCCCCATGAAGACGTCTTGGAATCGCTTCTCTTTCGACAAGGTTTCCGTCGATTCGATAACGAATTCGAACGCGGTCTTCAAAGGGTTCAATATGAATATCGGAAGCTCGAAGTTGAACCGCTTCGGCAATAATTTGGTCGCAAAGACGAACAATAGGAGCGTCGCTATCGGAACCTCCGCCAGCGGAAGTATCGTTAAGGCCGTCTTCGACGACAGTAAAATTAATGGCCGTATCGGTCATATCATGAATCATAGAGTCGGCGCTTTCGCCAACATTTTGGCCATAATGCCGGTTAATCGCTTCCTGTATCGATTCTTTTGAACCAATATAAGCTTCAATCGGACGTTGAAGAATGAAACGGAGTTTTTCAAAGACATCAATATTATCGGGATCGCTGACAATGACAATTAAAGTTTCGCCGTCTTCTTCATAAGGAAGAACGCCGTTTTCTCTGGCAATTGATTCTGAAATAAGTTCAATAATAGCAGGTCGAATGGAGACATCAGTCAGATTAACATAGGGGCGTCCATGCTCTTCCGCAATGGCTTGAGCCGCCTGTTCGCTGGTTACATATTCCAAACGAACAATTGCGTCTTGAATCTTTATTCCAGTTTGATTGGCAAGCGTTTGCGCTTCTCGAACCTGATTGGCGCTGAGTAAACCTTTTTTATTGAGAATTCCAAGATAATTGAGTCGTTTAGCCATAATGAATCCCTATTAGTTTCTGACGAATTCGAAAAGAAAAAAATATTTTATTTAATAACAGACTAACGACATTTTTGATATAAGTCAACCATTTTTTCCAGTTGACCTGAATTTTTCTTGTTTTTTCATTACTACAATTGTTAAATCAAGCAAAATAGGAAAATATTTTCGTTATAATTCCGAAGGCCGAATGGGGATCAAGTCTTGCCTTCAGTAATTTGTCAGACATTTTTTGAGTTTGTGAACTCATCAATTCCGTTTTTCGCAGATTTGAGTTCTTAGCAAATTCGCAGGTTTTTTAAAACAGCAATAGAGAGATTTTCTTTCGTTTTTTTCAATAATCAAACCAATCTTTTGTTCGCGTTGACGAATAATTTTATAAAAAATAAAATATTTTCAAGAAAACCTCTTGCATAAAAAAGAAAAACATATATAAATATAGCATTGAAGGGAGCAAGGATATTTAATTGTTTCTCTTCCCCCCTGGGGACGTAGCTCAATTGGTTAGAGTATCGGACTGTCGATCCGGTGGTTGCGGGTTCGATTCCCGTCGTCCTCGTTATTTGTCAGACAAATTTGTCAGATAACGACTCAAGTTATTCATTCGATTATTTTTTGATAACGATCAAATAAATACTCAATAATAACAAAATTTAAAGAATGATTTTTTCTTAAACGAAGGTTTTTGGAAAAGATCATTTTTTATTATATGAATTATACGAACATAAAATATAATATTGCAACACAAATGAAAAAAGATTCTTTTTCTGCCCGTTTGACTCAAAAAATTCAAGCAAAGCAGACGCCCGTTCTTGTTGGCCTTGATCCGCGTTTTGAACTCATTCCCGATTCACTCAAGAAATCCGTAGACACACAAAACCCTTTTGCGGTCGCAACTCTTTTTGAACGATTTTGCAAAGCGATCATTGATATTATTTCGCCTTTGGTTCCAGGGGTCAAACCGCAATGCGCCTTTTTTGAACAATTGGGCGTTCCAGGAATGCAATGTCTGTCTAATATAATAGAATATGCTCGCCAAAACGATCTTCTTGTCATTCTTGACGGGAAACGGAATGATATTGGGTCAACGGCTTCCGCTTACGCCAATGCCTATTTGGGATCCAACTCGATTTGGAAAGCCGACGCCTTAACCGTCAGTCCTTATTTGGGGGACGACAGTTTATCTCCTTTTGTTCAATTGGCCGAAGAACGTCAAGCAGGAATTTTCGTTTTGGTCAAGACGTCGAACGCTGGAGGGGCGATGTTTCAAGATTTGGTATCCAACAACAAACCGATTTATCAATATGTTGCCGAATATGTTGAACGATTATCGGAAGAAAGTTGTTCATTAAATCAATTGACTTATTATGGAAACGTTGGAGCAGTCGTTGGAGCAACCTGGTCAACTCAACTTTCGGAATTGCGATCAATCATGAAAAAGGTTTGGTTTTTGGTTCCCGGATACGGAAGCCAGGGGGGAACTGCGGCAGATGTTGCGGGAGCTTTTGATGAAAACGGACTCGGCGCCATTGTTAATAATTCTCGCGGAATTCTCTTTGCGCATCGTTCCGCTCGATATTCAGATCTGTTTGGCGAAAACCAATGGGAAAAAGCGGTCGAAACAGCAACTCGCCAAATGATCGAATCTCTCGCAGCAGAAACCAGCGCAGGAAAGTTAAAAACTTGATTGTTCTAACGCAATCCGGCAAGGTTTTTGGCAAAAATCTTTTTATAAACCCATTTTATTGATTAATCTGTTGAAACAGCTTCGAATCGATTAATCAGAGATCGTCCAGGGAAAATCGCAAACGCTCTTTTGAAACGAAACTCGTCTCGGAAAAAGAGCCGCAAATTCTTTCTTCGAGCCAGAAACTTGATTATTTTCCAAGTCAGAAGAGACGACAAACTCCGTCTTCTTTCGACAGTCATCGTTGTCGGGTTTGCGATACAAAATGAAGGTTTTCTTTGGATTTGAAATTTTATTCCGATTGATTTTATTGATTCAGAAATCTTTTTTGTTCGCGTTTGTTTTCAAAATATTCCTTTTGATTTATTTTCCATATTTCAAAATGTTTTATAAATTTAGCTTTATAATCAGGAATCTGTTTTTCCAAAATTCTGGTTAATGGAGTCCTTTGCTGATATTTTATCGCGTCTTTAAGAGAAATGTTCTTTTGTTTCTCAACGGTTAAGGTTTGCAAATATTGAACAAGCAACCGTTGCGTCTGCGGAGAATAATGAATTAAAAAATGAATCCAGGCCCAGGATTCCCGATATTCTCTTTCCTGCATCTGGTTGACGTTATTGAGTTTTTCCAATCTTGCCAAAGACGGAACAGTTGAGAAAAAAGCCCAATTAATTTTGGAGTTTTTCATTTTCTGCAAAAAAGGATTTTCGAACCCGCGTTGTCCAGCAGGAATTTCAAAATATTTTGCCAAGCCTTCATCCAACCAAATAGGAACGTTTCGTAACGCAGAATTCAAAAAGGCATGCGTCATTTCGTGACGAATATTCAGGCGCATATTTTCGTCTTTCTTGACCATTAAAATTCCAGGCCCGTTGTCTTTTATATATAAAGCAGGTCGATCCAAAGGCGCCCCGGCAAAATGATTTTTGATAAAAGCGATATAAGTTTTGGAGTCGGCAAAAAGGCAAAGCTCGATTTTTTCATAAGAATAAGGAATGGCCAGATATTTAACCAAATCTTCTTGAAGTTGATAAATATCCTGACATAAATCGTCCGTTTCAGACAAAGTAAAATTCGATTGACAAACGACATTTCTCAAAACAACAATATAGGGAAGTTCATCGATAAACGACGGCAATAAATCTTCCGCATGATAATTTGGCGGCGAAGTCAAACTTTCCAAATTGCCTAAACTAATCGGGGCAGAAATCTGTGAATCTCTTTCAATGTCTTTCGCTAAAAGTTGACTTTTTTCATAATCAAACAAAATCAATATGATGAACAAAGAAAGAGAAATGGAAGGCAAGAAATAGCGCAAAAGGTCAAAATTCATGCCGCTCGACAATCGACTTATTGGATTCATTATATTAATACTCAAACCTGTTAAAAATCCCTGATTTTTTTATTGTAAGCTTAACAACAATGTTGAATCATCGAAATTAAAGTTGAACCTCAAAACCGCCATTCAAGCCGACAATTGGCTCAACTGTTTTCGGTCGTTCGATATTTGGTTTTTATTGAAAACTTGATAAATCCGGCAAAAATCAAAAAATTTTGACTCAAGGCGGTTTATTTTTTTCAATTTTGTTTCCGCCAGGCAATGCTTGCCGTTTCATTGCGAAACTTTCAATCAAAGGGCTTATCGTTCCCATTCGAAAAGATCACTGACTTTGTTTTTTTATCATTTTTAAAAAAAGCGGAATTACTGATTTTAGAAAAGACTAACTTTTATTCGAATCCGTATTTTCAATCGACTTGATCCTTATTGTCTTCGATCTTTTTGGTCGTTTTCCCTTTTTGAAAATGATTGAACTCAAAGGAAGTTCCAAAAACCCGCAGGGAGCGCGGATGTCTCATTCGCAGGAACAGTTTTCGCGACATTTTCCGGAAAGGAGTTTATTGCAAAAAACAGGTTTTTAGAACTTCTTTCAATCTTGTTGATCATTAACGAACCCATTTTTCAACCAAATGACAATAATATTCCAAATGGCTTGGCTCTCCAAACGCATTCGGAACCGATTTGGAATATTCGAGTTCCGTTTGCAAGATTTTTCCGATTTCCCGATCAAATATCGCCGTTCCTTTAAACAACTTTTCGGCCAATTGACCTTCAACAACGGAGTCAGGAACAATGGACAAAAGAGTTGTTCGAAATCGAATGACGGCCAAATTATCCTGAACATTTTCGAGCGTAAATTTTAAAATTCCTTGATAATTTCGAATGGAATCGTCTTTTCCTTTTAATAAAATAGAATAGGGAAGCGTCCATGAATCGCCAACAGCAACAGATTCTTTCGGAAACGGAACAAGAACTTTTGTATCGCTTTCGCTGCCATGAAATTCTGGAACCAACTTTTCCTTGTCGGTTAGAACGCCCAATGAATCAATATTAAATCGTTCCAAAACCGTTCCAACCGTTCGATCCGTTCCAAAAATGGCAAATTCCCGAGGAACCTTTTCGTCGATTTGGCTATTATAACTGATTGCGTCTTTTTCGTCTTCTTTCTGATGCAAAACCATTTGATCAATAATATATTCGCAACGAACTTTGTCCTGGTCAACTTGATCAAGAACGTTCCAGCGCCGCGACGTTTCGGAAAGAGTTTCAATGCCGCTTGTTTTGCCGGCTATTGTCAACTTTTTACGAACCTGATGAACGACATTCCAACAAATGATCTCGCCCGGTTGATATTTATACTTTAACAGAAATTTTTCTTTTTGTGAATTGTTTTCCAAATCATTATCGGGAGATTCGGTCGAATTTGTCGGCTCTGAAAGAATATTATCTGCTTTTTCCGATTGATTGTTTTCCGGACGAACAATTTGAGGAACAAGCCCCTGTTCAACGTCAATAATATAACGAGAACGAATCTCAGGATCAACATTCAATGTTCGATTCGTTTCCAAATCAGTTGACCGTTTGGTTAACATTTGAGCAAAATCGTCCGTCGCTGTTCCTAAAATTTCGGCAATCGATTCGTCGTCCAATAATTCTGCCGATTCCGATTTTCCTTCATTTTTCGATAAAGATGAATCCGTTACTGTTTCTGTTCTATTTTGGGCAGAATTCTCCCTTTTCTTTTCTCCCTGACATCCATAAAATAAAATAGAGAAGAAAAATAGAAAAACAATAACAAAACAATTTCGTAATAATGATCGGGACATTTGCTTTCTTTCGTTTTTGGAAACAACAAATTAAAGATCAGACAAATTTCAAGATTCGTTCTTGATTTCTGTTAAAAACAAACAAGTTTAATATTTTTTGCCCTATTTGTCTATAGCAAAAGATCAGGATAATGTTCAATTCGATTCTTGAACCCCCAAATTGTTGGTTTTTGCAAAACCGCAAGCAAATGACCGATTAACGAAAAAACAAAATCTGTTGACCCGACAGGCTTCAGATTCGGGATAAACAACCAAAAAAAATTTGAGAATCATGTTTGCCAAGCTGGACGAAAATCGGAATTCGGATAAAATGTTTCAAGGAGTTTATAGTCAACTCTCTTGCAACCCTTATTGTTGGGGCGTTGCCCGGCAAAACAAACGGAAAATTAACGCCCAGGGCTGCCGTTCATCCTTGTTTCAAGAGAACAATCCAACAAAACAGAATATCAATCTCCAATAAAATTCCTTGTTGGCGATTTGATTCCGACAGCATCCCGTAACTTATTAAGATTATTAAGTAATCATTTTATTAGCAAACTCAAACTGTAAATGACATTTTATTTATCTCTCGCAAAAGCGCTGAGAAAAGGAAAAATGAAAATTGAGGACACAAATCATTTCTTTGATTCGTTCGTTCAATATTTTCTTTTTTAACCCCTTTTCTCTTCAGCGTCTCAACGACTTTGCAAGATAAAAAAAGTTGACATTTATTCTTTGAATAACAAAACAATTCAGTCTATCATTCATATTATCCAAAACGGATTGGAAGAAGAGAAAATAAATGCATTACGAGCGATTTACCGACAGAGCGCGAAAGGTTATGCAACTTGCAACGCAGGAAGCGCAACGTTTTAATCATGAATATATTGGAACGGAACATCTTCTTCTTGGTTTGGTCAAAGAAGGAAGCGGCGTTGCTGCCAACGTTTTAAAGAATTTGGGGGTTGATTTACGCGATATTCGTTTGGAAGTTGAAAAACTTGTTCGCAGCGGTCCCGATCTTGTTATGATGGGCCGTCTCCCCCAAACGCCTCGAGCTCGCAAAGTTCTTGAGTATTCCATGGAAGAAGCGCAAAGTCTCAATCATAATTATATTGGGACCGAACATCTTTTGCTCGGACTTTTACGAGAACAGGAAGGAATTGCCGCTCAGGTTTTGATGAATCTTGGCCTCAAACTGGAAGAAGTCCGTCAAGCAGTTTTAAACCTTCTTGGACACGGAAATGAGTTTGGAACCAATGGCGAACGTCCTGTTGAAAATGACATTCCCCCGCAGGGAAATATGGGAATGTCGATGGGGATCGGCAATCAGGAACAGCAAATTTCGCCGCGGCACGGAAAATCCAAAACGCCCGCTTTGGACAGCTTCGGGAAAGATTTAACGAAACTGGCCCGCCTGGGAACGCTTGATCCTGTCATCGGTCGAGAAAAAGAAATCGAAAGAATGATTCAGATTTTATGTCGTCGAACGAAAAACAATCCGGTTCTTTTAGGAGAAGCCGGGGTCGGCAAAACGGCTATTGTTGAAGGCTTTGCCCAGCGCATTGCCGACGGAACCGTTCCTGAACTTCTGAGCGACCGACGCGTTGTTGTTCTTGATTTGGCAACAATGGTTGCCGGAACAAAATATCGAGGCCAATTTGAAGAACGAATCAAAGCGGTTATGAATGAAGTTCAGCGGACCAAGAATTCAATTCTCTTTATTGAAGAATTGCATACTCTCGTTGGCGCTGGCGGCGCCGAAGGCGCCATTGACGCGGCAAATGTTCTCAAACCAGCGCTTTCGCGAGGCGAAATTCAATGCATTGGAGCAACAACGCTTGATGAATATCGAAAATATATCGAAAAGGATCGCGCCTTGGAACGTCGTTTTCAAACGGTTCTGATTGGTCCGACCAATACAGACGAAACGATCGAAATTCTCAAAGGGTTAAAAGAACGTTACGAAAAACATCATCATGTCAATTATACAGACGCCGCAATTCGATCGGCCGTTGAGCTTTCCGAGCGATATATAACCGGACGCTGTCTTCCAGATAAGGCGATCGACGTTATTGATGAAGCCGGCGCTCGAATCCATTTGCGATCAATGACGCCGCCGCCGGATTTAACGGAAATTGATCAGGAATCGGAAGCTCTGGTTGCGGAAAAAGACAAAGCGGTTGCGCAACAAGATTTTGAAACGGCTGCCAATCTTCGCGATAAAATTCGAAAATTGAATGAAGAGAAGTTGGATATACAGAAAAATTGGCGTCCCAAACAGCAAGTCAAAGGCGTTGTTGACGACCAGATTGTTGCGGAAGTTATTTCAAAAATGACAGGAATTCCGTTGACGCGAATGTCGACAGAAGATTCCAAAAGACTTGTTCAAATGGAATCGGAACTTCATAAACGCGTCATTAGTCAAAATGAAGCCATTGAAGCGATATCCAAAGCAGTCCGTCGAAGTCGAAGCGGCATACAAGATCCGAAACGACCGATCGGTTCCTTTATTTTTGCGGGTCCAACTGGAGTCGGAAAAACTTTGTTGGCCAAGGCGTTGGCCGAATTTATGTTTGGAAACGAAGACGCGCTGATTCAGGTCGATATGAGCGAATATATGGAAAAATATAATGTCAGCCGCCTTATCGGCGCTCCTCCGGGATATGTCGGTTATGACGAAGGGGGCCAGCTGACTGAAAAAATTCGACGCCGTCCTTATTCCGTTGTTTTACTCGACGAAATTGAAAAAGCTCATCCCGACATTTTCAATATTTTGCTTCAAGTTCTTGAAGAGGGTCGTTTAACGGACAGTTTCGGAAGAAACGTTGATTTTCGCAACACAATCCTAATTATGACGACCAATGCCGGGGCGGAAGCGATAAAAAATGAATCCGCATTTGGTTTTCAACGACCGAATGACGACGCCTCCTATCAAAATATGAAGCAACGGGTCAACGAACAGATTGAACGAGTTTTTCGTCCCGAATTTTTGAATCGTTTTAACGATATTATCATTTTCCGTCATTTGAATGAAAAGGATTTGGTTGAAGTTGTTGACCTTGAACTGTCGAAACTTCGAGAACGACTTCAAGAGCGCAAACTTTGCCTTTATATGCCGGAAGAAGCGAAAAATTTAATCGTCAAGCGCGGAAGCAATCTTGATTTTGGCGCTCGTCCGCTTCGTCGAGCTATTGAAAGCAATATTGAAGATCCGCTGGCAGAAGAATTATTGAAGGGGGAATTTGACGGAAAAGAAGTCATTTCTGTTCAAGTTAAAGATGTTGCTGGACACAAACAACTCTCTTTTGTCGGGAAATTACGAAGCGAACTGACTTCCGAAGAAATCAATTCAGACGATGTCCAAAAATATATGCAACAGGAATTAACCTCGGAAGCGGCGAAACTGACGATCGAGAAATTGCCGGAACATATCCAGGAAACAGTTGCCTAAATTTTTAATGTTATTTCAGGTCTGACCTTTTGTCCTTGACGCTCCTGTTTTGTTGCGATTATCATGACCATTCCAAAAGGGTCAGACTGTGAAATAAAATCCAGGAATAACGAATGCAAAGATCCCGAGTAATCATTATTTTTCTAATGATTTTCTCCCTTTTCGGGTTATTTTTTCTTCCTTTATTGGGTCGAACAATGATCTCGCCGTCAACTTTTCTTCATTTTTTGACGGCCAATTCAGAGCTTCGCCAAAGCGACCCTTTATTTCTTATTTTTTGGAATGAGCGTTTTCCCAAAACGTTGTTATCAATGTTGGCAGGAAGCGGTTTGGCTCTTTCCGGAATGACGCTTCAAGCGATATTTCGCAATCCATTAACGACGCCTTATACATTAGGAATCGCAAGCGGGGCGGCTTTTGGCGTTTCGCTTTCCTTGACGTTGGGAACTCTTTTAACTTCTTGCGGCATTCCAATAATCTTCTGGGGATTAACGCGTCCAATCTGGTTTGCTTTTGGAGGTTCTCTTATGGCAATGGGAATCGTTTATCTTTTATCGCGGATTCGATCAACGTCTTCCGATCAACTCCTTTTGGCAGGCATTGCGGTTAGTTTTTTCTTTTCCAGTCTCGTTTTAAGTTTGCAATATATTACTGATCCAACCAAAACCTTTCGAATTCTTCGTTGGACAATGGGCGGCATTGATTTTATCGATATTGGTCATTTGGTTCCGCTGATCATTATTATTTTGGCTTATGCCGCCATTCTCTTTTATTTTTCTCGCGAATTAAATATTCTTTTAACAGGTCAAGAACAAGCGATTTCTTTGGGCGTTGAAGTTGGAAAAGTCCGAATCTTTCTTTTCTTTCTTTCTTCAATGACTGTTGGGGCAATTGTTGCTATTTGCGGTCCCATTGGTTTTGTCGGATTAATGGTTCCGCATTTATGCCGTTTTTGGGTCGGGTCGGATCATTATATTTTGACGCCGGTCGTTTTCTTTTTCGGCGCCATTTTTCTGGCGGTTTGTTATACAATTTCCCGAACGCTTTTTTTGGCAACCGTTCTTCCTGTTGGAATCATAACAAGTCTCTTGGGCGGGCCTTTCTTTTTGATTCTTTTACTGAACCAGAAAAAGACTTAACTTCATTTCGTTTGCCGGTTGAATTTTGTTCTCCGCGTCTTACTGAAGGACAAAAGACGGAAACGAATCGTCTTGAAAAAGGCGGAATATTAAGAATATATTCCGTTAATTCAATCGTTATGGGAAATCGTTATCAAGTTCATTCAACTCTGTTGTCCAAACCGGTTTCGATCTATCGATTTGCCGTTGGAATAATGAATTTTGTTTTCGATTCTTTATGAAAAAAATGACATCTTCCCTTGACAATGTTGCAAAAATTCTATAGATTGTATATTCCAGTATTATTGTTTTATTTCCTTGAATCGTCGTTTCGTTTTGATTTATTTTTATAGCGAAAGCAATATGGACAAAAGCCTTCGCCTTTTTGAATTCGGCTGTCGTTATTTGTTTTGCAACCCCCAATATTCGACAAATCGCTTGAAGATAAATCAGACGGTTTAAAGTCAATCAAAATAAAAAAATGATTCTGATCCTTTAATTTTTAAAAAGTCTCTGTATTTTTTAAAATTACGATTTTCATTCAGAATGTTTTTAGATTACGAAAACGTTATTTCAAACAATCTTGAACTCTGCTTGAAACAGAAAAAAACAATAATGATGTTTAAAAAATTAATCAATCAATAAATAAATTTTGAGAGTAATTTTAAACAAAAATCATAAGATTTCCTGACACAGGGTCAGGAACTGTAAACCTAACGATCCGACTATTGATTGGATGCGGCAAAATGACCGAACCTGTTGCTATTAATTTTCGATTTATCGCTCACGAAACAAATCTTTCTCCGGATACGATTCAAACTGTTATCAATCTTTTTAAAGAAGAACATCCTGTTCCATTTATTGCGAGATATCGCAAAGATCAAACCGGAAATCTGGATGCTGACGTTCTTCGCAAAATTGAGTCTCTATTCCTGGAACAACGTCAACTCGCTGAACGCAAAGAAACAATTTTGCGATCCATTGATTCCCTGGGCAAATTAACGCCAAATCTTGATAAAAAGATTCGAGAAGCTCGAACGAGCCGCCGTTTGGAAGATATTTATCTTCCTTATAAACCGAAAAAGCAAACGCTCGCTTCTGCGGCTCGAGAAAAAGGCCTCGAACCGTTTGCCATTGAAATTTTAGAAGCAAACGAAACAGCTTTTGACTTATCCAAACGGGCGGCTGATTTTATTAACGAAGAAAAGGGATTGTTGACCGTTGAAGATGTTTTGGCGGGCGTCGGCTATATTATTAGCGAAATGATGAGCGAAAAGGTCGAACTCCGCAGTCGAATTCGCGAATTAATTCAAAGGTCGGGGAAAATTATTTCAACGTTATGCGAAACTTCCGGCAGCACAGAAAACAAAACCATTAAACCTGATTCCGAAACAAGAAATGAATCAATTGTCGACAACACCAAAACATCAACCGAAGATTCCATTAACTTAAATGAATCGTCGGAAACAGTTGGCGCCGAACCGCCTTCTTCCCCGGAACAGCCCGTTTTGGATAATGTTTCGCAAGAAACTCAACCGAATTTGGATTTAACAGCTCCCGAAAACAGTTCGCCTGCTTCTGATTCAGACTCATTAGAGCAGAAAAACGATTCCAAGACTGTTTTGCCAGACGAAAACAAAAATCTTGACGTTTCGCTTTCTGACAATCCTTCCTCCGAAGTCAAAACCGACCCCAATTCTGTCGCCGAACCCATTTCATCAACCGATCCGCAACCGGCTGCCTCCAATACAACGCCTGAAAAAACAGCCAGGAAACAAGATTCATCCAGGAAAAAGAAGTCTGCAAAAGATCAAAAACAGGAACAACTTGTCAAACAATTTGCTGATTATTTTAACTTCAAGTCCGAGATTCGTCTCTGTCCGCCTCATCGAATCTTGGCTATAAATCGGGGCGAACGTTCGAAAATTTTGAAAGTCAAACTTGATTTCAAAGAAGATCAAGTTCGCGAAACGGCGCAAGAAATTGTTATTTCGCCGGATCATCCTCATCAAGAATATTTGTCAAAATGTTTGAATGACGCATTAACTCGTCTCCTTTTGCCTTCCCTGGAACGGGAAATTCGCCGCGATTTGACAGATCATGCCGAAGAACAGGCGATTCAAGTTTTTGCGAAGAATTTGAAAAATTTATTGCTCCAGAAACCGCTTTTGCGTCGTCGAGTTCTGGCAATTGATCCGGGATTCAAAAATGGCTGCAAAATAACAGCTTTAGATGAATTTGGCAATTTTCTTGCTTATGATACCATTTTTATCAACGGCAGTCAGGATCGCAAAGCTCGAGCCATGAACAAAATTTGCGATTTGATTGAAAAATACAATCTGTCGATTATTGCTATTGGAAACGGAACAGGATGTCGCGAAACAGAAGAATTTATTGCGAATCTGATCGCAACGAAATTCGCTGAAAAAGATATCGCCTATATAATCGTCAATGAAGCGGGCGCCAGCGTTTATTCCGTCAGTCCAACCGCTAAAGAAGAATTTCCCAATTATGATCCTTATGTTCGCGGAGCCATTTTTATTGGTCGACGTCTTCAAGATCCATTGAACGAACTCGTTAAAATAGAACCAGGAAGCCTCGGCGTCGGAATGTATCAGCATGATATCAAGCCGAAACGACTCAAGGATTCCTTAACTCGAGTTGTTGAAGCGGGCGTTAATTATGTTGGCGTCGATTTGAATTCAGCAACGCCAGCCATTTTGCGATATGTTTCCGGCCTCAATCAATTAACGGCAAAACGAATTTATGAATATCGAATCGAAAATGGTCCTTTTCGAAAACGAGAACAACTTTTAAACGTTCCTGGTTTTGGCAAGGCGACCTATATGCATTCCGCCGGATTTCTTAAAATTCATGACGGTTATGAGCCGCTTGATACAACCTGGATTCATCCGGAAAGTTATGATTTGGCAAACAAGATTCTTGAAAAACTTGGATTTTCAACCGAAGATCTTCGTTCAACCGCGAAACGAACCGAGCTTGCAACTCAAATCGCTTCCGTTGACGCAGAAGCTTTAGCGAAAGAATTTGAAACAGGCGTTTATACAGTTCGCGATATTCTCGACCAATTTGTTCGTCCAGGCCGCGATCCTCGAGAAGAACTTCCGTCTCCGATTTTCAAAAAAGGAATCATGAAAATTGAAGATCTGTCGGTTGGAATGGAATTGACAGGAACAGTCCTGAACGTCGTTGATTTCGGAGCTTTTGTCGATATTGGACTTCATGAATCGGGCTTGATTCATATAAGCCATATGGGCGATCGTTTTGTTCATGATTCGCATCAATGCGTTACGGTTGGCGATATTGTCAAAGTTTGGGTTATCGAAGTTGATCCGGTTCGTCATCGAATTTCGCTCTCTTTATTGCCTCCAGGAACAGAACGTCATTTGCAACGGGATCGCAAACAGCACAGAAATGAGAGCGAATATTCTTCTGCTCAGTCATCAGATCAACGAAAAGACTCCGGGGAACCAAAAGAACGGAATCGTTCCAATAATTCAGAAAGAACAACTTCTCGAAAAGAAGAATCTTCGCGAAATCAAAACCGTTCTGATTCAGACGCCGACCGTCGATCAGCGCGTCGTTCCAATGATCGCAAATCAGATAATCGCTCGGAAAATCGAGAACGTTTTGATCGAGGAAAGGGACGCGATTATAATCGAAGCAAAACGCCGCGAGTTGTTGTTGCGGCTCCCAAAGAAAAGAAATTAACGCCCATTTCCGAAAATATGAAAAAGGGCAAAGAACCATTGCGCAGCTTCAGCGATTTGGCTCAACTTTTCGGACGCGTTCAAGTAACAACACAACCCTCAAAAGATTCAACAAAAATCAAAAAAACTCAAGATAATGTTGTTTCAAATCAAAACAATATGACAACTCCAAACGAACAAGATTCCTTAAACGATCCTTCGAGAAATGAAAAACAAGCTGGGGATAAAGAATGAAAATCGGACTCGTTGGTTATAAAGGAAGCGGAAAAAGTACGCTTTTTGAATGGTTGACAGGAAATAAGGCAGATCCCGCTTTGGCTCATCTTTCTCAGTCTGCAATGGCCGCAATTCCAGAAGCGCGACTTCAACCGCTTTGCGATCTTTATAAACCGAAAAAAGTAACGCAAGCAGCTTTGGAAATCGTCGATACGCCAGGCTTGAGTCGAGATCAGATAGGAAATTCTTCCTGCCTTGGGCATTTGCGAGAAGCCGATTATCTTGTTTGCGTCGTCCCGGTCTTCGATGGCTCGGATGTTCAAGAAGAAATGGACGCTTTTGTCGAGGATATGATTTTAGCCGATCTGGAAATCGCAGCAAATCGAATTGAAAAAATCAGCGAACAGATGAAACGACATCTTCCCAAAGATGATCTTGATAAACTGACTCTTGAATTTGAAACGCTGCAGTTGATTCAACAAGGATTGGAAAAAGGACAGCCCGTTCTTGCTGACGAAATGAACGATAATCAATATAAAGCGACTCGCTCTTTTCGTTTTTTAACGGAGAAGAATCGAATGATTCTTGTTAATACAGGCGACGATGAAACAGATCATAAACAATATGAAAAGTATTCAACCGCTAAAGTTCCGGTTGTTGCGGTTTCTGTTGGCCTTGAAGTTGAATTGGCTAAAATGGAACCTCAGGAACGAACGGATTTTCTTTCAGAAATGGGGATTCCGTCAACTGATCGCGACAAAATAATGCGAATTTTAATGGACAATTCCGGACAAATGGTCTTTTTGACCGCAGGCGATAAAGAAGTTCGAACCTGGTTAATGCGCAAAAACGGAACAGCGTTGGAAGCGGCTGGCTGCATTCATACCGATTTCATAAAGAAATTCATTCGAGCGGAAATCATGCGCTGCGACGATCTGATTCGACTCGGAAGCGAACGGGAAGTCAAAGCAGCCGGTTTAAATCGCCGCGAACATAAAGAATATATAGTTCAAGAAGGCGATGTCATTTTATTTCATATTTCTCAATAAAGATCTCAAAGCCGAAACAGGAAACAAACTTGTTTCGTTATTTTTCCGTTCCGTTTGCGAACTTGAGAGCGCAACGATCCGTCTTTTTTTAACAGGATTGAATAGAAATAAGTCGATTCAATTTAACAGGGAGAGTTTTTATGGAATTTTTTGACGTTATTGCCAAAAGAGGAAGTTATCGGGATTCCTTTATCCCCCAGACAATTCCTCATGAGGATTTATTGAAAATAGTTGAAACAGGAATTCGCGCCCCGTCTGGCTGCAACGCCCAGACGACGTCCTTTGTTATTGTTGACGATCCAAAACTAATTCGTCAAATAGCAGATTTAATGAACAAACCCTTATGCCGGACCGCTTCTGCAATGATTGTTTGCGTAACAGAAGTTCGCGATGTTTTCCAGGGAATGGAATTTTGTCGGGAAGATTGCGCCGCAGCGACAGAAAATCTTTTATTGGCGATAACTGCTTTGGGTTATGCCTCTGTTTGGCTTCAAGGCATTTTGCGTCTCAATGATGTTGCAAAGAAAATTGGTCAACTGCTCAATATTCCAGCAAACCGAAACGTTGAAGTCATTTTGCCGATCGGTATTCCAGAAAAGGCTGTTCAACAAAACAGTCGTCTTCCTTTTGAAAAACGAGTTTCTTTTAATCAATGGGGAAATCAATGATCCATCTCTGATCATTCGATAACCGGTTTGGGCGAAACTTTTCAGTGTCAAACATTGAATTAACCTTCGCTCTTCATTGCCAGACTTTCAAACAGAAAGATCAAGATTTTCAACCGGCAGAATATAAAATCCTTTTCCAAATAAAACAACAAAGAGGAACTTGTTTTTTATGTCTGATCTAAAAATCATTCTTCCCAAAAATCGAAGAGAACGTTCTCTTTTTTTGAACTTTCCCTGGAGCCTTTATCAAAATGATCCTTATTGGATTCCGCCGCTCCGAATGGATCAAAAGGAATCCGTCGGTTATTCTTCCAATCCATTTTATGATCGCAATAAAATACAGACTTTTCTGGCTCTTCGCAATAACCAGCCAGTCGGAAGAATAGCGGCGATATTGAATATAGAACATTTGGAACGTTATCAAGATCAGGTTGGCTTTTTTGGTTTTTTTGAATCGATAAAC
Organism: Planctomycetia bacterium; assembly: GCA_030527205.1. Taxonomy (GTDB): domain Bacteria; phylum Planctomycetota; class Planctomycetia; order Pirellulales; family Thermoguttaceae; genus JAUNBG01. The sequence continues at coordinate 113,488 of JAUNBG010000002.1, forward strand.
GATCAGGAAGTTGCGAATTCTCTTTTTGATGCCGCCGCTCAATGGTTGAAACATCAAGATATAAAAACCATCCGCGGCCCGATGAATCCGTCGACCAATCAAACTCTTGGTCTCCTTATTGATGGTTTTGATTCGACACCCTTTTTTATGATGACTTATAATCCGCGTTATTATGAAAAACTCATAGAAGAGTATGGATTTCAAAAATCGCAGGATTTATATGCGTATTGGGGGCAAATTGAAATGTTGCCCAAAGTTCGCGAAAAATATCTTGAAATCAGTAATCAAATTCGCGAACGTTATCATGTCAACGTTCGATGTTTGCGTCGCAAACATTTTACGGAAGATGTCGAAATGTTTCTCAACGTTTATAATCGTTCGTTAACCAATACTTGGGGATTTGTTCCTTTGTCAGACCGGGAATTGCGTCATATGGCCGCTTCATTGAAATGGCTTATGGTTCCCGAATTGGCAGTCTGTGTAGAAGTCAATGGCCAAATGGCCGGGGCAGCCTTTTGTCTTCCCGATTACAATCCGCGAATCAAAGAGATCAACGGGCGTCTTTTTCCCTTTGGATTTCTTCATCTTTTGCGGCGAAAAAACGAAATCAAACGAATACGAATTATCAGCACAAATGTTCTTCCAGAATATCAAATGCAGGGACTTGGGCTTGTTTTAATGGACGCTCTTGTTCCAAAAACGTTGGAATGGGGGATTCAGGAAGCAGAATTCTCCTGGGTTTTGGAGTCCAATCGTTTTTCATGGGGAAGTCTTGAAAAAGGGGGCGCCATTCGCAACAAGACTTATCGTATTTATGACAAGGAGATAAGTCTTGATGAATGAAAACAAGAGCACAAAATCATTAAAAAGCAGGAACGACGTTTTCCAATCCGAAACAGGAAAAGTTCAAATTGTTGAGGTTGTTAACAAGAGATTATTCAAACAATTTATTGAACTTCCCTGGAAGATTTATCAAAATAATCCTTATTGGGTTCCGCCGTTAAAATATGAAATTCGCAATATTTTTAATCCTCATAATCATCCCTTTTATCGGCATGGTTGGGTCAAAAAGTTTATTGCCTTAAAAAACAATGAAGTTGTCGGTCGAATTCTTGTTGCCGATGATCCGCGTTTTAACGAAGAAAACAATACGAAGATTGGCAATTTTGGTTTTTTCGAATGCATTAACGATCAAACGGTTGCGAACGCTCTTTTGGATCAAGCCGCATTGGAATTAAAAAATCGAGGCCTGGAAAAGATATTCGGCCCAGTTGAATATTCAACCAATTATTCATGCGGTCTGCTTATTGAAGGTTTCGATTTGCCCGCGAAAACAATGATGCCCTTTAATCCGCCCTATTACGCAGAACTTTTTTCTCATTGGGGTTTGGAAAAAAATCGCGATCTTTGCTCTTGGTGGTTCGACGATTCGCTTGATATTATTTCCCGTTGGAAGAAGTCGGTCGAAAAACTCAATAAACGTTATCAAATCAACATTCGTCCGTTTCGAATGAATCATTTCTCCGAAGATGTTCAAAATTGCATGAAAGTTTATGATCATGCGCGAAAAAATTGGTGGTGGGCGTGCGTCTCATTGACGAAAGCCGAAATAAAATATTATGCTCATCTACTCAAAATGATCGTTTATCCAGAACTCGTTCTTTTGGCGGAAATAGACGGTCAAACGATCGGTTTTTCGATTACGATTCCCGATATTAACGAGGCGATTGCGCCTCTCAATGGCCGTTTGTCCTGGTTTGGGATTCCCTATCTCGGACTGCTTCGTTTATTATGGCGATTCAAACGAATTAAATCGGCGCGAGTTATGGTTCTTTGCGTTTTGCCGGAATATCAACATCGGGGCATTGCGGAACGTCTCATTCTTGAAACGCTTGATTATGGAAAAAATGTCATTCATTTTACGGAAGCGGAACTCGGTTGGACTGATGAAGCCAATGAAAAGATTAATCAAATAATCAAACGGGTTGGCGCGAAAATGGTTAAAAAGTATCGAGTATACGAAAAAAACCTTTAATTTGTCAGACTCTCCAATCAATTGGAGAAACGATTGGTTCGCAAGGGGCTCAACAGAGAAAAGGAAAAATCAATGTTAAAAAATCAATTTTGGTCTGATGTTTGAGTTTAAAGAAATAGTGAGCGGAAAGCGTCGGGGAATGATTCCCTTTTTTTCGCGTCTTGTTCTTAAGGGATTCTCTATTCCTTATTCGATGATTATACGAATTCGTAATATTCTTTATGATTCTCAACTCAAAACGATTCATTGCGTTTCTGTTCCAGTTATAAGCGTTGGCAATTTAACTCTTGGCGGAACAGGCAAGACGCCCCTGGTTGAAATGATTGCGAACTTTTATGGAAATCGGGGACATTTTCCCGGCTTGATCAGTCGCGGTTATCATTCTTCAGCGCAGAATGAATATTTTGAAGACGATTTATCCGAGCAAGATCGTCCGTTTGCCGATTTCCTTCGGCCCAATGACGAAGCCAGGGAAATCGCTATCCGAATTCCAGATTTGCCTCATTTTCAAAACCCCAATCGTTTTGAAGCGGCAAAGGCAATTCTTCGTCGATTTCCGGATCGAGACATTTTGATTCTTGATGACGCTTTTCAACATCGGAAAATGAATCGCGATTTGGATATCGTCATTTTGGACGCATTGCAACCTTTTGGTTTTGATCATATTTTTCCGCGCGGAATGCTTCGAGAACCGTTGTCTGGTTTAAAACGAGCCGATATCATTTTATTAAGTCGAGCCGATCTTATTTCTTCTCAAGAACGTCTTTCGATACGCAAGAAAGTCAACGAAATTGCTTCCAGCGCCGTTTGGGGAGAAATTCAACATAATCCGGAATTCATTTTTCAAGGCAACTTTTCCAGCGTTTTTCCTCAAGCTAAGGGTTTAGAGAAGACTCTTTTTTCTGACTGGAAACGTTGCGTTGCTGTTGAGCAATCTTTTATTGCGTTTTGCGGTTTGGGAAATCCGGAAGGTTTTTTTCAAATGTTAAAAAAGGAAAAAATATGCGTTCAGGAAACAATCGTTTTTCCTGATCATCATTGCTATACGGAAAGAGACTTTCAGGAATTGGAGCAATTGGCTCTGAAAAAACAAGTTTTTGGCTTGTTGACAACAATGAAAGACCTTGTTAAAATCCAACGATCTCAAATCGGGAATATTCCGCTTTATGCCGTTCAAATCGGTCTTCGATTTCTTTCTGGCGAGAACGAGTTCAAACAGAAATTAATCAACGTTTTGGAATTCAAAAAATAATTTCAGGGAACGAGCGGCCTTTTTGAAAATCCCTAATGTTTTGTGAATGTTATAAATAGACGTCGGTTGGGTTTTCCAAAGAGTCGAGACGTCTCTTTGGGGCCGTTGCGGACGAGACCTCTGCGTTCCAGTCCTGTTTGTTTCGCGACGGGGACAATTGATAAATAGAAATTAACAGAGCAATATCCTTTTTGAAAATCCCTAATCGGAATTGGGAGGTCAGACAACGCTTCAGGGGTTTTACATAACCAATCTCAGGAATTATGATCAACGGTCATTAATTGGTTCTCTTTTTTTGAAGAAAATCGGTATCCATCCAAATTGTAACAGGCCCGTCATTCAAAAGTTCAACGGCCATATTTTGACGAAAAACGCCAGTTTCAACGGGAATTCCCCGTTTGCGAACCTCGTCGACAAAACTTTGATAAAGATCGTTCGCCATATTCGGCGGGGCCGCATCGATAAAACTTGGACGTTTTCCATGAACGCAATCGGCAAAAAGCGTAAACTGACTGACAACAAGCATTGAACCGCCAACTTGGGAAAGTTCGAGATTCATTTTTCCGTTTTCATCGTCGAAAATTCGCAGAGCGGAGACTTTTTGAGCCAGAAATTTCGCTTCTTTTTCTGAATCGTTGACACCAACGCCTAACAGAACCAAAAGTCCGTTGCTAATTTGACCCGTCAAACGATTTTCTTGATCCGGCAACGAAACGCTTGCCGATTTAACCCGTTGAATACAAGCTCTCATTGTTCATTCCAGCGTTGAAGCAGGACCGCAGAAGATTGACCAAATTTTTGATAACAAAGTTTGATAAATGAATCGCCTGTTGGTTCGCCAAAAGTTCGAACCGGATGAATCGGACATTCCAAATCGTCATTTCGATTATTCAGAATCGGAAATAGCGCATTATTCTTCAAAGCCAGAATGCCAGCAATCAACTCAATCGCTCCGCCCCCGGCGCCAGGATTTCCCAAATGTCCTTTTAACGTTGTAACCGGAATAGAATTCGCAACGTTTCCAAAAACATTACGAATCGCTTTTGCCTCTGCGGAATCATATTGACGGGCTCCTAATCCAAACGCATTAATATGCCCGATACTTTCCGGCGATCTCTGATATTTTTGAAGAAGACTGCTCAAGGTCAACGTCAACGACTTTTCTATATCGTCAACAGCAGAAGCAAAAACGGAATTTGAATCTTTGGCATTTTTATTTTTATGAATAACGCAACGAGAAGAACCGCCAATGATCTCCGCATAAATGACGGCTTTTCTTTTGAGAGCAGATTCCGCGTTTTCCAAAATCAGCGCGCCGGCGCCTTCGCCAGGAACCGTTCCGTTTCGATATAAATCAAAGGGACGACAAATATTTTCCGGATTCCCCTGTTCCGTCGAGAGCGTTCCTTGTTGTATTGCATGAATCAATTTAAAAGGATGAAGTCGCGACCCCGTTGCTCCAACAACCATAATGTCCGCGCGTCCAGAACGAATAATTTCAACCGATTCCTCCAAAGCCGTTCCAATCGAAGCTTCGCGGTTTGTAATGGCAAAACCGGGACCAAAAAATTCATTATAAATAGCAATATGACTGGCTGGCATATTGGGAAGAAATTTTAACTGCCAGATCGGAGTCATTTTAACCAGACCGTTTTGAGCCCAACGCGAAAAGTCAAAGGCGTTGCCGTTGCGACAAGCTCGCATTCCGTCCAAAACTTCGTCTGGAGTTGTTATAATGTAATCCGACGCAAAAGAAACGCCTATTCGTTCCGACGGATAGATTCCAGACTTCAAACAAGCATGATTTAAAGCAAATTGAGCGGAAGCGACGCCCATTTGAATTTCCCGAGACATCAATTTGAGTCCCTTGCGGATATTCTTCTTTAAATTGCCGTCCAAATCCCCAAAATCTTCAATTTTTCCAGAAAACTCCGAAGCAGGAGAACAATAAGGAGCAACGCTGGAATCAAAATGAGGAATATCCAAACGTCGAACAGAACTTTTTCCTGAACAACAGACGTCCCAAAGACGATCCAAAGAAAGACCGGCTGAACTGACAATCCCCATTCCTGTTATAACAACGCGTCGATTGAGTAAACCTGTTTTCATATGAATCTCGAAACGTTTTTCCTTCTGCTTCCTGGATTGTTATAAGAACCCATTAACATTTTTTAATGTTTTAGTTTTTTGAACTAAAATTGTTCTGGCGTCATATTGCTCAATATTTTATTCAATTATGCAATGATAATAGACTTAAACCGAAACGAACCTCTGAATTCCGGGTTCGCAAATCCGGCAACGACGGGCGAATTATGAAACGAGGACGCCTGTCGCCCCTATCGGCTTTGGCAAAAATAAACCATTATTTCCAGATTATAACATAACAAATGTTTATCGTAAAGCCCATTGACAAGAGATGAATGAAGAAAGACAATTCAAACTTCGATTCAATCTTTCCTTAAAAAAACGAACAGGAAATAGTTTTCTTCATATTGCCAAAATAAAAAAGCAAGTCTATAATTTGATTTATACTGAATTCAGAAGACGCGACCAGGTTTCGTCCTTTGATAATCCGGTCATTGTTGCCGGGCTTGCCATTCCAGACGCACAGATTTTCAACGGGCTTGAATATATTTAAACGCATTGCATTTGCGTTTCTTGGTTCAGTATGCTTCGCCCTGACAGAAGCCCCCCTGAAAACAAAATCATTGAAATCCGCTCAAGTTTATCTTATTTTAAAAATTGACTCAAATAACGAAACGACATTTAAGGAATCCCATTACAAATGACATTATCGATGACGCATGAGGAACAACAGGCAATCAATACATTGCGAGCTTTGGCAATGGACGGCGTTCAAAAAGCAAAAAGCGGTCATCCTGGAACGGCAATGGCTCTTTCGCCCATAACCTATCTTCTCTATAATGAACGAATGAAATATGACCCTCAAACGCCAAACTGGCTTGGTCGAGACCGTTTCATTTTGTCAATAGGTCACGCGTCGATGCTTCTTTATTCAACTCTTCATGTTGCCGGCGTCAAACAATTGGATTCCAACGGTCAACCGAGTCAAGAAGCGGCTGTTCGTTTGGATGACTTAAAATCATTTCGACAATTGGGAAGCCGATGCGCCGGTCATCCGGAATATCGGCATATCGCAGGAATCGAAATGACAACAGGTCCGCTTGGCGCTGGCGTTGCGACAAGCGTTGGCATTGCAATGGCTGATCGCTGGTTAGCCAATCGTTACAATAAACAAGATTTCGAACTTTTTCAATCGAATGTTTATGTTCTCTGCGGCGACGGCGATATGATGGAAGGAATCTCTTCGGAAGCCGCTTCGCTTGCGGGTCACTTAAAACTCTCGAACCTTTGTTGGATTTATGATAACAATCGAATAACGATCGAAGGCGATTCCGAATTGGCCTTTACCGAAGACGTTCAAGCTCGATTTCTTGCTTATCATTGGAATGTCATCAAAGTCGATGACGTCAACGATCTTCCGCAGTTGCGTCAAGCGTTCGATCAATTTGAAACAACAAGAGATCGTCCAACATTAATTATAGTCAAAAGCCGAATCGCATTCGGAGCGCCAACCAAAGAAGGAACAGAAGCCGCTCATGGCGCTCCGCTCGGCGAAGAAGAAATTCGAGGAACCAAGTCTTTTTATGGAATGAATCCAGACGAAAGTTTTGTCGTTCCAGAAAATGTTTATCAGACTTTCCAAAATGGTTTGGGAAAACGCGGCGCGAAACAACTTGAGATTTGGAATCAACTTTTCGCTCAATATCAAAAAGAATATCCCGAGCTGGCCGAAGAAATCGAAACGCTTTCTTCAGGAAAACTTCCCCTTAATTGGGATAAAATGATCGAAACTTTTCCAACAGACGCCCAAGGTTTAGCCAGTCGATCCTCAAGCGGAAAAGTTCTGAATCAAGCTGCCGCTGGAATTCCCTGGCTTCTTGGCGGTTCAGCCGATCTCGCTCCTTCCAACAATACCTGGTTGAAATTGCCTGAAGCAGGCGAATTTCTGCCGGGTTTGGTCGGACGAAATATTCATTTCGGAGTTCGAGAAAACGCAATGGGCGCAATCGCCAATGGGCTTGTTTTGACTGGTCTTCGAGCTTATTGTTCGACATTCTTCGTTTTTGCCGACTTTCTTCGCCCTATGATTCGTCTTGCCGCTTTGATGCAGATTCCAACAATGTTCATTTTTACGCATGACTCAATCGGCGTTGGAGAAGACGGGCCAACTCATCAACCGATTGAGCATTTGGCGTCGCTTCGCGCTATTCCAAATCTCATTGTCTTTCGTCCAGCCGACGCCAATGAGGTCGCGGAATGTTATCGAACCGCTTTAAATCTGACTTCAACGCCTTCTGTTCTCGTTTTGACCCGTCAAAATCTTCCAACAATCAATCGCGATAAGTTTGCTGCTGCTTCCGGCGTTCAAAAAGGGGCCTATATTCTTGCCGATTCCAATCAAACGCCCAACGTTATTTTGATTGGAACAGGAAGCGAAGTCTCCCTTTGTTTGGACGCTTTTGACATTCTTTCCAATGAGGGAATCGCTGCTCGCGTTGTCAGTATGCCTTCTTGGGAACTTTTTGAAAAACAACCGAAAGAATATCAGAAAAGCGTTCTTCCGCCCAACGTTTCTGCTCGCGTTGGCGTTGAGCTCGGCGTTGAACTGGGCTGGTCAAAATTTATCGGCAATAAAGGACGTTTTCTTGGCTTGAATCATTTTGGGGCTTCCGCTCCGGCCAATGTTCTTATGAAACATTTCGGCTTTACGGCTGAAAATATTGTTAAACTGGCTAAAGAATCAATCGAAGCATCCAAATAATCCCCTTAACATTCAATTTTTTTGAAAATCCGAGCTTTTTGTTCCCAATTCCATAAACAAAAGGGCAGATCAAAGAAAAATCTGTCGCATAAATTAATTTCGATATCAATTTCTATTCGGATAACAACTTTATTCAATTTTTTTGTTCTGGTTCAAAAGAGCCCCAAAAATAAAAAACGAATCAAGTCAACATCGCGACATTTGTAAAATGCCGCCATTATCAATATTAATTGCAGGAGTTTATCAATGATTTATCGAAAAATTGGCAGAACCAATATCGACGCATCCGTCATTGCATTCGGAACATTTCCTTTAGGCGGTTGGATGTGGGGCGGAGCTGAAAAAAAAGAAGCAATTGACGCTCTTCATTGCGCTTTGGAAAATGGAATCAATTTATTTGATACAGCTCCGCTTTATGGTTATGGCATTGCGGAAGAATTAGTTGGCGAAGCGTTCGCCAACTGTCGCGATAAAGTTGTCATCGCAACAAAATGCGGCCTTCGTTGGGGAGTTGATCATTGGAAACCAGGTCAGGGGGAATTTCATTTCTTCTTTGATGAAAAAGGGCTGACCTCAAAAGAAGGTTCGGGACGTTGCCAACGTTATCTTCGAGCCGATTCTGTTATTTGGGAAGCAGAACAATCGCTCAAACGACTCAAAACGGATTATATCGACATTTATTTTACGCATGCCCCCGACGCGACAACGCCGATTGAAGAAACTGTTGACGCTTTAATGAAGTTGAAAAAACAGGGAAAAATTCTCTCAATTGGCTGTTCCAACGTTTCATTTTCCCAAATGCAGAAATATATTGATCTCTGCGAATTGGATGTTGATCAGGAAAAATTTAATTTGGTTGATCAGACCGTTGAAGAAAATGGGCTTTTAGAACTTTGTCAGAAAAATGACGTCAGCTTTTTTTCCTATACGTCGCTCGAAAATGGCCTTCTTAGCGGAAATATGACCCCTGATCGCGTTTTTGAAAACGGAGATTTCCGTAAAACGTCGCCTCGTTTTCAACCGGATAACATTCGACGCGTCAATGAAATGCTTGATCAATTTCGACCCATTGCCGACAAATATCATATTTCGCTCGTTCAGCTGATCATTTCATGGACTTTTTCCCGTTATGCCAAGGGACATGTTCTTTGCGGAATGCGAAATTGCAAATCGGTTGAAAATAATGTTCCTGCGGGAAATATCGAACTGACGTCAGAAGAAATGAATTTCATGGCAGAAATCGCCCGAAAAACTCCTCTTGCCAAAGATAATATTCCATTTGATTTGGATTGAAAAATCATTTCATATTCAAGGGAAGTTCTAAAATTCTGTTTTTTACAATAAATTCAATTCGGAAAACATCGCGAAAACCAGTTCCTGCGGCCGAGACGTCTGCGTTCCCGGCTGGTCTTTAGAACTTCCTTCAAGTCTTTTTTAAAATCCCTGATCATTGAGTTCGCAACCTCGCATACGAAAGGTCAGATTTCGAAGCGACGAAACCTGTTACCCATTCTGGATTCGCGACAGCTCAACGAGATGATCAACAGCATTCTGTTAACAATAATTGGATAATATTTGGAAAATATAATGGCCGATTCATTAAACAATCAAAAGTCCTCGTCCAACAATACAGTTGAAAATAATCCTTATTCTCCGCCGGAAAAAGAAGATATTCTTCGGGACGCAATGGAATATCGGGATTATTTTGAAGACGACGGAGAATTTCAGGAAGCTCTGGCTATTTGGCCTATCTGTCCTGTCTGCGGACATCGCCGCATTACTCAATGCCCAATCTGTAAAACGATCGGCAATCTCTTTCCGTTGGCTGATGCGGATTATTGGATCGAAAATGATCCTTCGCAATCCCGGCCTCAATCAACGGGCAATTGCGATCTTCATTGTCATCATTCCAATCCAGTTCCGTCTTGTTCTCATGAAAATGGTTCTTCGAATTCGGACTCGGATTTTCTTCCCAAACTCCCTTCTATGGATATTTTGGAACAATATATGCCTTCTGCCGCTTTAAAAAATAAGGAAGAAGCTGAGTTAAAACAAGACGATCCAGAAACCGGAGAACCTTTTCCAAATACATTGGATGGGCAAATTATGCCAGGCGTTCGCGATTGGAGAAAAAATGATTATTCAATCGTTGAAGTCTCGCCAGATCATTCGATTATTTCTGTCGAAAATGAAGTTTATCGAAACGAGGAAGAAATTCCGGAAAGAAACGCCTTGGAATCGCAAGAAGGAAAACTTAAATTGGTTAATTGTTATGTCTGTTCTGAGTCCTTTGCGCCAATATTTCCGTTACAATGCGAATGGTGTAACCATATTTTTGACGAAAATGAGCAAATCAAAAAAACAACAATCAATCAAAACAATCAAATTATTTCGAATTTAAAAGACAATATTCTTGAAACAGAATCAGAATCTGGATATCTTAACAAACTCCAGGCAATTCAAGAAGAGGACGAACTCAATCCCAAAATATTATTCGTCTTGATTGCAATGGGGCTCCTGTTTTTAGCCGCATTTGCTTATTTCTTTTTTATTTTCAACTAAACTATTGTTTTAAAAAAGAAATAATGATCAACGATCACGAAAAACGATTCTTCCGCGATCCATATCGTACGGACTGATTTCAACGGCAACATGATCGCCGGGAACAACTCGAATACGGAACTTTCGCATTTTTCCCGCCAAGCGACAAAGAACGCAATGATCCATATCGTCCAACTTAACGCGAAAAGCGCCTCGAACTTCTTCTGTAACAGTACCGGAAAGACGAATTGCTTCTTCTTTCGTTTTTTGTTCGCGCTGACTCAAAACAACCTCCCTTGTCGAACAGTTTGTTATGTCCCGATCTGTAAAAATAACCCAAAAGGAATCAGATTCGACATAACGCAAATCAAACATAAAATGTTTGAACGAAATCGGAAATAATGAAACTTTTAAGAAAATCAATATTTCTAATTTATTTTTATTATAGTCTTTTCGCAAAAGAGGAGGAACTCCCCAATGAGAACAAACTTTTAAAATTATATAATGACTTTTTTATATGTCAAGTCGTTTGAAAAGAATTTCCTAAATGACTTTTTGAGAATTAACAAGAGCAAAATGTTCCAATTCCAATGCGATTCGCCCCGAAACGATTTCGAGAATTTGAAGGTCTTGAATACAAAAATCGTTTTTTTGATCCGAAAAGAACCAAATTGTCCCCAAAATAGCGTTGGACGATTGAATTGGAACGCAAATGGACGTTGAAAAGCATTCAGGAGCTTTCCAAAGTTCATAAAGATAAGATTCGTTTAAAATAACGGCATTGCCCAGAAGAGCTTCCAAGTCGGCCAGGGCTCCGCGTAAAGGTCGAGCGGGTTCTGTAAGACGTTCATCGGGCAACCCCCAACAGGAACGCAATTTTAAAGACGTTGTCTCATTATCCAATAGATAAAGAGAAGCCGCTTGACAATCAATTGTTATCGCTCCTTTTTTCAAGAGCGAAGTCAAACGTTGCGAAAACCTTTTTGAAGTATCGAGATGAATTGGTTGACTGGCTGTTGTCAAAGCCGCTATTTCTGATTCGCTTTGGCGAAGCGCAAGAGTTAAACGATAAGTTTCTGCTAAAACGTCCGCAATGGCCTTGGCCCAGGAAACGGCTATTTGCGGAGCAATAAAGGGGGTTTTATCGTTCTCTTGACTTAAAACAAGTTGAACCGATAATGATTCGGGGATGACTTCAATCGGAATTTTCAAAAGAAAATTGGAATCATTTGCAAAATAAAGGTCTGCTAACGATTTCTTTAAAATTTCATCATTGGGCAATTCAGAATGAATGACGGGCGTTTGCGATTTAACTAATTCCAGTTTTAGTCCCGTCGTTTGCTGAAAAATACGAAAAAGCTCCGGAAAACTTCCAAATAGAGGCAACGGTTGCGATTCGCAGTCTGCTTGTTCGGTCGAAAATGTCCGCAAATGTTTGTCATAAAATTCCGAATACATGAATCACTCAAATGAAGAGGTCGATATGTTTATAAAAAATGCTCTTGTTTACAAAACAATAGGATTTTTTAAAGAAAAGGAAACTTTCTCAAAAATTTTTCTCAATATACTGAAACCATTGAGCAACATTAAAAGATGCGGCAGATAATTTGTCCCAATAAATTCCCAATAAATATTGAGCGTTTTTCGCTCTGCAATATAGTTTCATTTCGATTTTCTGATCGTCCTTGCCATTTGGTTTATAATGACGGTCTGATCTTTTTTTCGGGTCGAATATCTTAAGGAAACTATGAATTTGATTATTAACAAGAGATCGGGCAAAACTTGACAAAAGACCAGTTAAAAATTTATTGACTAGATTATTTCGAAAGCTTGGATTTTGTCAAATAGTCCGTTTACTACGAAAATGCTTTATACTCAAGCCTATTGAAAATACGAAATCGTTAACCAATAAAGAAGGGCGAATTACGCAAAAACGAAAACAGTCGGCCATTCTGATTTTGGAATATGCTATTCAAAATTCATAAAGGAAAAAATCAATGTCTTCTTTGCAACAAAATCCTTTTTCAATTACTGATTTGACGTTAATGATGAAATCGCTGATTGAAGAAACTTTTTCTGATATTTGGGTTGTTGGAGAGATATCCAATCTTTCCCAACCTAAATCGGGACATTGTTATTTGACACTGAAAGATGAAAACGCTCAACTTTCAGCGGCAATTTGGCGACCAACAATGTCGAAAGTTAAATTTTCTTTGAAAAATGGATTAAAGATTGTTTGTCGCGGCAGAATTGATGTTTATCCGCCGCACGGAAAATATCAAATGATCATTACGCAACTCGAACCTCAGGGAGTCGGGGCTCTTGAGTTGGCGTTTCGTCAATTGCATGAAAAACTGTCGGCAGAAGGGTTATTTCTTGCCTCTCGAAAAAAGCAGATTCCAAAAGTTTTACGCAAAATTGCAGTTATAACAAGTCCAACAGGAGCGGCCATTCGAGATTTTTTAAATGTTCTCGGTCGCCGTTCGAAAAGAGTTGACGTTATTATTGTTCCAGTCAAAGTTCAAGGAAGCGGAGCTTCAAAAGAAATAGCTCAAGCCTTTGAAATGATTAATAACCAATGGAAAATGGATAAACCGGACGCTTTGGCCTTGATTCGCGGCGGCGGAAGCGTTGAAGATCTTTGGTCTTTTAATGAAGAACTCGTTGTTCGCGCTTTAGCGGCGTCCCGAATTCCAACGATAACAGGAATCGGACACGAAATCGATGTTTCGTTATGCGATTTGGCTGCTGATCTTCACGCATTGACGCCAAGCGACGCTGCGGCAAGAATTGTCCCTGAAGATGACGATCTTCGACGTTACTTGATCGATTTTTCCAGGCGTTTACATTTTGGAATTGACCGAAAAATTGATTTTGCTTCTTCTTTGATTCAACGGTTGAAAAACCGAAATGCTTTTCTTTCGCCCGAACAGTTAATCATTGAATCGCGTCAGATTCTTTTATCGAATTTACAAAAACGTCAAGAAAATCATTGGGATCGAATCTGTGAACGGTCAGAACATCAACTCTCGGAACTTGCCGGTCGCCTGGAATCGTTGAGTCCGCTTGCCGTTTTGGGAAGAGGTTATTCTATTACGCAAAAAGAAAATGGAACAATAATCAGAAACGCTTCTGACGTCCAAAATGACGAAATGATTCAAACAAAACTTGCTCACGGAATTCTTAAAAGTCGAATTATCGAATGTCAAAATTGATTCGTTCGAATTTCGCCAGGAACAACATTATACTCAAAAACCGATTCGTTCGAAAGGGAAAACCGATTGAATAACGTCGTTCAATCGATTTCCCTTTTGCCGCAAATGAAAACAAGACTAAACGTCCCATTTTTTATCTCGCCAAGTCGTCAAGGTTCAACTGGATTTAAAGGGACGAATCTTGTCGAAAGAATGTTTTTAGACGAATCAATAACATTACTCTTTTTCAAAAGAAGCGTTCTGAATCAATTCTTCATGAAACAAGATATTCCGCAACAAATGTTCCGCGACAGGATCGGTTCCAAGATTATTCTGGATTTGAAATGAATTCAAAATGATTTTTCCCTGTCCGAGGGAATAAACGGCAAGATTCAACCCGGCTTCATACCAAAACGATGTATTAAACGCGCCGGATATGGCTTCATCAGGAATCGGAAGATCGGAAAAAGTAAATTCGGGAAGGGTTTGCCGATAATAAATATGATCCAGAATTTCTCCTGTTGGAAGCCCGTTAAAATAAGGATGAAATTTGCTCCAGTCGTCTTTATGATAGAGCCATTGACCCATTCGAATGACTTTTCCTCGCTCATTCTCCGCAAAAGGAAGAAATGCCGTCGACGATGAACCGTCTGAAAAAATATGAGGCGACAAAAAGAGAACCGTTGTTCCTGCTCGAACTTCGTTATAAAGTTGATCAAAAGCCTCAGAACTTCGATCTTGAACGTTTTCGCCAACAATAATGACAGACGAACTCTCTTTTTGATCTTTCGTCAAATTGTTTTTCGATTCGCTGGTTTGATCCGATGCCATTTGCGATAAACTGTTTTCGTATGGAATGGCATTAATTCCGATTTTTTGCAGACGATTCAAAAGATCGTTATCGTTTCCCCAAATTCGATAAGTTGAATGAATGGCCGGCATTTCATTTCGATCAGCAAGATAAAAACGTTCCCAGCCGCCTGCTGCGGCTCCTTTTTCAAGAAGGGTTGCTCGAAAATAATATTCGCCGGAAGGACCATCGGCAATAATTTCTTCCGAAAAGACTGGAATCGCAAAAGGATTTTCTTCTCCGTTTTCCGGTTTCTTTATTTCCAATGTTGTTGTTTTGTCGAAAATTCTAACGTTATTCGGACCAATAACCAGATAACGAACTGGCCAGGTTCCTGGCGGAAGGACATCTTCATTAACAAGAACCGCTTCCAAACGAATTGTATCGCCTCGATATAATTGAACCGGTTCGACAAAGAGACAAAAACGCAACGGGGCAAAAAGATCGGCCATTGCATCAATCGTTCCTGGTTTTAATTCGCGAAAAGTTGTCGTCAACCCTTCTCCCGAATGGCCTTGATCATGAGTTCCTGTGACGCTATGCGCAACGATTCGGGGATTAGATCGAATCGCATTAATACCATAACGTCGTTGTTCAGCCATCCAGGCAAGAGAATTATCGAAATAAGCTTCCGGAGACGGAAAACTGTCTTCGAGTTTCCAATCATTCCAATCTTTCATGAAACGATCTAAAAGATTTCGATAATATTGGGCGTCCATTGCGTCTGTTGCTTGATGACGTTCATAAAAACGGGTAACTCGGGCAAGATTGACGCCGCTTCCGATTCCATATTCCGACAAAAAGACGGGAAGAGTTCCCTTGGAATGAGTTCGAAGCGTTTGAATTATTTCGGCTCGATGCGGCGTTTGTTGATAAGGATGCGTATCTGCCAAAACGTTTTGCCAAACCATTGAATCTGGATTCGCTAATCGACCAACCGGTTCATAATGAAATTTTTCCTGACCTAAGGGAAAGAGTTGAAACTTTTCGGGGTTCGGATTCGCTCCTGCTGGCAAATAGCCATAACTCCAAGCTCCGTTGGGATTTTTTTCAAACATAAAATCATTTACGTTATGAAAAACAGTTCCTTCTGAATCGCTTAATTTAATTTCGATCCCTGTTGTATCGCCGAACCCTTGACCGTCTCCCAAACCGACAACAAAAAAGATATTTTCTCCTTTTTTCAACGCAATTTTCTCATCAAAAGCGGTTTCTTTTCCCTGACCGTTTAAATTCAGAAAACTTTCAAAAAGAACCGTTGATTCTTTAAAAATATGAAGATCGACGGTCGCCTGGCCATCGCGAACAAGATCAAAGAAACGAGCGTTCAATTGATATTCATCATTTTTCGGAGCTTGCCAACGAAGAACGGCGTATTCATGCGTCATATCGCCGGGATGAAGAGCAAACGTGTTGGCTTTCCAAAACGTTCCATTAAAGAAATAATCTTCATTTTTTGAATTAAAAGCGGCAAAGGGCGTTATTGTTCTCGCCAAGCGCCAACAGGAATAATCGGAATCGCTGAATTCGGTTGCAGCAAACGGATCAAAACTTCCGCTGTTATAAAAAACAATGCGTCCCGGCCCTAATTCCTGAACGGTCGGCAAGAAGTCAAGGGCGTCAATCAGACAGGGAAGCGACGTTGTTTCGTTCAAAAGTCCCCAACAAACAACGCTCGGATGATTTCGGTCGCGAAGAATCATTCCCTTTGTCGCATTTTCAAATCGTTCGCGGCGAAAAGGGGAATCTCCGAGACACCAACCCGCATAACATTCCTCATAAACCATCAAACCGATTTCATCGCACAAATCGAGCTGTTTTCGTTGCGGCATTCCGGAAATATAGCGAATCATATTGAATCCCATTGTTTTGCAATGGATAATATCTTTCAATAAGAGATCAGGCTCGAATGGAATTCGATATGTTATCGGCCCATCAGAACCGCTATGAGAACATTTGATATAAATTCGTTTGCCATTCAACCGAAAATAACCGTTTTCGAATCGAAAATCCCTGAATCCGCAGCGAATGACATTTTGGTCTGAACAAAACAAGGTTTCCTTATTTTTTGCAATTGAATTTTGAGCTTTTTCATTTGATTCGCTTTCTTCTGTTGATGCGTTCAATTCTTGCGTCAACGAATCCCAATGAACAACAACCTCATAAAGATTGGGATCATTAATGTCCCATAATTTAAAATTCGCAACTCGAACCGTTGCTTCGATGGAATTTTCGCCCGGTTGAATATTTTCGAACGAAGAAATTGTTTTTCCGACGCATTCCGCAACAGATTTTGGAAAAACCAAAAGGGACAATTTTCCATTGACAACATTTTGGAGCGAGTTTTGAACCAGAATTTTGACCGCAATTTCGCCGGTTTGCGGATCAGGAATGAGATGAACATCTTGAAGATAAACAGCCGGAACAACTAAAAGATCAACGTCGTCCATAAGGCCGCCGCAATTTGCTCCGCAGCCTGCCGAGATTCGATTGGTCCCATTGCGACGCGGAATTGTTTCAATAGAAAAGTTCTCAATCGGTTCATCGGTTGGATCAATAACGCGAACAACAATTTGATTTTTTGAATTGTTTTGATTTAATGCGTCAGTAATATCAAAGACAAACGGATCTTCGCCCCCTTCATGACTTCCGATGAACTTGCCGTTGACCCAAACTTCAGAAAAATAATAAACCTGCATAAAACGAAGCAGGCAACGACCGTTTTGATTCGCGTTTTCCGGAGTCTGAAATTCGCGATTGAACCAGACGACGCCATGATAATCGGGAATAACCGATTGAATGATTCCCGGCACAGAAGTTGTTTGAGCCTCAGAAAAATCTTTTTGCTGCCATTCCGATTTCCGACCTTCATTATTCGGATCAAAAATGATTTTCCAATTTCCATTCAAACTGACAGTTTGCGATTGACTCCAAACGTTCGGAACGATTCCTCCCAAAAACGACAATATTAATATTGTCTGGAATAGAAAACGAGAAAAGACGGGCATAATATTTCCTTTAAAATTAGACGGGGTTATAGAATCAAACAAATCCAATTATCAGGAAGTTCTAAAAATCCCTTAGGAGCGCGGGCGTCTTGCCCGCAAGAACGGGTTTTAACGACTTTATCCGAAATGCGTTTGTTGAAAAATCTCGATTTTTAGAACTTCCTTATTGTAAATCCATTAAAATGAAAATTAATTCTGATCTTGAGAAGGATCGAACGAAAGAGAACTCCCAAGAAATTCAAGAATTCGTGCCGCATTTCCATTACTGTCGCGATTTTTTTCGGCAGAAACCGTTATCGTGATCGAATGAGGGCCATTTTCCAACTCATCGGCCAAAAGTATCGATCTCGGATAATGGAGCCCGCTACTGAAATGATGAAACAGATCAATTCTTTGGGACGGTTGGTCGTCAATTTGAAATTCCAAAATTCCGGCATCGGGACCAGCAAGAAGATAAGCCCCAACAACAGTTCCATAAAAAGAAAACGAACATTGAGAACCAGGCTGATCGGCGCAAAAGAGTTGACGATCCGCAAAACGATCGCGAAACGCTCCGGGAATAGATTTCCAATCTGGAATGCAAACAGTCCAATGATCGTCTTTCTGAATTAAATCCCAGGAAAGAAAATCAACGTCAACATATGAAAAAGGATCAATGATCTCCAAAGATGAATCGTTTTTTAATGGCGAAATTGAATTAAGAACGTTATGGGAATTACACAAAACAATTTCAGAATCATTATTCGCCCGCTCTTCATTCCAATCGCTCAACAAAAGAGCTTTAATCATATCAACGCAAATTCGATTTCCGCGCGGAGCGGGATGAACGCCGCCAAATTCCTCCCAGGTTATCTGACCTGAATCTATTTCTTCCGTTATCTCTTTTGCAAGATTGATTGTCGAAATATGATAATGCTTCGCGACGGTTTCATGAGCTGCAATACTGTCAGCAACTTTTCCAAGGCGATATTGATCCATCAAATTTTCGTTGACAAAATGAATCATAACAATATCGACATCGGGATTGACCTTTCGAATATGCCGAATGATTCCTTCCATTCCGCGAATTGAATGTTGAATCGAATGATGAGCATCCTGATCGTCGTTAACGGCAAATTCAACAAAAAAGAGATCAATTTTCCCAAAACTCAAAACGTCATTCTTAAGACGAAAAGCTCCGGTTGTCGAGCATGTCGATGAAATTCCTGCATTAATAAAGTCAAATGTTGTTTGCGGAAACTTTTCTTGAAGAAAATCGCAAACCATAGGACGAAAACCGTCCATTTCTGTTATTGATCCCCCCAAAAAAGCAACGCGACCTTGATGAGTTGATTCAAAAACAGTTTTTGAATTCATATAATGGTCGCGTTTTATAATATTGACCCGATTTTCATTTTGAGCAAACAATTGTTGTTCTGCAAAACCAGCAAAAACGAAACAAAATAAACCATAAACGACAAACAACAATTTCATGAAATTCTCTTAATGAATAATGATAAAACGACTCTTCATTAATATTCGCCTGTATTTCCCATCAAATAATAACGGCAATGAGGACAAATATGATAACCGGCGTCAATTTCCCAATCGCATTGAGGACAAACCTGGGTTTTTTTAAGATTGGTTGAGCTCGGCTTGGATGCGGTTGCTGTTACGCTCATTATTCCTGGCCCTGCTTCAATAAAAGACTTGTTTGCAACGGAATCATCATTTTTGCCGCGAAGCATATCGCCAATGCCGAGAATTCGCATAATTGAACTCTCTGTTACCGTTTCCTGTTTGAGTTCGGGAATTTGAAATTTCGCTTCACAAGCCGGGCAAATGCCCATCGTTCCTGCGCGACTTTTTTTGACCGCTAATTTGTGTCCGTTTGGACAAGTAACTCTGATCGTCATGACTTCTGACTCCTTGAACCAACGACTCTGCAATTCCATTTCTGGTTGACAGCGAACTGATTGCGTTTCGATAAATGATATAATAAATGAAATAATCCGAAGTTTTTGGGGGTTGGGACAAATAAATAATCATGGGACAATAAAATGAAATATATAAAAAGTACAAAAATTCTATTTTTAGATTTCCTACTAATATTATTATAACAACCTTGATAATGAAAAGAAACAGATTCAATCGCAAAATATTAAAATTTTTATAAAATTATCAAATATAATTCTTATAATATTCCGAAATCGTTTAAAAAGTTGCCCTTTTTTTGAAAACTTGCCCGAAACAGATTGATTTGTTAAGATTGACAACAATCGAAAAACCAACAAGAATAACAACTTTAACTTTTTCGCAATCAGATCGTTGTCTGACTTGTTTCTCAAATATCTGTTGATTTTAAAATGAATTGAGTTTTTGAGTAAAAAATGAACGGAGAAAATCAACTCAAAATAAAATTTATTCTGAAAGATGAGATGCCCCCTTGTCGAAAAATCATTATCCTTTAGAATATAAATTCCAATATGGTTGTATATGGGTCGAAACGGATTATTTCAAGCTAAATTCGCCAATCACTCTTGGAACATTTGGCGTTTTTTTGACATATTCTTGAAATAAAATGCGACGGAAATTTCGAATAAAAATTCAGGAACGTTGCATATTGAAGGAACTGTTAATTTTTGGGAATGGTTGGAAAATCAATGTCAAAACCTCCAGCGTTTAAAAAAAATCGATTTAATAAAAAACGAGCAAAAACCAAGATTCGCGTTAAGAAAAAGGATCCGTTGCTCGTTGATGGAAAACGTCCTCGTCCAATGTTTGTTGATTATAAAGATGTTGAGCTGTTAAAAAGATTGACAAGTCGACAAGGCAAAATTATCAGTCGCCGTAAAACAGGTTGTTCGGCTGTGAGTCAGCATGCCGTTGCCGCAGCCATTAAACGAGCCCGTTTTATGGCTTTAATGCCTTATGTTGGCGATTGAGTTTCGATAGCTTCGATTTCGATTCGGTTTGTTAAAAAATAATCGAATACAGAGAAGTACAGGTTTTGTGGTTTTTGCAGAATTAAAACGGAATATTTTGGTTCTTCGTTTATGTTCTGTTGAAATCGCAAAACCTTTATTCTTTTTTTATATCTTTGTATATTATCATTTTGATTGATGAGGGCAAAATCGTTCGATGATGGAAAAAGCAATCGAAAAAGCCAATACGCTTATTGAAGCGATGAAATGGATTCGAGAACATCGCGGCAAAATAACGGTCATTAAACTCGGCGGCAGTTTAATGGAAGATCAAACGGCAATGATGCATTTGCTGCTTGATGCTGTTTTTATGGAAACGGTTGGCATGAAACCGGTCATTGTTCATGGCGGCGGAAACGCAATCAGTCAAGCAATGAACGCAGCGGGAATTCAACCGAAATTTGTCCAGGGACGACGTTATACCGATTTGAAATCCTTAATGATCGTTCGTGAAGTTTTAGCTCATCAAATTTCGCAAAAACTTGTCGATCAGATTAATGAATACGGCGGTCAAGCCAAAGCTCTTTCCGTTTGCATGGGAACAAATGTTCTTTTCGGGAAAAAATTATTTCTTCCAGGAGAAGACGGAAAGAATATTGATCTCGGTTTTGTTGGAACGGTTACGAAAGTTGACACAAAAACCATATTTGAGCTTTGTAATCAGGGAATTATTCCCATTATTCCTTCTTATACATTGTTTGACGACGGCAATGATCAAGGTTTAAATGTCAATGCCGATACAGCCGCAACGGAAGTTGCCAAGGAACTCAAAGCGGATAAATTGGTTTTTGTCAGCGAAGTCAATGGCGTTCGAATGGATCCGAATGATCCGACCTCAATGATAGACTCATTAACAGCACAAAAAGCAAAAGAACTTTTAGCTTCGGGAGCGATTGTTGGCGGAATGATTCCTAAATTGCAAGCTTGTCTTGAAACAATTGAACACGGAGTTGAAAAAATTCATATTATCAATGGTCGTTTGCGACACTCTTTATTGCTTGAAATCTTTACAAGTCAGGGCGTCGGAACTGAAATTATTGAAAAATAATGAATCAAAAAGACGACCATTATTTTTTGAGGAAGTTCTAATATTTTTTGAGGAAGTTCTAAAAACCCGCAGGGAACGCGAACGTCTCGGTTGCAGGAACGGGTTTTCGCGACGTTTTCCGAATTGTCTATTGTAAAAAACAGGTTTTTAGAACTTCCTTTGTTAACGTTATCGTTTTATATTTATATTTATATTTGTCGGGAAGAATTGAAAATGAGAAGTTCAGAGGAAACGATTGCTCTGTTTAATGAATATGTTATTCCGAATTATAAACGTTATCCGGTTTCGCTCGTTCGCGGCGAAGGGGCTTTGATTTGGGATGCAGAAGGAAATGAATATATTGATTTTTTTCCTGGCTGGGGTTGCAACCTTTTCGGACATTGTCCGAAACCCGTTGTTAAGGCTGTTCAGGATCAGGCAGCAAAATTGATTCATGTTCCTAATTCCTGGTTTGTGGAAGAGCAGGGGATTTGGGCAAAAATGCTTTCCGAACGAAGTTTTGGCGGACAGGCTTTTTTCTGCAATTCAGGCACAGAAGCAAATGAAGCCGCAATTAAATTGATTCGTTTGCATTCTCCCAAGGGAAAATATAAGATCATAACATTTCAAGGCGCTTTTCATGGCCGAACAATGGGATCTATTTCGGCAACGGGTCAACCCAAATATCATCAAGGAATTGAACCTCTTTTACCGGGGTTCATTTATGTCCCATTTGGAGATTTACAGGCAACCGAGGAAGCTATTGACGATGAAACCGCCGCTATTATGGTTGAACCGATTCAAGGGGAAGGGGGCGTTCGCATTCCTCCCGACGGTTTCCTTCAAGGATTGCGGAATCTTTGCGATAAAAATAAATTGCTGCTCATGTTTGATGAAGTTCAAACCGGTTGCGGACGAACAGGAGAATGGTTTGCCTATCAATATTTTGGCGTTACGCCTGATATCATGACGCTGGCCAAGGCGATCTGCGGCGGTTTTCCAGCGGGCGCTATGCTGGCGAAAAAAGAGATTGCGCCAAGTTTGCGGCCCGGAATGCATGCTTCGACTTTCGGAGGAAATCCCATTGCCGCCGCAGCGGGAATCGCAACAATTAAAATGATTGAAGAGGAAGGGTTGCTCGAAAAAGGGAAAAAACTCGCGGATCGCTTTAAAGTCCGACTCAAACAAATGGCCGACGAACTTGACATTATTCAAGAGACGCGCTTTGCCGGAACTATGATTGGAATTGAATTAAGCATTGACGGAACGCCTTTTGTTCAAAATTGTATGAAAAAAGGGCTTTTGATCAATTGTACGCATGGCAATGTCATTCGACTTCTGCCCGCAATCAATACGCCGTTGGAACTCGTTGATAAAGCTTTGGATATTCTTGAAGAGACGCTGCGAAAGGGATCGTAAAATGAAAAAAACGAGACATTTTATAACGCTCGCCGACGTTAATATTAATGAATTGAATCGAATTTTTGCGCTTGCTGAAGAAACCAAAGCGAATTTCAAAAATGGAATTCGCTCGAAAATATTAGACGGCAAAGTTCTCGCGCTCATTTTCGAAAAGATGTCCTTGCGAACCCGCGTCAGTTTTGAGTCGGGAATGAGCCAGTTGGGCGGATCTTCCATGCTTCTCGAAGATCAACATATCGGTTTTGGAAAACGAGAATCGATTGCCGATATCGGTCATGTTTTGAGTTCGATGGTTGATGCTATTGTTTTTCGCGCCAAAAGTCACAAATCTGTTACTGAATTGGCAAAATATAGTTCTTGTCCGGTTATCAACGCATTGACAGATCTGTCTCATCCCTGTCAGGCTTTAGCCGATATGTTGACCATTAAGGAAGAATTTGGAACGCTCAAAGGCAAAAAAGTCGTTTGGGTTGGCGATTCGAATAATGTCGCTGCCAGTTTAATTGAAATAGCCGCAAAACTTGGCGTTAAAATAGTTGTTTCGTCGCCGAAAGGTTATCAGTTTACGCAAGATCATCTCAATAAGATAATCGGAAAAGATCCCGTTGAAGGTTTTGCAATTGATTTAGTCGAAAACCCTCAAGATGCGGTCAGGCAAGCTGACGCCGTTTATACAGACGTTTGGGTTAGTATGGGTCAGGAAAATGAGGAAGAAGAGCGCAAAAGAGCTTTCGTCAATTATCAGGTCAATCAGAAATTGATGCAAATTGCCGGCAAAGACGCGATATTTCTTCATTGTCTCCCAGCTCGCCGAGGATTGGAAGTTACGGATGACGTTATGGATTCGGGTCAAAGCCGAATTATTGAACAGGCGGCCAATCGAATGCATGCGCAAAAAGGCCTTTTAATCTGGCTTCTGAACGAGGCAAAATAAATAATAGGAAGTTCTAAAAACCCCTTAGGAGAGCAGACGTCTCATCCGCATTCCCTTAAAAAAAGTCATCGCGACTCTTTTGTAAAAACTATCAACATCTATTTGCAACGACTACAGTTTTGTGAATGTTATAAAATAGACGTCGTTTGATTTTTCCCAAGAATCGAAGCGACTTTTGAAATCAGATGCGGACGGGACGTCCGTTCCAGTCCTGTTTGTTCCGCAACCGATTAAATAGAAATTCAACAGAATACAGGTTTTAACGACTTCATCCGGAATGCGTCTGTTGAAAAATCAGGATTTTTAGAACTTTCTTAATGTTTTATACAAAGTTGGTCAGGGCAGCAGTTTCCCCCTTTCTGCCCGTTCATTTGCGGATTTGCAATCCCAATGAGCGCTGAAATTTCAATGATCTTAAGTATAAAATGAACTTTTGAGTAAATGACTTGATCCTTGCCAATATGAATGATTTGTTCCATATATTGCTTAAATGATTGTTGTTCAGTCTATCCGATGTTATTGTCTTAAGAACCAGTTTTATTCCCTTTTGATTTTTCAAAGAATAATGGAAAAAGCGTGAAAAAAATCAATCGAATTCATCAGTTTGACAACGGTTTGGTTTTGTTGGCAGAAGAAATGAGCTGGAGTAACTCCGTTGCTTTTGCTATTTTATTGCCTTGCGGATCAATTTATGACCCCAAAGATCAGCTTGGTTTATCGAGTTTAACTTGCGAAATGTCGTTACGCGGCGCTGGTTTGCTGGATAATCGGCATTTTCTCCAGGCATTGGAAAATTTGGGCGTTCAATCGTCAGAAACGGTTTCTCAATCCTATTCCGTTTTTTGCGCGGCAATGCTTCCCAATAACCTGTCGAAAACTCTTGAACTTTATGCTGATCTTCTTCGCCGTCCTCTTTTTCCAGAAGATCAGCTTGAACCGTCCAAACAGGTTATTCATCAGGAAATCCAGGCCGTTGAGGACGAACCTTCTCGAAAAATGATGATCGAGCTGGGACGCAACTTCTTTCCTGACCCTTGGGGACGTCCGAGTTTCGGAACGACACAAGGTTTAAAAGCGATTTCTTTGGAAGCGATTCGCCGTCATCATCAAGATTGTTATCAACCGAATGGGGCGATTATCAGTATTGCCGGTTCTTTTGATTGGAATGAGTTGAAGAAACAAATTGAAACGTTATTTGGAGATTGGCAACCGTATCCGTTGAAAAAAATCGAGGAAAAGAATATAGGCTCTTTCGTTGTTCATATTCCTTATGAATCGTCCCAAACGCATATTGGCTTAGCGTTTCCCTCTGTTCCCTTTAATCATCCAGATTATTTACTGGCTTGGAGCGGTTGCGGCATTTTAAGCGGAGGAATGAGCTGTCGTCTTTTTTCCGAAGTTCGAGAAAAACGCGGTCTCTGTTATACAGTCAGCGCGTCTTATTATACGCATCAAAATCGAGGCGCCGTTTTTTGTTATTGCGGAAGTCGAGCCGCTCAAGCGCAAGAAGCATTGGACGTTCTTATTTCTGAACTTCAAAAACTTTCGCAAAAAGGGATTGAACAACCAGAATTGGATCGACTCAAAATTCGCGCGAAAAGTTCTCTTATTATGCAACAGGAATCATCGATTATTCGAGCTGGTTCTATTGCCCGCGATTGGTATCATTTGAACCGAATTCGTTCAATGGAAGAAATAGAACAGAAAATCAATGCTCTTTCCTGTGAAGTAATCAATGAGTATTTGGCAGCTCATCCGGCTCAACCGTTTCGTCTTGTAACGCTTGGTTCTGAATCGTTAACCATTGCAAACGATCTTTTAGGCTGAATTTGTATAATAAACAACCTTTTTGAAAATCTCTGTTCCCTGGATTCGCAAAGCCAGAGAAAACGGACCGATTGCAAAACGCAAAACTGTTGTCCTGACAGGCTCCGCATAAATAAAAAAGACCGAAAGTTAAAACTCCCGGTCTTTTTTTGATAAAACGCCAATAAAAATTCAATGAAAATCGCTGTCTTTTATTATATTTGAAGAAACCAGATCGCCTTCCCTCATTGTTCCGCGACGATATTCTGGAATGATTTGACAAACAGCCCGATTCGGTTCGGTCGTTAAAACTTTTATGCAGCCCAGAAAGGAACCGCTTCGCGATACGGAAAGAATATGATTGGGAATCAAACCGTCATTCGATCCAATCGTTATCATAATCAAACCATGATTCCCTTTTTGAATTTCGTCAATTTGGCCTTGAACTGGATAAGACGGTTTCATTTTGAAAAGATTTGTATCGAGATCAAGACCTTTGTCATTTAAAACCTGGATTGCAATATCATAATTATTAACAAGTTTTTCGTTCTTCGACTGAAAATTTGTAATCATATAGTCCAGCTTATATTTTTCCGCCATTGTTTCTGTCAAATCTTTGACAAAAACAGCGCGGATATTTTGAGCAACTTTTAATTCATCGCTAAATTTCTCTATTAAACCACGATTTTCTGTTATTACTGAATTATTAGCAGAAATATTGAAAATCTGTTCTTGAAGTTCTGTTTCTTTGGCAATTCGATTATTCCAACGAGTTTGATACTCATTGGAAATATTATTCGTTTCCGTAACAAGCGGATTACAAAATTGATAATAAGATCCTTCTTCGCTTTTTCGAACATTATCCTCTTCAGCGCCAAGAACAGCATCAAGCTGAGCATTTAATTTGTCATTAACCGATTTGATTTTCTGATTTTCTTCATTAATAGATTTAATTAAATTATCTTTTTCTTCTGCAATCTGTCTCCAACTCGCCTGGGAATTCCATAAGAAGAGAGATAACGAAAAAACAAAAATGCTCATTGAGACAATAAGCCCCACAAAAATTTTACCGATCAGGTTCATGGGAAAAATATCTCCTATTTATAAGAACTGATATCCAAATACAGGAAGACACAAGCTGCCGTAAGAGCCAGCCAAGCCAAAAAAAGGATTAAAGTATAAATATCTGCCGGAACTTTTTTAACCGGAGCCTTAACTTTTTTTGATTTCGATATTACGGCATCCGACCCGAATTGATCGGTTTTATTGAGAGCAACGTTTTTTCCTTTTTTGCTTTTCTTTTCTTTTTTTGGTTTGGGTTCTTTGGGAGTTTTAGAGCTTTTGCTTTTACTAAAATTTAGTGCTGACATTATCGCCCTCCTGAATCAAACCTTGACGATATTGGGGGAGAATTTGGCAAACAGCGCTATTATATTTTGTCGTTACAACTTCGATTTTTCCCAAATAAGTATTGTCGCGGGAAACTTCGAGTTTTTGACCTGGAGTCAAGCCATTATCAGCCCCTATAGAAATCATAACCAATCCATTGGATCCTTCTTGAATCGCTTCAACAACGCCTTGAACTTTTTCTGTATAGAGTTCTTTTTGCGGATCAATTCCATAAATGGTCAAGACAGAAACTGCTTTATTATAATCTGCTTTAAGTTTGTTATTTTTCGCTTGAATATCGCCGAGAACCGTTGCATTTTCATGCAGTTGACCAACAGCAATCGCCAGTTTTTCAAGAATATCGCTTCTTTTTTCTTTGGCTTCTGCGATACTTTGCGTCAACATTTTCACATTATCGCGAAAACGATCAATAACGATATTGGTATCGTTGATGATTTCCGTTCGTTTGTTGATTTCGTCCTGAAGCATCTGTTCTTGAGAGCTGAGTTTTTCGTTTTCGATTTTTAAATTATCGGTTTTAGTTTTTAACGCAGCAACCTGTTTTTGATAAGCAATATATTCTGTATCAATTGCTTTCATCAAATCCTGTTTCATCGTTGTCAGTTTTGCGGTTTCTTCTTTTGCCGCCTTTATTTGATCATCTTTTTTGGCCGCAACTTCTTTCCAATTTTTATGAGAAGCATAGATGACCAGAAAAAGTGACAAAAGGATAAGGCTCATTGTCGCTATCAGACCAACAAATATCTTACCGATCGAGTTCATAAAACGAATTCTCCTTTGACCGAGATAACCAAAAGTCCCGTCGCTGTTTATTCTATAGCGATCAACGATCGCAATTATTACTCATTTTATACAAATTCCCTAAGCTAAGCCGTCAAAAAATGGATTTCCGGCTTTTTCGATATCCGCGTCGGGAAAATCCAGAAAAAGCAAATCTATAATGGATATTTTATTTTTCAATAGGGAATGACGGTTGTCATTTAGCCAATCAAGCAAACATAAACCGATTAACCCTGACTTTAGTATAAACCAAAAACATATTTACTGTCAACTACGAACTCTTAATAAAAGAAAAACCTGACAAATTTTTTGCCGTTTATAACAAATAATCCAAAAAAAACGACTGTCTTATTTTAAAAAACGATAAAACTAGGTTTCTCTTTGCATTTGTCTTTGATAAAACTTTCGTTTTTGAAAAAATGATTAAACGAAACCGATATGGGAAACAGCCTTCGTCCTGTTGTCATCCGCCCATTATTATCGGGCTAGCAAGACAACGATTTCGTTCTCTACAGTTTTGAGTCTATAAGAAATTCGACAAATTTGAATAACTTATAATAAAAAAAGTCAATGCATTGATTTAATCCAGTCATGAGCGAAAAATAATTTGTACAATATAACTATAATTCATCTGTTGGATCGACTTTTAATTTCTTTTAACTTGAATATGCTTGATGTTTTTTTGCTTTTCAACGCAATCGATAACGAAAGAAAAGGAATATCCGCATTAATCCAATAAAAAAGTCTGGGGAAAATATTCAAAAAACAAGGTTTATACTGAAGCCGATCCGGGCAAGAGGCTTCGCCTTCTGTAATCCAATCGTTTATTGCGAATCAAACGATCAGATTTTCGAATGGCCTGAACATAAGATTTAAAAGCTATACATTTTCTATTTTAACATTCTTTTTATAAAAATTGGCAAAAAAAATTTGTCTTTCCATAAAATAGTTAAAAAATTTTTAAATATTTTCAGGAAGTTTTAAAAACCTGTTTTTTTTAATAAACTCCATTCGGAAAACGTCACGAAACCAGTTCCTGCGGACGAAACGTCCGCGCTCCCAGCGGGTTTTAGAACATCCTTTTCCTATTTCAGAAAAACAGACTTTTATTGCTTTTTTAATAAAATTTTATTACAAATATTATTGTTTAATTCAATAAAATATTTATCAGAATCCGCGTCCATTTGAGTTTAAAGAAAATCCGAAAGAAGCGACAAAAATCGATCTTTCGTAATCTATTTGTCATTGCCGATTTTATAAACAGAATGATTGAAACATTCAACAGACTTAAACAGGGATCAACCCCCAAAAGTCCATACAATTTCAAGTTGTTTCAGATAATTCCTGTTTTCGAGCGTTGTTAATGATGAACATAAACGGCATGATGTTTAAGCGAATAGGCAAATAAAAAAAGAGCAACCCAAATAATGATGAAACTGATCCATTGAAAAACAGCCATTTTTTCATGAAAAACGACAACAGCGCAAAGAAATTGGAGCGTCGGGCAAATATATTGCAAAATGCTCAGCGTTGAAAGATTAACCGGCGTTTTCATTGCCGCTCCAAAGAGCAAAAGCGGAATTGCCGTCAAAACGCCGCCGCCAATCAAAAGAGTCATCGTCCAGGGATTGTTGACCCAAAGAGAGCTGTCCGCAAAAGAAAACCCTGCGACTATAATAAAGGCAAGTCCAAAAGGCATTGCAAAAATAGACTCAATAGTTAAAGCAGAAACCGCATCAATGGGAATCAATTTTCGAATAATCGAATAAATGGTAAAAGAAAAAGCGGACAAAATTCCCCCCCAAGGAACTTCTCCAACGCCAAAAGAAAAAATCAAAACGGCAACAAAGGCCAGAAAAATGGCTCCGTAACCGGCAAAATCCAATCGTTCATGAAGAAATAAAACGCTCGCAAAAACAGTCGACAATGGCCCGATATAGCTTGCCAAACTTGCATGAAGAGTTTGATTTTTTGAAACGAGCCAAACAAAAACGCCCCAATTAAAACAGATCAACATCATTGTAACAAAAAGTCCCAGCGCATATTTTGGCTGTTGAAAAATATGCCAAATGATCGTTTCTCGTTTTAAGAAAAAGATCAACGGGACCAGCAACAATAAAGCAAAAACCGAACGAAAGGCTAACGTAACCAACGGCGGGACATCTTGAAGAAGATAAAAGTAAAGCGGAAACAGTCCCCAAAGAACATAGGACAACAACCCCAATTCCATTCCTTTTTGTTGGGGTTCTCTTGACGCTGAAATGACGGAAGCCATAAATTCCCTTCTTTAATTATGATTGGACAAACGTTTATTGATTCATACGCAAATCGAGTCAACGTTCGCTCTTTTCATCTTAAAATATGTAAAAAAACGTCTTCCCAACCTCAGGGCGAAAAAGTTCCTGACTTTATGCCATTTAATCCATAAATTGGAAAAATCAGATAAAACAGGCTTTTTTGCGTTCTTTAAAAGCGCTATTTAAAGCGATTTCGCATGAATTATTTGTCTCAGGCATTAGATATTAATCATTTTTTATTTTTTGTCAATCCAGGAAGAGAACATTTTAAAAGAAAAATCCGACTTTGGCCATTCGTAAGCGTCTGACATTGCGCGAATCCAACTTTGGATTAATTGGCTTGAATAGAATCCCCTTCAGACAACAAGGGGAAATATCTTCGTTGAGAGTTGGGCAACGGTCGGATCATGAGTTGCGAGAACAAAAATCATTTTTTCAGTTTGAGTCAACTCAAAAAGCAATTGAGCAATCGAATCGGCATTGCTTCGGTCCAAACTTCCAGTTGGTTCGTCGGCCAATAAAAGCTTTGGATTTCGAAAAATCGAACGGGCAATTGAAACTCGTTGACATTCGCCGCCAGAAAGTTCTCCGGGACGATGATGAAACCGATCTTTCAAACCAACTCGCTCCAATAACAATTCTGCTCGTTCCTGATCTTGTTTCGTTATTCGACGTTCCGCAAGAAGAGAAACCAGAACATTTTCAAGAGCGGAACATTGCGGCAAAAGAAAATGATCCTGAAAAATAATTCCCAAATGTTTTCGACGAAAAAATATTGTTTCGGATGAAGAGAGCGAAGTTATATTGATTTCGTCAAGCAGGACCGTTCCTTTTGAGGGCGGTTCCAATGTTCCCAGAATGGACAAAAGCGTACTTTTTCCTGATCCGCTTGGACCAACAATGGCCAAACTTTCCGACGAGTCAAGTTGAAAAGAACATTGCCGCAAAGCCTGGATCGTTCCGCAAGGCGTTGAATACTCTTTTTCTATATGATCAACAACAAGTTGCGACATCAATTTTGCAA
Source organism: Planctomycetia bacterium (assembly GCA_030527205.1). GTDB lineage: Bacteria > Planctomycetota > Planctomycetia > Pirellulales > Thermoguttaceae > JAUNBG01. Next base: position 144,877 of record JAUNBG010000002.1, read on the forward strand.
TTCCCCAAAAGAGACAATATAATGACAATATAATATTGTCAACTATTGATAATATTATATTGTCTCTTTAATTAATTTTCGCTTACGAACAACCCCAAAAGACAAACGATAGAAACAACAGGAGACAATTTTAAAAAATAATTCTCAAACAAAAATAACTTCAAAAAGTTTTATTTGAAAAACAGGGAAAAGAGAAAAATGGAGTCGTTTATTCTTCATTAATGATTTATTCGTCCTCGTCTTCTTCCTCATCGTCGTCCTCAGATTCTGCTTTGGAACGTTTTTTCTTGGCAATTCGAGCCAACATAACCTCTTCAACCTGTTTCCATTCTTCGCGCGTCAAACAAGTATCAACTCGTTTGCCGCTTCGAGCAAAGAGCATAATTGTTATCGCAAAAAGAAATCCAAAAGTTGCCCAACTTATAACCCATGTTGGTTCAACTTTAGGCTCATCTGAAGCAAAAAGCGTTATATTGAATCCTGTTAGAAAATAAAAAGCCCAAAAAATGAGCAAAACCAAACGTCTGCCAGTTGTTTTGCGAATCATGTAATCCCCTTTAAACTCAAGCCAATTGAAAATGTTGTTCCGTATTCGTAAGCTTGACAATGACGAGCGAAGACAAAAGTCGAAGTCAGACGCTCGTCCATACCGGTTTCCGTATATATCAAAACATATCAAATTACGAATCTTTTTATAAAGGATTCATTTAAAAAATCTCCTTAAATTATTATAAAAATCCCCGTCTATTTTTCAAGACAACTTCAACTATATTGTTTGGATTTTCTCTTCTTTCTTTAAAAATGATGAGAAAAACTTATTTGTCCCCAAACAAAAACGGGCAACAAATTTTGTTCTTTCGTAATTCGTCAACTCGTTGACGGGATTTGCGATCTCAACGATTCTGACTTTTCAACTTTTTGATCACAAAATAGAAAAAACACAGAAAGTTTAACGACATCAAAAAAATAATTTTCACAAATGTCTGTAAAATCAACAGAATTAAATAATACATCACGAACAACATAACCGATAGGTTTATCAAAATCAGTATATTTTACTATTCGGGAATATTTTAGGAGAATGTTTGTCGGTTTTTCGTTTTTGCTTATTCATATTCGATTCAACTTCCGCGAAAATCCCCAATTCCAATCAACCATTATTCATTTGACAATTGCCTCGTTTTTTGAGTTTATACTCAAGCCTTTGAAAATCCTTAATCGTTGAGAACGTCAACTTCTGCAGCGGCAACGGATTTCTGAGGGCGAAAATATTGCCCAACCCGCTTCAGTATATTCTTAACCAAAAAACTTTTGAGCTTCATCCATAATAAATATTCCCATAATGTTCATTAATTTATGACAAGAGAATCAAAAATGAAAAGAGAGCACAAATCATTAATGACCGTTGTTCTCAGCCGGGGATGGCCAAAAATGAAGAAAGAGACTCAAAAGAATCTCATAATAAAAACAAAAAGAATACTCATGAACTTCCATTGTCGATTTTTTGTCATTTTGTTTTTACTTTTTGCTGCTATTGAAATATTGACCATTCAAACAGGCTGTACTCGAAAGAAATATCGAGAAAGCGCGGATAAAGACGTTTATGGCTTATTAAATACAGTCAACCAGCAAGATCCTCTTTGGAAAATGCAGGGGTTTACGCTTCAAGAAAACAGCAATTCTCGTTACGCGAATCGCTATAATCCAGACGCTCAACCGATGCCGCAGGACGACAAAACGTCGCATCGTTTGATGCAAATCGTTGATGGCAAAAAAGGAAGCCAAAAATGGTATAAAAACGGAAGCATAACGTCCGTTGAAAACGAACTCTGGCGAAATACGCTTCCTTATGACGAAAATGGGAATGTCGTTATAACGCAGGATACGGCGTTTGATTTGGCTTTGATGCATTCGCCGAATTATCGAACAGCAATGGAAAATATTTATGAAGCGGCTTTGAGTGTTTCTGAACAACGTTTCGTTTTTGATGTTCAATTTTATGGAAACGACTCTCTGTTTTATAACAATAATGGCGGTTTTCGTGACGATTCAACCTCTTCGCTGAGCAATTCCTTTCAAACAGGGGCGAATAAAAAACTGGCAACCGGAGCGGATATTGTTGTTGGACTGGCCAATTCGCTTGTTTGGACGTTTTCGCCAAGCAATGACACATTTGTTCCAACAACGAGATTAAGTTATAGTATAACGCAACCTTTTTTACGCGGAGCAGGTCGAGCTATTGTTTTAGAAAATCTGACGCAGAGCGAACGACGTCTTCTGGCAAATGTTCGTCAGTTGGCTTTTTATCAACAAGGTTTTTATTTAGGAGTCTTGACAGGAAGTTCGCCAGTTTCGGCGCCAAGCGGCGGAATGCCAGGAACCGGAGTCAATTCGCCGTCTCTGGGCGGTTTTTATGGACTATTGGCAACTCAAGTCGAAATCAATAATCAACGCTCAAACGTTGCTTCTCTTCAAACGAACCTTCGTCGTTATGAAGAATATTTTCTCGCCGGACGTCTTTCGCGAAGCGAACAGGTTGAACGAGTTCGAGAAAGTTTCCTGAGCGGTCAAAGTTCTTTGTTGAGCAGCATGAATAATTATCAGAGCAGCGTCGAAAATTATCTCATTTCGTTGGGACTTCCGCCGGATATTGATAATGTTATCATTTATTCTCCATTGTTGGATCAGTTTCAATTAATGCCAGCCATTTTGGAAAAACTTTATGAAGAAGTTAATGTTCAAATCTCGATTCTTCGAGGCAGCTCAATCAATCCAGACGATGAACCAGCGGTTCGAATAACGGACGATATGAAAACGGTTTTGGCTGATTTCAAAAGACGAACCGAAGAAGGACAAAAAGAAACGCTCAATGAAATGCAAAGGCTGAAGCAGATGATTCCAGAACGGAAAAAAATCTTCAATCGCCTTTATGAACGCCTTGAATCGGAAAAAACCAATGTTGATCGCTCATTCTGCAATTTGGAAACAGGCGAATTCGATCGAACGATCGAACGCATTGAAACAGATTATCATGGCGGAATAATCAATCACGAAATTGATGGCTATTATACTTCGGAACAGATTACCGGCGTTGAAAAGTCCTTAAAAGATATTTATCGATTGATCGAATTGACTCTGTTGAGTTATGATAAAGCAACATTGTCCAAAATGATCGTTGAAACTCGAGAAACGCCTGATCTTTCGCCGTTTCCTCAAGAAGTAATTAATTTGGTTTACGATTTGCAATTGGATGACTTTTTTGCCTCGGAAAGGAATATAACGAGTAAAGATGATAAAAAATTGACAGCAACCAGTTTGGAAGGAATTTGGGAAATCTGGTTCACAACTTGCTTGACCAAATTGGCCAATGAATTGATGTCGCTTCAGTTGATCCAGGCAAGAGTTCGTTTGCAATCTATTTTCCTTCCCATTATCGATGTTAACTCTGATCAGGCTTTCCGTGTCGCGTCTGAATATCGTCTCGATTGGATGAACGCAAGAGCTAATCTTGTTGACCAATGGCGAAACATTGAAATTGTTGCCGATAATCTAAAGGGGGTTTTGGATTTAAATGTCAGAGGAGATATTGCCAATGAAGGTTCAAATATGTTAAACTTCAGCGCGAAAGAATCGAGTTTCAGCGCCGGTTTGGAATTTGATACGCCCCTTTCCAATCTGTCGGAACGAAATGCTTATCGACGAGCGCTTATTTCCTATGATCAAGCCCGACGTTCCTATTATGCTTATGTTGACAATGTTAATCGACAAATTCGCTCAACGATTCGCCTGTTGGAATTGAATCAAATGGACTTTGAACTTCAACGCATTCGAGTCGAATCTTCGATTAAAAACGTTCATCAATGTCAATTGGCTTTAGAAGAACCGGCCCAATCATCCAATATTGGTTCAGTAAGCGATACAGCCGCTCAAAACCTTGTTGATGCCTTAACATCGTTATTGCAATCTCAAAACAGTTTTATGCAAGTTTGGCTGAATTATCAAATTCAACGAATGGGACTCTTATTGGAATTGGGACTTTTTGAAATTGATGAAACCGGTCGTTGGATTGATCCCGGCGATATTGATACAGCCTTTTTGGATACAAGAATTCGAGGCGTTGAAGAATCTCAAGATGAGCTGTCCGGTCTCAATGATTTGCCAGAAGCAGAAGAATTGCGTAATTAAGTCTTAATGCGAAGAATTAACAGAACCGATCATTAGAGATTAGTAGTCTAAACACAAGCTGATAAATTAGTGTTTTGTGAATGTTATAAATAGACGACGGTTGATTTTTCCAAAGAGTCGGGTCGACTCTTTAAATTCGATGCGGGCAAGACGTCCGCGTTCCTGTAAAATCAAGAGTCAAAACAAAAATTCAGAAACGACTCAACCAATCGTTAAAAAGTGGGGGTTGTCCATTTGATAAAGAAGAGTATAATGTTAAAATTCGATGGAATTGTTTTTGTCGGTTATTTGCCGGACATTTTTCCTTAAGTATAAGGATTAAAAAACATTATTTGATAATCCCGATATTTTTAGACAAATTCAAGAAACTGATCTTATGTATTTTTCGCTCATTGATAAAATTGTTCAATTAGAACCGAATAAAACTATTATTGCAACAAAATCTCTGACAATGGCAGAAGAATATCTTCGAGATCATTTTCCGCTGTTTCCGGTTATGCCGGGCGTTCTTATGCTTGAAGCAATGACTCAAGCTTCCGCCTGGCTCATCCGCGTAAGTCAACATTTTGCTCAGAGTACCGTTTTGCTCAAAGAAGCTAAAAATGTTAAATTTGGGCAGTTTTTACAACCTGGTCAAACTTTAACAGTTACAGCAACGATCCTGTCTCAGTCAGAAAACGAAACGGTTCTCAAAACAGAAGGAACCATTGACGGTCAAAGTCGCATTCGCGCTCAATTAACATTGAGTCATTACAATTTGGCAACGGCCAATCCCAACCAGGCGATTTTCGATGTTAAATTGATAGAAAAACTAAAAAGCGAACTTTCGCTTCTTTGGCTTGATAATCCTCAATGGGAATAAATGGTTCTAAAAGAAAAAGAGTTCAGAATTTTACGCGAATCAATATAAACTCAGAGTTGATCAATTCATCGATTCAGTTCGACGTTTTGGGATATTTCCATTTCACATAATATCATTTTAAGGGTTGATTTTTCAATGGCGACAAAAGAAGAAATTTTGGCAGGCGTTACAAATGTTTTGGTCGATGCTTTGGCAGTTGATGAAGAAGAAGTTAAACCGGAAGCAACGCTTGTTGACGATCTTGGCGCAGAATCCATTGATCTGCTGGATATTGTTTTTAATCTCGAAAAAACGTTTGATATCAAAATTGATCGAGGCGAATTGATTCCAGAAGATTTGCTTAACAACACAGATTTCGTTCAAGAGGGAAAACTGACCGATGCAGGGCTTAATGAACTGCGACGTCGCATTCCTTTTGCTGACTTGGAAACCTTTGCCAAAAATCCAATGGTTCAAAACATTACAAAAGTTTTAACTGTCAACGATATGTGCCATATTGTCGAATCCAAGTTGAACGGTTGATTCTTTCTTTTGTTTGCTTTGTTCTTCTGCTTGACTTATTCGCGATGAAACGGGAAAAAACCTTTTTCCTTCGGCAAAAAAGTTGCCGTTGTTGGATCAACGACATCGACTCATTGGTTTCAATGACTTGCCCGTCATTGCCGACTTGCGAACTTAAAGGTCAGGGATTTTCAACAGGCTTGAGTATAATGAGGTTACAAGATGAATTGGTATTGGATTGATCGTTTTACGGTTTTCGAAAGCGGAAAAAGAGCGCAAGCCATTAAAACAGTTTCGCGGTCCGAAGATCATTTACGAGATCATTTTCCTTTTCATCCCGTTATGCCGGTTTCTCTAATCATTGAAGGTTTGGCGCAAACCGGCGGACTTTTGATTCATGAATCTCATGATTTTAAAAAAAAGGTCGTTTTGGGAAAAATTCCTCATATCCAATTTTATACAACAGAATTCGTTCCGGGCGATTCATTGATTTATAATGCGGAAATCGATTACATTCGGGATGAAGGTTCGATGGCAACCGTCAACGTTCATCGAAATAACGAATTAATCGCAGAAGGCGTTTTGGTTTTCGCTCATTTAGGCGCTGATTTTCTCGGAAAATCTCTTTTTGCTGAAGGAGATTTGGAAGATCTCGTTCGCGCTTACGGAATGTATGATATCGGAATCAAACAAGATGGGACACGAATTCTCGATCCTTCTTTAAAATCCTGATTTTTATTGGAAAGCCGATATGGTCAACAGACTTTGTCATTTTGCAATTCATCCGTTGTTGCCTGGTTTGCTGACATTAAGATCAAGGATTTTTAACAGGTTTGAGTCGAGAACATTTTATTTATCTCGGAAAAGATTTCATTTTTCATAAAATGCGAAATAATCCATAAAATAACCGACGATATATTCCCAAAATGACGTTATTTTAAATTGTTCATTGAATTGATTTGCGGTTTGAATTTTTAATTCTTAATCTTTCATATCTTGAATCAATCGACTTTGTTTTATTGACTGGCGTTCCCTTATTTGTTTTTTTGAAATCATATTGAAGGTTTTGTTTATATGAATCGACGAATTGTGATCACAGGCATTGGTTTGGTAACGCCATTGGGGTATGAGGTTGAAACAGTTTGGAAGCGACTTCTCAATGGCGAATCAGGCGTTGGCCCAATTACGCTTTTCGACGCCTCCAATTTTCCGACCAAAATAGCTGCGGAAGTTAAAAATTGGGATATTTCAGAAATCGGCGAGAATTTAGATGATTGGAAAAATCAGGATCGGCATACTTGTTTTGCGGTTGGAGCCGGACATAAAGCAATGAAAGATTCTGGACTTCTTGAAGCGGATTTTGATCGAACTCGATTTGGCGTTTATACAGGCGCTGGAGAAGGCAAGCAAAACTTTGACGATTTTGCTGCGATGATGCTGGCCGCCATGAACGATGACGGTTCTTTCGATGAAGGAAAATTCATTCAAAAAGGGCTCGAAATTCTTCATCCGATTCGAGAAATCGAACAGGAACCCAATATGCCAGCCGCTCATCTTGCCGCTCAATTTCAGGCGCAAGGTCCTAATGTAAACTGTTTAACAGCCTGTGCCGCAAGCGCGCAAGCAATCGGAGAAGCCGCTGAAATGATTCGTCGAAATGAAGTCGATGTTATGATTGCCGGCGGCGCTCATTCGATGATTCATCCTTTTGGCGTTACAGGATTCAATCTTTTAACCGCCTTGAGTACAAATAATGAAGAGCCGCAAAAAGCTTCTCGTCCGTTCGATAAAAATCGGGACGGTTTTATTCTCGGCGAAGGCGCGGCAATGCTCATTCTTGAGGAAATGAATCACGCATTAAATCGCAAAGCGAAAATATATGGCGAATTGGTCGGTTATGGGTCAACGTCCGATGCGTATCGGATTACGGATATTCATCCGGAAGGCCGAGGCGCCATTAGTTGCATGAAAATGGCTTTAGCCAGCGCTCAGCTTCAACCGGAAGATATTGATTACATTAACGCGCATGGAACGAGTACAGGCGTCAATGATCGCGTTGAAACGTTGGCCATTCGAGAAACGTTTGGCGAATATGCCGATAAAATTCCTGTTTCGAGCACCAAAAGCATGACAGGTCATTTAATTGCCGCAGCTGGGGCCAGCGAACTGGCTTATAGTCTTTTGGCCATTCGCGACAATATTCTTCCTCCGACAATCAATTATGAAACGCCTGATCCAGTTTGCGATCTGGATTATATTCCCAACAAAGCTCGACAAATAAAATGCGATATTGTTTTAAGCAATAGTTTCGGGTTTGGCGGTCAGGACGTTTCTCTGATTGTTAAACGTTTTGTCCTTTAAATTCAATTCAGATCGGTCTAATATTTTTGAGGCCGATTTTTGGTTTTGGCGCATTTTTTGCGGTTATTTGTTTTCTTGGGAACAATCTTTATCTGACTCTTTGCCTTAAAGGAGAATTGATGGGAATCATAAAGCAGCCGCGACCTGTTCTTTTATTAATTGCTGCATTTAGTTCCTCGGAAGAAATTCTTCAAGCGGGAAAACAACATATGATTCAGGATTTTGGTCCAATCTGGCAAGAGAGCCCGACATTTCGTTTTGATGAATTTACGCTTTATTACGAAAAAGAAATGGGCAAGATTCTTTTCAAACGATTTTGGGCTTTTGAGACATTAATTAATCCAGGAACGCTTTCAACCATAAAACGAAGAACAAACCAACGCGAAATAGAAATCGCTGAAAAATTTAAAACAGGCGGCTCAGTTCCGCGACCTTTGAATCTTGACCCAGGATATATTGATCTCGGCAAATTGATTTTAGCTTCAACAAAAGACCATTCGCATCGAATTTATTTAAATGACGGAATTTTTGCAGAAACAACGCTCATTTATACAAAAAAACATTGGCAAACGCTTGCTTGGACTTATCCTGATTATCAATCGAACGAATATCATCAATTTTTTGATAAATGCCGCAATTATCTTTGTCAAAAATATCAAACGCCTTCCGAAATGGAAAGGAATAACGGCTTTTGATATTAATAACCTTTTGAATAAAATTTGTTATTCTATTATTTTTCATTTGTTTGAAATTCTCTGATTTTGTTTTCAAGATCGAAAATGACAGAAGGTTTAATGAAACAGGATCTGTTATTCTTTTCGACTTTGAAATACTCAAACCGGATTTCGTTCCCGCATTTCGATGATTTGATTGTCTGGATAATATTTTTCAAACAGTTTTTTCATTGATTGATGACAAGTTAAATAAATGATTTGTTGCCCATTTGACGCAATTTCATTAAGAACATTTAAAGTCGCTTCGGATCGATTTCCGTCGAAATTGATGAGAATGTCATCAATGATAAGCGGCAACGATTCGGAATGCTGGCAATAAGTTTGAATATGAGCAAGTCGAATTGCCAAATAAAGTTGTTCTTTTGTTCCGGAACTAAGTTGATCTGGTTTTTTATAGAGATCATCTTTTTGACAAACTTCAAACGAATCGGCGATTTGAGATCGAATAATTTTTGTATATCGTCCTGAAGTCAATTTTGAGAAAAAGCTTGAAGCGTCGCTCAAAACTTTGGGCTCCCGTTCGTTTTCATATTTCTTCTGAGATGATTCCAATAAATTGAACGCGATTAATCTTGGAATATATTGATTGATTGCCGATTTTAATTCATTGAGCAACTTCTCTTTTTCAACCAGAAAACAAGAAGCCCCTTGCGTCTTTTCATAACTTTTTAATTTTTGACTCAATTCGCCCAATTCAGTCAAAAGACTTTTCAGATCTTGATCCAACTCGACTTCTTGTTGAACTGTTTTTTGTCGATTTAAAACGATTTCTTCCAGATTAAGGTCTTTAAAAATCTGACAATAATCGTTTATTTTCATTGATTCGGTTTTCTTTTGTATGGACGTTCTTAAAACAGAATCAAGACTTAAACGACTATTTTGTAATGACTGTTGTTTTTCTGAATAAGTTTGATAATATTGTCCGAGCTTTAAAAAATCGCTGAGCGTCGATATTTTTACAGATTGAAATAACTGCTGGCAACGTTCTTCCTTGCTTTTCAAAAGCAACTTTTTCTGTTGAATCGTCTCTTGTAATTGCTTCTGTTTATCTGACAAACGAATATAAAGTTCTTCATTCTTTTTTGCCGTTTCCAATGCCGCAACAAGTTTTGAAACAATATTTTCCGTTGATTGATTTTGATCCCAATTCATTCGAGCCGTCAAACAGCAAACATCGTTTTCAAATGAAGCAATTTTTGAACATTGAGATTCAATGGTCAATCTGTTTTCTTTTATATATTGTTGCTCTTTTTGAAGTTGACCGATCGCTAAAACGGTTTCATTAAATGTTTCTGACGTCCATTCTTTGGGAAGGTTTAAATCATTAAGAATATTTTGGAACTGTAAGAACCAATTTTGTTTTTGAATATTAATGTTCAATAATTGCGATTGAAAATTTAGTAAATCTGATTCGATTTCATCAAATCTTAATTGAAGCCTGTTCTTTTCTGATTGATAATCATTAATTTGTTTGGAATAATAACGAATTTTATTCAAATTCAAACTTATATGATCTTTATGATCGAATAAATCATTTGTTTCATTTAAAAAACTCGTTTCTTTATTTTCAAGTAAAAGAACAGTTTTTTGACAAATTTTTTCATATTGAACAATTTCATGAAAAAGCGAACTCCATTCCATATGAAGTTGCGATAATTCTTCATTTTTTTCTTTCCATTCTTTAAACAAAACGAGCCATTCTTTCATTATTGAAATATTGGAATCGTTGATATCCAAATGGACAGCAAACCAAAGTTGCTTCCAATCGGATTGAAGATTATTCCGTTTCTTGAGGATTGTCTTCTTCTCATTTTCCAAGAGCGCTATTTCATTTTCAATAAAGTCGATTTCTCGAGAAAGAAACCGAATTTCGGCAATTTCTTTTGATTTACTAATATATATTTCAATTATTTCATCCAATTCTTGAATAATGAGCTCATAATTTTGAATCAATTTTGGATTTTGTTGATTGGTCTCAATTTGATTTTTGAGTTGATTCCAAATTAAATCGCGCTGACGTCGTTTTTCTTCGCAATGTTGAAACAAAGGAAGCTTTTTTTCCGGATCAATTTCATAAAGACGTCGCGTTAATTGCCCTTTTTTCTTTTTCAAATTCTGTATTTCAGAAAGATTGTTTTCCAACTCAATATCCAAAGAAGCAAATTCTTTTTCATATTCTTGAATCTGTGAGTCCAAAGGAACAATTTGAGCGGCTAACTGTTCTTGACTCAGGTCATTTGCCAGGCAATTTTTTAACGACAAAAACAGCTTGTCATTATCTTTCGCTATTTTTGTTCGTTTCAATTCTATTTGCTGCAATTGTTTAAAAAGAGGCGGATAATAACTTTCTTTCTGCAAAATCGTTTCCAGTTGATTTTGAATTTCTTCAATTTTTTCGTCATTAATTACAAAATTCTTATTTTTAACCAACAATCGAATCTGTTGATCGATTTTCGCTTTTTCTTCTTTTTTATTTTGAATATAATGATTGATTTTCTTTTCTGATTCCTGTTTGTTTTTTTCTTCTTCTAATAATTGGCGAATTATTGTTTTTTTCTGAGGCAGAATCATAAAGTGCTCAAGAACTTCTTCCGTCATTAAAATGCCGGTTTTTTCCAGTCGAGATTGAAAATTTTTCTGATCTGACTCAAATTTTGCCTTAAGCGTCGGAAGACCAAGTTGAATATTTTGAATTTCTTCGAGCCGTTTGTCCAAACGTTGAATTTCTTTAGCTTCTTTCAAAATAAAAGGAAAACGGTCAATTTTGTCAAGCTTTGTTTGAATTTCCTTTGATTCATTTTCCATAATCAGCAATTCGTCTCGATTTTCCTGAATTGATTGCTGAATTTGATCGACTTCAATTATTCCATTAATCGGAAACTGTGAAAACTGTTCTTCGGAAAATGGAACGGATTCAAGAAAAGTCGAATACAGATTCTGACATTGTTGAAATTCTTCAAAAAGTTGATAAGCATTTTCAAGCTGTTCCCAATATTCCCGTTCCTTTCGAAATTGATCCCGTTTTTCCTTAATAATCAAATAATCTTTCTCAATATCTATTTTTCGTAATCGAACATTATTATATTCATTATAATCGATTGATTCGGTTTTGATTTTGTTATTGACATTATTTAAATCCAAAATGATTTTATTGATTTTTGGATTTTTTGCATTTCCAGATTTTTTAAAAAACAGATCAATTTCTTTTTTTAAATTGTTTTTCAAAGATTGAAAAGCAGCTAATCCGCCCAATCCAGTTCCATAAATAAGATCGGATAATCCAGAATTTTTGAGAAGCAGTTCGCCTTCCGCAAGTTCTTGATAAGAAAACCCAAAAAAATGACAAAATAATTGGCGTCCGGCGTTTCCCAACAAGGATTTATATTCCGACTCCGTTATATTCGAGGATTCTGCTGTTTTAAAAAAACTGTTTTCATTATTTTGAAAAGCGGCTTTAAATTCAGATTCTCGCTTTGAAGAATGAAGATTAAGTTTTCTCGAAAGAAATCCGGTTTGTTCGTTATCCAGAGCAAACAGTAACGAAGCCGAAAGAGACGGGCGTCCCAACAAGGAAAACTGATATTTTCCCTGTTGAGAAAACCCAAACATCAAATCGCGAACAAGTTCGAGAAAAGTCGATTTTCCTGCTTCATTTGGTCCATAAATCAAATGAAAGTTTCCTGAAGAAAAATCAAATCGACGATCTGATAATTCGCCATAAGAATCAACTCGAATTTCATTTATTCTCATATATTCAAGCCTATCGAAAACTTCAGACGAGAGGATCCGCAACAACGCTCGGATTACAAAAAGGCGAATCAGTTGCCCTTTCCGAATTCAGATAACCCTCAATCGTTCAACCAACGTCAATCGCCAAGGCCGTCCGTTATTATAAAAATGATTAATAATCGAAACGGCCATTTTATAACAAATGAGCCTCCCTTATTTTTTCAATTCAGACTTAATCGTCCAAATTCCTGATCCGAGTTCGAATTCGAGTCGATCATCCGTTGCCGTTTTCTTAACGGCGGTTAAGTCTAAACCGTCAACAACAACGGAGTCAGCGTTCGACGTCGGAACAAAAACAGTTGCGGTTGAATTGGCCGGAATTTCAATATTCCATTCAAAAGAGCTATTTTGGGGATTATATCGCCATTTGCTGGAAATTTTTCCGCGAATCGAATCATAAGAAGCGTCGACCCAGGTTAAATCGCCAACAACAAACGGCTTCATCAAAATATGTTTGAACCCGGGGTTCTGATCATCCGCTTTAATTCCAGCCAGATATTCGTAATACCAAATTCCCAAATCGCCGACAAGCATAACATGATTGCCGCTGTTCATTGCCGGATCAGCTGTATCGCCATTCCAAAGTTCCCAAACGGTTGTCGCTCCCTTTTCGAGCATATAACCCCAACTCGGATAAGTTCGATTTGTTGCAAAAATATAGGACAAATCAATCCGTCCTCGATCGCTCAAAAGACGATTCAACCATTGACCGCCAATCAAACCGGTTCCGATATGTTTATTCGTTACATTTTCAATATTATTAATCAATGTTTCAAAAACTTTATCTTCTTCTCCTTTTGGAACGAGACCAAAATAAAGCGGAAGAACGCAGGACGTTTGCGTTCCGTTGTCATATTTGCCTTCTTCGGCATTATAATAAACGGCATTAAGCGCTTCGGTTGCCTTTGCGGCTCGATCACGAAATTCTTTCGCGTCCTCTGTTTTTCCGAGCATATCGGCAAAGGTTGCGGAAAGTTTCAGATCATAAGCATAATAAGCGGTTGCCAAAATTCCCCGCGCTGTTTGACGCATTGGGTCTTGAGAATGAATCAATTCTTTCTTTTCCGGCGGGACACACCAATCCGTATAATTGTCTTTATCGATCGTTCCGTCTTCTTTGATAAAGGTTGCCATATGATTCAACCATTTCTTTCGGGAATCATAATGTTTGGCAATAGAAGCCTTGTCGCCATACATTAAATAAAGGCTTTCCGGAATAATAATCTGAGCGCTCGGCCAAGTTACATTTGACCCATATAACGGCCAATAAGCGGGACAAACATCGGAAACATTGCCGTTTTCGAGTTGCGAATCTTCAATGTCCTGCATCCATTTTCGATAAAGCGTAATATTATCGAAAATGAACATTTCCCCCTTTGATTCGGCGGCGCGATCCCCTTGCCAACCTTGACGCTCATCCCGTTGCGGACAATCGGTCGGAATGCTCAAATAATTGCCGCGAGTTCCCCATTCGATATTTTTATAAAATTGAGTAATCGTCGGATCGCTGCATTGAAAAGAACCAACAATCGGAAGATCGGTTCCGACAACGCAACCGGTCAGCGTTTCCAAATCAGGCGTTCCTTGATAACCGGTTAATTCGGCATAACGAAAACCATGATAAGTAAACCGCGGTTGATAAATTTCAAATTCTTGTTGGCGGTTGCGAACTTTCCCTCCGTTTAAAATAAAAATGTCGCGGCATTTTGCCTGGCGAAGGTTTGCTGTATAAAGCATTCCCGCGTCCTTGCCTTCGGTTTGAAGCGTTTCGGCAAATCTCAATAGAATTTTTGTTCCGCGATCCCCTTTAACCTTAAGGCGAGCCCAACCGACAAAATTTTGACCAAAATCGTAAACCCAAACGCCCGGTTTAACTTCCTTAACTGAAATTGGTTTGATTTCCTCAGTTACGCGCATCGGCGGCATCATTTGCGCAACAAGTTTTCCTTTCGGAGCTTCCAAAATCTGAGCGTTTTCATTGGTTCGAACAATAACGCCATTCATAAAACCATTCGAAGTTTCTTTTCCCTTTTGAATAAAAGCGGAAAAATTTTTCATTCGTTTTCGAGGCGATTCGGAATCGTTCCCGGTCTCTCGAATGGGTCTGATTGGTCTGCCTGCCTGATCAAGCGGCAATCCAAAATAACGGGCATCGATAATTTCGCCGTCATAATCATTATTTTCCCGAATTGGTCCATCAACCGAAATTTTCCAACTTTCATCGCTTACAAAAATATCTTTTGAACCGTCTGCGTATTCTATTTCCCATTGGAAAAGGAGTCGGGGAACGCCATAAGTTTTGGTTGTCATTGGTTCCGATTGACGCGGCGCATAATAACGCCCATTTCCCAAAACAACGCCAATCAATCCAGACGGAATACGATAACCGGGATTATTTTGATTTTCATTGCTTTTTTTCAATGAGTCGTTCAACATTTCTGTAACGTCATATGTATTATAGGAAACGCGAACATCATAATCTGTCAAAACAGGGTCAAGAACATGATCGCCGACCTTTTCTCCGGCAAGGAAAACTTCATAATAACCTAAACCGGCAATATAAATGGTTGCCCGTTTAATTTCTTTATCTGACGGAATATCAAAATTTTTCGCCAAATATCGCGCTGGAATGGACGGCTGATTCGGTTGCGTCGCTTGAACTTCTCCCCAAGGGCCTTCGCCGCAAGGCGCCAAAACGGATGCGGCATTCCAAGCAGAATCGTCAAAATCGATAGCAAAATAAGCGTCATCGGTTCCTTGAATGGCTTTCCAATCGGCGCCAGTAAAAAAGTCTATTGTTTCTTCTTCGGAAATAAAAGAAAACCCGCCGATCAAACCGCCTGGATTGGATGAATCCCCAAAATTATTGACTTCAATGGCAAAAACATTTTTTCCGTTTTGAAGCGATTCAAGAATATTGAGACTTGGAGCAATCATATAATTGCTGCCATTTCCAATTTCCTGGCCATTCAGAAAAACTCGATAATGATTATCGCCAGTAAAATTGGCAAAAGCCTGTTTCAGTTGGGAAACATCCGAAATATCAAACGTTTTTCGATAAACCGAATAACCTGGCGCAATCGAAAAATTCTTCTCAAAGGCAATCCAAGACGCTTTTTGAATATCGACCGTTAAACTTTTTTGAATTTTTTCCTGATAACCAATCCATTTTCCTTTCCAGGGATTCTGATCGGCTTCGGTTGCATAAAGACCGGTTGAAAAAGTTGAATTGACTTTGGCAACCTTCGAACCGTCTTGATTCCAAACAGAAATCGAAAACTCAAATTTTGTTCCCGGTTTTAAAGCGTCGCCTGAATATTGAATAAAGGTTTGCTGATCGCTTACAACTTTTCCAGAATCCCAAACGACAGATCCGTCGTTGGCGCTTTTAACAATAATTTGATAGGCCGATTGTTGTTCGCCTTGTTGATCCGAGATCAATTTCCAACAAAATGTTGGCTGAAGAACATCGATTCCCTGCGGAGAGTCGAGAAGCTCAACGGTTGGAGAAACAATCTTCCAATCATTTGAATTTTCTTTCTTCTCATTTGCCGCAACAAACATTGTCAGGAAACTAATAATAAAAACAATCGAAAACCCGTTGAAAAACCAACCGGTTTTTCTCAAAAACAATGGATGTTTCATTTTTTGTCCTTAAATAAAATGAGATTTTTATGATAAAAAATGCTTGAAAAACTCCGAATCAAAATGAAACCATTCTCTTTTATTGGCGTCACTGATTCGAGATGACCATTTATACTCAAACCGATGAAAATTCCTGTCAGCAAGTTTGCAAGACCGCAATAACGAGCGAGTTTTGAAAGGAAAAAAACGTTGCCCTGTCCGTCATTTCTGAAAACAAATGCAACTTCGATGATCTGCTCGCCGTTGACAAGTTTGCAAAAGCCAAAAACAAATTTTCAAAGGAAATGAAATGATAATTTTATCGATCCCAAAAGCAAAATCAGTATATCATAACTTTGGGGGAATTGTCGAGAGGAAAAATTGTTGATATTGATATTTTCAAAAAAGATGACAAAATCTTTCTTTCGTCCCTGTCAAAAATCATTCTTTTAGAGTAAAATAGAATTGACTTTCTTAGAGTCTTTTTTTGTTTCTTTGTTTCCTTAATAAACCATTCATGTTTTAATAATCAAAAAAACCAAAACCTTTCTTATGACATTGAATCAGAAATTCCTTTTTCCTTTTATATTGTTCGGAACAACATTTGTTCTATTTCAATTCGCTTTTCCTCAAGAAAAAAAAGTTTATTCCAACGATGTCAAAATTCAGGGACTGACGGTTGGAGTAGACGGCGTTTGGAAAAACGGATTTCAAACGCCCGTTACTGTTTCTTTATCCCAAAAAAATAATGCTTGTTCTGCTATTGAAATGGAGAGCATTGATTCAGACGGAACCCCAACGATCATTCGCCAAACAATAGCCGATCTGCCGAAAATCGAATCCTATTCTTCTATTGATTCAACCATTGAATCGTATCAGCTTTATATGCCAATTGGTCGAGAAAAGGCAAATTTAACGATTCGTTTGTTGCAATCTCCTTTGAACGATATCCAAAATGAAACGTTTTTCCCTGTTCCGCAACAAATTTTGGACGAAAAAACATTTTCGCCAACTCCCATTAAATCGCAAATCAATCAGGAAAGCAATTCCGAATTCTCAAACGAATCCGTTCGATATTATCCTCCGGTTTCTCCGCAAAAACCTGTTTATTTAGTCGTCGGAAACGAAAATATCGGTTTAAATGAAGTTTTTGGCGAACTTCGAATGAAAGAGGAAAGACGCCCTTTAATTCATCGAATGAAGCGTTTTGCCGAATTTCCTCAAAGTTGGATCGGTTTTGAAGCCGTTGATACAATTATTTTAACGACAACCGACCCCAATTTCTTTGACGGAATAACAAAAAATGATCCCAGAATACTCGCTTTACAACGTTGGGTTCAATGGGGCGGAAGACTGGTCATTTTAGCTGGAAAAGACTCGATTCCTTTAATAACCAATGAAGGCCCCCTTGCTTGTTTCATGCCGGGGATTCCTGATTCAAAACCTCGCGAAATTCGAATCGCCAACGATCTTGTTCAATTTGTCCCCAAAGCGAAGAATCTTGTTATGAATGGATCGTTGGATTTTCCTTATTTGAATACTCCGGTTTTAAGGAATTTAACAAAAGAATCCATTCTCGATATCGCTGAAATGGAAACCCCGATTCTTGTTCGAACGCCAATCGGATTTGGAACCATTATATTTCTCGCTCTGGATCTCTCTGAAGCTCCGCTTTCCAATTGGAACGGTCGATCTGGATTGATTATTCGAATGTTAGGGTTCGATAATGAGAATCAATCCAAACAAACTTCCGACCGTTCGCTTGTTCGACTCGGTTATTCAGATCTGTCCGGACAACTTAGAAGCGTTCTAGACCGTTTTGACAACGTTCGAAATATCCCTTTTTCTCTTATCCTGTTGCTAATTTTCCTTTATATTCTCGTTATTGGCCCCGGGGATTGGTTTATCGTCCATAAATTGCTTAAACGACCCAATTTAACCTGGTTGACATTTCCTTGTTATATTATTCTCTTTTGCGCCATCGTTATCGGAATTGGAAAAACAATGCAACCAAAGGACGTTCGAGTCAATCAAGTTGATTTAATCGATATTGATTTCGATTCGGGAACAGTCCGCGGAACTGTTTGGAATAATATTTATAGTCCGTCTGACAAAAAATATTCCTTGCTATTAAAAAATTATCCGATTTTTTATGACAAAGAAAATCAAACAACTTTCGATTCCGAGACTAAAAACGAGATTTATTTATCCTGGTTTGGTCTGCAAGGAAGCGGTTTAGGAGGAATGTCGCCCAAAACGATTTCTCCAAAAATCTGGAATAATCCGTATTTAATGGATTATTCGTCCGCGACTCTCGACATGATTCCAATCCCTGTCCGTTCCAGCAAAAGCCTTTTTGGACGTTATTTTTCTGAATACGAAAAAACATTTCAATCAACGCTTCGATCAAAAGATTCCATTCCGGTTGGAACAATCGTTAATCCCTTTGACGTTCCGATCGAAAATGCGGTTTTATTTTATGATCGTTGGGCTGTTAATTTGGAAACGCTTCAACCTGGCGAATCAACCATTAATTCCAAAACGCAACGTTTAGAATATAATCGAGTTTTGAATGGGGCCCTAACGCCGTTTGACGATTCCGCTAAAACCTTGACTCAACAAGGACTGGCTCGATACAATACCCAATCTTTGAATATCCCCTATATTCTCAAAACAATGTCGTTTTATCAATTATCGGGCGGATTTGATTCAGTTGGATTGGACAACTCATTGCAACATTATCTCGACGGAAGCGAATTGATCCGATCGGGACGCGCGATTCTTTTGGGAACGATCCGCGACGCTTCGCCTTCAATTCAAATGAATGAACCGGCTCCCCTTCAAGACAGCTCTTCAATAGCGCCTTATTCGCTTGGCTGCAGATTGTTCAACAACGGTAAATTTCCTTCGTCAGGAGTCATCCAAAAAAACCAAACAAATCTTTTGGGAACCTCTGAGGAAATTCAAAAGAACTGTTTAACGCGTCAAACGATCGTTGTTCGTTTCATTCTGCCTGTTGAAAAATAATGAAACCCTTCGATTTTTTATCTCAATTATATTTTGATTCTTTTTGAAATAATGATTAAAACAGAAGATTTAACAAAACAGTACGGTAAATTATTCGCTTTAAAAAACCTGAAACTTGATTTGGTTGAAGGAGATTTGTTTGGTTTTATCGGTCCAAATGGATCAGGAAAAACAACAACAATGAAAATTTTAGCGACTCTTCTTCAACCAACTTGGGGCGAAGCTTATATTTGCGGACGTTCCATTTATACGCAACCCAAAGAAATCCGTCGTCTCATTGGTTTTATGCCAGACTTTTTCGGCGTTTATGACGATATGAAGGTCATTGAATATCTCGAATTCTTTGCTGCCGCCTATCGAATTAAAGGAGAAGCCCGCCGCAAGGTTTGTAATGAAGTCCTTGACCTTGTTGATCTCGGTTATAAACGAGAGGCTCTGGTTACAAGTTTAAGCCGCGGAATGACTCAAAGACTCGGATTAGCTCGCGTTCTTCTTCATGATCCGCAAGTTCTTCTGCTTGATGAACCGGCCAGCGGATTAGATCCTCGAGCTCGAATTGAAATTCGGGAACTTTTGAAGCGACTTGGCGGTCGCGGCAAAACGATTATGGTTTCGAGTCATATTTTGCCCGAATTAGCAGACATTTGCAATAAAGTTGGAATTATTGAGCGCGGCGAACTGCTCGTCAATGCGGAAGTCAACGACGTTATGAAAAAAGTTCGCGATCAACCGGTTCTTTTGATTGAATTGGCCGAAAACCAAAATCTCGAAACATTTCATAAACGAAACGAAGAAGCAATGAAACTCCTTTCGAATGATTCCATTGTTGAGTCCGTTGATACAATCAAAGGCGAAATCATTCGCGTTTTCATTCGCAAAGGACACGGAATCGACGAATATGCCCTTTTGTTAAATCATTTGATTGAAGCCGGATTCCGTATCCGATCATTTCGCGAAGAAGAAATTAATCTCGAAACGGCTTTTATGGCGTTAACTCGCGGAATAACCGCATAAATCGGATAAATTAAAGAATAACCAAAACCCCTTCATTCTTTTGTCGTTTAACGCCAATAAGGCTTATGCAACAAACAAACAAAAATAACATTAATGACGAAAATTTCGAACCCATTATGAACCGCAAACTTCGTCTTTCGTTATCCGTTCATTGTTGCAACCGCGAACCGAACGATCCAGGATTTTTAAGAGGCTTGAGTTTTGGATTGCCTTGAGTATAAATATAATCAAGTCGATGCCCATTTCCAATCTTGTATTCGCAATAACAATCAACATTTGATTAAAGCTGAAAACTGTCGTTCATGCTGATTGCAGTTGAGCTCAAGCGCCAAATCTGTCAATCATCAAAACATTATAAATTTGATTATTTCATTTCTTTGTTATAATAATATTTAGAAAAATGGAAGGAAATTTTAAAATGGGAAGTCGGGAATTAATCTTGAATTCAATTCGTTCCGCTCTTTCTGATTTGAAAGACCGTCCTTCGCTTCCGGAGGTTCCAGAAGTTTGGCCTCTTCAGGGAATTTCCAAAGACGATTTATTAGAAACCTTTGGCAAAAATTTGACGGCGGTCTCCGGAGAATTTGTTTGTTGTTCTGATCAGAATGACGCTGTTGAAAAAATGGCGCAACTTCTCCAAAGCCTCGACGATGCAAATCCCAAAACAAATGCTTCGGAAAATTCGTTTGAATGGGGAATTATGCCGCGACCGCTTACCGAATCAATTTGTCATAAAATCGAGGAAAAATATCAAGGAAAACTTCCCAATCAAAAGACTCTTTTGAAAACGATTTTTTCTCCAGAAAATCCGGAAGAAGCATTTCCCCAAACGCTTCAAACGCTCAATGCGAGTTTTGTTTCCGCTGAATTTCTTCTTGCCGATACAGGCAGCGCTGTCATTCGGGCATCAACGGCATTTGAGCGTCAACTTTGTTATTTATCCCCGATCTGTTTGATTGCTGCTTCAAAATCGATGCTTAATGAGCATTTGCCTCAAGTTTGGAACGATATGAAGAAAATGATGGGAGAAAATGGTCAAACTTCCGGCGAATTCTTGATTATGACGGGTCCAAGTCGAACGGCAGACATCGAAAAAATTTTGGTTCTGGGCGTTCATGGTCCAAAAAAAGTTGTTGTTTTTATCATTGATAATGAATAAGTTATTTTCATTGATCGAAATTGTTGATATTTCGTTCGAAAGAAAGTTTTTTATGTCCAACGAATATTTTGCAAATCATTTCAAACGAATCTCCTGTTTTATTCTTTTTCTTTTGGCTCTCTGTTTCCCAACCGGTTGCAAAAAAGATAAAGTCGAATTCGGAAGCAGTCAAAAGGCCAATATAAAAGAACAGGAAGAGCAAAATCAGAATTTGATTTTTCAAGTCGTTCAAGCAACAGAAGAACTCGAAAAACATCCTGATCCAACTTTTTTACGAAATGCTGTCGGAAGATTGAATTCCTGGTTACAAAAAAAGCAAAAATCAAAGGATTTTCAAATTGACCCAGATTTAAAGATTCTTGAGGAAAAAATCAGAGAATTGAGTAATCAACTTTATCAGGCTGATAAACTTTATGCTCTCTTTTTGGAAAATTCTCAGGAAAAACCAACAGAACAAAATGGCGAAGAACTGATTCTTCTGCTTGATTCGATCAAGAAAAGCTGCGAAGAGCTTGCCCAAACTATTGGCGGTTCCATTTTACATAATTATGCCGTTCTTATTTCTGATTTGGCGGAAAAACTTAACAAAACTAAAGAATTCCAATTTGGCGACCGGGTTTCAATGCTTCAAACGGCCATTCGACAATTTGAGCTTCAACCCTGGTTTCAGTTCAATTCTTATGCGCAAGGCTTGGATCATTTTGCAAATCTTTTAAAATTAGAAGGCCGGGTTTTTCTTCCTGAAGACGCTGATTATCTCAAACAAGTTGTTTGGTTTCGAAATATCGCTCATTGGGCCAAAGGAGAAAAACAGGGCGATTTGGAAATTATCCAACATTTATTCAATTGGACAGTTGAAAATGTTTCTTTGACCGATCCGCAAACGGGATTAATCGGCAAGGTTCTTCAGGTTCCCTGGGAAACGATCCTGTTAAGTCACGGAACCCCTTTGGACAGGGCAACCGTTTTTATGGAACTCTTAAGACAAAATCGAATTGATTCCTTTATTATAGCCCCGAACTCTGAAGATATTCCGGCTGATTTTCCTTTAATAGTCGGCGTTTGCCTGGAAAATGAGGTTTATTTATTCCTTCCTGAACTTGGACTTCCGATTCCCGGGCCGGAAGGATTATCATTAAATAACGGTTTAACCTTTAATTCGATTGCAACTCTTTCCGAAGCGGCAAAAAACGATGATTTATTAAGAAAGCTTGACTATTCTGACGAAAAGAAATTTCCTTTGACGGCAAGTCAACTTCAAAATGTTGTTGCAAAAGTTCCGACCTCTCCATTTCTCATGTCCGAGCGAATGATGATTATGGAACAAGAGTTCAGCGCTAATGTCCATACTGTTCTCTCAATCTCTTGGCAACAACAAAAAGAACGCATTGCCGCTTTAGAAAATATCCAAAAAGTTGAGCATCTTTGGGACGGTTATCTCGCTATCCTGGAACA
This sequence comes from Planctomycetia bacterium, assembly GCA_030527205.1. GTDB lineage: Bacteria > Planctomycetota > Planctomycetia > Pirellulales > Thermoguttaceae > JAUNBG01. Next base: position 167,588 of record JAUNBG010000002.1, read on the forward strand.
ATTGATTGTTCCCCTGGAATCCGAATTATTGATTCAACCTTATTTGTATGAAATGCAGGAAACGGCCAATTTGGATACGACAACACAAAATGACAAATCGGAATCGGGTTTGAACAATAATGATGATCCTGTTAAAGGTCCGCTTCGAAATACAACATCATTAAAGTGTCCTCTTTGGATCGGAAAAATCCTTTATTTTAAGGGACAATTTGTTGGCGAAAACAGCGCTGCGTATTGGTTACAACAAGGGCGGGTTTCGGACAGACTTTTGAAAGAGTCGATGAGCCATTTGGAAGAGCGAACCAATATGATGATAACTCAAATTATTGAGCAGAACGGCCAGCAGGGAAAATCGTTTTCCAATGAAGAAATTCAGGAAATTGCCCGTCAATATGTAACAATGGAGCAACAACAGCATTATTTTAAAGTTTATATGAAAGTTGCCGCTCGTTATTATCTTGCTTTAGTTTCGCTTAACGCGGGAAATGTCGAGACGGCGCTGACTCATCTGGAAGATTATTCTCTTTTGGAAGAAATGAATCAACTTTGGAAACCTGCAACCCTTTATTTGATCGCCCGAATTAATGAATCGAAGGGCAATTATAAAAATGCGGTTGCTATTTATCGTTCTTTTAACGATAAATTCAGTTATGGAAATTGGCTTCGCGGCAAATGGATCGACGATTTGAGCAATGCTCAATGATTTCCAATTGATTAAATAAACAATATATATGAAGGAAGTTTTAACCCCCCTCAGAAGCGCGGACGTCTTGTCCAGGAACAGGTTTTAACGACTTTATCCGAAATGCGTTTGTTGAAAAATCCCGGTTTTTAGAACTTCCTGTGAGCTGCTCGAGTTTATTGGAGGCTGCGCATATCGCCCCGATTCGATATAAACTGTCTGTTATTTGAGTTATTAAAAAGCAATCATCAAAAAATTTCCTAAATGATTTGACAGTTTACAATAACCCGTTAAAATGTTTTTGATGAGTAAAAGGATTTAATTTTTATAAAAAAATGAACCCATTTATACTCAAACCTGTCAAAAACTTAAGCTCGTTGCGGTTACAAGCCCCGGAAACGAATATCGGATAACGAAGGACGAAATTTGTTTGACTCCGATAACTAATTTAAGTCATTTTAAACAAAAAAAATCAATAAAGGAACATATTATGTTTAGTCCTGGCCCTCTTCAAATGGTTATCTTTTTGGTAATCGCCCTTTTATTATTTGGCAATCGCCTTCCAAGCGTTATGCGTTCGCTGGGACGAAGCGTTACTGAATTCAAAAAAGGAGTCAATGGCATTGAATCAGAATTTAACGACGCAATGGAAACTGCTGATAAAAAGTCAAAAGAAAAGGACAATACAAAAGAAGAAGAATAATTTTGCGTCTTTGTTTTAAAAAGAGTTTTCGCTCTGCAAATAATGTTTAAGTCAAAACCCGGAACAGGTCTTCCTGAACCGAACAACAATGGCTTGGATTATTGAAGCCAACCGCTGACAATTTGGTTGAAATCTCCTGAATTTTAACGAACGACCTAAATAATGCGGCAATTTTTGTTATTATTTGCCGCCGAACAAAAATATTAGTTGATTATTTTTTGTTACAATAAACCATTTTCGCAACAAGTTAATAATCAACCCGAAGAAAGTTCTAAAAACCGAGATTTTTCAACAAACGTATTTCGGAGAAAGTCGTTAAAACCAGTTCTTACGGACGAGACGTCTGCGCTCCGGAAGAGTTTTTAGAACTTTCTCACAAATATCTTAGCTTTTGTCTAAACTTGCGGATGAACCCAGGGACTTCGATAGACGCGTTGGAACAAGGCTTCCGCTTCGGGATCGTTTTTGACCGTTTGCGTTTCAACGTCCCATTCAACGGTTCGTTTCAATTTCATTGAAAGATTCCCCAAAATACAACAAATCGTCGATATTGCCCCTTCTTCAATATCGGAAACAGGTCGACCGCGATCGCTTATTCTATCCAAAAAATTCTTCATATGATTCCGAACAGCTGGCGCGCAATGACGTTCAAGGTCCTTTTCGTTTTCGTCTTCTGGATATTCTTTAAGTTCATATTGAACGTCGGCGCTGATAATATCGTTTGAATGATAAGGTTTGAAGTCATAACCATAAACGCTTGATTTCAGCGTTCCGTGTTCGCCATAAAGATAAGCGCCCCAATGATGACGCGGATCGGTTACTTCGCTCCAATTTCGATGATTCCAAATAACCTGCAAATCTTCGTAATCGAAAATAATGGTTTGAGTATCAGCAATATTGGAGATTCCCTTTTTTTTGATTTGAATCCCGCCATGAGACGAAATTCGTTTTGGCCAACCCAAATTCAAAAACCAACGGGTCATATCAAACATATGGACGCACATATCGCCGACGGTTCCATTTCCATATTCCATAAAGTTTCGCCAACCGCGATAACGAACAACCGGATAATAGGGACGCATTGGCGCTGGTCCGGTCCACATTTCATAGTCGAAACCTTCAGGCGGGTTCGTTGCTTCCTGAATCAGAGGGCCGCCGCCATAATAAGTATAAATTTCGACTTGCCCGACTTTTCCCAGTTTCCCTGATTCAATTATTTGTTCTTTTGCGTCGATCAAATGCGGCGTACTCCGTCGCTGTAAACCAACTTGAACAACTCGATTCAAGCGTCGAGCTGCGGCAAGCATTGCTTGAGATTCAACAACATCAACGCTAATGGGCTTTTGAACATAAACGTCCGCTCCTGATTCAATCGCAGCCAGCATATGCAACGCATGCCAATGATCCGGCGATGCGACCAAAACGATATCAAGATCTTTTTCGGCAAGCATTTTGCGATAATCGGTATATCGACGCGGTTCTTTTTGGGATATCTGTCGAGAAGCAATAATTTCAGCGGCTCCCTGAAGCGTCGGCTGATCGACATCGCAAATGGAAACAACTTCGACTGGAGCAACTTGAATCAGACGCAAGACATCAACTTTCCCATACCAACCCGGTCCAATAACGCCGACTCGATATTTCTTGTCGGCAAAACGTTCTTCAAAACCGGAATAGCCAACATTGGAACTGATCATCCAACTCGCGACTCCCAAGCCGCCAACTTTTAGAAAATCTCTTCGTTTCATAACATTTTCCCTTTTTTATAATAAATTAACCAATAACAAATCAAACGATAAACCAATTTAATAACAATATTCCATTTAATTTTCAATTCTGTTGAAAAGCCCGGTTCGTTGAGGTTACAAACGCGGCAACAACGGACGGATTGGAAAAAACAAAGTCAGTCCAATTTCGATAATAAAATAATGCAAAGAGTTAATGTCTCGATTATTTTATTTTTCTGAGACGCTGCGAAGAAAAAAGCGTTTAATAAGATCGAATATTTTTTGAATGAATCAAAATTGATTTATATCCTTGATTTCATCTTTCTTTTTTCTCTGCGTCTTTTGAGGTCATTCCCAATTTTCGGAGTTAAGTTTTTTGCCTGTCTCGCCGAAAAATCATAGGGAAAGGCCTTTCATTTGTTTCGATGGAAACAACCTGTCCAGGGGACGGCAAGCGTTCTCGTTCGTTCAGAAATTAACCGGAAAACGGTCGCCTTCGCCCGCTCCGAAGCCTTAATTGTTAGTTCGTCGAAAAGTTTCGTTTTTTATAAATAAAAAATCTGGCAACAAAAATCGTTCATTGTTGCAAGCGAATTATTGAAAGCGAGCGCTGTTGCCTATGTTTTAATTCTATATCATCTAATTTTATCAAATGTTCTATTCTTTTTCCATATTTTTTCATAAAATTTTTATTCAAGCCAAAAATTGCCGCTTTGATTCTGGACTTTTAACTCTTTTTTGGCTATTATATTAACGGGAGAGAAAAAAAGCGTTCGCCTTTGACTCAAACCTGTTGAGAATCCTTGATTATTGGGTCCGCATATTTGACAACGCAGAACTGATTACAAAAGGGCGAAGTCTGTTATTATAACGGCTTTCAGTATAAACTGAATCGCTTCAAAAATGACATTTTTGCCGAACAACATCATTTTAAAGTTTGAAATAATACAGCAAAACAAGGCCGTATACAAATGTCGAAATTTTTAGCCGTCGATTGGGACAGCGTTGAGATTCGTTTTGTTCTTGGAAGCATTAACAAAGAAACTCTCTTCATACTCAAAGCAGGATCAACTTCGTTCAATGAAGAGATCAACCGCTCTGTTTCAAATATTGAAACCGATGACGAAGCGAACTCTCTCATTCAAGCCAATTCTATTCAAAATGCAGACAACGAAGAGCTGAAGTCATCTTCGTCGCTTGTTGACTTAAATGAATTATTATTGAAAGAATTAAATCAAGCGAACAATTCCATCAAAATCCTTGACGATCAAAAAAGCAATGCAGAAATCGTTCAAGATGAATCAAACTCTGAAATTGTTAAAAACGAGGAACTTTCTGAAGAAATAATCAATGACGAATTGAATATTGAATCAACAAATGATTCAAATGAGGAATCCAAAGTTGAATCGGATTCCAAACCTTTGCCCAAAACAGAACCAGGCATCCTTTTAAAAAAATTATTAAAAGAGCATCGAGTTGGTTCTGCTGACCTTTTGGCTTGTATTGGCCGAAGCAATATTGACGTTTTATTTATGAATTTGCCCAATGCTTCGGAAACCGAAATTCCTGAAATGATCAAAAATCAGGTTCTTCGCGACTCGACAACTTTTGTTGACGGGCATCCGTTAGATTTCGTTCTTTTGGGAAAAGCTTCTCAAGAAATGCAACAACGGTTTATGACCGTTTCAATGAGTCGCATTGAGTTAAAAAATATTCGTCATCAATTTTCAATTGCGTCTCGAAAACCAAAAAAAATCGAATGCCGCGAAACTGCAATTTCTGAATTCTTGATTTCACAAAAATTAAAATGGACTCATGAAGACGAAAATAATTTCGATAATCTATTTCGAAATGTCCTTCAGGAAAATGATTCGGATGAACTAAAAAAAGAGAGATTTAACCTTTATTTGGATTCTGAATCAGATCATCGCGCTATTTTATTGATTCAAGAATTGAATAACGAAGTCAACTTTGTTATTTATGACGAAAAACCAATCTCTTTTCGTTCGTTTAAGATTCAAACTGGACTTTCCATTGAAGATCATACGGAAAAACTCTTTCAGGAAATTATTCGAACTATTGCGATTGGCGTTGACGATTCCATGAATCGGGTTATTGATCGCGTTTTTCTGTTTGGCTTGGAAAAAGAGCAAATCGACTTAAGAAACAAACTTCAAAAACAGGGAATTTATCTAAAAGTTGTCAATCCGTTTGAACTTCCTGGCATTGTTTCCCGAATAGAAACGCCCAAAAACCCTGGCCGTTTTGCTGCTCTTATCGGAGCCATTTTAGCGGAACGTCCTAAAAATAAACCGTTAATTGACTTTCTTCATCCGCACGAAAAACCTAAACCGCCCAACTATATCCTTTATTCGGCTTCGCTTATTCTTTTAACTTTTATTTTGTTCATCTTTGGCTTTTTTTGGAATAAATCTGAACTGAACAAACAGGCTCAAGAAATCGCCAAATTGGAAAAAGAACGCGACCAACTTGCTTCAGAAATTCAATTGACAACGCCGTTGGGAACTTATTTTCAAATTTTACAAACAGCTTATGCCTGGGACAATCAATATGGCGTCATTGTTCTTGATGAACTGCGCGACATAACGATTCGTATTCCGCAAGCTCCCAATTTAGTTGTTAATCAGTTGAGTTATACAGGAAATTTTAATAATTGGCCTGTTTTCATTATTCAAGCAAAAGTTAGTTCTGTCGCTGTTTATCAGCAGTTTATTCAATCATTGAGCAGCGACAGAACGCATCGAGTTGTTTCAAACGGAATCCGTCCGAACCCAGGCGGCGGAGGTTTTCCCTATGAATTTACGGCTCACATTTATTGCCAACGCCGACCTTTTAATCAATTTTTATTCAAACTGCCGCCCGAATTACAAAAAATATCGAATAATTATCCTGAAAATTATTGGAATCAGCAAAATCCTGTTCTGCCAA
>JAUNBG010000060.1 GCA_030527205.1 Planctomycetia bacterium
GCTCAAGAGTTGACGCTCCTCCAGGGATTCGAGCCTTAAAACCCGTGAGGATTGGATATTTTCCCTTCCTTGCAGCTTCCTCTTTTTGTCCATTTTAATATTGTGTTGGAGTCGATTGTTTTTCTTTTTCGTGAAAATCGAGGCGATAAAGTTGATTCGTTTCATTTTTGAATTCCTTAAATTTGAATGAAATAGATAAAAAATTGTCATTTTCGACAAAACCGAATTACTATTATAATCAACGAAAATTAGAAAATCAATAGAAATATTGAAATATTTTGCAAAAAATAAAGACGATTTTTTCTCGCGCAATTTATTGAGTGGAGTGAGGAAAGAGATAAAAAACAAACGTCTTTGAATTTGGTGGATTATTTGACATGTGCTCGCGGATGAGCTTTTTCGTAGATTTCGAGAAGTTGAGCGGTACTGACGTGAGTATAAATTTGTGTTGTGATAAGATTTTTGTGTCCTAACAATTCCTGAATGCTTCTTAAGTCGGCTCCTTGATTGAGTAAATGCGTAGCGAAACTGTGTCGTAAACTATGGGGCGAGGTTCTTGAATCCAGACCGCTTGTTTTTATGTATTTCTCCAGCATTCGGCCAACGCTTCGAGTTGTCAGACGACTTCCCAGACGATTGAGATAGACTGGTGATTCGAAATCATCATTTTCATGAATCCTTTTTACATAATGGGAGCGTGCCTCCAACCATAATGTCAACGCTTTTTTGGCATGCGAACCAATTGGAGCAAAGCGTTCTTTTTTGCCTTTGCCTCGAACTCGAATGAGATCTTCGTCAAAAAGAAGATCGCCTGTGTTCAAACCAACAAGCTCGCTGACTCGAATGCCTGTTGAGTAAAACGTTTCCAAAATGGAACGATCCCGTAAGCCGGGCGGAGAAACCGAATCGGGGGTTTCGAGGAGACGTAAAACGTCTTCAGAACTTAAAAAATGCGGAAGTGATCGACCGACATGAGGATTGCGAATCGGTCGAGCAGGATTTTCCGTAGCCCAACCTTCACGCATTCCAAATTTATAGAAACTTCGCAATGCCGCCAAATGACGCGCTATTGTGGATTTGGCATATTGTGCTTCATACATTGCGGAAAGATAACCTCGAATGTCAAATATCGAAATCATGTCCGGTCGAGGACATTCTCCCCGACGTAATTCGATCATATAATCAATCCAACCTTCAAGGTCGCAACGATAACTCTGAACCGTTAAATCGGAAAAATTGCGTTCAATCGTTAAAAAACGAAGAAATCGCTCAACAGGAGTTCTTAATGCTCTGTCGTTTGCCATAAATTCGTCAGTGATCAAATCATGGTTAAGAAAGACAAAAGAGAAATAATATCATTGCGCGGTTCATTATAACGAAACGACAGGTTCCGGTCAAGGAGGAGATTCTGAACGTTAAAAAAGTTCCAAAAACCGCTGTAACAAAGATTCTTCTCAATTCGTTGAAAGAGAATATGTTCGAGCTTGAGTTCCTTGAAGTAAAAAACGATTTTATTGCATGATTGACTTCGTGATTCAAAAATTTTTACGGATAAGCCAGATTTTTTTCGAGAAATCTTGTTGATCTGTCTTTGTTTTGATCTTTTTTGAATTATAATGGAAATTATTACGTTTTGCGCAAAACGTAATAAACAGTGATCTGCCTCGCAAAGATTCCTTCAAAAAAAGATAGAAATCAAATCCATGAAAAAACAACAATCGTTTTCTGCTTTTACGTTAGTCGAGTTATTGGTTGTGATTGCGATCATCGGCATTTTAATAGGTCTTCTTTTGCCGGCAGTTCAAGCTGCCCGAGAAGCCGCTCGACGAATGCAATGTTCAAATCATCTGAAACAATTCGGCTTGGCGTTACATAATTATCATTCCGTTCATCATCATTTTCCCGGTTATGATGACAGCGGCGTTGGTTTTTCGATTCAAGCAAAACTTATGCCCTATTTTGAGCAGAGATCCTTACATAATTTGATTGATTTTTCGCAACCTGTTCTCATTGGCCCAAGCGGAGCCAAATATTTCAATTTGGTTCATGAAGAAGTGGCCCAAAAACAAATTCCAATTTTCCGATGTCCAAGCGATGCGGAACAAGACCTGTATACCGAATATCAGGAGGGACAAAATCCTTCTCCGGTTGCGCTTCGAGGACTCAATTATATGATGATCATTGGATCAGGAAAAGATCAAACCTTTGATTTTGCCAACAAAACCGACGCTCTTTTTTATTTTAATTCTCGATGCGGTTTTCATAGTATTTTGGACGGCAGCAGCAATACAATTGTAATGACGGAATCGTTGTTAGGAAATCATCAAGATACAACCTCGGAATCGAACCGAACGCGACAAGTCTGTCGCAGCAGCGCGATTGCCAGAGCCGCCTCAAATGTAAATAATCCGACTTTTGCAGATTTTGACAATTATCTTAATAGCGCTGTCAATTGGAGCGGTTATCGCGGTTGTTGCTGGCTTCTTGCCCGACCAGGTTATACAATGGTCATAACCTATCTTCCGCCGAACACTCATTATCCAGATTTCGCTCCTTCTTCTGGGGGCGGACGTCAAATCGGGCTCCATTTTTCGCGAAGCAACCATTCAGGGGGAGTCAATGGACTCCTGGGCGACGGGTCTGTCCGTTTTTTTTCTGATTCCATTCAACAGAGTCATTTTCAAGCTCTTGCAACGATTGGCGGAGGCGAAGCAATTTCTTTTTAATTTTGTTTAGTTTTGCAAAAAAGAATACAGAAACAGAATATAATCAAAATGACAATAGGATAATTATAAGAAGTTCCCAAAGTTAATAACAGTATTTTCGCTGTTTTTTCTTTTCGCGTCCCAGAATAAAACTTTATCCTTCGGAAAAAAGGATTTTCGCGCAGCGGCGGAAATTTAAGGACGCTTTCCTTTTGGAACTTCCGGTTTCGTCATTATTTGAATCGCCTTTAAAACGGCATTCCATTTGAAAAAGATTCGTTTCCGTCGCTCGTTCTTGGAGTTTTTTTCTTGTTCGCAGCTTCGCCGCGTAAATCATCAATGTTGTTGCAAAAATCTAGAAAAGAACAGATTAATTAATAAGCAATTGGAAATCAAATTAAATTGCGCTAACCAATGAAGGGGACGCCGCAATCTAAATGAATATTTTAAGTTTGGCCATTTTTTACAAAAGGCCGCAGAAATGGAATTATTAAATTCTTTTTTGGAATTTTTGTTCTTTATGGGGAATTTAGCGGTTGTTATCTCTTGAAATTCATTAAAATAACAAATCAGGAAATAGTTAGAACCTGATTATTTTTAAATTGGATTGAGGAGAGATTCATGAGCGATCAAAAACCCGAAGTCATTCTTTATACAGATGGCGCTTGCAGCGGCAATCCTGGACCTGGCGGTTGGGGATTTATTCTGCGACATCCAAAGACAGGAAAAGAACTGATTCAATCGGGGGGATTGAAAATGACGACAAATAATCAAATGGAACTCATTGCGGTTATTGAAGGTCTTTCCATTTTAAAAAAGCCGACTTTTGTTGAAATTGTCAGCGACAGCGCTTATGTTTTAAATGGACTCTCTTCCTGGATGCAAAATTGGAAAAAAAATAACTGGCGCCGTAAAACGAAATCAGGTTGGGAACCGGTCAAAAACGTTGAGCTTTGGCAAAAATTGGATCATTTGATGACGATTCATGAATTGAAATTTACAAAAATCAAAGGACATTCCGGACATCCGGAGAATGAACAATGCGATTCTCTTGCAGTTCAGGAATCGAAAAAATTTCTCAAGGAACTTTAGTTCAATGTCATTGAGAAACAGATTTTGTGATATAAAACTCGAATTATGGATACAAAACAGCGTCCGACAAAAACTGTTATTGACCAAAATAACTGCTTCAGGCAAATAACGAAAAAAGAAGTTCCCTGAAAAACCGCAATAACATAAGCGAAAATCAAAGAGCGAAACGAAATACATATTGCGGAAGTCTTGTCGTTTTTCCTTTTTTGATTTGTTGATTATTCCAGCGTCAGTTTTTGGGGCGTTTTTTCAAACAAAATGACAGAAACTTTATTGCCTTTTTTTAACGATTTGGTTGTGATCCCGCTCTCATAAGTAATCTTTTTGCCCATTGATTCCCGAAGTTCGCCCGAAAAATGTGTCGGAACCAATGAGGAAACGCAAGGAGAAACGAATGGTCATGAAGTGGGCGGCAAAGATTGAATTGCGGAAAGATGAACAAGCGTCCTTGAAACGATAGTTAAAGAAACGGCGAAGGGAAACTTGACTTAAAGAACGAGCGGAAATGAGTCTCTTTGACGCCGCAGGAATACAGACAATCAATTAACTTTTGGAATGACGAAGCCTGTTTGAACCCCCATGAAAAAATGGAGGTTCAAAAGTTTTTCGTCTGATGATCATTAACAACGATTATTCTTTCGGAACAACAACGACCTGATTCGACGATAATATTTTAACGACAACGATTGGCGTTCCCGATTTTATTTCCTGGTCGCATTGCGTGACCGCTTCATATTCCATTGTTCGATCTTGCTGATTGACCATAACTTTTCCGACCCCTTTCTCGTTTGCAGGAATTCTAATATAAACAGTTCCAGCGCAATTCAAAAGCGTTGTATCCTTAACCGAACCGTCATAATTGAAAGAACGAATAAAACGATAAAGAAAATAAACGAGAATAAGAGCAAATAAACCCGCTATTAAGGAAATGATAAGAGTCAATGTGTTTGACATTTCTGCCGATTGACCCGCCAAACCAACTAACCCGAAAAAAGCCATTGCGGCGGTTATTGTTCGAACAGAAAGTATTTTGAGCAGATCTGTTGCCGATCCGCCGCGTCCCATTTCTTCGTGAAAAGTATCCTCGGCCCCCTCTCCCGTTTCCGAGTCAAAAGAGGCATCTCCTGCCTCCGTTTCAATCGTTGCATCCGATACATCCGAGGCATCTTCGCCGCCTAACCCCCCCATTAGGGTCATCAAAAACTGTAGAACAACAAACGCTCCGCCAAAAATCGCGCAAAAAAGATAAAAATTATGCATTGATTGACTCCAGTAAAAAAATGAGAATTGTTTTTGTTTTCGGTCTCTATTTTCTATTTAATTATATCAAATCAGAATCCGTTTGTCTATATAATTATGATTATTCAATTTAATTTTATCTCTTATTTATTTTTTTTTGACTTTTTTTGAAAAAATTTTGTTCATCGAAAATCAATTTTATATATAATATAAACAAATTAAGCAAACATTTTCGTTTTTAACCTTTTTGATATCGAGGAGAACAATATGACTTTCTCAATGGCATTATTTGGTTTGGGATGGCAGTTTTACATAGGAACGGCTGCCGTTCTTTTTGTTTTGATTTTTGCAATGGTTTTAATTGTTTTCTGTTCTCGATACAAACGATGTCCGAGCAATAAAATAATGGTCATTTTTGGACGCGGACCAGCAGGTCAAACATCTCAAACCATTCATGGCGGAGCAAAATTCATTATTCCGTTGCTTCAAGATTATGATTATCTCAGTTTGGAACCGATGCAGATTGAAATACCGCTTCGAGGAGCGCTTTCGATGGAAAATATTCGTGTCAACGTTCCAAGCGTTTTTTCAATTGCCATTGGAACATCGCCTGAATTAATGCAGAATGCGGCGATTCGTCTTCTTGGTTTAACGAAACAGGAAATATCCAAACAGGCAGAAGACATCATTTTCGGTCAATTGCGTCAGGTTATCGCCTCCATGCAAATAGAGGAAATCAATCGAGATCGCGAATCATTCTTATCGAACATTCAAATGTCATTAGAACCGGAACTTCGCAAAATCGGCCTTGTTCTCATCAATGTCAACGTTACCGATATAACCGATGAATCGGGTTACATTGAGGCGATTGGACAGAAAGCCGCTTCGGAAGCAATTCAAAAGGCTCGAGGCGATGTCGCGGATAATGAACGAATGGGCGAAACGCGAGTTGCCGAAGCTGATCAGCAAAAAGCGATTCAAGTTGCCAACGCCCAAAAACTTAAGGCGATTGGAACGCGAGAGGCGGAACGAGAACAAACGGTTCGAATGTCGGAAATCGAACAGGAACAAGCGGTTCGATTAGCTGATCTGGAAAAAATCAAAATCGTTGGAGAACAATCGGCAAATTTCCTGCAGGAAGCAGAAGTCAAACAGGCAGAACGAGATATGCGTATCAGTCTTGCGGAAGCCAACGCAACGGCTGTTGAAGGCGAAAACCGATCAAAAGCGGTTATTGCCAATTCGGGAGCTGAATTAAAAGTCAAAGAAGCCGAAGCGTTTCAATTGGGAGAAACCAAACGTCGACAAGCGGAAGCAGCCGTTTTAGAAGCCGAACATCGAGCGCAAGCGCAAGCCGCTCTTGCTGAAGCGGAACGAATAGAAGCAAAGCGTCGCGCCGAACTTGAAGCGCCGGCAAAAGCTGAAAAAGCCAAAACGATCGTTGAAGCCGAAGCGATTGCAGAGCAAAGAAGAATCGAAGCAGAAGGGGAAGCAAAGGCTATCTTTGCAAAACTCGAAGCGGAAGCTCGAGGCCAATATGAAATCCTTGCTAAAAAAGGACAAGGGTTGCGAGAAATCATCAATGCTTGCGGCGGCGCAAAAGAAGCGTTCCAAATGCTTATGCTCGAACATTTTGACGATTTGGTTGCCGCTTCTGCTCAAGCCATTTCCAATATCAAATTTGATAAAATTGTTGTTTGGGATGGGGGACAGGAAAACGGAAACTCCGCAACAGCAAACTGGTTGCATCAAATGTCGAAAACGCTTCCGCCCATGCTTCAGGTTATGAAAGACATCGGCGGCATTGAGTTGCCTGATATTTTGGCAAAATTCGAAAGTTTAGAAAAATCAACGAAAGAACTTGAGACAAAAGAAACGCCCCAAAATCCATAAAACTCAATCCGGAATGTCAACTTCGAACTCCTTTCCTGTTCGAAGTTGATTAAATTAAAAGGATGTTCTAAACCCCTTTGAAACGAGGACGTCTCGTTCGCAAAAACGAGTTTTAATGACTTTCTCCGAAATGCGTTTATAGAAAAATCCGGGGTTTTAGAACTTCCTTAAACAAATTCCGTTGTTATAAACCGAGTTGTCCAACCCTTCAACATTCAACGATCAATGATCAATGATCAACTCTTAACGATCAACTCAAAATGAATCAATGCGATAAAGTTCGGCATTGTCAAAAAGAACGAAATCATTCTCGCTTTGACCGGAAGCGGAAAGAAGAACAACGATTCGACCAACCCCTTGCGGAACGACGGCAAGCCCTTCGATAATATTGAAGTCGTTTACAGACGCTGTTTTGGAATCAACAACGAAAATCGGATCAAGATCTTCATGAATCCATTTCGAGTCGGCTGTCTGCCAGCGAAGTCGAACAGAAACGGAACTCAAACGATTCGTTTTAACCTTCACACGAAAATAATATCGTTCATTCTCTTTGACATCTAACGACTGAATAAAACAACCGTTAGAAACTTTTTGCGCCAACGCGCAACCTTCATGATCCTGACTCCAATGAAGATTTCCGGCGGGCTTGTTTTCGATCTGCCAGGATCCCCAATTCTGCGGAAGTTCTCCTTCGTTTCCCTGTTTAAAATGGCCATTTTGTAAAAGGTTAACGCCGGGATTCTCTTTTTGCATTCTTTCAAATATCTTTTGAGCTGCGAGTTTAGGATTTTTTATCTGCCATATAATATCATTTAAACCAGGAAGAGCAACTTCCCAATTCAAACTTTCGGGGGCATCTTCGGAAACGCCCCACCAACGATGTTTTTCGCCATAAATCCATACATATTCATCGGATGCGTTGACGGCAAAACTTAAATTATCGGAAAGTCGATCCATTCGAGTCCCGCCTTCTTTTGGGCCGCGATAATAAATATTTCCTTCAGGATTACTGTACATATCGAGATAGAAGCCGAATCCGGCTCGAACTTGTCGCCGATATTTCTGCTTAAGTTCCGGGTCGACCAATTTCATTGCCGAGCCTGTCCAAAGAAGCATATTGAGCGCCGCGCGTTGATATTCTTCCTGCGAATTGTAATAATAGCCGTTTTCACAACCGTCAATCAGGATCATTTCGTCCGGCGCTGCGCTCAGCATTCCATTGATAAAAGAAGGCAAAAGTCCGTAACTTGAAGCAGATAAAATCGAATCCGGATTGGATGAACGTCCCGCTGCTGAATTAATACTGTTCATCCAAAGGCAAAGAACAACCGCATTGGGCTGATAAGACGCTATTGCTTGAACAAATTCGCTTCCGCGACGAAAAGCCAGCGCTTTGGATTCTTCCCAACTCAATCCCGAATCCGTTTTATATTGAAACAAGGTTTCGCCATAAGATTCAAAATCTGGCGCAACGCCTTTATTGCCGCTTGCTTGTGAAACCCAAGCGCAAATGGAAACCTTTTCCATAATAATTTTCCAGGCGGCGTCATCGTCCCATTGAATATTGGCCGGCGAAAAGTTGATTCGAATAAAATTATCGGTGAACTGCTTGAAATGACAGGAATTAAGATCATCAATGCAAACGGCGTAATCATCTTTATTCCAGGGACGGGCATCCCAGATCGCTTGAGACGAAATTTTCCCGGGCGGATTCAAATGATAAATAACGCCATCAAAAGGAGTTGTCGCCTCCATTTCTTCCCAGTTCTTTTTCAAAAATTGTGTTGAAGGAATATCCCAACCGAGTTCGATCAACTTTTTGCGAGGCGAAAGAATGTTTTCCTGAGCCTGGATCGAAAATGTAAGCGATAACCAAAATAATATCAGAAAACCTGTTCGCTTTGATTTCATTTTTAACTCTCTATTTTAAACATTTTACGAAGTTCCCTTTGTACAAAGATGACAACTGTGAAGAAAGATGACTCAAAATCGTTTGATACTTTTTTGATACTTTGACAATATTTTCTGCTCAAAAAACAAAGAGCTTCGTTTCTTCTTGATCTTGTTAAACTTATTGAACTTTTATGGCCGTAAACCCATTAAAATCTTGCAACGACAGGATTTAAGGAAGACGATATTTATCGTTCATTCTGATTTCTTTATGAGCGGCCGCTGAATCGTCTTCGTTTTGCTTTATATTTTTCTTGTTGTTGAGATAACCTCTTTTTTGTTTCTTAAACGAGCAACGCAATATCTGAGCAACAATCATTCCTGTCAAAATGGCGGAAATGATATAGGCGATATTGATGGGAAGTCCAAAGCCAATCGGGCCGTTATGAGCTTCTGAGACCCATAAAATATAGGTCAGAATAACAAACGTTATAAATGTGCCTGGAACCAAAGTAACCCAACCATTCTTTTTGGTTCGAAACAACCAAACGGTTACTCCCATTAGCGTTGAAGAGGCCAGAATCTGATTGAGCCAGGAAAAATAGTTCCAAAGTCCATTAAACGTCTTCGCGCTTTTATTTGACCAGAGAAGAAGTCCGCAAATGATCAGAACCAAAGGAATGATAACGGCAAGTCGATAGATTATTTTTCTCTGACTGATCCCTAATACTTCCGAAGCACTAAGACGCAAACTTCTTAACGCCGTATCGCCTGTTGTAATCGCCAGCACAATGACGGCAAGAATGGTCAAAAATCCAAACTGTTTTCCAAGAAAAAAATCGGTTATTTTTGTAAGAACAAAAGTCGGATTTTCGGCCATTAATTCTGGAAAAAGATTGTAAATCCCCATTCCGGCTGCAGCCCAGACCATTCCGATAAATCCTTCGACAACCATCATTCCATAAAACGAAGAATAGGCTTGACGTTCTGAAGCAAGAGTTCGAGCTATGATCGGCGATTGGGTCGCATGAAATCCCGAAAGTATTCCGCAGGCTATGGTTACAAAAAGACAGGGAATAATCGGGGTTGTTAATTTGCCTTGTCGAAACGCTTCGGATTCAACAAGAAGCTGATTGTCTTTCGTAAAAAGATAAAAAATAACAGACGCAAAAATCAAAAGCGTTCCGATTATGAGCATTGCTCCAAAAAAAGGATATATTTTCCCGATTATTTTATCAACAGGAAAAAGTGTTGCGACGATATAATAACAAAATATCACGGAAACAATAAGAAGGAAATATTGTCCTTGCGGAAAAAATGAATCAATCAGATTGGCCGGGACATTGATAAAAGAGGTTACAACTAAAAGGAGAGCAACGATGATAAAACAGCAAAAAAGGGAATAATAGAATGCCCCCAAACTCATTCTGATCATTTTAGGAAGGTTCGCTCCTTTATGTCGCATTGACATTATTCCGCTGACATAATCATGAACGGAACCTCCAATTATATTTCCAATTGGAATGATTAAAAACGCAATCGCTCCAAACTTTATTCCGAGAATAACCCCTATAACCGGTCCAACTCCTGCGATATTTAAGAGTTGAATAAGCATATTTTTCCAATGAGGCAAAACAAGGTAATCAACGCCATCATGATAACGAATTGCCGGCGTTTTTCGATCATTTGGACGAAGAATCGACTCAATCCATTTGCCGTATGTAAAATAACCGAGAATTAAAATGAGAAGCCCGGAGAAAAAGAGAATCATGATTAACCTTTCTTGTCTCAATATTTTGTTTTGTTTAGACTCAATCCTGTTGACTTTTGCGATTATTGACTTTTATGAATATTTTCTTCGCAAGTTCTTAATGAACAGAAGATAACGAAACAGTAAATCAGTTTCGTTTCCATTTCCGGAAAAGTTTAAATTCTTCTGTCAAATATCAATTATATTATAAAGGATTCCATTGAGTTTGCAATTACTGCTCAATCTTTCCCAATCAATTCTCTCTGATTGAAAACATGAATAAAGAATGCAAATTATATCTTAAAATCAATATTCATAAAATGCTTTTTGTCAGTTTTCATTTTGGATTTTCTAAAATCGAAGACAAAATCTTGTCAGATGCCAAAACCTGGGTTCATCCGTCAAAATTCGTCTTTGATTCGACAAATTCAGATTGTTATTTCTCATAAAACGTTAGAAAAGTCAAATTCTTGACTTTGGGGTTAAACTCGACAAAATGATTCTGTTGGTCTGACCAAAGTTTAAAAACGTCATTAAGAATTATTCCTGCATTTTTGTCTATCTTTTCCATATTATATTTCCTTCTCGTTTTATTATAAAAACGCATAAAATTCCCTCTTGCCTCTTGTTTTTCGAGAAAAAATATCGAATAATGAAAAGAAAAGTTTTCAAGTTCGATGAATGTCACTTTAATCTGTTCGTCTGGAGATTTACAGATATAAGGAACAAGGTTCTTCAAAAGTCTTGAGTTTATTTTTCACTCGATTATAAGGATTTAATATGAAAAAACGCGCAATGATTGTTTATTGCTTCTTGTTTTTACTTTTGACATTAAGTCAACAAGCAGACGCCGTTACTGACCAGTTATCTTTGGATGGAAGCTGGCGCATTGCCAAAGATGCCGAGAATCAGGGACGAGAGAAACTTTGGTTTGACGCAATGCCTGAAGAAACGTTTGAGGCCAGAGTTCCCTGGATTTTACAGGGGACTTTTTCCGATTACAACGGTCTGGTTTGGTATTGGCATGAGTTTGATGTTCCTTCCCGATTTTATCAGAATGGACGTTTTCTTCTTCATTTTGAGCAAGTCGATTATTACGGAGAGTTCTGGCTCAATGGAAAACTGATCGGGAAACATGAAGGGGGGGAAACTCCTTTCTCGTTTGACGTTACAGAGGTCATTGATCTGAATGGCAAAAATTTCCTTGCCGTTCGAGTTTTAAATCCGACACACGAAATGATCGACAATATTACCTTTAACCAAACGCCGCGACGCTGTAAGAAACTCCCCTTTGTAAGCGGAGGGACATATAATCATGGCGGAATTACCGGTTCCGTTCGTTTGGAAGCGGTTCCTCGGGTTTATGTGGAAGACATCTATATTGATGGCCGAATAGACGGTTCCGTTCAAACAGAGGTTACCGTTCACAATACGATGTCAAATGTTCAAAATGGCAAAATCGAATGGACGTTCTCGGACGGTCGAAACGGCGATACGATTAAATCTATTGCCCAACCCCTGGTAATTCCTGTCGGCGTTACAACCTTTGCTTTCAAAACAAAGCTGGAAAATCCCCGCCTTTGGAATCTGAATTCGCCCGCTCTTTATCGAGGAACCGCGCGCCTCTCTATTTCAGGAAACGAAAATTTCAGCGAAAAATCGAGCCGGTTTGGATTTCGTGACTTTCGCTTTGAAAACGGATATTTTCGTTTGAACGGCAAACGAATTTATATTAAAAGTACCCATACGGTCAACAACTATCCCATTGGCTTGCAATTTCCTCATGATCCCGATTTATGGCGTCGCGACCTTCTTAATCTGAAGGCAATGGGATTCAATATGGTTCGATTTATCTGGGGCGGCGCATTTCCGGAACAGCTCGACTATTGCGATGAAATTGGATTAATGGTTTACAATGAATCGTATGCCTCTCACGATATACAGATTTCTCCCTATATCGATAAACGATGGCATGACAGCCTTTTCAGTCTCATCAAACGGGACCGGAATCATCCAAGCGTTGTGATTTGGGGATTACTCAACGAAATTACAAGTTCGTCGCCCATTATTGCTTTTGCGGCCCGTTCACTTCCTGCGATTCGTCAACTCGACTCAAGTCGAATGGTTATGTTCAACAGCGGTCGTTGGGATAATTGGTCCTCAAGCGGTCTGGATGGGCGACTCAAAATTATTTGTTCGGCTGTGACGTCCGAGCCTTGGGTCGGAATCAATCCAACGTCCGAGCAAATCGAAACCTTGGGAATTAAATGGCCGCCAGGAAAAGTTGCCGCTCATCCCGGTCCGAAAAACGAATTTTCCGTTCTTCGATGGATCGCGCCAACAAGCGGCAAGGCCAATATTAAGATCCTTTTTGAAGGTTTTGCCGAAAAAGCAACAACTGATGTTCATGTTTTTGTCAACGGAAAGTCGGTTTTTGATTCTCTTCTCAATCTCAACGGCAAGGAGAACATCGCGTCCTATATTGGCGAATCAATCGCGATTCAACAAGGGGAAACGATTGACGTCGTTGTTGGAGCGGGCAACGAAAATTATGGAGCCGATACAACCGGCGTCGAGGCGACGATTGAACTTAACGGAACTCTCTATACTCCTGACGATTCCTTATTGTCATTCAAAACCAATAACGAATCGAATAAGGACGCAAATTGGATATTTGGAACTCTTCCTTATTCAGAAATCCCCGACTTGGATCAATGGACTTTGCTGACCGAACAAAAAGCGGAGTCCTGGAAAGAGACGATTGGAACGCTTGCCAATCCGGATTCCTCTGTTTGGGAGGATCTGGTTCAGGATACGCATCCTTATCAACGGGTTCCCCATACAGCCAATATTATTCAATTTCTTCGAACGACAAAAGGTTATGCGCCGGAAAGCGGACAGCCGCTTTATCTTTCGGAATACGGGATCGGAAGCGCTATTGATGTAATCAAGACGGTTCGCTTTTTTGAAATGCTTCATTGCGAAAACCTTTGCGATGCCCAATATTATCGCGGACTTCTTGATCAATATCTCGTCGATTGGGATAAATGGAAACTTTCGGAAGCGTTTCATCGACCGGAAGATTTCTTTGCTCAAAGTATTGCAAAAATGGCGAGTCAACGAACGATCGGTTTGAACGCCATTCGATCAAATCCCGTCATTGTCGGCCATAATGTGACTGGCGGAATTGATCACGTTTTAACGGGAGAAGGATTAACAACGCCGTTTCGTGAAATGAAACCGGGAACTATGGATGCCTTGTTCGACGCCTGGACGCCGCTCCGTTGGTCGATATTTGCCGAACCTGTTCATTTTTATCGAGGAAACAAATTGACAATTGAGGCGGCTTTAACAAATGAAGATGTTCTTTCTCCCGGAAAATATGCGGCTCGAGCCGAAATATTTGATGAAAATGGCAAAAAATGTTACGAAAAAGAATTCGAGGTTACGATTCTCGAGCCTGGGGACAAGGAACCGCCGTTTGCTCAACTCTGCTTCGCCGATACTTTTGCTTTTGATTGTCCGACAGGAAAATATCGATTCGCAACAACATTCAAAGATGGTGCGGCGGCCGCTGGAGGCGAAGTCTTCTTTTATGTAACCGATAAAGCGGATATGCCGTCGGTTGATACTGAAGTCAAACTTTGGAATAATGATCCGGCTTTTATGGATTGGTTGAACGAAAATCGAATTCCCGCCTCTTCTTATACAGCGGACAACGCAAAAGAAAACGATACGATTTTGGTTACCGGCAAAGAGAACAGCGCTGGTCTTGACGCCGTTCAATTGGACGAGGCTGTTCGGGCCGGAGCAACGATTATTTTCCTCTGTCCGGCGGTCTTTGAGGGGCAGAACAATCCAATCCAGACGCTCTTTTTAAATGAAAAGGGGCATTTTGACAGCATTTGGAGTTGGCTCTATCAGAAAGACGAATGGTCGAAAAAACATTCATTTTTCAAAGGACTTCCGTCTGGAGGATTAATGGACAATCAATATTATCGAGAATTGATTTCGGATCTTTGGTTTCAAGACACAGTTGCCCCAACAGAAGCGGTTGCTGGAGCGATCAAGGCGTCGCAGGATTATTCGTCGGGGCTGACTTTGGCCGTCTATCCGCATGGCAAAGGAACCGTTATTTTAAACTCGTTCCTCATTCGCGAAAACATCGAAACCAATCCAGCCGCCGAACGTTTATTGCGTAACATTATTCTCAACATTTCCAAAGAAACGGAATAAAATGTCGAACGGCTGACGAAAACTGGACTGATCGCGGACGTCTCGTCCGCAACGGCTCTAAAGGGCAGGGGCGACTATTTAATACAGCGAAGCGTTGTTGAATTGTTGAAGCGTTGTTGAAATGTGATTGACGACGCTTGTTCCACTGAAACTTCTTTATGATACAGCGTTATATAAAGGTCGTTGTAAGATCAAAGAAACTTCCGTTGTTCCGGACGCTGTTTTTGCCAACGAATCTGGGGCGATTTCAACGATTGAGCAGAGTGAGAAAAAAGACCGGCCAGGTTCGTTTCATCTTGTTGATTGGACGAGACGTTTTTATCGTTTTTATATTCGTCTGATCCGTTATTTTATTCAGATTGTTCGAGTCATTCAGCGTCGAAGAAGTTGAAAGTTGATTGCGATGAATTTTTCCGTTGAGAGATCAGGAAAATGTCAGCGCTGAGAATGGTTTTTTCAAAGATTCAACGAAAAATCCATTATTGCGCGACAACGACGTTGTCACGCAATTACCGGCTGACGCATTAAAATCGTTCAAACCATCAAGCCCGTAATGAAGGTCGCAACGCGACCGAAATTAGGGGGTTAGAAATCAGGGATTATTCTGTTAACCCCCGATTATTTTCTGGTATTTACTTCGGTACGAACGATGGCAAGAGCAAGGTCGACAAGCAGCCCGAAAAAACAAAATGTAAGCATTGCATAGAGAGCAACGATAACCAAATAAAGAGCAAGTCCAAAGATTCGGCCCAAGAGCTCTACAATGAACGGATGTTCCACCGGCGATTCCATAATGAAAAAGGCATAAAACGCACCGATTAATCCACAAAGCAGAATAATCCCAGTAAAAAAATATTGCACAATCTTCACGATAAAAGAAAACAAAGAAACGGAGGGATAATCTTTAAGAAGTTCTTTGAGCGCTTTCTTTTTATCAAAATCATCTTCTTCCTGATCATCCATATTATTTATCACAGGAACGTATTGAGGCGAAGGATTAACCGGATATGGCTGCTGCGGATACGGTTGTTGGGGAAATGACTGCTGTTGCGGCGGTTGTTGGGGATATGACTGCTGCTGCGGTTGTTTGGGAAAAGACTGTGGCGGTTGCGGAGTCGCGTTAGCGGGAGCTGAAGGCGGAAACAAACCTTTAATGGAGCCCGCCTTTCTCTTAACGCCATTTTCCAGTTCAAGCATCGTTTCCGGAACGATAGTTTTTTGATTAATTAAGGTTCGAAGCTGCTGATTCGTAATCGGTCCATGTTTGGCTCCATTAGCGTCATAATAAAAAAATTGACTCATTAAATTCCTTTGTTTCATAAAAATGGTTCAACTCAATAATGAGGGAAGTCCAAAACTCGTTTTCAAAATCTTGAATTTTGATTTTATCGAGTCAAATGATTTGAAAAATTGATTTTGCGAGATTTTATGACTTTCCATATAAATTCCGGCTATAAACTGTTTGGACAAATACGAATGCTTGACGCTGTGCATCCATATTTGAATTATATTTTATCCAATACTGACGCCAGGTTCCTGATAAAATCTCAAATAAAATCATTTCCTTCGCCGTCTTGTTTGACTGTTATCATATCGATAATAGACCAAGGAATCGTTATAATCATCCCATAGAACGTTATTCCTAATATAAGTTGTGCAACTGCTGGGCCTATTCGTTTCGCATAAAAATTATGGATGCCGATTCCGTCTATTAAAAGAGCAATTATAACATATGTTTACGGCTTATATTTCCCTCCTCTGAACCTCCCGATCTGCTGCCCGATCTCTTCTTGCCAACCGCGCTTCCGCATTTTGGACAAACAGTTGCCGTTTGGACTAACGGATTTCCACATGCGGGACAAAATCGTCCTACTGGAAAAACTTGCGTCTGAACTGGTTGTTGGTACGGATTGAGTTGCTGATATGGGTTAGGCTGTTGGTAGGGCGTGGGCTGAGGGAATTGAGGCTGTTGGTAAGGCGTGGGCTGAGGGAATTGAGGTTGTTGATATTGTCCTGGCGGCGGGAATTGATTCGGTTGAGCTTGATTGGGGGTCAATGAAGCTGGTACTTGCGGAGGAATATTCGGGAAAGTAAGCCAGGATAATTGCTGGGCCAAAAAATGGTTACTTCCAATTTGAACTTGAGTATCCGGGGTAACTTGACCGTTCGCTGCCGCTATAATCAGTTGGTCTTTCGTGCATTTGACGATTTTTCCATTATAATTGACCAGAATTTCTTGTTCGTCAGATATTGACATGATGCGTGACTTTCTATTGTATGATACTAATGTAATGTAAAACAGAAATTTGTTATAGATTGAAATCCATTAAACAAAATCGATATAAAACAAAAAACAAGAATAATGAAGTATTATTAAGTTATTGTTCTTTAATTTTCGTTAAGAATGGGAAATCATAAACGAAACAAAAAATTTATTTGTTTTTTGTGTTGAAAAAATCTTGTAAGAAATATATTCTGTGCAGAAATCCAAAGAGGATTATATTTTATCGTATATGCAGAATGATTACGAAATTTAGCATGAGAATTGATTTTGGGGGTTATTTCAGTAGATACAAAACGGACTGTCTTACCCCCCCACCCCAGTTTAACATTTCGTAAAATTTCATATAAATCCTCGGTTTTCGTAATGCAATTGAAAATTATGAATTGATGGAATCGTTTGTCGCATGATTTTCGTATACTCTATATAATATAATCGGATCATTTCATTTTGCAACAAAAATTTTGAAATTTTTTCCAATTTTTTGAACTCATTTATATATGGGGCAATATATTTGAACCTTTTCTCTTATTTATGTCGTCCGTTTATGAAACATATTTTTATGGAATTGCGTCTTTTCATACTAATATTGGCTGATGCGACTTGGTTCGTCTCGACGGGTGAGGAAGATTTCTGCGTCTTTTTTTCCGTCGAGCTGATGATTTTTCAAAACGTTGGAAACGGTTCGCCAGGCAATTTCCGGACTATTATTTTCTTGGCTCAAATGTCCCAAATAGATTCGTTCCGTTCCATTTTGAATCAATTCAACAGAAAACAAACCGGCGTTATCATTGGAAAGATGTCCGTAGTCGCCCAGAATTCGTTTTTTTAATCGTTGAGTATAAGGTCCGTCGAGCAGCTTTTGAACGTCGTGATTGGATTCGAGAAGAACGAGTTTCGCTCCAAAAAGATTTTTACGGAGTGTAGGGGTGATATGACCAATGTCGGTTGCGATGGCAACGTTCATTTTTCCGTTCGTAAAACGATAACCGACCGGTTCTGCTGTATCGTGAGGAATGGCGAAAAATTGCGCCTCAAAATCTCCCAAATCGATGGGAAGCAGCGTCGAGGAACTTTGAAACAGACGAATATTCTGACTTTTCATATTCGTTGCGTCAAATTTTCGCGACATTTCCCGCCAGGTTCCGACGCTCGCGTAAATCGGAATATCGTAACGTTTCGATAAAATAATTGCCGATTGCGTATGATCTGTATGTGAATGCGTAATCAGAATCGCGTTAATATCATGAATATCGACTCCAATTTGTCTCAAACAGTTTTCTATATGTTTTCCGCTCCGACCGCAATCGACGAGTATTTTCGTTTTTTTATAGCAAATATAAGTCGAATTTCCGCTGCTTCCGCTGACCAATGGACAAAAAATCATTTGTTATCGGTATTCTTTTCGTTTTCAAAAATTTGAGTTATTAATATAAATGAACAATTCATTTTATCATTTTAGGTATTTTTTGCTGATGATTCAATAGGGGGGCTTTTATTGAGATGAGAATGGAGTGTTATTAATATTGAGTGTCAATATTCATATTGAGGAGTTTCTGTTGCTCAAACGTTAAGGAAAAGGGGGGAAGAGTGAAGGTTGGCCCGGTACAAAATATAGAGATAAAAAATTTTTTCGAGAAAATAAGCAAGAAGAATTGTTAAGAGGTAACAATGATTTTGCAAGGGTTAAGCTTGCGAGGAGAAAAGCTGATCGAGACGGGTTGATATACTGAAAGCTCAAAGAGGAAAATTTTTGAGACGAGTAGTTGACGAATCGGGAAGATCGGTTAGAATCTTAAAATCTGATCGAATGAAAGAAGTAACGAAGAGTAAATTCTTAAGTTGAAAAAAGATCAGAAAAAAAATAAAAAAGGTTGTTGACAGAACAAAATGATCTGTTAAAATCTTAAAATCTGGTCGACCGAAAGAAGTTGCCAAGCGTGAATTCTTAAACGGAAAAAAAGATCAGGAAAAAATAAAAAAAGTAATTGACAGAACGAAATGATCTGTTAAAATTCTAAAAAACTGACTCAACGCAAAAGAGTGACGCTAAGTTGCTTGAATCGAAAAAGTCAGGAAAAAATAAAAAGAGTACTTGACACGAAAATAAAATCGGTTAAAATACTCAAGTCGTTAATGAAGCCTTTTGAGCGTTGAAAGATTTTCAAAATATGGTTTTCAGTTAACAGCAAAGATATTTGACAATCAGGTAAAGCAAGAGTGGCATCTAGTAATATAGATTGAAT
>JAUNBG010000061.1 GCA_030527205.1 Planctomycetia bacterium
CTCCGGTAACGTTGAAGATGTTCGATTTGTTCGCCCCGCTGATTGTGATTCCTTCAGTCCTAAGTAACGACGCATCAATGGTTATGCCATCTTTGATATCGAGTTGCTCTCCGGAAAGAGTGATCGTTTTGCCCGCCAATGAGGAAGCAAACGTAATCGTTTCGCCTGCTTGGGCCATTGCAATCGCTTCTCGAAGCGTTGTTTTACCGTCGGTTGCATCAACAGTGTCTTCGGTTGAATCGACGACAATGGATGTTTCCAAAACGGTAAATGTATAAGTTATTGTGTTGTTATCCTCATTTGATTCATCAATTGCCCCTTTTCGGTCAATGATTAAAGTAATTGTATATGTTCCAGGGAACAATTTTCCAATGTTCCAAACATTGTCTGTACACGCATACTGATTTCCCTGTAAACCATTTACTGTATATGATTTACTCAGATGAGCCTCATCGACATTAACGGCCACATAAAACGTTTTGGCAACATTAAACAAACTGTCATTGAAAACGGACGTTTTAATGTAAATATTGTCGTTTGAAGTAAATGACGTATCGCTTGTTGTTGTATTTTCGGATTTTGCAACGACAATGGGTCCGCTCCACCCTTCTGGAGCCAGAGGAATCAAATCGGGTTTTTCATCCGAAATAACATCAAACGAGTAAGTTACCGTATTATTACTCTTGTCCGATTCATTAATGGCGTCATTTGGATCAATGGTCATTTTGACCGTATAGGATTCGGCTTCGAGCTGTCCCAGATCCCATAAGATCGAAGTTGCAGTCACGTAACTCATTGCAGAAAGGCGAGTAACATTCCAGGATTGAGATTTCAAGACGCCATTTGAAGTTGACAACTCCAACTTGACTTCGAAAGGAATCGCAATGTCAACGTTGCTGTAATTTGCAATCGAAAAGTTGACATAAACATTGTCAACAGGCAGGATATTATCGGAAGATATTGTTGAAGCTGTTGTATTTGTAACAACCACAGGTCCGCTCCAACCCTGGGGAGTATAGGGGATTAAGTCGGCTTTTTCGAGAACGGTAATGGTAAAGCTGTATGAAGCAGAATTGTTATCCTTGCTTTCTTCGTCGACAACGCCAGTTGAGTCAATTGTCATTGTGATCGTATAGGAACCGGCTTCGAGCAGCCCCAAATCCCAAACCGAAGAGGTTGCGTCGACATAACTCAAATTTTCAAGGCCGTTTATCGTCCATTCCTGGCTTCTTTCTGCAGAACCAGTCAAGCTCAAAGTAACGACAAAATCATTTGCAATGTCAACATTTCCGGAATTTGCGATACAGAAATTAACATAAACGTTATCCTCCGTGTTCAAATTTTCCGTCGATATTGTTGCATTATTTGAATTACTGACGACCAAAGGCCCGCTCCAATTCGAGGGGGTAAAGGGGATTAAATCGGGTTTCTGCGGAACGGCTTCAATACTGACGCGAACAGCTTTGGAAGGAGCGGAAACGGTTTGGTTTGCTTCATTGGCGACGACCAAAAAGTAAGTTTCATAACTTAATGGGTTATTATATGAAGTCGCTTGAGTGTTTGAGGAAGCCAACACCCAATACATGCTGTTATAGCTGTCCGAATTGTAATCACAAATAAGGCCATAAACCGTATAACTTGAAGCACTGCTGACAGGATTCCAGGAAAAAGTCGCATTGCCATTAACCGTTTGCAAAGCGGCGACAACAGGAGCTTGAAGGTTATTTGCAATAATCCGATATTGATAGGAGGTATCCGCAGCCACAGTTGAATCGACATAAGATGTTGTTGTAACGCTGCTTGACAATGTTTCCCAATTAGCATTGGCAACGGAAGTATTCAAACGCTGAACGGAATAGGTTGTGTCCGCTTTTATGTTTTCGGAATTGACAGACCAAGTTAACGAGACAGTGTTTCCCAAGACGGAAGCCTGCAGATTGGTTGGAGCAATTGATCCCCAGGGATCGGCCATAGCGTAATCGACGGTATAGCCAACGTCTTCTAAAATGCCGATGGAAACAGTACTCAACGGGGTTGTTCCCGATCCGAAATCACTATAATAATTCATTAACTCCGACTGACCCAAGAAGTTATAAAAAGTCCCATAAATCGAACTGATATGACTTCCATAGGAACCGGGGCTCGTAATGGTTTCCATTAACATTTCAGACGAAGAAGCAAAGGGCATATGATCGCCCATAATATCATGTAATGCCGAAGCGCCATGATTTCCATTATAATAAGGGAAGGACCAACCACTTTCTTGATATGTATAAAACAAATCGCTCAAGTTGCCGGGAGTTTCCTGTTTTTCTGTATAGATATTGAGTAAATCCCATGTTCCAGTTTCATAACCGAGGGAATGGCCGATTTCGTGAAGGACAGTATTATAAAAGTTGTTTTGCAAAGATTCATCCGGATTCGCCCCATAAAAATATGAATTATACATAATGGAACCGGTTGCAGACAAGCCGACACCATTATCGCGTCGATATCGAAGGTTAATAGCGCCGCCCAACATACTGCTTTCTTCATAAACGAAGCCGAAATTCAAAAACATATCATCAATTGTCCTATCGACATATTCAACGGCAGGCAGTCCCTCTGTAATGATTTCTTCCCAACGTTTACAAGCATTGTCGAGAATAGTCAAATAGATTGGATCAGGAACATCAACATATTGATAAGCGGCATATTCAATGATTCCATTTTGACTCAGGACTTCAACATTTCCAGAGGTTTTAATCTCACACTCGATGTTATACGGGTCGGTTGTGCTGATGTTTGGGGAAGTTGAACCATTTGAGGGCAAGTCGGATTCAATCGATTTTGCGAACGACAGGGAATTGATCGAAGCCGGATCGGATTGATGACTTGCATTGATCGCCGTAACTTTGACGCTGTTTTCATTGTTTATCAAATCGCTTAATGCGAGAGAAGTTCCGGCAACCCAAATGGTTTTGTTTTGACCAGTTTCAGCAGATTGATATTCGACGAGATATTGAGTCGCATGAGGCGAAGCGTCCCAACTGAGTATCTGTATTGCGTCATTGCTGTTTTTTAACGAGACATTTTTCGGTGATTCGGGAGTATCCAATTGATCGACGACCTCAAAGGTCAAGTTATAAAGATTGTTGTTTTCAAATTCTTCTGCAACCGCAGCTTCCGAATCCAAAGTAATTTGAAGCACATGAGAGCCGACGGGCAATTGTCCCAGGGCGAGATTATGGAGCGAACTCAGTTCCCATTTTTGTAAAGAAAGAGCGGAGAATGTTGAAATCGTTTCGCCGTCGATTTTTATCGAGATATCAAAATCGTTTGCATCGGAATTTCCCTGATTGTACAAAGAAAAATCGAGGAACAGATTTTGTCCCGACTCAAATTGGGTATCGCCCATAAAATGGTCAGGATCGCTCGAAATCAATACGGAACTTCCCCAACCGGTCGGTTGATAAAAAGTCAAATCGGGATTTTCAACGATATTATTAAACGTTGATCCGTCGCTCATTGTTATCGAGCAGACAACAGGCTCGGACAGAAGATTAAAGAAGACATTTTCAGTCATCAGTTGAGCGTTATTTGCAACAGAAATGCTGTTGGGCAACGGATTGGAACGATCAAATTGAGCCGTCTGACTCAAGAATTCCAAGCCGCCAATCTGGACAATTCCGCTTTCGATATTCAAGATTGATTGAAATTCAGCGTTTAGTTTTATAGGCATATTGCTCTCAGCTGCCACAATTGTCAAAGTCCCTGATTTTGACGAATCCAGATTAATCGATAAAGTCGAATCGATTTGAATTTCGCTCAGAGATTCCGAAGCTCGAAGAATAATCAAATCGTCAAGATCGGTTTGAGCGGCCAGATTGATTGCGTTCTGCAAATTAGTTGCGTTTAACGAAGTTAGTTCGATAATATTATTATCATTAATGTTTTCAGAGAGTTGAAAAGAGGGATAATCATTGCGAATTTGGTCGTATTCGACAGTTGTAACGCTCAAGAGTTGGCGTTCCTCCAGAGATTCGAGACGCAATAATCGGGAAGGAATATAGCTTTTGGCATAACGAGCCGTTTGCTTCTTCGATATTGACGAGAGAAAAGCGTTCAAAAATGATTTTCGTTGCATAAATATTCTCCTTGATGCAATGATTTTTCTGCGATAGCATTTATTCATGATTATGTTATTATTCTAACAAAAAAAAGAATAAAAAGAAATAGAAATAGCCATAATGTTTGAAAAAATTTTGAATATTATGCAAAAAGACATACTCATATTAACAAAATGAGCGATAATAACATTGTTGCAACTTGAAAAAGAAATGTCAGGGAGTTTTATTCTTTGAGGCATAAGAGTATGGGAACCAAGGAGAGAACAGTTAAAATAGTCATTTGTCAAAAAATACTTATTTTGCACTGAATTAACAAACAATTCAAGAATGTTTACAATGACAAGATTGAGTTGATTGAAATTCAGGAGAATAATATTCTGCAGTTATAATGGAATGAATTCCGCCGCGAGGCGTAAATTCGGCAGTCAGTCGCATAAATCGCGGATTCAAAACAGCGACAAGATCATCGAGAATCCGATTTGTCACATTTTCATAAAAGATGCCTTCGTTTCGAAATTTTTGTAAATAAAGTTTCAAACTTTTCAACTCGACGCATTTTTGATCTGGAATGAATTCGAAAGTCAGAGTTCCGTAATCAGGCTGTCCTGTTTTCGGGCAAACCGAAGTAAATTCAGGGCAAACATGAACAATTGTGTAATTCCTGTCCGGATAACTATTATCAAAAACTTCCAGGATATTTCGATTTGGTTTTCCTTCCGTTGCGTTTAACATTTTTTTCTTATTTTCTAAATTGAAGGTTTTTGACTCATAAAGTAATCGTCAATATTATTTATCCGCAGAGGAGAAAGGGGATTATGTCTTGTTTTTTTCCTTTTTCTGAGCATTGATGCGTCTCTGAACGATAAAGAAAATTGTCATTTACAGTTTGAGTTTTTAAAATAAAGAAATTTTACAAATATTTAAAAACAGCCTGTTTGTATTGATAAAATCGAAATTTTTAACAAAACAGACTGCTCTGTTTTTAGGGGATACAGCGATAATTCAAGGGGTTCCAAAGAGTTCATTTTTGTCAACAATATGAATATTATTTTTTTGAAGCAATTCGAGAGCTTCATCGGGATTATTCATTCGCAAGACAATGATTGCCGCTTCAACAGCGCGAGAATTAAATCCATACATATATTCGATATTGACGGAAGTCGATTCGAAACAGGTTAACAGATTGGCTAACCCCCCCGGTTTATCGGGGACTTTAACGGCAATAACAGCCGTTTCCTTAACAACGGTTCCTTTTTTTTCCAAAACCTCTTTTGCTTTTTGCCAATCTTTAACGAGAATGCGAAGAATACCAAACTGTTCTGTGTCAGCAAGAGCCATTGTTTCAACATTGATTCCCGCGTCAGCCAAAGTTCGGCAAGCGCTCAATAGATGCCCGGGCTTGTTTTCTAAAAACAATGAAAGTTGATGAAGTTTCATGATTATTCTCCTGAAAAGGTTTTATGACAAATCAAATAATTGGTAATATTTTAGCAAAATGCGTATCTCAAATTGTAAAAAACTTGTTCAAAGAATAACCGTCCTTTACAGTTTGAGAATATAACTTTTTTCCGCTTTCTTAAAAGAGCAATTTCCTGATTTTCAATAAACTCGAAGAAAATCAGGCTATTTGTTTTTTTCTGAAAGACCTCGTCCGTTTTTATTGTCGCTTTATTCCATTGACAATAAAGCGAAAGTTCTGAATGCGAAGGAATTTTTGACGATTCTTTCGTTTCAACATATTTCAACAACATATTTCAATACAGTTTATAAAAACTCATTTATTGAAGATTTGACCTTTCTTTTTCGCGTCTGGACCATGTTTTGTGAATGTTACAAACATCGGTTGATTTTTCCCAGGACTCGGGACGACTCTTGGAATCGGCTGCAGACGGAACGCCAGCGTTTCAGTCTTATTTTTTCCGCGACAGACAACTGAAAAATAAAAATTTAACAGAACGCCAGATTCTTTTGTTCGACTTTTATTTCTCTTGTCAAGTCGCGAAAAAAGTATTTTCGATGAAAAATCAATAAATCAAATAAAGTTTTCTTATTAAACAAAATTCATTCAAATCATTTTTCCAACTTTTTTCAATTTCCTCAAGCGATTTTTCCTGTTCAATCATCTGACAGGTTTGATAATGAAGCAAAAGCGTATTGATATTCTTTCGATCCCATTGATCAGGATAGTCGATTTTGAGTTGACGCATTAAAGCAATTCCAGTTCGAACCGGTTCAAAAGCGTCGCGATCAGTCAGGATCAGTCGAACGCCGAAAATATTTGTGTCCGCATACTTGCTGGCGGTTGGCGTAAATTCGACCGGTTCAAATGTTATGCCCGCCAGATTTTGATCGTTCATTTTCGCGGCAAGATCATTTGCATTGATCCAAGGAGCGCCAATAATCTCAAAGGGAGTCTCCGTTCCCCTGCCGACAGAAATATTAGTAAATTCCGGAATACCAAAACCAGGATAAGTCAGTTCTTCCGTAATGTTCCGCATATTGGGCGAAGGATTGACCCAGGGAAGAGACGTTTGATCGAAATACATTTCCCTTTTCCAATTTTCAACTGGAACGATCTGCAAATCGAGCTGAAGTCGCTGTTCTTCATTGAACATTAAAGCTAATTCGCCGATCGTCATTCCGTGTTGAACCGGCATGGGAGCAAAAGCGATAAAGGCTTCCATTCCCGGATCAAGCAACGGTCCAGCGACTTTGATTCCGCCAATAGGATTTACGCGATCCAAAACAACAAATCGAATTTTATGATCTGCCGCCGATTGCATTGCCGCGGCCATTGTACTGATATAAGTATAGAATCTTGCCCCGATATCTTGAATATCAAAGACAAGCGTATCGATTCCTTCAAGCATTTTTGGGGTCGGTCGTCTCGTTTCGCCATACAGACTATAAACAGGCAAACCGGTCACCGGATCTTTCATATCGTCAATATTGCTTTGATCAAGCGTTCCAAAAAGTCCGTGTTCCGGCGTAAACAGGGCAATTAAATTGACGCCCGCCTCGAACATTAATTTCGATGTCATTTCTCCGTCTTTATTGATTCCAGTCTGATTGGTTATCAAACCAACTTTTCTGTCTTTCAATAGCTCAAAATGATCTCGTTGAAGAACGTCGATTCCATTCAAAACCGCCAAATTGTCCTTGTCAGGGGTTTCGCGATTTGGACTCAGATAAACAGCTTTTTCATTATGAATTTGAATCGCTTTGGGGTCACGAATATCGGTTATTGAGTCGACGGCAATTGAGGCAATTCGACCAGCCAAAGAATTGACGGAACCTTTGCCGTCCGGATGAAGACGAGTTGCAAGAAAGACAACAAAAAGATCAAAATCCGGGTCAACCCAGAAAGCGGTTCCAGTAAAGCCGCCATGTCCAATAGCCGAAGGGGACATCAGCCAACCGCGATTGCCGGAATAAGGCGAACGTTTATCCCAACCGAGGGAACGAATGCCTCTGATTATGCTTTGAGGAGCGATCATTTTCTCGAACTCTTCGTTGCTTAATATTTGAACGGTTGAATTGTCCTTTTTCGTATAAGTTCCCCGACCGAGTAAAGTCGCTCCTAAAACCGACAGATCCAAAGCCGTTGAGAATATTCCGGCATGACCGGCAACGCCATTCATCGCATAGGCTCGGGGATCATGAACCTCTCCTTTAATCCAATCGGAATCGTCTGGATAGCGTTTTTCAGTCGATGCGGTTCGCCGTCGCAAGTCTTCCGGGGGATTATACATTGTATCCGTCATTCCGAGCGGTTGATATATATGGGTTAAAACAAATTGATCCTGAGGCATTCCGGATATTTTTTCGACAAGTTTTCCCAAAACGATGAAACCAACGTCGCTATAAGTAAACTTTTCTCCCGGTTCCGACTTTAAACTTAAGCGACAGATATTTGCCCATATTTCATCTTGCGAACAATTTTGATAATCTTTTATACTGTTGTCAGCAATCAGACCGGCAACATGAGTCAAGCATTGACGAATTGTTATTTTATCTTTGCCATTGGGGGCAAAATCGGGGAAAAATTTGACAATGGGATCGTCAAAATCGAGTTTTCCCTGATCCGCGAGAATATGAATTGCCAGAGCAGTTGAGACGACTTTACTAACCGAGGCCAAGTCAAACAGAGTATCGGTTGTCATCGGTTCGACGGTTGGTTCAACTTGACGATTTCCATAAGCTTTAAGAAAAGCCAAACTGCTTCCGCGTCCAATCGCAATGACCGCGCCAGGCGTTTCGCCTTCATCAATCGCTTTTTCAATGAAACGATCAATGGTTGCCAATTTGACCGAATCCATTCCGACGTCTTCCGGAGCGACAATAGTCAGACGTTCCTGAGCTTCGGAATATTGGATTGAAAATAAAAGATTTGAAAGAATGAAAATGAATGAGTAAAGCAAAATTTTCGATGATTTTTTCCAATACATAACGGAATCCTTTGCTGTTTCCAGGGGATAAAGATAAAATTGATAAACAATTCTTAAATCATAGTCAAAAAGGGCAATCAACATTGTCCCGAACAATTCCAAGGAAGTTCTAAAAACCGAGATTTTTCAACAAACGCATTTTGGGTAACGTCGTTAAAACCAGAGTTCTGTTAAATTTCTATTTATCGGTTGCCCCAGTCGCGGAACAAACAGGACTTAAGCGCAGACGTCTCGTTCGCATCTGGTTCTGAAATCGTCCCGACTCTTGGGAAAAATCAACCGACGTCTATATAACATTCACAAAACAGTCATTTTTGCGGAAGAGACGCCCGCGTTCCTAAGGGGGGTTCAGAACTTCCTTCCAGTATATTTTAAATTAATCCATAAATCAATTAAAATAGTTTGATTTTAATTAAGTTGTCAAAATATTTATATTTTATGAACCAGGAAGAATGCATTCAGACTCAACAGAAATCAGAAAGGGAACGGGCTTTGCCCTGGCCTCAATAATTTTCGCGGTTGTTCAAGAAAACGAACGCAACAATCGGGGATTATCGACGGACTTTGACCCATTTGCA
Organism: Planctomycetia bacterium; assembly: GCA_030527205.1. Classification (GTDB taxonomy): domain Bacteria; phylum Planctomycetota; class Planctomycetia; order Pirellulales; family Thermoguttaceae; genus JAUNBG01. Next base: position 9,136 of record JAUNBG010000061.1, read on the forward strand.
AATCTCAAGCATGAAAGACCAAGTTTTTTGACAAAACAAAGTCGTTTTCTATTCATAATGCGTCCACATACTGCAAACGACAATTGTATTTTGAGTCGCAATATTGTTTCGATGGGATTTTCCGAGTTGTTTTCCTTTTTCAACAATAAAATAAACGAGTCGATGTTGACGATTAATTCGCCGACTATAAAATCCTCGAAGATTTCCGATCAATTTTTCGTATGGAGGCGGATTCTGATACGGATTCTCAACGAGGACATCAACCAGAGCCTTGGCTTTATTCGATAACTTTGACTGTTTTAACTTTTCAAGATCGTTTAACGCCCGTTTGCTCATTTTGACAACAAATTCTCCCATAAAATATGTTTCTGTTTGTTGTTAATCCTGCTCTCATCAACAATAATGACCTAAATGAAATGGTTGACATTGCTCATTTTATTTTTCGTCGAAAGGCGAAACAAAGAAAAAGGTTTCCATTTAAGTCATTTAATAATTGATTTTTATATTATTTTTAGTCATTTTCAATAAGATTTGAGTCACGAAAGCAAACCAATTTTCAGTCTCGACGAAAGGATGTTTCCAAAATCAATCGCCAAAGTTCTTTTTGTCAAAAACATTTTGGACTCGATGTTGAGCGGCAGCCTTGACAAAGGAACGGAATAACGGATGAGGTCGCGTTGGTTGGGATTTGAATTCGGGATGATATTGAACGGCGAGAAACCAGGGATGATTATCCAGTTCGATAATCTCAACCAATTTGCCGTCAGGACTCGTTCCGGAAAAAGTCATTCCGGCGTTAATAAACTCGTCGCGATATTGATAATTAAATTCATATCGATGTCGATGACGTTCTTCAATATCAAGCATTCCGTAAGCTTTTGCGGCGCGCGATTCTTTTGCCAGCGTTGTCGGCTGAGCTCCGAGGCGCATTGTTCCGCCCATATCAACGATCGAACGTTGTTCATCCATTAAACAAATAACAGGAAATTCCGTATTGCGGTCAAATTCGGTTGAGTTTGCTTCTTTCATTCCCAAAACATTTCGAGCATATTCGATAACGGCGCATTGCATTCCGAGGCAAATGCCAAAAAAAGGAATATTATTTTCGCGGGCAATTTGAACCGCTTCGATTTTTCCTTCAACGCCGCGTTCGCCAAAACCGCCGGGAAGAAGAATTCCGTCCGCTTTTTTCAATAGAAGCTGCGTTTCTTCTCGATCAACTGTTTCGCTTTCGATGCGTAAAATCCTAACGGAAGTATGATTTTCGATTCCTCCGTGAACCAGAGCTTCATAAATTGATTTATAGGCGTCTTTATGTTTGGCATATTTCCCGACAACGGCAATCGTAACTTCAATATCGGGATGACGCAATCGTTGCAGAAAATCCTGCCAGCAAGTTAAATCAAGTTGACCGGCTTGAGTCAAGTTGAGTCGTTTAGTAATCAAGTCGTCCAATTTATGTTCAACCAAAGCCAAAGGAACTTCATAAATGGAAAAATCGGCATCCAGTTCTTCAATAACGCAATTGCTTGGAACATTACAGAAAAGAGCGATTTTGTCGCAATCATCTTTGGAAAGACGTTGTTCTGTTCGGCAAACAACAATATCGGGCTGAATACCGATTTGTCGAAGTTGACCAACGCTATGCTGAGTCGGTTTCGTTTTGAGTTCGCGAGCCGCTTTTAAAAATGGAACGAGAGTCAAATGAATATACAAACAATTTTCTTTTCCGACATCCAAAGAAAATTGTCGAATTGCTTCAAGAAAAGGAAGACTTTCGATATCGCCGACCGTTCCGCCGATCTCCGTTATAACAACATCAACATTGGGAGCCGAAAGACGGGAAATGCAACTTTTGATTTCATTCGTTATATGCGGAATAACTTGAACTGTTTGACCGAGATAACCGCCGCGACGTTCTTTTTCGATGACTCGCTGATAAATTTGACCTGTTGTCCAATTGCTGTCTCGAGAAAGCGGACTGCTTGTAAATCGTTCATAATGGCCTAAATCCAGATCTGTTTCGCTGCCATCGTCCAGAACATAAACTTCGCCATGTTGATATGGACTCATTGTTCCGGGATCGACATTGATATAGGGATCAAGTTTCTGCATACGAATGGAAAGCCCGCGACTTTCCAAAAGCAATCCGATTGATGCGCTTGTCAACCCTTTTCCCAATGAACTGACAACGCCGCCTGTTACAAAAATATGTTTGGTCATCTTTTCGCGCCAACATTTTGAATTACGAGGGATTTTATCTTTGGAAAAAAGTTTTTCCGTTTCTTTCTTTAACATTATATCAGTTCCCTTTTATTGGACAATGCCCAACTTTTTTTGATGAAAAAACGAACGCTTCTCTTTTGGGGAATCATTTTGTTGAAATGTTGATTTTATATCGAGAAATCATGGGCAACCGCTTTTCGGTTTGGCAAACTTGGATTTGAAAAGTTCGCTCTTCCTTTCAAATTTGCTCATTATGACTCTGGATTTGTCGACCGATTTGAATTTTGTTTCACTTATTCAAAAGATCCTTTTGGATTCTGTTTCTTCAGTTATCGTTAGCCATTTAAACAACAAGCATAATATTCAATTATTTAAAAAGAATTCAAATCTCATGAAAATCTTTTTCGCCAAACAAATCAGAACTCAATAAATTTTATAGCGATTACTCTTTACTCGGAAAAAAATTCCCGTTATAATTTCCATATTCGTATGTTTTCGAAAAGAGTTTCGCTTTGACAATAATATAAAAATATTTTATTTTCAAAAATTTTCTTGAGGATTTTAATGAACAAAAACAGCAAAACGACTCCGCAAAGATTGGAGAGCCATTCGCACGAATTTTTGGGGCATCCAATGGGGCTTTGGGTTCTTTTTACAACAGAAATGTGGGAACGCTTCTGCTATTATGGAATGCGAGCCTTTTTGGTTATGTATCTCTATTTTTCAGTTAGCGGCAAAAACCCGGGGTTTGGTTGGTCAGAAAAAGAAGCCTATGAGCTTTATGGCTGGTTTACCGGTTTGGTATATCTTTTTCCCTTATTTGGCGGTTTTATTGCCGACCGTTTTATCGGACAGCATCGTTCGGTTCTTTATGGCGGAATACTCATCGCAATTGGAGAGTTATGCCTCTTTTTTACGGAATATTTTCGAATGGCCGCAACCTCGCCCGTTTATCTTGACAGTTATCCGCTTGCTTATTTAATGTTCATGCTGGGGTTGGTTTTGATTACAGTTGGAACCGGCTTTTTCAAGCCTTGTATTTCGGTTATGGTTGGCGGTCTTTATAAAAAAGATGATTCTCGACGCGATGTCGCTTTTACGATTTTTTATATGGGAATCAACGTCGGAGCCTTTTTGGCCCCTTTCGTTGCAGGAACCATTGCGGAACGAATCGGTTGGCATTGGGGATTTTTGACCGCCGCTTTGGGAATGATTTTTGGTCTTTGTACCTATTCCTTTTTCCGTCCCAAATATCTAGGGCATATTGGACTCATTCCTCCCAAAAAAGCAGATCCTTCTTCCTTAACGGAAGAGCAATTGGAAGAAAAAAAGATTCATGATTTTGAACAAAACAGACCTTTGGGACGGGAAGATATTGATCGAATTGCGGTTATTCTCATTTTATCCTTTTTCTGTATTGCCTTTTGGTCCGTCTTTGAACAAGCTGGCTCTTCGTTGAATACTTTTGCCAAAAAAGAGACGAATCGACAAATTAATTTGAAAATCGGACGCAATATTTTTCTGGCCAACGAAGACGAAACGGACGCTCTTTTGGCATTTGAAAATGTTCGAACAAATATTGTTAAAGCCGAAGCTTCTCTCAATGGCATTGATCTTCAAATTGAAGAAGCGAAAAAACTTCTGATGAACGAAGGAAAAAATAATCCGGAACTGATCAAGCGAGTTACCGTTTATGACGAATCTTCAAAATCTGTCCAGTATTCAATAGAAAATGCGGTTTGGGCCATTAAAAAAGCAGAAGAAGCTCGAAAGAATGCCGGGCTTGAACCGTTGGGGTTGACCATTCCGTCAATGTCGGTTTTGTTGGCAGAAGGGAAGCGGGAAATTGAAGAAATAGACGCTTTGGCAGAAGAACGTCTTAAGGAAAAATTTCCGACAGAGTTCGAGAATATCCCCGAAGAAAAAAAGGCCGAACTTATTGTTCAACGGGACAATTTGAAAAAAGGGTTCGTTCAGGATATTATTATGGAACGCGAAAAGGCATTTGCCAAAGAGCGCGAAGATAATTTAGATGCAGAGAAAACAATTTATACATTTCCCGCAACTTGGTATCAATCGGTCAATCCGTTGGGAATTGTTCTTTTTGCCCCGCTTTTTGCCGGACTTTGGGTCTTTTTGGGAAAAAGAAATCTTGAACCGTCGACTCCAATCAAATTTGGCATTGGTCTGATTGTTCTCTCGATTGCTTATATGTTTATGATTGCCGGAGCGATTCAATCGCAGAAAACGGGAGGCAATGCGGCCGCTTACTGGTTATTGGCAACTTATGTCTTTTGTACATTGGGCGAATTATGTCTTTCGCCCGTTGGCCTTTCGATGGTTTCCCGCCTGGCCCCGGCTCGATACGCCTCTTTATTAATGGGAATTTGGTTCTTATCCAGCGCTGTTGCCGGTTATTTATCTGGAAAATTAGCGGCTGTTTTAGGATCAAGCGAAGCGGGCGGATCCGGTCGCGTTGCTTTCTTTTTCGGATCGGAAAACGGAATGGCCGATTATTTCCTTATTATGACGCTTGCTCCGTTGGTTGCCGGACTTCTCGTTTTCATGCTGGCGCCGACTTTGAAGAAAATGATGCATTAATCATTATTCCCTTTGTTATTCGCTTTATTATTCCCTTTGTTCAAATCTGTTGATAACGCTGACTTCAGGCTCAAAACCGCATAAAAGACGAGCTTGCAACCCCTTTTGAGTTCGAGTTTTCAACAGATTTGAAGGAAGTCCTGCCCCCCTCAGGAACGCGAACCTCTCATCCGCAGGAACTGTTTTGGCAACGCTTTCTGAATTGAGTTTATTGTAAAAAACAGGTTTAAAACTTCCTGAACGCAATTTTTTCTTATCCCAATTATCTAATCTCTTTTGCAAAACTCAGGAATAAGTAACTGGAAAAAAGTGTAGCATGGCCGAAGTTGCAGAACGAAACAATGATTCATGTCAAGAATACAAAGAACTTTGGAACCGATTAGGTATTTTTGTTATCAATCTTGATCAGGCGACGGAACGGATAGAGCGGATAACTCGAGATTTTAGCATTGCGGGCATACCAATAACAAGAGTTGCGGCAATTCATGGAAAAAGGGTTGATGAACATGATTTCAACGAATTATCGGTCAGCCTTTGCAAATGGCGATTGCGTTTTCATCTTCGTCGGGATATCACGCCGAACGAAGTTGGCTGTTATTTAAGTCATATCAAGGCGTTAAAGATATTTCTTGCTTCGCAAAAGGAATATGCGCTGATTTGTGAGGACGATGTTTCGCCTGGTTACGAAGCGAAAGCTGTTCTTAACGAACTTTTGACTCTGTCTGATTGTTGGGATTTGATACGCTTGTTTCATTATTCACATCAAACGGTTCCGTTTCAAACATTGAAAGGCGGATATCAATTGTCAACGGCCATTCAGGGAATGACAAGCGCCGCTTGTTATTTGATCAATCGCAAGGGCGCTGAAACTTTTTTGGCAAAAACCAGGAAGATTCAATGGCTTTTCGATACGGCTTTGTGTCAGGGCTGGATTGGTATTCGGGAAATGGTGATCGTTCCGCCGCTTTTTCCGATAAACGAAAACAGCTTGACGTCAACGATTGAATATAAAAACAGAAAAAAGTATTCCCGATGTTTGATTCCGATTCGTCAGACCTGCAAGCTCATTTTACATCTTCGTCGATATGGAATCCAGTTGTTCCGTATCCTTCGTTTACAACTCTTTTATCGCGAAAAAAGTAAGAAAAAGCGAAGTTTTTTTGATAGTTGAGAGTTGAGAGTTGATAATTAGTCGCTCCAGAAAACTCCCGTTGAAGATAATTCGTCAAGCGCTTTCGGCGTTTACGCGACAACAAACGTTTCGGTTCGAACCGGCGAACATTTCCAAGACGCAAAAAAAGATTGGAATAGAATCGCTAATTCGAAAAAAGCGAAAAAACTCCCCTAAAGCAAACAAATTCTATAACTTGCGCATACACATTCCAGCCGCGAAAAGTTTTGCGTTCATCGCGTCGCCAATTAAATCATTTAAAAAACAACGACCTAACCGAGTATCGCTTTTCATATGTCCGATGATCGGTTCGACCGTCCTGCGTCGGCGTTTACGACGTCGTTTCGCTTGCGTTTTCGACGGACGTTTTCGGTTTCGCGTTCCGTTTTACGAGTCGACGGGCGTTTTTCTGAGGCGACTATTTAGTTTTGGGCAACGATTTTGTCAGATTTTGATACAATTCGAACAAAAAGGCGACGCGTTTGGCATCCGATTCAAATTTTTCCTTTCGATACGCTTTTTCAACCAAACGATCCAGTTTTTCATGCGTTTTGAGAAGTTCTTTCGGCATTGTATTCGGATCATAAAGATCGGCCAAACTTGAATCAGGAAAAAGAGTCCGAACGTCGAGAACCTCTTGCGCCGCAATTTCAATCGCCGCTTTTTGCTTTTCGTTCGGCTCCGGCCAGGGAAAATTATTGTAAACAATGTCTTTTGAATAACGATAACGCATTTCAAGTCGTCCGCAGACATATCGCGTCCAGGCCATATGAATCGCCGAAGTTAAGACGCCAAAATGATAAAGCGTCGCGTTTGGAATAATATGATTTGCGTCAGAAGAAATGAGTTTCTTATCCATAAATCCGATCGGAATATAATAACGACGTTCCGAAGAAACTCGGGGAATCAAAAGATAATTTGTATCCGGATGACGAACTTCGTCAAATAAATAAGGAATGGACGCTTTATTTTGAGTTGCTTTTTTTTTGCTGTTTAATCGGAATTCTTTAACCGACTCAACCTGTTTCATTACTAAAGGCATTTTACGTAAATCGTTGGGAGAACAACCAACCAGCCATAAAACCCAGCGTTTTGTATTGTTGATAAATTCATCCGAACCGACATATTGACGAAAAAAGTTTTGAGCAAGCGGTTCTTTTTGAATAAATTCCTTATAATCTTTGTCATTAAAGATCAGAAAGCCTCCGTCGGTCGCTTTATTCCCGTAAACCATGGGAATAACGTCGGGCTGAAGAGGTTTGTTTCGACTTTCGACCATAATATTGGGGGCGTCGACCAAATAGGCATTAATTTGTTGAGCTTCTATTTCCTGAGGTTCAGAAACAACTGTTTTGTAAATAAAAAGTTTCTTAGACGTTCTGGCGATTTGAGAAAAGCCGATTATAACGCAATAAACCGCTGCTTTTCCTCGGGCTTCATTGCTCCATTTAAACGTTTGATGAGCAAAATTAATGGAAATTTTAAATTGCTCAAACAACATTTTCCATAACGGAGCAATTGATTCGCCTTGACAAATGGAATTTGTCGCAACGAATCCGACTTCGATTTTTGTTCCTTGAATATATTCCGCCGCTTTTTTAAACCAGCAAGCAACATAATCGAGCATTTTTATTTCAGGAAATACGAGCGTCATATCCGTTTTTTGAGACGGCGACATATAAGTAAACCCAACAAACGGCGGATTGCCCAAAATATAGCTGAGTTCTTTTGGGGGAACCAGTTCTTCCCAATGCATAGGAATCGCGTTGGCAAAACAAATCGACGGCGCCGTTTTGAGAGGAATACGAACAAAATATTGACCGAAAGCGTTCCTGACTCTCAGATTCATTTGATGGTCCATCATCCAGAGCGCCACTTGAGCAATTTGAGCAGGAAATTCTTCTATTTCAATTCCGTAAAACTGACTTACAACAATTTTACAAAAAATGGAAATATCAATAAATTTTTCTTTCGAATAGAGTTCTTTTAAAATTTCGATTTCCAAAAGCCGCAACTCTCGATAAGTAATGACGAGAAAATTTCCGCAGCCGCAGGCCGGATCGAGAAATTTTAAGGAGGCTATTTTGTCATGAAAGGCGTTCAGACGCTGTTTTTTTCCGCTTTTGACGCTTTTTATGCAACGAAATTCATCCCAAAGTTCGTCGAGAAACAGCGAATGAATCACTTTCATGATATTCTTTTCGCTTGTATAATGAGCGCCCAGATTTCGTCGTTCCGTCGGATTCATAACGCTTTGAAACATTGCTCCGAAAATAGCCGGCGAAATTTTTCCCCAATCGAGTTCACAACATTCGATCAACGCTTTTCTCATTCCGGAATCAAACGACGCTTTACGAAGCGATTCCGCAAACAGATTTCCATTAATATACGGAAACGCTCTCAACTGTTCGTCCAGATTTTTCAGCCGCTTTTCCTCCGGTTCGTTCAAAATGGAAAAAAACTCGTCCAACTTCGGCGCTAAATCGGACCCGTCTTCCGCCGTTCGTTCTTTTAAATAATGGAGAAAATCGTCTTTACCGAAAATATCGGTATCGTCGGCAAACATACAAAAGAGGAGTCGAACGAGATAAACTTCCAAATCGTGCCCTGTATAGCCGACTTCCTTCAGACGATCATGAATTTTCCCCATTAATTCAGCGGCCTGAATATTAACCGGATCTTGTTCCTTATAAATTCGTTTCTGGTAACCGGCCATAAAAGTAAACAATTCGATATGATCGACCAATTTTTCGATTTTAAAAACCGTTTTTGCATTATCGTTATCTTAATCATAAAAATGAAAATGCTCAAAATCGCAAATAAGAATCGCTTTGGGAAGCTCATGAACTGGCAGCGTTTCCGCATATTGTCGAGCCTGTTCGTAAGCCTTATGAAGGTCTTTTCCTCGGGATTTCATTTCAATCATGATCATGCCCTTCCAGAAAAGATCGATATATCCCGACGTGCTGTCGAATTTTTTGACTTTGTGCTCAAAAGTCGCAACTTTTCTTCGAGTAATTCCAAAAACTTTCAAAAATATTTCATAATAAATTGTAACATTTCCAAACTCAAAAAACAAGCTGAGGAACAATTTTAAAGCCGACTCTTAGATTCTTCCTCTTCGTCACCGCATAAACTTTGGTAATTCAGCTCAATAAATCGCTGCATTTCAGAAAATTCAAGGAAAATGTCTATTGAACTGAATTTATCTCGGCGCATAAAAAAAGCCTGACTTAATTGCTTAAGTCAGGCTTTAATATAATCTGTA
>JAUNBG010000093.1 GCA_030527205.1 Planctomycetia bacterium
AATTATTCTTCCGAACGTTCAAGACGAAATAGTCCGCGCCGCAAAAATCTGCCGAGAGTATCGTTCGGTCTTGCTCTGCTTTGAAGCCGATCCGCAACAATGTCACCGAAGCCGACTTGCGAAATGGATTTTTTTATAAAGATTCATTCCTCTCATATTGCATTATTTTTTGATTTTGGTATAATTGATCTGTCTTTATCGTTTTACCGGTTTGTTTTTATAATGCGTTTTTTTGAGGAATGCTTGATGGAGTTTTTTTCACCTCCTGATTTAACACAAGATCAATCTCCGTCGTCACTTATTACGACTCTGATAGATTATTGCAAGAACGAATTCACCACTAACGATTGTCCGTATTGCTCACAGAGAAACGCCAATGCCTGTACGAAATATTGTTTGGATTGCTGCAAGAGTTGTATGGATGCAATCCATTATCCCAATAAACCACAACAAAGTATTCGTCGGGATTATCATTGCGAGAAACTTTTAGATTATTACATTCTGAAGTATTCTTGTAAGTACAGTTCTGAAATACAGTACGCTTTAGATCAAATTGACTTGCAATGTTATCCACATTTTCAGATTGTTTCGTTAGGATGTGGAGGAGTTCCAGATCTGATGGCAATCGAAGAAAAATCAGGAAACAAGCCAATATCATATTACGGCTTTGATTGTGAAATATTTTGGCGTAAAATACACGACAGGGTCGTGAATTATTTTTCTGGAAAATATAATATTCACTTTGATCGAGAAACTGAACTTGCACAGGCTTTATGTTCATGTAATGAATCTTTTTTAGAACTTCCGTCTGCAAATGTAATCGTTATGGGGTATCTTCTTTCTAATTTAAAAAGAAGCACTCCTGACGAAACCATTGATTGTTTATGTAGTGGAATAGCTGAACTTCTTTTCTCAAGAAAAAAAGAAAACTCACCTTCACTTTTTATTTTTAACGACGTATTTTATGATGATAAGGGACGTTTCTGGTTTTCAAAACTGCAGAACTCTTTACGATCTTACATTTCCCTTGGGAAAGATAATGGAAATCCTTTTGTGAAGACTGATAAATGTTTTCATTTTGAAAAAAGTTTTCGCTTGACCAGTGATTTGGTGAAAGCCCCCATTCAACTTCACAATACAAGTTCCAATCTTTATTCTAATTTGATTGATGATTTGTCTCCCTGTTTTGGATGTGCAATTAAGTGCACTAGTTTTCAATGGATTTATGAATTGAAGTAACTCTATGATTATCAGCGCAAGTCGAAGAACCGATATTCCGGCTTTCTATTCGGATTGGTTTTATGAGCGAATACGAGAAGGTTTTGTTCTGCTCCGTAATCCAATGAACGCGCGTCAGGTCAGTCGAATTTCACTTTCTCCAAATGTCGTTGACGGAATAGTCTTTTGGTCTAAAAATCCGGCACCAATGTTTGACCGCCTGAATGAACTGTCCGCATATACTTTCTATTTTCAATTTACGTTGAACTCCTACGGAACAGATATTGAACCTAATGTTCCTTCAAAAAATGAATCTGTTATTCCGTTTTTTTTACGTCTCTCGAATCGAATTGGACCAGAACGTGTTATATGGCGATATGATCCTGTTTTTCTTAACGAACGTTATTCGATCGAATATCATGTAGAATATTTCGGAAAACTTGCTGAAAGACTTCGTGGTGCGACTCGACATTGTACCATAAGTTTTCTGGATTTCTACCGAAAAATTGAGAAGCGAATCAGTCCGGCTGGAATTATCCCTTTTACCGAAAACGCTCTTGTCCGACTTTCTGAAGCATTCCGACAGATCGCAAAGGAAAACAATCTTGTCATTGACACTTGTGCCGAGGAAAACAGTCTTGAACGCTATGGAATCCCCGGTGCCGCTTGTGTTAATCTTCGTCTGTTACAGCAACTGACTGGTATCTCGTTGCTGTTGAGCAAAGATCAAAACCAACGTTCTGAATGTGGCTGTGTTGAAAGTGTTGACATCGGTGCTTATAATACCTGCCGTCATGGTTGCCTGTATTGCTATGCAAACAGCAGTCTGAAGACGGTACTGAAAAATACATCTCTTTACGACCCAACATCTCCCTTACTTTGTGGAACACTTTCAGAAGAAGATACAGTGAAAGACAGGAATGTGAAATCAAACGCGGTCGGGAATATGTTGTTCTGAAAACATAATTGCGTTCTTTGTATTTATTGTTTAAAGGCGGTAGATAACCCGTCTGTCGCGTTCGTTTGTTGTGTTTGTCTATTCATTCAAACGTTTTAATATAACCGCACACACGGCCTTATTGCGGTTGGGCGTCTGGAGGTTACTCCCGGCGGTTGTACCCTTGAGGCCGTGCGGTTTTTATTCAATAAAAGGTGTATCCATGAACGATCAAAAGATCAAAGAGGTACTGTGTATTATTGATGCCACAAAACCTCCTGCCAACTGCTCCGCCGAATTCGCCAAAGGATTCAATGCCGCTAAAGGTGTTCTGCTTGACAAGACTGCTTTTGTCTTTGGAGTCATGAACGATCACCATATGGAAGAGCAGCTCATGAATAACTATCGGCAAAATGTATTGCAGTCGGACATCCCGCAATTTGCCAAAGAGTTCTTTTTAAAACTGCTTGAAGCGAACGTCCTTCAAACCGGCTATGGAGTAGTTATTGAAGACATCGCTTCACCCAAGGTCACGCAGGCCGTTGATATCCTTGAAAACAATGGCTTCCTTTGGTCCAAACGATATCCGAACGGAACCGTCAGTGCTGTCTTTCACCGAATGGGAATTGGCTGTCAATAAAGATTACCTCTCGTCTTTGTATCAGCATTTTGTTTAAGGACACTCTTTGAAGTACGATTGCATACAGGACATTGAAAATTATCATTCCCCCGAACTTTTTTATGGCATTCTTCACAAAGGATGGCATCACATTCAACGTTCGGACATTTGACTCTTGCGACATAAATGGGATTTCTGCTCCATAAATCACACATTTTTCCATAAAAACTTCTTCGTAATAAAGTATCGTTAAGACAGGTATTTTAAAATAAAGTCTCGCGGCGTACATATTTCGGGAAAATC
>JAUNBG010000062.1 GCA_030527205.1 Planctomycetia bacterium
ACGCCGAAATCGCTTGACTATTTATCTTCAACGCGCCTTTTTCAGGGGCGACTAATTACTTTTTTACAAGCTCTGTACAGCGGACTATTTTTATATTGTTCCTTTCTGTACCGAGGACCTGAATCATCGTTGGAAAAGTCTTCCACAGAGGAAATCTCGGGGTTGCAGCAGTCATCGAAATTATGATTATCCTCATCCGGAAATTCGTCAGCTATCTCAAGCGTTTTCCGAATGATCGTATTTTCCGTTGACTGCATTACATCATTATCATCATCATTGACCTCGTCCTCTTGTTCGAAAGATGAGGACAAGCCATAGAGAACTTCCACGATCCGCCCCCACTCTTTCTCCCAGCCCGGTTCGTGATTATGTATCATTAAAACGTTATAATCTTGTTTCGACATAATAAAATCGCTCCATTAAGACGGTTATTTTGTATCGGTAAGACTCAGATGATTCGATATACGACAAAACGTTACAACAAAAATATATTGTAACATTTACATAAAAAACGTTTGTCTTACAAATGGTCTTTATTTTGTAACCGTTTACGGCGAATTTTCCCTTTCACGCGAAAGAGTCGCCGCAATTCTCTGACCAGTAGCATACCAGATTCAATTGGCGACGTCAATCGATTTATTGACTATTTTTCATACTTTTTTTTCATTCGCTGAAAATTTTTCGATAAAATCGTTGAAGCCGTCGATTAAATCTGACATACTAATATTAAAGATTTCAGCTGTTTTTTTCGCGTGAAAAGGGTTACGAGCTTGGAACGTTGATCGGAACGAACGCCAAACCGTCGTCGATTGGCAGTTCACGACCGACGACGCAAGAACTAAATTGAAGTCGATCTACCCACGGTTATAACGATTACAAAACACGATTCTGTGCCCCGAAAAGAAAAATCGGCGAAAGTACAGTAAAACATATTATTCAAAGAATTTACCGAGAGTCACAAAAGCGAGAGCAAGATGAACCATTGCGATAAAATTGACAGATTTTTTTCCCCGCGGACCAAAATGCGAAGCTATCTGTTAAGCCAGCTGTAAGTTCGCTCGACAAACCGACTTTAACGGCTGTTTATCAAATTCTGTCGTTTGCTTTTCGCCCAGAAAGGTCGGAGGTTGTTCTGTGTGTCGGTTATGTGTTTTCCCTGATTCTTTAATCATTTTCGGTAAGTTTTCCGGCACGCAACGAAAGCATAAGATAATCCATAAACAAGAACACAAGAATAAATCCGTGAACTCCGTAATAAATCATTATTCCTGAGAGATAAAGAGTTACGAAAAGAAGTCCATCGAAAAAGAGTTCCCAGAAAATATTGGAAAACGAACATCGACGAATTCGAACGAAAATGGGAACGCCACTTCGACTGTTCGGCAGGCTGATCATGAAGAGAATCAGGAGAAGAATGCAGCTAAAATCAATCAGGATAGAAACTTCGACAAGAGGGATAAGAATGGAATCAGCAAACCAGGGGAAATCGCCGCGCGATTGTCGAAAATTTAAATAACACTGGATCCAGAAGTGACCGGATAACCAAACGAAATACGTCAGACCAATGAGCCATATCGGTTTCAATGAGCGGACTCGACTCAAGTCGCGAACGGTCTTAACTCGCTGAAAAAGCAAAAAAACAAAAAGCAATCCGGACGCGATCATGAGACCTGCCCCCAAATCCATATATTTTCTTTTGTTGGTTTCCAAGGATTTTCGAGCTTCCCAATACTCGACTCTTCCGATCTTGCTCTCAGGAGAAAGATCGACTTGCCGCGCAACTTCCTCCATTTTCGCGGGATCAGTATAATATTCCATTGATAAGGAATATATCCAAAGAGCGGTTCCAGATAGAAACACACAGAAAAAAAACATTCGTAATCGAAAGTTTAACAAAAAATTCATCTTTGTTCTTTCTTGATTGCGTTTTTCCCGATTTTTGCAACGATATTGGAAATTTTCGCGCAGCGGAAACGCAAGGGCGTTTTCATAACTTTCGGAAATATTTTTTTAACATTCTTTTGAAACGGCCGTTTCAGTAAAATATCTATTTACATTGCTCGTTTTGGTTTGCGTTGATTTTCATATTTTACATAACAAAATCATCTTCGCCGCGCCGCTGCGCGAAAATCATTTTTATAAAATTTATCGCGCGGCGCAGCGGAAACACAAGGATCCTTTCTTTTTGGAACTTCCTTCAGGTTTTATCGCTTACCATTGAATCGATTCAAGATATTTCAAACTGACGGGAATTTGTTCCAAAACGGTTGGCGATTCATCTTCAATAAAATAGTATTGAATGCCGATTTCCTGGGCCGTTTTAAGTAAAGCGGGATAATCGACCTGTCCGGAACCCAGCGGAACGTCATTTTCAACAGAAGTTCCGCCCGTCAAATTGCCTTCAACCCCTTTTTTCAAATCTTTCAAATGAAAAAGAGAAAAACGGTTGGGATATTTTTTCAAAATAGCAACCGGATCTTGACCGGGAAAAACAGTCCAAAGAACATCCATTTGGAAAGAAACCAATTCCGGATCGGTTTGTTGAACGAGAAGATCGAATAAAGTTCCGTCTTCAAAAGGTTGGAATTCATAACCATGATTATGATAATAAAATTGAATTCCTTCTTTAGCCAGAACAGCGCCCGCCTTATTAAAAACGTCAGCGGCATGGCGAGCCTCAGCTTCGTCAAATTCGCCTTCATGAGGAATCCAGGCGACGCCGGCAAATTTCAAACCAAGTTCTTTCGCCTCTTTGGCAACGGCTTCCGGATTGTTTTTGAACTGATCGAATCCCCAATGACCCGCAACGGCTACAAGTTGATGTTTATTCAGCAACTCGATCATTTCTTGAGTTGAAAGTCCATAGGTTCCCGCAAGTTCAACATATTTAAAACCAAAATCTTCCGACAATTTCATGCCGAGCAAAACGTCTTTGGAAAAAATGTCGCGCAAACTATACAGTTGCAATCCAACAGGACCTTTGAACAGTTCATTGGTTCCAACGCCCTTGTCTTCCGCCTGAACAGCGAAAGCAAGAAACAGAAACAATAAAGTCATCAAAACACATTTGATTTTCATACGAATCTCCTTTTATTATTGTTGTTTTAACAAAACTGCGCATTCAAAAAAATTTGAGGAAACTTAGAAAACTGGTATTGAAAACAAGAGCCCCTTTTGTTGTTTGCATAGACAAAAAAACGATAACTAAAGGAATCTCAAGGATGAGCAACAACACGTATAACGCGAACTCTTGGTTCAGCCATTTCATTATAACGCTTAGCAACGCCGTTGTCAAGACGACACGCAAACCTTTTGAGACGATTATCAGGGGACTCATGCTTTGCCTTAACCCCTCGACGTTTTATATCTGGATTTCGAGCTGCCGGTTGTCAGGTCAAGTATCAATTGGAATATTAACAACTTAAGCAAATCGGTAAGCCTCAAGTCCGCAACCTTGAATGTATGGAGGCAACGTTACTGCTTCAACTCTTTGCTTATACTCTTGTTGAACTGTGGAGTTGGAATCAGGAAGAGTCCTCACTGGAACCCGTTCACGGGAACTTCGTCGAATTCCCCAAATCGCGGCCGCTGTTAAATATACAGCGTTTTCCCCGACCTTTGTAATGTATTGAAATTTTTCGCGCAACGACGCGGCGCAGCGGAAATACAAAAACGCTATTTTTTTTGGAACTTCCTATTTTGTCGTTATTTAAATCGTTTTTAAAACGGCGGTTTCATTGGAAAAAGATTCGTTTTGGAAGCTTTTATCCTGTTCGCCGCGCCGCTGCGCGAAAATCCTTTTTTCAAAGGAATTTCGAACTCAATCGCGCAAAAGGAAAAAATCGCCGTGAACGGGCACAAATTTTCAAAAGGTTAAATGGGGGGGCGAGTTCAGGTTATCGAACTTCAACGTTGTTGAGGTGATCACCAAAATGCAGACGCGGGGAATCGGTTGGCATTTTTTCGTTGAAAAGAATGATATTTTCGATGAAAAGTCCGTCGGTTGTGTGTTCGTCATCAGCGCCGGAAAAAAGAATGCCAGCATAAGATACAGGTCCTGTGACGCTTATGTTACGAATTGTACAATCGCGAATAAAACCGGGAACCTGGGTCTGCATATACCGATTGACGACAGGACGTCCGACGAAAAGCCAATTTTCTTTTGCGGGCGTATCAATATCAAAACGAAGAGTCTTTGCATCGACCATTGCTTCGGAATTCAAGGCGTTTTCAAGCCCCGTTTCAAAGCGCAGATTTTCAAGCAGAATGTTCTCAAGACGCATATTTTCGCCCGGTTCCAAAAGGAAATTGCGTGACTGAGAATGAATAATATCACAGTTGCGGAACGTTATGCGACGCATAAAAGGAGCGCGACTTTCGTGTCCCATGAGAACAATTCGGGCACGGTCACACCAAAAAACGGAGTTTTCAACCGTAATGTCTTCGCAATTCCCCCAATTGTTATCGAGTCCTTTGATCGCGATACAATCGTCGTCAGTCCGAATAAAGCAGTCAGAAATTTGAACCCTTTGCGAATTGCATGGATTGATGCCGTCATCGTTTTGAACTCGACCGCCACAGATTTTGATGTTCTGAATCGAAATGTCCTCACTGTGAACAGGCACAACGGTCCAATGGGAAGGGCCGCGAATGATAACTCCTTCCAGGGAAACGTTTTTCGAGTCGCGAATGGAAATAACATGATCGGTCGGGCCATGTCGCCATTCCCAACGACTGGAGTCAATGATACCGCGTCCGCAAATACGGATATTTTTCCCTTTGACCTGAATGCCGCAATGAACAATGGCGCCAGGGGCAAGATAAAGCGTTTGATTGTCAACGAGAGAAATCCGTCCGTCCTCGGGTTCATGAATCCCGGGGCCATAAACAATAACATTCTCGCCAGCTTGCGGGACATTTTTTTCCAGCGGGTTAACAAAGATCAATAACGGATGTTCTCGACCATTAAGTTCAACGGAAAAACGACAAGGGTTCGCAATTGTGATATCAAATGAACCGTCGTTCTTTTTCTCTGCAACAAGTCCAAGCGACAGCGGACGAATCGTCAGATTATCGGTCGAACGATCTGTTTTCTCGCGGATTTTCAGAACAATCGGTTCGTCTGTATCGACCGAAAGAAAGGCGTATTCTCCGCCATAATGATATTTTTCAAAAGGCGGGTCGGCTGTGCGAGCCGTTAAAACGCCGATGTTTTGTCCATTGATTTCGACGTCCCAAAATGAACTGAGCGGTTCTCCTTCCGGAACAGGCCAAATCTTGACTTCTGCTGCCATCGGAGAGGTCAAAAGAAGCAGTATCCAAAGAGTTGCGACTAAATTTTTCATAAAGATTCCTTGTTTTAAATGGTTCAATCGCCAAAATGCGAAAAAAGTAAGGTTTGTCAAACTGTAAATAACGTTTTTATTGATATTTCGCGGAAACCCAGAGATTGAGAGTTGAAATTGGAAAATAGAGAGTTGAAAATGGAGCGTTGATAATTGATAGTTCATAATTGATAGTTGACAGGGAAACAATTATAATGCTTTTTGCAGCCCTTCCCAACGAACAGACCATTGACCGTTATTGGGGAAGCCCGGAGCATTTGGTAATCCATTTTCTTCAGAGGAAAGCGGCGAGTCCCAACCGGCGCAAAGCATAGCAATGACATAAAGCAATCCGCCGTTTCCGGGAAGATAAGGACAGGGACCGCCAACGTTAACGCCTCGTTCATCATATTGATTTCGCGGCGAATCATTCAAAAGCATTTCCAAAGCAAGCTCCGGTTGTCCAGTTCGCGCGGCAGCCATTGCGGCCCAAGGGAAATCCCAACCCCAACAACGATCCCATTGCCATTCATTAAAGATTTTTTTTACAGTTCGCGTTGCCGTATTCGAATCAACGCCTTCCATTGGCGGAAGCATTCCTAAAACGCCAACAGGATCGGGATGTTCCCAGTTTCTTTTGCTATAGGTATCAAACCATTCAGCCGAATGAACGAAAAAACCGTCTTCGTTAATGGGAAGCGGAGCCAGATTTTTACGAATTTCATCCCAATGCGACTTTCGGGATTTTCCCATTCTTTCCCGCCATTCATTCGCTTTATCAAGTCCCCAGCGCCAATAAGCCAGATCAAAAACGGTATCATGAGTTATTCCCTGTTCGCTTGGCGGCATAACCGGAGTCAGATGAGCCATTCCCTGAGCGTCAATTTTCGGATAATCAGCCATATTTTCGGCAGTCATGTCGATTATATCCGCCCATTTTTCGAGCGTTTTTGCCGTCGGCTGAATCCGATATTCCAATTCGGCGAAAAAGATCGGATGCGGCTGCTTCCAAAGAAGAACCTGATTTCCTGTCCAGGGAGCAGTTCGTCCTTCCGGCCCAATCGATTTTTGCCATTTATATCCAGAATACCCCAATTGTTCTGCAAGCTGACGAGCAGGTTCACTGAAGCGAAAATAAGAGGAAACGCTTCGCTTCGCAAAATCGGAACGTCCCCAAAGATAATAATGAGCCAAATGCCACCAAATCATTTCCATATGAAATTGTCCCCGCCAAGGATCGGTTCCCAAAAGTCCGGTTTCCGGACAGGGATAATCGCCAGCGGAATTCGTTCGCATTTGAAATTGGGAAAGGACAATTCGCCGTTCAAGTTCAAACCAACGGGAATCTTTGCTTTCCGACAGATCAACAGCGCCGCCGGAGAGCCAAAATTCTTCCCAACGCTGTTCGGATTCTTTTTTCAGTTTATCGCATGTTAAAGACGAAAAATCGGGAGGAATAGAACAGATTTCGTCATTTTTGCCAACTTCCAACGTTTCAGGCGATTTATTGTCTCGAATTGGATTCGTAAACTCTTGAAGATAAACGTTTTGATAAGATCGGATTTGTCCCCTTTCGAGAACCGATTTCAACGTTTCGTCTTGACGACAGGAACAAGCGGCAAATCGAGCGAAAATCTCAAGCGTTGAAGATGTTCCGATTAAACGAAGTTGCCCCGGAAATTCAGACGTTGGCAACTCAAAATCAAATTGGCAAGGCGTTTTGTGATTCCAGCCAATTTGGATAAAACGAGAACAATCGAGAATGGGTCCGTCTTTCATTTCGACATGAAACTTTCGAACAAATGCCATTGAATTTTCTGAAGAGTCGATTTCGGAATAGATGGGCGGATGTTCCCGATCTTCAACGCGTCCGATCCAGGGGCCATTATCCAATGACGGATAAGGAAAGTCAACAACGACTTCAAGTTCGCCTTTTTTTATTAGTTCCGACTCAATGCGAACGGCAACAATTCCGTCGTTCCCCAAACAAGTTTCAACAAAAACAGGCGTTTTCTGTATCTCAAAGGAACTTGTATGAATTCCCGACCAAAGAGTCATTTTTCGAGTCAGTTTTTCAATCTCGTTTTCATGAAGCGGAACGCCCTCTTTTTTGGTCAATCGAATTCGAGCCAGATTTGCCCGATGCGGATTGTCGAAAAGCCATTGTCGAAGCGGGGTCTGATCTTGCGGAAAAAGATCGGGACCGCAGTTTCGTCCCTGTTGAAACGTTCCTGTTCCAGGAATATCGTTCCAACAACAACCTTGGGGAAGAGGGTCATAAGCCCAACCGTCATGAGAGATTGTGCTTCCGCCAAAAGTCTGCAATCCTGTTCCATCAACATTAAAACAAAATTGACCGTCTCCAATCGGAATTTGTAATGGAAGCGAAACGGTTTCAATATTATGCCGTTCAACAATCGCCAAACGATCAAGCGGTTCATCAGCAAACCCGGAGGAATGAAACCATTGAGTCAGAAATGTTACGAAAATAAAAATAATTGATCTGAAAATATGGAACTGTTTCATTTTTTATTTTATCCAATAATATTTTAGATTTGTGCAGATATCATCGACATTTTCTGCTTAAGTTGTCCGTTTGCTTTGGCAACAGAGCAGACAGAGTTAAACCGGCGAGCCGTTTTCGTCTCGCCCTTGAGCATGATTTCGCAAAACAGCTGCCGCAGCAACAGCTGTTTCTTTCTTTTTTCATAACAAGATCATATCCTGTTTTCGAGTTTTTTGCAAAAGATTTCGCCCGATTTTTTGAAAAAAAAGAAAACTTTTGAAATATTTGGGTTAAATTTCCGAAAAGACAAAGATTTTGCTTGATTTTGACGCTTTTCCGAACATAATAAAGTTCTGTGAAATTTTCTATTTATCGATTGCCCCTGTCGCGGAACAAACAGCACAGAAACGGAAATCTCGTCCGTATCCGATCAAAAGAGTTGTCCCGAACTTTGTAAAATCAACCGACGTTATCCGCCATAAATTTGCGAACTTTAACCCCATTTTCGTAATCCGTCCGTGAACGGGCACGAATTTTAACAATCCCCGATTTAGCCTGCGCAAAACCGATTTTGGGGTTATAATAACTTCATTGATCATAACTCTTGCGTTAACGTTGGCTTTGTTGTGATTCCAGACAATAGCCAAAGAGTCCCGATCTCGATGAATTAAAACTTTTCCCAAAATCGAAACCGGGGAAAGTTCCGAAAAATTATGCTCAAACCGGTCATTTACAGTTTGAATCAATCATTTATTACAAAGGAGTATCTCAAGATGAAATACAAAACGCTGTTCGTTTTATTCGTTTTTTTCTTTCTTCTTTTAAACGTTCAAACGATTCAGGTTCGAGCTCAGCCCCTGGATCGTCTTCCCTTGGGAAAAGTGACCGCACAAGGTTGGCTCAAGGATCAATTAACGCGTTGCAAGGCCGGAATGGGCGGACATTTGGACGAACTTGAACCGGAAATGATAGGCAAGCCTTATGTCGATCGCGATCATCATTCTCCAGTTTCGCCTGGATGGAGCGGAGAGATTTCCGGTACTTATTGGGCTGGATTGATACAATTGGCGTTCACATTAAACGATAAAGAACTTATCGACAAAGTTGAACGCTGGGTTCACGCAACAATGGCGCTGCAAGAGTCCGATGGTTATCTCGGAAGTTATCGTCCGAATGAAAATCGTTTGGAAGATTACAGCGCTTGGTCTGCGAATTGGTGTTATCGGGTCTTGCTCTCCTGGTATGAAGCAACCGGCGATGAAGAAGTTCTGAAGTCGGTTCATCGCGGACTTTTGTGGTTCGTCGAGAATTGGAAAGGCGAACAAAAAACCTCTTATGCCGGCCCAACCTTAATCGAGTCCATGATTATCGTCTATCTGAAAACCGGCGACAAGCGTTTGGCCGATTGGTGTCTTGAGTATCTGACATGGCTGGATCAAAACGACATTCATCATCACGGAATGGCGTCGCTTCAACGACCTGAACTTCAGTTTAACGAAGATCATGTAGTTGCCTTTGGAGAGAATCTCAAACATCCCGCTTTGGTTTATCTTGCTAATAATGATCCTAATTATCTAAAAGCAACAGAAAACGGAATTCGTCAAATTATCGACAAATGTTGGCAATGTACTGGCGCTCCTGTTTCCAATTTTGAATTTCAAGCTCCTCCGGCCTCGATTCACGAAACGGAATATTGTAATTTCGCAACCTATCTCAATACATTTTCATGGATGGCGAGAATTACGCAAGAACCTCATTACGGCGATCTTATGGAACGCATTCTTTTCAATGCCGCTCAAGGAGCCCGTAAAAAAGATGAACGGGCAATCGAATACAATTCCGCTCCCAATCAGTTTTTTGCAACGCTTGAGTCAAGTCTTTTTCACATTCCCTCTTTCGGCGTTTATGCCCCGAACTTTAGAGTCGCCTGTTGTCCCGCTCAATCGGTTCGTATTTATCCCGAATACATTCGATCCATGTTCCTGAAAGACAAAAATGATCAGCTTTATTTGCCTGTTTATGGACCGTGTCGCGCTCAATTTCAAACGGAAGACGGAACCGATATTATCATCGACGAAGAAACGATGTATCCCTTCGACGAAACGATTACGCTTAAAATTCAAGCGTCAAAAGTCTGGAACAAGGCTCTTTGTTTGCGACGGCCTGATTGGTGTGACACATATCGTATCTTGTTGAATGGAAAAGAGATAGAACCCAAAAAACAATGTCAGACAATAACCGGTGACTCAAACAAAATCAATCTTGAAGCAAAAAGTGAATGGCTTGTCATTGATAACGCCTGGAAAAACGATACTCTGCAAATAACCTTTGTTATGGAGCCGCGAGTTGTACAAGTAAAAGACGTCTATTTTCAACAAGAGCCATTACGAGCGATAGAATGCGGCCCGCTTCTTTTCGCTCTCAAGTATAATGAAAAATGGGAAAGTATTCCCGGGATACCGCTTACGCCGCTGCCAGAAGGTTGGTCCTGGTTTAATGTTCGGTGTGACGGCGAACCCGGATATTTCGCTTTTTCCCTTGACGCTCTTCAGGACGGAAAGAGTATTAAAAAGATTAAATGTGAATCAACCTATCCCTGGGATGAAAGTCCGATTAAACTTTCGGTTCCAATGATTCGTGTCCAAAAACATGCTTGGCCGACTCGTTTTCATGATCAGGCACATAACATGATGCCCTATGGAAATCCTGTCAAAGCTGATAAAAACGCTCAAATTGAATTTCGTGAACTCGTTCCTTATGGATGTACAATTTTAAGACTGACCTGTTTTCCTGTCAGCGCTTTGGAATAAAAAAGCGTCCCCGCAGAACGTCGAAATCAGGCAAAGAAATCCCATAAATCTCGTTTTCCAGAGCGGTTTTTTCAATCTTGTTCGATTCCTGTTAACAACTCATCCTTTCCAATTGACCTCGTTTTGAAATAACCCCCATTTATGAAAAATGTCCTGATTTCCTCATGACATTTTCCGATATATGAGGATAATTTCCAACAAGCTTTTTTGATAAAGAATGTCCTCAAAGCCGACGCAACGAGATTTGTATATATGATACGATATCCATAAATTTTGCGATATTCATGCAATTTTTGAAAATCGCAAAATAAGCAACAATATTCTTTGTTCGGATTAGCTTCAAAATCTTTTTTTTATTACGAATAGAAAAATCGGAGAAAGGACAGATTAATAAAAAACGAGCGAATAAATCAGAAAAAAATATTATTCGAACTGTCTGTGACGATTTTCTTTCTCTTGCGTTTCAGACCCTGAAAAAACAAAATGATTCATAGACACAAATCTTTTCTTCGATTCGTTTAAAAAATGCCTTTCTTTTCAACCCCTTTTCTTCTTTGCATCTCTGCAAGATAAATATGTACTCTTTGTTTACTAATGTTGCGCTAAACATTTAATGAATTGTTATTCTTTTCTTGATCATATCCAATTGTTTCATTTTTGAACATCGACGCAAAATGCTCCAACATTGATATCCTTAAAAATACGTTTTCATATATAAAAAGAAGCGATAAATTGTTTATTGTTTTGTTTATGATCCGTTATTCCTTTGTGAACTCTCGAGATTCTTTTTATAGACGATTCTTATTTCGAGTGATAAAATTAAAAAAAATATAAAAAACCTCTTGACGGAATTGAAAAACAAGTTAAGATTTATAAAAATTGCCTGATTGAGTTGGCTTTTCTGCTCGACTTCTTGATCGAGGGCAAAAAATGAATTTTTATCGTTTCAATTTGATTCTTTCAGAATGTCATGATGAACAATGACTTGATTATTGCAAGGCATTTCAATCTTGTTTAATTTGACAAAATTTTGAAAATTCATTAAGATTATCTCAAATTAAGACCGATATTACATTCAAAACAAGGCGTCGTAGCCAAACGGCTAAGGCAGCGGATTGCAAATCCGCGATTTCCCGGTTCGAATCCGGGCGACGCCTCTGATACAAATATCATAGATGTCCTAAAACAGCGGTATCTATGATATTTTTATTTCTTGACGATGACATAACGTTATTCTAAAAACATAAAAAAGTCCAAAAGGAGCCGGATAAAGTCATTTACTTACCCTTTTTTGGTCATTAAAAGATCAGTTTCCCCCTTATCCTTTATTATCGACATCCTTTCAAATCGTGAATATCTTTCTCATTTTTTGTAGAAAATATTTCAATGGCCCGCTCTATGTTTTGTCAATGTAATAAATGGATGTCGGTTGGTTTTTTCGAAGAATTGAAACGACTTTTTGAGGACGTTGCGGACGAGACGTCCGAGTTCAGCCCTGTTTGTTCCGCGATGGAAGCAACCGACAAATATAACGATTACGAAACACTAAAATATTATCAAAATTATTTATAGCGCAATGATTGGTTCGGCGGACGTCTTTGTAACGGGCGAGAAGGATTTCGACGACATTCAAATCGAAACGCCGGAAAATCTCGTCGAAACGCTTGAACACTTGAACGCCTGAACGCTTGAATGCTTGAACGTTTGGCGAAGGCGGCGTGTGTCGTCGTTCGCTAACATTCGAGCCTATATATATTTACGACGTCGCTGTTCGCGCGGCGTCGCTGGATTTATTCTCTTGGAAAGAAAGGAAAATTTCATGACAAAAAACGTTGTTCGCTTCGTTCTCGCGTTGCTTCTTTTGGCGACGCCCGGCGTTGCGTTCGGTTTCGAGCCGACGTCCGACGCGGAGGCGGCATTGATGAGGCAACGTCTGATACCGCTCCCGGTTTCGAGCGAATTTGGAACCGGAAGCGTAACGCTCGACGACAAGCTCGCTGTAACGCTTTCGACTGGCGATCCGGACACGACGGCGCCTGTGTTCGAAAAGCTCTTTCAAGAATGGTTCGGGCATAAACCGACGCTTGCCGTCGAGAAATCGACCGAATCAATTCCGGCCGAAGGCTATCGAATCGAGGCGCAAAGCGGCGCGCTTTCGGTCGTTTCATCGGACTATTCCGGCGCGATCAACGCGCTGAAAACGTTGCGCCAACTGGCTGTTCCGAATCGCGATCAAGCGAAATTGACCGCATGGTCGGTTCCGGAAATGAAGATTTCCGACGCGCCGAAACTGAAGTTTCGCGGCTTACATCTCTGCTGGTTCCCGGAAACCGACCCGGGCCGAATCGAGCAGGGAATTCGCATGGCGGCGTATTATAAGATGAATTACGTCGTAATCGAAACATGGGGAACCTACCGTTTCGAATCGCATCCGGAATTTGGCTGGGCCGACGGCACGGTCGACAAAGCGGAGATTCGTCGCTTGAATAAAATTGCGAAAGAACAGGGGTTGACGCTGATACCGCAGTTCAATTTCTTCGGACACGCATCCGGGTCGCGCGGCGGCACGTCGAAACACGCGATTCTCGATTTCCATCCGGAATTTCTTCCGCTCTTCGAGCCGGACGGCTGGACGTTCTGCTTGGCGAATCCGGACACGCGTAAAATCTTAACCGATTTGGCTCTCGAACTTTACGAAGCGTACGAAGAACCGCCGTTCTTTCATATCGGCTGCGACGAAGCGTATTCGGCCGGAACGTGTCCTGCGTGTCGAAAAAACGATTACGGCAAACTGTTCCTCGATCATTTGACGTACTTCGTCGACTTGTTCGAGAAACGCGGCTGCCGTCCGATGATGTGGCATGATATGCTCGTTCCAAGCGGCGGCGAATTCGAGGGATATATCGGAGGCGGAACAGCCGCAACCGTCGGAATTTTAGACAATTTGACGAAGAAAATGATCATTTGCGATTGGCAGTACTCCGCGCCGCGCGAAAACGAAGAATGGCCGACCGCGACCTACTTTAAAAACAAAGGGTTCGACGTCGTTTCCTGTCCCTGGGACACACGCTCGGGAATTCAAAGTCTTGGCGCGAACGCTTGTAAAAAGGATCTGTTCGGACTCTTAACGACGACGTGGCACCACTTTAAGGGTTCCGCGATGCGAACGACTCTTTCGGCCGGCGCGCATTCCGCCTGGGGAACGCCTCATTCGAACTACGGAACCGCCGAAGTCGACAACCATCTTCGCCAAGTCGGTTGGGATATGAAGGAGCGCCTCGGTTATCGTCAAACGGGAATTCTGCCATGGCAGCTTCCGCCCGAGCCGTCCGGCGATTGATTCGATATCTTGATTCGACGTCTTGATTCGACCGGTTTTGGAGAAACGCAACGTTTCGAAAAAGCCTGTCGTTTTTTTGCGTTTTGTCGTCAACTTTTGAAGAAGGGCCGAAATGAAACGCGCTTTGATTTTTCTGGGGCGTTATTGAGGAATTCATTTCAAATAAACGGGCAATTCGAGGCTTGTCATTTTGTTCAACGCTTAAGTTTTGATTAACGCTTAAGTTTTGATTAACGTTCCGGTTCGTTGCATTGGAAAATTTCTGTATTTTAATCGTTCGCCATTTTTCAAGTTTCCTCATTTTTTGAAAGGGCAGATATTTTACATAACAATATTTTCTTCGCCGCGCTGCTGCGCGAAATCCTTTTTGATAAAATTTATCGCGCCGCTGCGTTGCGCCGCAAAAATCCTTTTTCCGACGGATAATCTTCTATTCTGTGTCCGCGAAAAGAAAAATCGGCGAAAATACAGAAAAATTATTATTTTTTTAGCAATCAAGGATTTTTTACTTGCCGTTTGATTTGTATTTGATATAATCAAGAAATGGGTTAAAAGTAGAGGTTCTATCGATTTTTTAATAATAACGAGTATCTCACTAATTGATAACCCAAAACTGGAATTTCAGCGATACGATAAGGTTCTATCGAAAACTGTTCCAAAAACCTCTATTGACATTTTTAAGGAATTTATAATGAAGCAGAAAAATTCATTCAGTTCGTTCATTTGCAACTTGACCAAATTACAAAATCGCCGCAATGTTAAAATGAACAAAATTAAAGCCTTTCGAGAAAACAGGAGAAACAGCCAAACCTCAAGAATTTTAAGGCTCGAATCCCTCGAGGAGCGCCAACTCTTGAGCGTCACAACGGTCGAATACGACCAAATTCGCAATGATTACCCGACGTTTCAACTCTCTGAAAACATTAACGATAATAATATAATCGAACTAACTTCGTTAAACGCAACAAATTTGCAGAACGCAATCAATCAAGCGACCCAAACCGATTTTGACGATTTGATCGTTATTCGTACTTCCGAAAGAAATAATACCATTGATCTTCAAGGAGAAACGCTTTATGTCAATATAGACTCGACCGCACAGGGAGCGCTCAATATTATCGGTTTTGGCGATTCGATGCTTCGTCTTTTCAACGAAAATCTAAACGTTATTCATATAGAATCAGGCCAGGTCAATCTTGGAGGCCTCAATCTGACCACGAAAGCGGACAGCACACAGCTCAAAAACGTCTTGTTAACTCAAGGCGAAAAGGCAGACGTTTTGACGCAACGAGTTCTTTTTTCTTCGACTTACACAGTCGATTCAGACAACAAAATTCAGACCAGTTCATCAACTGTTTCGAGCGATTTTGTAACGGCGAAAATGCCTGATGTCGTTGACACGAATTATTATTCGGCAGAGTTTCAACTTGCCGGATCACAATGGGTTTATGTTACCGGTCTGAGTCAATTTGAAGCGCAAGACATTCAAAACAACGTCTACAACGGCACAAACGACTTCTATGTCGGCGAATTTTACGATGCGGAGAAAAACGGAGCCACAGACGATATGCTTTGTTGGGCCGGAACCGCTTCCAATATGTTGGCTTACACCGGTTGGGGAGACGTCATTGGAAATGAAGACGATATTTTCGATTATTTTCGAGATAACTTCACCAATGACGGAAGTCGTGCCGAATATGGTATCGAATGGTTCATGAACGGCTCTTATCCTGCCCAGGGTTATGACGGTTGGGCACAAGTTGTTGGAACCGGTGGAAACCTTTATCCCAATTACGATTACGACCTTTATTGCAACAGCATTGATTCGGCTTACTATTACACGAACTCGTCGTATTCTCCGTTATATGCAATTGATCAATATTTACGCGATGGTTGCGCTATCGGTCTTAGTGTCAGTTGGTTCACCAATGATTCAGAGATGGAACGAGCCGGAGGACATGCGATTACAATGTGGGGCTTCGTCTATGATGACACCAAAACCGCCGGTGATACCGATTATTATCTCTCTGTCATTGTTTCCGATTCCGATGACGACGTCGATTTCTCAAGTTACACTGAAGAAGGAAGATATGCACCAAACCGTCTGCAAACTTATGGGGTCACCTGGCGCGAAAACGAAATGATGTATGAATTTAATTCTTATGGAAGAAGTGATTTGTATTTCGGCGCAATTGATGATTTTCAATATCTTTCAGTGACAGAAGTTCCCCAAAAACCAGACTTAATGCCTTACACTCCGTCTGGTTGGAGCGGCCCGATTGTCGTTACAAACTCCGAAGATTCAACAACAAGCAATTTTATCCTTGGAACGGCGGACAACATATACATCAGTTATTCGATTACAAATTTTAGTGAAGTCAATATAACAGAACCGTTTGAATGTACATTAACCATTGATGGAACAGCATTAAGTCAACCCATTATTCAGCAAAAGGTTATCTCTGGTTTAGAGGCTCATTATTATTATTGGCGACAAGATGAATTTGGCTCTCTTGCAGAAGGAGAGTATACCGTAACATTAACAATAGATGCCACAAACGTTGTTGATGAAGAGTTCGAAAACAACACCGCTACTTATTCTTTCATCGTTTTAGACAATCCTGACATATCCCTTGTCGTTGATTCACTCGAAGATACAATTGAATTAACTGACGGTAAAACGACGCTTCGGGAAGCAATTGCCTTTGCCAATTCTGGCGATACAATCACGTTCGACAGCAGCCTGAATGGCCAGACGATCACTCTTTCCGGAACGCAACTCGAAATCACAAAAGACATAACGATTGATGCCTCCGCACTTTCCAATGGAATCACAATCAACGCCGATGAAAAGTCCCGCGTCTTTTTCATTTCCGGCGGTTCAGAAACGTCCCACATCGTTCTCAACGGTCTCACCATAACCGGCGGAAACACAGCAGACAATGGCGGCGGAATTTCTCTTAATAAAGGATTTCTAACACTCAATAACTGCACCATTTCCGGAAATTACGCTGAAAACGAAGGCGGCGGAATTTATGATTATTGGGCAACCTTGATAATGACAAACTGTACCATTTCCGGAAATTTAGCATGGGTCGGCGGCGGAATTTACAATTATGACAATTTAATCATGACGAATTGTATCGTCACCGAAAATAGTGCCGGGTATGGCGGCGGGATTTGTAGTGAATATTATTTAACAATGACAAACTGCACCATTTCCGGAAATTCCGCAGAATACAGCGGCGGCGGGGTTTATTGTGATAATTCAGCAGACATAACGAATACAATCATTTCACAAAATACCGCACATTGGGGCGGCGGGATGATTAATTTTGCTACGTCTGCATTGACGAACTGTACCATATCTGGAAACAGCTATGCCAGTGACATAAGCGGCGGTGACATAAGCGGCGCTATTGAAAACACAGGTACCTTAGTGCTTTATAATTCGATTGTTGCACAAAACATCGTAGACGGTTCCAGTAGCGATATCCACAATTATTATACAGATGACTATGAACCTGTCAGCAACGCCTACAACACACTTTCGAGCTTTACTGCCTGGGATGACGGATCGAACAATCTTTTATATGATTCGTCGAAACCGCTCTTTACTAACGCGGCGAATGGCGATTATACATTAGCAAAGAATTCCCAGGCAATTGACAAAGGAAATAATTCCTATGCCGTTGATGCCGAAGGAAATCCGCTGCAGTATGATTTAGCCGGGAACACTCGTATTGTCAATAACAACGTTGATCTCGGAGCTTACGAATATCATCAACCGGAAACAATTTCAATTATTGTCGATTCACTCGAAGATAATATCAGCGCAACCGACGGAGTAACAACACTTCGGGAAGCGATTGCAGAAGCACAAACAGGCGATACAATCACATTTAAATCCACACTGAATGGCAAAACGATCACTCTTTCCGGAACGCAACTCGAAATCACAAAAGACATAACGATTGATGCCTCCGCACTTTCCAAGGGAATCACGATCAACGCCAATCAGGCCAGCTGTGTCTTTTATGTGACTGGCGGAACGGCAAATGCACCGGTTGAACTGATCGGCCTGACCCTAACCGGCGGAAAAGCGCCAGGCCCCGGCGGCGGGATTTTTAACGACGGAGGCACGTTAACGATAACGACTTCGACCATTTCCGATAATTCCGCAGAATACGGCGGCGGCGGGATTTACAACCGCAGGGGCACGTTGACGGTGACGAATTCGACTATTTCCGGTAATACCGCAAATGGCCACGGC
>JAUNBG010000063.1 GCA_030527205.1 Planctomycetia bacterium
AGATTATATCCAAAATTGATAACGTCCAACTAGTGGATTTAGATGTTTGTAACCAATAGAGCTCTGTTAATCTTCTATATATCGTTTGCCCCCGTCGCGGACAAACGGAACTGGAGCGCGGATGTCCCGTTCGCATCCGCCCCCAAAGAATCGTCTCGACTCTTTGTAAAAATCAAGCAACGTCTATTTATAACATTCACAGAACACTTGGGACTGTGCTTTAAGTTTAAAATAGCTAAAGTTTAGCGAATAAACGGCCGATAAGAGTCAACAAAGGAGTCTTATCGATGGAACGACATTCGTTATCAAATGAACAATGGGCTAAAATTGAACCGTTCCTGCCAAGTCAAACAACGAGATGAAGTTAACGCTGGCATCATTTACGAACAACGGTCAACGGAATTTTATGGATTCTTGCAACAGGAGCCCCATGGCGTGATTTACCGGAACGGTATGGGAAATGGAAGTCCGTTTATAACTGCTATGTACGCTGGACGAATGAAGGACGTTGGGTTCAAATACTTTGGGATCAAATACTTGAGGCTCTTCAGGCGGAAAGTTATCAGGAAAATCAAATCGATTGATAGCAGCCGATTTAAGTCGTATGGAAGATTCTTAAGACAAACTCATCGCCGAACTTCGGGCTGAAATCAAAAAACTTAAAGCGATCTTCGCCGACGAAACAAGTCGATAAAATCACCAAAAAACGAAGCGAACACAAGGAGCGCAAAAAGGACATAAGCGCAATCTTTGCGTCGACTTTACGCCCGATCAAATCGACGAGGTTCGCGTCTCGACGCTTTCGCATTGTCCCAACTGCGGCGGAAATTTGCTTGCAACGGACAAACCCGATCAAATCTTGCGTCAAATCGAATTAGTCGAGAAACCGTTTCGACTTACGGAATATCGACGATCATCTTACTGTTGCGGAAATCTTGTCGATCGCCGCTTCCGGAAGGAACATTTTCCGGTTTATTCGATCCGAAATTGAAGTCGTTAACCGCCTGGTTGAAAGGCGTTGGACGTTTGTCGTTTAAAACGCTTCAACAATTTTTAAAATCGCTCCTTCGCGCGGAAGTCAAGTCTTGACGGAACTTTTAAGCGACGATTTTTCGGGAACGATTTCTTGCGACTTCTTTGACGCGTATCGCAAGTTTGCGAAAACGGCGTCGCGCAAGTTGTAATTCTGTTGGGCTCATCTGATTCGCGAGTTTCGTTTTGTCGCGGAAAAATCGGAGAGGAAAACGTTGAATTTCGGCAAACGGATTGTTCGAAAAATCCAGGAGATGTTTTCAACGATTCATCGACGCGGCGAATGGAGCCGGTCGAAATGGAAACGCCGAATGAACGATCATAAATCGCGGTTTTTTAAAGCTCTTCGACGAGGCGTCCCGGACGACAAGGACGCGAAAAAACTGGTCGAACGGTTGACGCGACGCGAAACGGATTATTTTCGATTCGTCGCCGAACCGTTTTTGCTTCTTGGCCTGAGTAGAAGCGTGTGGGCGAAGTCAGCGTCGATTGGGGGGACAAGATTTTGAACAAAACGCGACACGGGCGAAGTATGGCGGGATGTGGGCAAAAGATTATAAACGGTGTGGTTTCGGATGGAATTGATCGAAAAATAAACGAAAGAAGCGGATAAAAAGAATTCGACCTGATTTTGATTGATTGAGTTGGGGTCAGAAGGAATTCGACCTGGTTTTGATTGATTGAGTTGGAGAGCAAAAGAATCCGGTTTGGTTGATCGAGTCAGGAATCAGATAATTGGGGCACATTTCTAAGACGATGTGGATGACAGTTTTTGATCCAGACTCGCCCATGGGTTATAAGGAAGGGAACCCGATTGGCTGCGATGCGAATTTTTCAACGTTGAGCGCCAGATCATGACTAAAAATGTTCAGATCAGTTTAGATCATGTCATAAATATGTTGTTGCTCGGCACTTTATAGACATTTTTAGGGAAAAACAGAAAAAAACAACATTATATGAATGTCGTAAAACAAACAAAGATGCTGCATTTTACGGCATCTTGGTTTTTCCTTTGAATGAGAATGTCGGGGCTCGAACCCGAGACCTACGGATTAAAAGGACATAGTATCCATTTTTTTCAATGTAAAAAATATCGTTTTATTCTCGCTTTTTTTTCTTTTTCACAATGTTCTATCTATTTTTGATATCGACCGAATAAGCGGTTTTTTTGAGCTTTTTTTGATCGATTTGAAAAAATAACAGCACCAAACAGAACCAAAGATAATTGATAAAAAACCAAACATGTAAATTTTACAAAAACTAAGAAAAGTTCTTGAAAACGAAGCAACTTCGGTTAATATAGAAAATGTTCCGGAAGGAAAGCCGGAATAAATTGACTTAAAAAATTTTCAGGCGGTCGATCGAACGGCGAAGAGAAAAAAAGGAAAAGGCAACATCTTCCCGCAAGACGACCGCCGGTTTATTTCTTGATGAGTTTGCGTCAATTAAATCAATCAGCCGACCGGTTCGAGGTCTTTTTGTCGCTTTATCTGGTTCAATTGATCAAGAACGCGATCGGCGCTTTGACGCAAATATTTTTCTTTTTGTTCGTCGGTCATATTTTTCGTTTCTTCGTAAATTTTTTCGCGGATTTCATGGATTTCTTCAACGGGATTTTTCATTTCAACGACCAATCAATTCGTAAGTTTTTTATCATACTTTCTGTTCAGCTGGCGGCGACGGTCTGTTTGACTTCTCGTTTGTTTTTGATTTTCTCCAAACGATTAAGACCGTCGCGAACCGCTTGACGAAGATATTCGTCTTCCTGCTCCCGAGTCATATTTTTGGTTTCTTCGTAAATTTTGTCGCGGATTTCGCGAACTTCATCGACGGACGTTTTCATGATAATTCCTCCCATTGAACGACAATTTCCGGCGTAACGATTTGGACGGCGGGGTAACCGAAAGTTGAATTGACTTGATTAACGCGTTGAATCGTTCGTGGATTGGCAAAATGTTTCATATTCCAGCTGACAGCGACGTCGCATTGTCCGACGACGCTGCTGGCGATATGCCATAAATCGTTTTTCTGATGTTCTGTAAGCACGGCGTTTCGAAGGTAAAAATCGCGAAGGCGAACAATTTCTTCGTCGTTTTTTATGCGAACAAAATTGATTTCTGAAAGTTCATTAAAAAGAAACGTTCGTTTCGGCTCCGGCGTTTTTTCAAGTTCTTCGATGGTTATATCCGAAATGCAAGCGATATAAACGCCGTTTTTCAATAATTTCCAAAGTCCCAACGTATACGCCATATTATGCGGAACGTTCCATTGATCTAAACAGCTGATAACGCATGTATCTAAATATAACTTGAGCTTGTCCATTTCGCCTCCTTCATTTAATATTATAGCACAGACAAACTCAATTGTCATTCTTTTTTGGATATTCTTCTGCGAGCTTCCGGGCGACGTTCAATAATATTCCCAGATTGCTTTCCGACAGTTCGTCGACGATCATCTCGCAAAACATGCTAAAAATTTTTTGATTCGGATTTCAACAAACGCACGCAAAATTTGAGAATCTCGCTCTTGCAGTCGTCGGGCAATCGCCGTCGGCGGGGGATTGCGTTTCTCGAAAGCGAGACGACGCCGGTTAAAACGGGACGTCGCTGAAATCTTCCGGCGACGGTACGGGATCGTCGACGACTCCGTCGTCGATACCTTCGCGAACGTTTATTTGATGAATTGCATCCAAATAATCGTCAAGTTTTTCCAGGACGTCGTTTAAAAAATAGCGATAATGTCTGTTTCTTTCCATATTTTCGCGATCTTTGCGAAGAAAAGTAGAATTAAATTCTGAAAAAGGAAGAAATTCAATATTGCATTTTTCTTCGTTTGAATTCCAACAGTCGTCGCTGATTAAAATAGGGTTATTCTCTTTCAAGAATTCGTCGATTCTACTAAGCGTACACAATGTTTTATATTTGCTTTTGCTTACGTCGACATCGATAAAAGTCGAGCGTTTTGGGTCGTTTGATAGAAAGTAAAAAACCAGTTTTTGTCCCATAAGAGACGCCGATTTATCGTCGTCGTTATGCGATAGCGCTTGATTCGAGACAAAAGCGATAAATTCTCGACCTCGCGCCGTCGGTTTGTATACGGACGGCGTGTATCGATATCCGTCGCTTGTGTTATAAGCACTATTAAATAAATCACTTTGGACGTTTTGAATAAGATCGTAATCAATTAAAGAAATAAGAGATTCTTCTAATTTTGTTTCCGATGATTTATTGCAATAATCAGAAAAATTATTATTATCGTCAACTAAACGACAAATTGAGTCCCCTCTTTGCACTTCGATATTTTCTCCCTTGTTTACCGCCGTTTGGAGCAGCTCTTTAGACAAACGCGAAAGACGAATTAAATCGAAAGGCATTTCTTTTAATAAAGTTTTTTTATTATCCTGTCGGGCTGTTTGTTGATTTTCACCGGCATAATTGTTGTTTTTTATGTAATCGGAAACGTCGTACCCTAATTTGTTTATTTCCCAATCGTCGGAACTTTCTCTTTTGTCGCTATCCGCTGCGTTTAATAGATAATCCCTTTCTAACGAAGACAATTTAGCCGCTATTCCTTGAACCGTTGGCTCTTGCAGAACCGTTTCGGCGACGCTTTGGGGGAGCGAAGTCGTTTCGGCGTTTCGTAATTGTTCAAGTTCGGATTTGAGAACAAGGTCATATTTTTTGTCGTGTTCTGTTACGAGATTTTCATATATGCTCTCAGGATTGTCGATGATTTGCTCGATATCTTTTATAAAGTCATCGAATTTCCCTGGGATATATTCATAGTCGTTTATTGTATGCTTTGAAATATCGAATGGCAAATCGGTAAATGGCGATTGAGTTATTGTAATCACTTTTTTTCGATACGCCATCGCAATGCCTAATTCAAACATTACGTTAGCGTTTTGATACGCTTTTTTGTCAGCGTGAGCAACCGTTGACACGTCGGCGATAATATAATCGGCGTCGATGATTTTCGGTATGATTTTTTTATAAATGGAGACTTGATTTTGATCGTCTTTCGAACATTCAATTTTATATTTTCGATTTAACTTCTTTCTAAACTGTTGAAAGACGTCCTC
Organism: Planctomycetia bacterium; assembly: GCA_030527205.1. Taxonomy (GTDB): domain Bacteria; phylum Planctomycetota; class Planctomycetia; order Pirellulales; family Thermoguttaceae; genus JAUNBG01. Next base: position 5,114 of record JAUNBG010000063.1, read on the forward strand.
GAAACCATTAAATTGCATAATCCAAAAAATAGTCGGCTTCGTTCGGGGCGTAGAGCCTCCGCTCTTTTTATCTGTCATGTTGTAGCTCGTTTCTCTCTCTGTTAGTTTTTGGGCAGCTAACAGAGATGGTTAGTCTTGTTTTTAAGATTCTCGATTCACAATCTCTTGGGCAAGTTCGCAAATCGTATAATCACTCAAAAATTTTTTCTATCTCCGGTTTTTGTACTCTCCAAAAGATTTTCCGCGAAGTGAAGTAAATCTTTTTGGAGATTTTCTGGAAGTTGCGAAAAACGATCAATCAACCAACGAGTTGCCACATCACGTTCGGAATCGTTGTTTGTTGATGGTTGCTTTTCAAGTAACATATCGCCTTTTCCTGTTTCAATCCATTCAGGATTCACATTCAGATATTCCTTTAAACGTGCGAGAGTTTTAGAAACAATTTCTTTTTCGCCCGTTTCGAGCAAAGAATAATAGGAGCGAGTCACTCTGATCTTTTTTGCTATTTGATCTTGAGTTAATCCAAGATTTTTCCTTAACTCGATAAGCCTTTCTTTTTTTTTCATATTTCCTCCCTAGTGATATCATAACAATGGTCTGCTATCTTGTCAACAATTTTTATAATTATTTTTGTTTTTATGGTTGATAAGATAGCAATGGTGCAGTATACTAATGCTATCTAGTAAACAACGCTGGCGGATCGACAAAATTTTGACTTGGTTTGTAGCTCGACCAAGCCAGAAGCGTCCAAGCGGTTGGGCCCGTAGAAGACTTGGATCCGCTACGTTTGATAATTATAAAGGATATAAATAATGGACGAGGATAAAAAACGATTTTTTGAGGTAATCAATCAATTACCAGATGATTTGTTTGATTTAATAGTTGCCTACGGTCGCGGCATGTACGCCGCCATAAAAAGCGAAAACGGCGCGTCGCGGAGTGAGGAAACGGGTAATTGAACACTGCTTCGGGAATCCATCGCGAAGCGGGCCGGCGGGTTGACGAAATGAACTTTGATTTTTGGATTGCCCAATCAAAGTTCAACGCGGTTCCGACGAGTTGGAAGGCGACGAAACCGTTAGAACCCGTACGCTTTTAACGAAAGGAAGGATATATGATTGAGGAATTAAAAAAAAGTCTCGACCAAATGTCGGACTCCGCGATTGAAAAAATCGCAATGCTAATCCAGAGCATCTTGATCGGACAGACGCATTAACTTATTACGAAGAAAAAACGAGTCAACAAGAGGGCGTTTTTTGATTCCTTGAAGCGCATCTCTTGGGGCGGGACTCCCGGCTGTAACCGGCGCCCGCCAGACTCGTTGATTAGGAGGAAGAAAATGAACAACCGTTTCGAACGTTTTATAAAATGGGTAAATATGAACTAACGAACCAATCATTAACAGAAAGGAGAAAAAAGCGAAAAAATTTTTGAATCTTATATCATACGTAACCGTAATCGCTCCTGCGGGAGCGCAAATTAATCATCATCATCATCATCATCCTTACTGGAGCCATTATGAAAACGCCTGACGATTGCTATACGATATCGGAATTCGCCGATCTATTTGGCGTATCGGTCTCGACGGTACGCAGTTGGATACATGATCGTAAAATCCCGTATCGTACCGATCCGGGCGGGAGCCGAAAATATATATCAAAACGCGTCGCCGAGGATTACAAACGAGATCGATTCGCCCCGAATACGCAATCGCCACTCAAAAATATTGTCCTCGAATCCGCCGCAAGAAGATTGAGTCAACAAGATGCTACAGAGTATCTTGATCGTGTGCTCGGGAAAAATAAAAGCAATTAACCCAAAACGCGGGGCAACGCCCCGCTCAAACAAAACGAGAATCGAATAACAAGAGGATACAAACATGAACAATGACATCAAAATCGGTATCATCGCGGCGTCATTAAAACAGCTCGAACGCTGTCTCGATAAAACGGGGCTTACGCTTGTTAATTACGTTGGCGAGGACACAATGCAAGAAGGGACGTTGCACGTTTACGACGGCGATAATTTTGTTGGTGCGATAAAAACATCCATCTACGAAGACAGGTTAAAAGAAGAACTTTCGCATTGAAACAAAAAAGTAATGATCAAGCAATTATCAAATAAACAATCAAAAGAAACGAGGTAATCTTATGTCTGTATTTTCTGGTATTTCCTATTATAATGACGCAAAAAAAAGTTTGACCGTCGAGGAAATTCTCAAAAAGATCGAAGACATTATCGCAGATAACGATCTCGATTACATTCTCAAATACAAGAGGATTAAAGCTGACAACAAGTTCGGGTTCAACTTTGAAATCGTTCCGCTGACCTTTCGGCAGCAGCAAGCGATGAAAATGTTAAATATTGACCTCTCAACTTATGACGGCGAAAAATTTCTCAATAATCGTTTTTTCGATTTGACTTTATTTAATAATGGCTATTTTTCAACCTTTTATATTTTTTCGCGAAACTACAAAGTATCGGAACTGAACGAACGGCTTCTTTTTTGGGGCAACGAATGCGCGGAACCGCTCCTTCAGTATCTGGAAGGAGAAACGGACGAATGGAACGGTGACGATGGCTTCGAGATCGAGGAAGCGTTCCTCTCGACGGAAGACCCTTGTTCATCCGTTGAATCATGGATTGAAGATATTATTTTTGATCGCGCTTATAAAATATTGGAAAAAAAATAAAAATCGCCTTCGTTATTTTCTTGAATTTTTTTATACCTTATTTCGGGGATCGTTTCCCCGGAATCCATTTTATACATTGGGAAAAAGAAGATGAGTTATATCGATTTAATCAATCGATTTTGGCGAAAAGCGGAGTTTCTTGGTTTTTCTGCCACCGAGATAGCTGTCTATTTTTATTTACTGAACGCGGCTAATGTTCTTGGTTGGAATCTTTCTCCTAAAGTGTCTCATCGGATTCTGCAGGAAAAGTTATGTCTTTCTCAAACAGCTATAGCGAAAGCGCTAGACAATTTGCATTCATGCAATTTTATTATGATAGATAAAGGTGCAGGAAGACGCAAGAGCAGCTATTCGATTGTTATGGATGAGGTACAACAAGTCAAAACTGATTGCAATAAGGAATATATATAATAATATTAATAATATTATATCTCTAAGAGAAGAGAAGAAGAGAGTAGAAGAGAGTAGAGAAGATAAAGATATTACGCGCGAGATTTCGCAAAAACAAAGCGACGATTTTTGGGAAAGTTTTGACGCGAATCAGGCTGATCAAAACGAAAACATCACGATGGTAAAACGGATCATTGAACTCTGGAACGTAATCTTTTCAGGAACACCGCAGTACTACCGAAACGAAATGATGCCAGATGCGATAACGGTCTTGAACGCAAAAAAGGCGTTGCAAGAATATCCCAACCTTGAAGATTTCCGAATAGCGTTCACGGAAGCTAAGAGCGATGATTTTTCGTGGCTGCTTAAGGACGTACTGAAACCAGCCAACCTGCAGAGGTTACTAACCAAGGCCGAAAAACGAAAGGAGAAAAAAAATGAAAATTCTGTTTTCGGACACGATTTCGTCCGACCGGAATACGACCAAAACGAATGGCGACAGATTCAAGTACTCGACGCGATCACCGGCGAACGCCGATTCTCGACCAGCTGAATCTTTTGGAAATATAAAGGTTCCGTTACCCGGAATGGCGAAAGCGGTAACGAAACCGCCGACATGCGAAAAATGCAACGACGATGGCTACATTTTTTTCGAGAAAAACGGATATTCCTACAGCAAAAAGTGCGACTGTTCCCTGAAAAAACAGCAAAAGGCGATCTGGCGTCATTCCGGTTTCGAAAACCTCGAAGCAAAACATGAATTAACACGCATTTCAGAAAATTTCGTTAAAAATTTCGATTCAATTCGCGAATCAAAACGAAACTGGGTTGTATTTTCAGGAAGAACCGGATGCGGCAAGACGACGCAGGCGGGGTTAATCGCAAGAGAGCTGGCCTTTCGAAGCAATCCGGTTGTTTCTCGAATCGTCTCTTTTTTCGATGTATTGAGGGAGTTTGGCGGCCTTTGGAGGAGTTTTGACCAAGATAGAGTCAGCCGTGATATCGACGAGATGTTCGATGTCGATCTGATTGTAATCGACGATTTTCTGAAAGGAACAAAACCGGGACGAGGAAACGATTACGACGTGGTGTGCTATCTCGTTGATCGGCTCTACCGAATGAAGATGCCGGCGATCTTCACGACAGAAAGCCGCATGAAAAATATTTTTGAGTTTGACGCCGCAACAGCGGGTAGAATCGTCGAACTCGAAGAATAAGAATGCGATATGCAGGTATCGTGAATTTATACATCCGACGCTTAGGTTTTTTCGTTTTGTCGCCGTAAAATTTTCGTTAATACGGTTCCTTAACTCGCCGCATTTCGGAAAAACTCAGGGGAAACGTCTATAGATAGTCGACTCTGAAAAACCCACGTCGACTCGTAAAATACGGGGCGCGAAGCCAAAAAACATCCGTCGAAAACGCAAGCGAAACGATATGCAGTTTCTTCATCCGGGCCTCGTGGAACTCTTGAAGTCCTGACTTGTGAAACGAAATCCCAGACCGGAAGAAATTCTCTTTCCGATCTCGAAAAAAATATCCGGCGTTGATCGCAATACCGCTGAAATGATCGCTTACGATCTGGCCGCCGCTCGTAACTTCTGGATTGCGGAATCTCAAACGCCGGAAGAGGAAAAGAAACGGGAACAAAGCGATTTCCTCAAATACAAAGATTTGCAAGGTAAATTTGCCGACTTCCACGCCTTGCGACATACCTTTATTACGAACCTTTCCTTGAACGGTGTCGATCCCAAAACGGCTCAAACGCTCGCCCGACATTCGACCATGGAACTGACAATGAATGTCTATACCCATCTGAATGATAAAAAACAGATCGACGCGATTAACCTGCTGCCCAGCCCAAAACAGGAATAGATCGCGTTTCGGACAGTGGACAATACCCGAAAGGCTCGTTTTTCTCAAAAGGGAAGAACGGGCCTTTGGGTGTCAATATTTTGAACAAGAAAGCACATTTCACACAAAGTACTTTACTTTGTTAGTTATTCATTTTGTTTTCGGCAAAATCAACAATTTCAAACGTCAAACATCGTATTTTTCCAATTCATCCGGCAAAAATACGGTTTGTAACTTTGGTGTTCCATTGTCGTTCAAGATTTCAACTTCGTATGCTTCATTCGGTTTTTCAAACACACAAATAATAGTACCAATATCTCCAAGTTTCGCAGTATCTTTTTCGACATTAACTCTAACCACTTCATTCTCGCTAAATTTCATGTTTTAATCCTTTACATAAACAGTTGTTAACTCTGGTTGATCACCTTCTACACGAACAATCCATCCGGTTCGAACAATCGCTGTTTTCCCATTCGGACCAGTAATAGGGATATCGACTGAATACCTTTGTCCATATTGATCTGATTTTCCTTGGATCGCTACACATTCGGATACCTTTGTCTGAATTTGTGCAATGAGTTCATCCGCATTAGATTGATTGTACCCCAGGGCACTTTGGAAAACCTTGGCTTTGTTTTTCCCAACAGGGTGTTCTGGATTTAATGCATAGCCGTGAACTTTTTTGGGAGATATTACTGACCTGCTTGCATTTGGTAATCTGCAAGAAGAATCTCGGCTTCCCTGTGTCCCGCTATATAAACCACTTCTGCCAGTTCCCATTATTTTGCCTCCTTTCCTCGAGAGGAGACAATTTGATTGTCGAACTGTAATACTTTTATTCCCTTCGACTCTACCGATTCAAAAATGTCTTTTGGTGTATAGCCATAAACGACAATGGAAGTCGGTTCGAGACGTTCAAGCATAACAGATAAACCATCTATGAAATAATTTCTCGTAACCAAGTCTTGAAGACAACCATGCGATCCTACGGCAACTGTTGTATTTTTGGGAATACCATCGAAACAAAATTCATATGTTCGCTCATCCCCCCAGCGGACGTTTGGAATAACCGAAATACCGTTTTTCTCATACCAGTGGGCCAAGGCTCGACCATGAGCTACACTTTCGATCTGCTGACAGAGCGGCATGTCCCAATACAGGCTAAAATCGGGTGAAATCACCCCTGCGAATTTTTTCAACATTGGTAAATATCGCTTCGGATTTCGCCATATTCGCATAAAATATTCATCGTAAAGGTAAAAATGAACCCAACAATTATGTTTCTTCGAGCGTTTAGCCTTGTCAAACGGAATAAGATTATTCGGTGGTTCAGCATTGAACCCCCGAAGTTTTGCGAACTCGTACTTTTCTGTAAACTCCGCCCCTTCAACAAGAAACGCATTAAACACGTCCTTAATATTTCCCATATATTGTCTCCTTATTGAGTATGGGGATTTAGACCAATAGAAAAATTTCCATCCCTACTGGACTTTTGGAAAAGACGTGCTATAATAATTCTTAGTAAGAGAGTGTCATTATGGCACGTCAAAAACACGATACCGTTCCGGTTGCCGCCGGGGCGGTATTTTTATATTATTTGCTTTTTCTTTTCATGGCATTTACGCCATTGATATTCGGCTGCTGTTCTGGATACTATGCATTTTTCTCGTATTTCGTCTGGATTGAGTCCATAAATCAAATGAAATGGCATAAGAAATTCACCTGCAAAAGTATTTGCCTGCCATTCTGAACTACGATAGGTTGGTATATTACAGCATCTTTGTCGAGCAAATCCTTGTTTTTCGTGCCGATGTAGAAAATAGTGTCCGATTTCATGAGCAAATGTAAAACGGGCTCTGCCATCACCATGTACCGCCAGTATCATAATTGATTCAGGAATCACAATTTTATTGTCTTTTGGGACAGTAAGTCCTTCCAAACCTTCTTCCATTTCACGATCAGAAACGTACTCATACTCAAAATCATTGAAAATAAGTGACATTCCTTTTTCTAAAAAGTCAACTATTGGAAAAAAAGTCTATTATCGTAATTAAAGGCTTTTCTCAAGCGAAAAGTCAAATCTCTAATATCTTTTCTTGATCGCGGGCTTACCTCAATATTCATTCAGTATCCTTTTTCTTTTGGTTAAGTACGTTTCGGAGTTTTTCCTTTGTTTCCTCATCCATCTGGCCAATTTGACGAGCAAAAGCAAAAACAATATCTTTGTCTTCTACGGAAGAATTGGCCAAATTGATCCTTAACGATTGGCTTTGTTCAATTGCCGCTCGTAAAAGCTCCTGTTGAACGGCATCTGGCAGCGAATAAAGAACGGAAAGACGTGAGACCCAATCGTCGGGAATATTGCGTTTACCGTTTTCTATCGCAGACAGGTAAGAAGAGGTTACCTCCAATTTTTTCGCCATATTCAATAGTATCTCGTCGTGATCAATCCTGATCTTTCGCAAGATCTTTCCGAATTCCGTTGTTGCCATTGTTTCATCCTCTCTGTAACTCCGCTTGACATTAATGTTATCTGTCTTCAGTAAAAGCGTTTCATCCAGAAAGACCCCTTTTCTGAACAGCGCTCTGTACTCTCCTTAAAATGACAGGTACTTTCAACTGTTTCTGTAATGATTATACACAAAGCGACGATATTGTCAACATGCGAGTTGATAAAATCCTCTGTTCCTTAACTCGCCACATTTCGGAAAAACTCAGGGGAAACGTCTATAGATAACAGAATTAGAGGACAAAGTCGGGGAATCTATCGATGATATGTTACTGATACTGATAAGAAGGAACAGCAATGAGACCAAAAACGATCAACAGAAATAAAAGATATAGTCGCCGATATATTTATCCGTTTGAGATTACATGCAGTACATGCGACTTTGCTAGAAGAAAAAATAAAAAGTTTTATTGCCAGAAGAAAAAAGTTCATATTAAACAAAACAGAAAAAATACCTATATGAACTGTAAAGATAAGGTAGAAGAGGAGCTTCCTTTTTAACCAAAAGAAGAAAATGTTTCTTTCTGAATCCTCCTCGATTGTTTTTTTCGTTTTTTTTAAAAAAAGACCTTCTTTTTTTCTTTGTCTCCTGTATACTGTATTTAGCAACGTACAAAAAACAAGATGCAATTTTTGGGTCGGCAAAGACTTAACAAACTGAACACGAGAGAAAGAGAAAAAGTGTCCAAACAGGATCGAAGACTTAAGGAAAGCGTTTTACAAGCGTTGACGAAAGCGAACGGCATTGTTTCAGACGCCTGTAAAAAAGCTCATATCAGTAGAACCACGTTTTACGAATGGGTTAAGTCGGACGAAGAATTCCGAAAGCGTGTTGACGAAATCAACGATATTGCGATAGATTTCGTCGAAAGCAAAATGTTTCGGCTGATCCAAAAAGGGGACGGACGAATGATTCAGTTTTTTCTTTCAACAAAAGGAAAGAAGCGAGGTTACGTCACCCGAGAAGAAATCCGGGAAGTCAGACCGCCGATTATCCAGGTCTCTCAAGACGAAGCGAAATTGTTTGAGGAGGGGTTTTTAGGTCAAGAGCAGAATGGGTAAGATTTGCTGAAAAAACGGAACGAATATAAACCAACGGAGGCCCAAAAGCGATTACGAAAGCTCCTTGTGTCGGAAGCGTCGAATATTATGGCGTTTGGCGGCTCGCGGTCCGGAAAGACGTTTGAACTTTGCAGGACACTTTGCCTTTTCGCTCTTGTGGCTGGCGGTCGTTACGCGATTTTTCGTCAACATTTTAATTCCGTTCGAACCTCTGTTTTCATGGACACGATTCCAATGGTTTTAAAGCTCTGTTTTCCAGGACAAACGGTCGAACTGAACAAATCGGACACTTATTTCTTTTGTCCAGCGACCGGAGGGGAAATCTGGGGGCTGGGGCTCGACGATAAAGAGCGAGTCGATAAGATTTTAGGAAAAGAGTTTACCGCGATTTATTTTAACGAATGTTCCGAAATCTCGTTTCATGCGGTCGAAACGGCTTTAACGCGAGTTTCGCAGCAGACGCCAGGACTGAGAAACCGAATTTTTTTTGATTGTAACCCGCCTTCCAAAGCCCATTGGGCGTATAAACTTTTTATTCAGAAAACGCATCCGGAGACGCGACTGCCGCTTACGAATCCTGAACAATATGCTGCGATACAAATGAATCCGATCGATAACGCCGAAAATCTTCCTCAAGGTTATATTGAACAGACACTTGGAAACTTATCGCTTAATAAACGCAAACGTTTTCTGCTCGGCGAATGGTCGGACGACAATGAAAACGCGCTTTGGAAAATGTCGATGATCGATCCCTATCGAAAATCAGAGGTTCCGAGTGATCTCGAACGAATTGTCGTCGGAGTCGATCCCGCTGTGACGAACTCGGAAAACTCCGATTATACAGGAATTATGGTCGTTGGAAAAAAACAGAACAAGTCGGACGGGAAAAGTCATTTTTATGTTTTGGACGACCAATCGCTCCTCGCCTCTCCTCATGATTGGGCCGTCGCCGTCTGCAATACTTATCGCAAATGGAACGCGGACAAAGTGATTGCGGAAACGAATCAGGGGGGCGATCTGGTCGTCGAAACCTTGCGGAATGTCGACGCTTATTTGCCGGTCAGAACAGTTCGGGCGACGCGCGGCAAAATCGTTCGAGCCGAACCGATTGCGGCGCTTTACGAGCAGGGATTGGTTCATCATGTCGGCCTGTTTGAACAACTTGAAGAGGAATTGACGTCGTATACAGGAGAAGCAGGAAAAAAATCTCCGGATCGAATGGACGCGCTCGTTTGGGCTTTAACAGATTTATCGGAACAGAACTCGGTTTCAGGAGGAACGTTATGGTTCGATTAGGCCAATTAGAAGAAGATAAATTTCAGGAACGGCTGCGCGAATACGATACCGTTGTCGATCTTTTACTCAAAGGCAGACACCATAAAGAGATCGCTCAAATGCTCGGCGTCAGTCTATCGCTTGTCAGAAGAATTAATTACGGTTTATTACCGCGGCCGAATCGCTCTAAAGTCTTTGAGGAATTGGAAATCGTTACGAAACGTTGCAAAACGTGCGGCGCCCTGATTACAACGGAATTTTGTGTCGCTTGTTCTTTATTATCCAGGACAGGAGGAAAAAGGAAACGAAATGGCTGCTGAAACTACTTATAAAACGCTGTTTACCAGTCCGCGTTATCTTTTTTTTAACAGGTTCCGCGAATTCGTCCATGATTGTTATGTCGGGTCAGAAGCGATTAAAGAATCTCCGAACTCCTTTTTATATCTCCCGATGCAACGTCGGGAAGAAGACGAGATCAGGAAAACCGGCAATATGTCGCACAGCCATTATCATTTTCGTAAGCAGCACGCCTGTTATGAAAATTTCTTCAAGCCGACGATCGACGACATTGTCGGGATTATGCAAAAAAACAGACCCGCGGTAAAGTTCGGCGTTAAAGAGGCCTCCGAATCGTCGCGCGAAGTTCGCGACATCGAATATTATGGCAATCAATACGGCGACGGTCTGACAGGTTTAAAATGGCGGCTGAATTTTAATCAGGCTCTGTATGGACGTTACGGATTATTACTCGACGTTATCGCCGACGCGGACGGTCTGAATCCTCGATTCTGTATTTCGGAATATACGGCGGATAAAATTCTCGACGGCGAATCGGTCAAACGTAACTCTGACCTTCAGGATACGTTACAATGGGCGCTGCTCGACGAAACGACACTCAAATTCAATCCGCAAAATAAAATCTGGGAGGGCTGGCCGAAAATTCGCGTTTTGGGAATCGACGCTGCCGGGCAATATTATCAGGCGGTTCTGGAGGGGAGCGGATGCTATCAGGATTGGCTGTCGTTCGATTTAAAAAATCCTCCGGCCGATAAAACGATTTATCCGACGTTTAAGCAGAAAACGCTTGGCTTTATTCCGTTTACCGTTTGCAATGTCAATCGGCTCGGGATCAACGAATGGCAGGAGCCGCCTTATATGGATGTCGCCAATATCGCCGTCGCAAACTATCAGATTGATTCTTATTACAAACGGGCGATCCAGAATCACGCGACGCCGACGCTGGTCGTCTGTAACGCGGCGAAACCGACGGAAGGGGTTTATTTAGGGGGAGTTATCTGGACGCAATCGAGCGGAAACAATCAGGTCAGCGCCTCGATCCTGGAAACGTCCGGAGCGGGACTTGCCGAAATGCGGAACGCAAAAGAGTCGCTTAAAAATTCGCTCAAGTATTCGTCGATCCGCGATTTACTCGACGGCGCAGGGGCAAATTCGAGCGGCGAAGCGATTCAACTGCGTACCGCTTCCGGAACAGCGGCGATTGCAGCGATTGACAGGACGGGCGCAAAAGCGCTGGAAGAGCAGCTTGTTTTCGCCTCTGTCTGGAGCGGCGCAACGTTCGCCGAAGCGGGCGATCGAATCAGTTTTGAAGCGGACGTAAGTTATCTCGGAACCGATTTTTCGCTGCAAACGGTCGTTTCGTTATTGCAGGCGAATCAACAGACGCAAACCCTTTCGCGTCAAAATCTTTACTCGATTCTCGAAAAATCGGTACCAGGAACGCTTTCGAGTTTCGACGACAACGAAATCCAACTCGTTGCCGAAACGGACGCGATTCTTTAATTCAGAACAAAATGGAACAAGCTCCCAAAAACAACGAGTTGAGTCGTGTTGAATGCGAAGAGATAAAAAAATTCATTCCGTTCGTTCACGCCCTTATTCGGACGCGAAATTACGTCGGCAATTTAAGTTATGACGAAAAATATTCCGCCGGACTCTTCGGAATTGCCGCAGGACTTGCCCGATTCGATCCGTCGCGCGGAAGCGACTTAACTCAATGGATTTACTGTTATGTCGATTATTATATTCGGAATGAAGCGGCGAAAGAATACAAGCAGAAACGTCTTGTTCTGTTTGGCGAACAGGAAGAGTGTGAAGACAAAAAAGCGAAGTCGCCGCCAGATGTTATGGAATTAGAAGAACTTGGCATTTTTAAGCATTATTTTCGATTTCTCGACGCAAGGACACGGCGAATCGTTTATTTCCTTTGCGTCGAAAAACGGACGAACAGAGAATTAGCCGTTCGTGAAAAATTGTCGCCATCAAGGGTTTCGCAGATTTACCAGAAAGGGTTGCGAAAATTGGAACGACTCGTCAGAAATGAGAGGGATTTCAATGACTTAAAAAAACGGGAAAATGAGTGAAGAAGAAAAGAACCTCAACAAAGAAAAATGAAAGGATTTTGATCGATGATTAAAAATTTTAAATTTGCGATGATGCTGATCGCCGCACTGGCCGCTTTTGCCGAAACGGAAGCGTTTTCCCAATGCGGCATTAGGAGCGACGCGTCTCAATTTATCCGTACAAAACAGAACGAAACGGGTTTTGGTCGATTCCGAAACAGGCAACGGTTCCGCGATCGATCCGTAAACGTTGCGAAGAAAAGTTTTTTCTGCAGCGCAAACGGCTGTTCGTTTAACGAAAGCGGAAAATGCGTTCTTGCCGAAAATACGTCGATGCCTTGCGAAGCGGCGGTTATTGAAGACTTTGAAGAAAGTTCGATGAATCGCGAAACGGTCACAGAACCAGACCCATGCTCGCCTGCGGAAATGACGGAAGAAATCGAATTTATTCCGGAACCGTGTTCGCCAGCTGTCGCCTGTGATCCTTGTCTTCTTAATAATAGGGATTTACAGAACGCCGGATTTGTTAATGTTCGCAAAAAGATTATTGAGCGAAGAGCGGTTTCGGAAAAATCCGGAGTCGGTCGACGTTTGGGATGTTTTGGAAAATAAACGACTTGCAATTGTCGTTTAGCAGGGAAAAACAGGCCGGGAAAAAAAACCCCGGCTTTCCGATGATCATATCGAAGGAACAAAAATCAAAATGGCATCCGACAAAGCGTCAAAGACTTTAGACGAGGAACTGTTTCAATATCAAACGCGACTTCAGGGCGTTGCAAACTCTTTAGCGAACGAATTATCGGAAATCATTTCCGCAACGGATCCGTCCATCTTAAAAACGATTTTAAAAGAGATTCATCATCGCGAACCTGTTATTAAAAAGGAGATGCGCCGACTTCAAAAACTGATTCAAAAGCTCGAAACGATCCGC
>JAUNBG010000094.1 GCA_030527205.1 Planctomycetia bacterium
TAAAAGCCTTTTGCCAAGGAGTGATCGTTGTTTTGATTTAAAGTTTTCATTTTTTTACCTTGAATAAAATGCGTCGTTCAACAATGTTGTTCTGTTATAACCGTTAAGAATATTGCTGGTTAATCGTGTTATTGAGTATTGTATTGCTTGTGTTTATATTTTTGGGACGCATTCGTAAAGTGATGAGAATCAATAATATCGGAAGAAAAAAATAGATAATTTGTCTCATAAAGCGAATGTTTTCCATTGATTATCGATCCCGGTGGAGGATAATGACTTCCTTTTTTTTGTGATGCCAACCATGCTAAAACTTTATATTTACCCATTGCCATTGTCCAGGAATCATGCTGGTTATGACCAATCGTCAAGTTGTGATTTATCTTTTGTTTACACATATAAGCCGTTGTTTCCTTAATTTGAGAAATCGGCGTCGTCATGTCGTTATCATTGTTAAAAAACCAGAAATTTTTGTTTCGCAGTTTTACAATGTCTGTTGATGGTGTCATATCACCAAAGGATGCAGTCGCAATAGCCGCAAATAAGTCAGGATATGAAATGGCCATCTGCCATGCGCCACTGGCTCCGGAACAAATTCCAAATGCCGTTATTTTTTCAGAATCAATGGGTAAACATTTAATGAGACAGTCAATAATCTCTTTCGTATAAGTCAAGGGAGAATCGCCCTTTGCAGATGTGATCATTGAACTGTTTCAACTCTTATGATTTGCTGGACAATGTGTAGTAAGAATAAATGCGTTAAGGCGATTTTTTCCTGACAACAAGCCAATAGAGGCTTGCGTCATTTGGAATTATTTGTGTTATTATTTATTTGGATCCTTTAATGTTGATGGTCTTTGCAATATCTGGAATCCATTTCTTATCAATGACATAAGCAATAATCCATAAACAATCGAAAGCGAGAGCCAACCAATCGGTTTGTCGTTTCCCGCTCCAAAACAACCACACGAAATATCAAGACCGCGACAAAAGGCGATCGTTTGGGCGGTTGCAAATGTCAAAAGGAGAAAAAGAGTTCCTAAATGGGCAGCGTCTACAAAAAGACGAAGAAGGAGACAAGCGGCAAGTCCTAACTGTATAAGAGGCAATGACATAGCAACAACTTGCCCCATTCCGGAATCGGTGAGTTCATACGCATAAACGGAACCGAGAAAAAAGTATGGATTCCCCCAATGAGCTGTTCCGGCAATGAGAAAAGAGACGGCAAGTATCCATGTTATAATATGTTCCAGCACATCACCGGCATTTATAACTCTTTTTGACGTTGGGACCATTCTCGAAAACCTCCTCGATAAATAACGACGTCATGATAACCGTTAAATTTTAAAAATTGAGCCACTTCATCGGCGAACCCGCAACCTTCGCTTTGACAAAAGACAACAACGCGTTGATTTTTGGGGACTTCAGCGAGAATTTGCTGTCGTTCACTGAGAATCGAATTGATCGAAAGACTTTTGGCGCCGGGGATTGTTCCCTTTTGAAAATCGCGAACATATCGGGAGTCAAAAATGGGAACTTTTTGTTCTGCAATAATCGTAACCATTTCTGGATAAAGAATTTCAGGAATATCGACCGAATAATAACGTCGTGTAACCTCCGCAACTGCAGTCGGATTCTTTAAAAAACCAATTTCAGAAAACGTGTGATATAAAACACCGACGATGAATAGTAATCCAAGAATGAAAGACGTTTGAAACATAATTTGTTTGAATTGTCTTTCCATAGAGAAAGACGGGCAAACATTTTGAGGGTAAGTTACGACGTATCGAAACACAGCACCTCCACCAAACACAAACATAATTAAAAGAAAATAATTGATTAATGAAGAAATCGCCAAGTTTTGAGTAATTGGTTTATTAGAAATTTCTATAGCAGTTCCGTCCCACTGAGCAAGAAGCTCGGCAGGATGCAAAGGCGTCATGGGATGCGGAAAATCAATAATACGAGCAAAATCACCTTCACAACCAAGATAAGCTACCCAATGATTGAACATCCGATCGGAATAGGAACTTCGAACATGAAGAATCATCGGCGACGTTGCGTTTTTTAAATCGTTCCAAGATAACTTGGAATATGTTTTAGCATAACATCCATATTTTTGAGCAGCTTCGATGATTTCTTGATTACTGCTTCCCTGAAATGAACCAACGAATTCGGGAACAAGAAGCTCTTCAATCTTTGGTTCGATACCGAAAGTTCCCAAACACGAAACAAGCGAGTAAATACCGCAATAAGGTCCAGAAACCTCTATTTCCTTGAGATCGGGAAGCGGTTTATTTTCTTCCTGAGCCGACAAGGAAATTTCTTTTGCTCTAAGTAAATGAAAGGCAAGAATGAAGAGCATTAACATAATATAACGATCACGAAGATTCATGTTTTTTCTTTGATATTAAAAATCGATGAAGATTAATGCCACCGCCGATAAGAACGAGAAGAACACCTACGATAATGAGCCAGAATCGCGGTTCCTCTTTGCCTGGAATAAACTTATGACCTTGTCGAGCAATCGCCAGCATCCGTTCGTCCGTCTTCAGAACAATTTCTCCATCCATCCAGATATACTCGATTTGTGGTCTATCATCCATAACAACTCGATTTCCATTTGATATTTGTGTTTTCAGAGAAAAATCTGAATCTTTAAACGACTGATTTAAAACAACCTCGCTCAAATTTGTTATGAGAGTCTGTGTCGGTCCATGAGTTCGTGGTTTCATTTCAATTATATAATTTTGCGGATAATATTGTTGAGTTGTTGTTGCAATATAGTCATTGTAAAAAACGGAAACATTTTCTGCTCCCGAAAGTTCCAGTTTTGTCGGCACATGAATATCTCGCCGAATAGAAATGGAAAGAGTGTAAGTAGCGTCTTTCATTGTTAATACATCAACAATAAAATTATCCTCATTCAAAACCTCGAGTGTCGGATCGCTATTTTGTAACAATTCAGGAATATAGACATAGAGCGGTACTACAATTTGTTTGCCACGCGAAGTGAGTGACCGAAATAAGCTT
>JAUNBG010000064.1 GCA_030527205.1 Planctomycetia bacterium
AAACGGTTGCGCAAGTCTTTCGTTGAAACGGTTGCGCAGATCTTTCAGCTGGTTCTTTGCAATCTTCTTCTCTTTAACGTTTTCTTTTTATTCTAAACACAACTCCTCTGTTGTTTATATTTATTGATAAAATACATATTTCTATTAAAATAGCTTTGACTTGAATAAAGCTAAAAAGTCAAAAGCTCGCAATAATTGTATCGACCATTTTTCTTATTATTTTTAGAAAACTTTGCTTTTTCCCAAAAATTCATGCAATCAACAACAAATTATTAAAAATTTGAAGTTTTTTGTATAAAACGACAATATCTAATTTTTGATACACTTGTTAAAGATTAATGTTTATTTCGTTTATTCATATTATATATTCTTCCTAAGTTCTCTTTTATTTATAAAAGGCAAATATAGACTATCTTTTTTTATCTTTTTATATTAAAATATAGAATACGAGAAAAATTATAGATAAAAAATCCTGTTATATATTTTATCGCAGCCGAAAGGGACGAAGGGGCAAAGGGGCGAGAACAAATTTGAACTTAATTAAAAAGCCAATAATATATGAATATCATTTGACTGTTTGCTTTCGACAGGCAACCTCACAACAAAGTTCAAACGTTACTTTTTTATCAGAGTTCCCGATCTGTTCGCCAATCGTTGCCTTCATCGGTTGCTTTTTCTTTTTGCATCAAATTACGAACTATCAATTTTTGTTATAAGACTACGTTGATTTTATTTTTTCAAAAGCATTTTCAAACGAGTCATTTTTTAGTCCTTTATTTTATTAAGTGTCAAACGGGTATCGTCAATGAAAAAAGGAATTTTGACATTTCTCCTGTTTTGTTGTTTGCTGGGTTTGACAGCGAATACTCATTTTGCGCAAAATGACAGGCAAATAGGATTTTCGTCAAATGAATCGAAAAATCCTGTTAGTCCCTTAACAAAAGAAGCCGTTCTTCCTCAGAACAGTTTTGTAAATTTGGACAATCAAACAATAGGAAACAACTTAAATCAAAGTTCTTCCCGTCCTTTTGAGCATTCGCCGCATCCATTGTCATCCAGAAAAATTCTCGCCGAACAAGCAATGACTTTTTGGTTGGTTGATAATAACGGGAACTGGAAAATTCCGTTGCCTAACTGGACAATGGACGACGTTCTAAAAAATATTGACCTTTCAGAAAAACCGCAAGAAGTATCAAGCTACATAATTCAAAGTTTGAACGCAAATGGAAAAGTTGTTGATAATATGGCTCAACTTTCGATTCAATATCGAATCAATACGCAAAATAATGCCGTCGTTCGCGTTCCTTTGGGTTTAAAAGAAGGAGTTTATATTTCAGAAGACGATAAAAATGATATCTATAAAGCGATTCGATATTCAGGCCCCGGCTCCTTTTATATCGATTATGACGAATCTCAGGGGGGATATATCGCCGTTATTCAAAATATTCCCAAAACAATAAACAAAAATAGACTTTCAGTTAATAATATTGGTTCTCTTTTAAATGCAACACAGAATAAAAAACAAAATTCTGATATTCAAACCAACAATTTAACGTCCCAAAATGAAAACATTGAGTTGATTGATTCCGAACCGGTTGCTTCGAATATCGAAAATCAGGAAAATAACGCAACGGAACCGGTTGCTCCGAATGTCGAAAATCAGGAAAATAACGCAACGGAATCAAAATCATTTCGATCTTATAATTCCTCGCGATTCAATTTCCGTAGCGGCAATGACTCGAATAATTCGTCTCGCAGCGGATTGATTCAACATTCAATAACATTGGAACTCAGCTTTCCGGTCGAAAAGATCAGTAAAGATGAATATCGACTGCGGGCCAGTTTTCCGCCGGCAGTTCATTCTAAAGTTATTATTGAAGTTCCGCTCCCTGAAATACAAATGACCGTTTCGCAAGGCGTTATCGCCAATCCCCCATCAAGCAAGGACGAAACAACCTCCGAAATAACGTTAAACGGTTTGAATCGTAACGGAGAAACAACCGAACTCGTTTGGCGAAAAAAAGAAAGTCCTTTTCGGGATAGTCAAATATCGCTTCAAGTCGAAGACGCCGAAATCATCGTCTCGCCAGATCTGCAAAAAGTTATCTTCGATGTTACTCTTCCAATACGAATCAGCGGCGGCTCCGAAAATACATTCCGCATTCGACTTCCGGAAAAAACGGAATTAATTCGCGATTCGGTCATCGCAACAGGAATCAATAATAATTCAATCGAAATCCGCGAAATACGGGAAGACTCGAATTTGCCCGCTCCTCAACTCTCGGAAACAACCCCTTCTCCCGAAATGATTTCGAATACAGATTCCAATGCGTCGTCCGAGAAGTCGCTTTTAAATGATCAATCGGATTCTCTGTTTGAAATTCGCTTGTCACAACAGATTCAAGATCAGTTATTTTTGCGCTTTAAAGCAGTTATGCAAAATACTCAAACGAATACCGCAACAACATATGAAGATCGCGAGCTTGGCGGTTTCGAACTTCTTCGCGCGCAAAAACAATATGGAATGATTCGAATCGTCATGCCAAACGATCTTATGTTCAATGTCAAACCAGTTTACGGAGTTCGAGAAACCTCGGAAGGCTTGTCAGAAAATGACGAGGCCGAGCATTTTGCCTATTTTACCCAACCGTTTTCATTAAAAGCTCAAGTCGTCGAACGTCAGGCTCGCATCAATGTCAAACCCGAATATCAACTTCAGATTCAACAAAATCAGGCAGAATTGGTCACTCGTCTTCAATATACTATTCACGGAGCAAAGGTTCATCAATTATCAATCAAGTTGGGACGCTGGGTCGTTAAAGAAATCAATCCAGATAATAATATCGATATTAGTCGGGTTTATACGGATTCCCAAAACAATGAATTAAAACTCTCCTTAAAAGTTGCGACGGAAGGAGTTGTCGATATTACTCTGGTTGCGGTTCAAGAAATCGATCCCAATAACGACCTTTTAGAACTTTCTGTTCCGGTTCCTGTTGCCGACTGGATTGATCCTGCCGCCTTAATTGTTTTTCCTGACGATAATATTGAGTTGTCGCCTCTTCCGGAAAAAATGAATAATTTATCGGCGAAAAGTCTGCGTTCGTTTACATTAAGTCTCGAACAGCCAACTCGTCAACAATCGCCGCTTTCCTATCAGGTTGATCAAGGCCAAAGAAATACCTTTAGCGAAGAAACAACGGTTTTGTATCCCTTGTTTGTTTCCAAAATGAAAATCTGTCCTCAAGAAGTCTTTGTCAAATCGGAAACAACAGTTCAACTCTTAAACAAAGAGACGGATCAAATTCAACAAACATTAATTTATTCCATTCAACATGAACCAATCGAATCGTTGACACTCCTTGTTCCAAGCGATATTCGAGATTCAGACGCGTTAAAAATATCAATCGACGGCAAAACAGTTCAATCGCCCAATATAATAACAGAACCCGGCGACGAATCGAATCCGTCGTTGATTTACAAAAGAATTATGCTTCCCGAAGGTCCTCGAATTGGCAATTGTCTTGTCGTTTTAACCTATTCCATTCGATCAAGCGAATTGGAACCCAATTTTACCAATTCGATTAAATTAAACTTGATTCAACCGGTTGACGGAACTTTTTTGTCGAATGATTTAAAGGTTAATGTTCCTGCAGGTCTGACTCTACAGCCACAGGACATTTTGGAACAACCTTGGAAAATGAAAGATAATAACGCCCTTTTAACAGGTCAAATTCATTCATATCATTTTTATTGCAATTCCAAACAGAAAGAATTGCGTCTTAGCGGAACGTTAAACGCAAAAGATGTTTTAGGAACAACCGTCATCGAAAAAGTTTGGATACAATCCTGGTTCGTTCATTCAACGCGATTGGATCAAATTGTCTATCGAATGTCAAGCGACCAAAATGCCATAACTGTTCGACTCCCTCAAGAAGTTCGACAAGAAAGACTTCGCGTTTCTTTTGATCAAAATTTGAATTTTGAAGACGCAAATCAAGAGAGGCTTTTCTCTTTTGCAGAAGGATTATTGACGATTCAAATTCCAGAATCGCTTAAAAATATTTCCTTTCTTCTGGAAATTTCCTATTTATTAGAATTTAATGACCCTCAAAATATATGGAACGTCGATTTTCCGAAGTTCAACGGAGATTCAACCTGGATTCGTCGAGCTTATTGGCAAATCATTTTGCCTCAAAATAAACATATTTTAGGAGGAATGGAAGGCTGGACTGCCGAATATTACAATAAGTTTTTCTTGAAGAATCTTTTTTGGAAAAGAGTTGCTTCCATGGAACAAGACGAACTTTGTACTTGGATCGGAATTAAAAACCGGGAAAGCATTTCGTCCGATACAAATTGTTATTTATTGAGCAGTTTCAGCCAACCGGAACAATGTCGCTTGACTGTTGTTAATCGTTCCTTACTCATTTTTGTTGGCAGCGGAATAACGCTCTTGATTGGCCTGGGGTTCATTTATTTGCCCGTTATGAATTATCGGGGAATTGTTTTTTGTATCATTGTGATCTTCGTCTCAATAATATCTTATCGTCCGATAATTTCGTTTTTGTTCATGCAAACAACAATTTTTGGCGTCTTGCTGACGTTGTTGACTTCTTTTTTTACAAAATTGTTTGTAAAAAAAGATGATTGGAACCAACGTTTGAGAAATCGTCAAATAAAACAGACTGTTTTAACAGAAATTCAAGGAGATTCGTCATCTCGCCAAACTTCCATTCGATTGGAAGAAAAATGAAAATCCTGTTTTGTCAATAACCAAAAGTTTATCCATTGAACTTTTTCGTGAGCCGTTGATATGAAACATCGAACTATCGAAATACTGATTTTTCTCTTCTTATTGAGTCTTGTTCCGTCGATCGGATCGGGTCAAACCGAAGAAAATTCGCAAATTTCGTCGGAAATTTTATTGACAAAGTCAAAAAATCAAAATGATATTCTGCGTTTCCGTTATTGGATGGCTCCTTGGGATCAAATTGATCATTGGCCTTGGGGAAGTTCCAAATATTATCCGGTTAAAATAGAAACTTTTGAAAAATGGATGGCCATTCTTGAATTAAATGATTCTCTTCATAACGAATTGAATAACAAGTTTAATGACCCTTTTCATTCCAGTCAATTCGATCCAAATGAGTTTGTTGACTCTCAAACGAATGAAACAGCCAAAATTGATTCCCTTTTTTTAGAGGCTCAGCTTGAAGAAACAACTTTTGTTCAAGGCACAGGAACGGCCAAAATTTCCGCCAAAGAAGAAAATTCCAAACCAATTCTTTGGGAACCTTTTGCGCTCGGTTATTCTTTTCCGGAATTGCCTGACAACAATTCGATGTTTATTGCGCAATTTCCAAACGGTTTGAACTATTTAATCAATCCACAGAACAAGGAAATTCAATTTTCCTGGTCGTTGAACGGAAAAAAAGATTCTCTGGACAATATTCATTTCGATTTGAACTTTGTCAAAACGCCGATTATTCAATTTGTTTTTGTTATTCCGAATCATTACGAACCGGTTTGTTCCGACGGAATTCTGCAGTTATTGGAAAAAAACGATCAATCGCAAAAATGGATTTTGCAGCTCGGCGGTCATTATCAAACGCATTTATCCCTTAATTCAATTCAAAAAGAGAATGATATTCAAAAAAAAATCGGTTATCGACAAGAAAATCGTTATTTGTTTCAGTTGACGGGAACAGAAATCATTTCTCAATTTGCTTTCGATTCTTCTGAAGTTCCTCTTAATGAATTGATTGTCGTTTTGGACCAACCTCTGGTTCCTCTTTCTGTTGAATTTAACGGAAAGCGCCAGGACGCTTTGATTCAATCACAAACCAGTCTTTTAGGAACAACGCGGTTGCGTTTAAAAATTCCCGGTAAAATTGTCGGTTCCAGTTCCATATCTGATCTAAAAATAACATCATTTGCTTCAACGCCTTTAAAAACGACTTGGAGACTCCCTGGAATCAGAATTCTTTCTGATTCAGATCAACTGTTTTGGAAAGATTCCATTTCTCGGTTAATCGTTGAGCGTCCATTAATTGCAACTTTTTTTGAAAATATCGATTCCGCACAGATATCTGAAGCAACTCCCATTCCTCAAATTGCTTTGACAAATCAACTGTCCGCTCATTCTTCGGAACCTCTCTCGAAAACTAAATCGGAAACATTTGCGTTTCGATATTTTGAACCGAATGCAACGATTTCGATTCGGCTTTCGGAAGAAGAAGCAAAAATCCGTTTTAGCAGCGTTACCGAAAGTCTTTTTAATCCCGATGAAATTCATGCAAAAACTCATCTGATGTTGACTGGAAATACCGATAACTGTTATCAAATTCAGATTCCAATTAGTTCCGATTGGGTTATTGATTCCGTCCAGTCATCGCAACAAGATCAATTGTTTTGGGAATTGTCCGAAAAAGATGAATTCAATATTAAAACGCTAATCATAACGCTTAAAAAACCTTTAATGCCGCAAGAACATTTTCCTGTTCAATTGACGGCTTCGCTTCTTTTACCAAAATCGTCCTATATCGATGACCCGCTTGAAGTTCGATTGCTCTGTCCCATTAATTTCGACTCAATTCTGTTTGGCGAACATTTTTTATCGATTCATTCTGAATCTTCTTATCAAGTTGGACTATTAAAACAAAATGGACAACATTTAAACGAAAAAACATTACAATCGCTCGCAATAACGTCCTCGGCTCTTTTACGCGATATCTTGACGCCCCTTCGTCAAACGGTTTTGTTCCCATTGAACGACCAGAGTTTCAGTTATCAGGCCATTCTTGAGAAAACAACGCCCAATTACTCTGCCGATATTAACGGGACAATATCCATACGAAACGATGAATTGACTGAAAAATGGAAAATAAAATGCATTCCGCCAACCGGTTCTCGCGTTGATCGACTTGTCATTGCATTTGTTAACCGTCCTTTAGCATTGATTCCGGAAAATTCGACGGCCAATATTCATCTTGAATCGAATCCCAATATTTCAACGTCAACGTCCAGTTTTTCGTATTCAATGTTGTCAAATGGTCAAAACGAAACGGCATTCCAAAACCGATCGTTTATTTCAAACAAATCAAACAACTGGATTCGTCCTGTTTCTTATCAATCCAATATTTTAGACTCTGTTGATTCAGCCGAAAATGTTAATCAAACCAAGGTTGACATTCCATTGACTGCTCAGAATAATTCGGAAAATTCCGTCTCCTTTGCGACCGATCTCAAATGGAATTGGTCGATTGCAACGGAAACCAATCGGGCGTTTCATATTGCTCCGCTTTCGGAAGAAGAGTTTCAATCCTTTCATTTTCCCGAAGGAACAACCGCCTGGGAACTTCAACTTCTGACTTCTCGAAGCGTTCCATTTGAAATCAATATTGCTCGAACGTCAATGATTCAAGAGGTCCAATCGATTCCTTTGATTCTTTTCCCTGAAACGCATTCTCAAACTGCCGATATTGTTGTCGAGTCTCCCAATTTAACTCCCCTTCAAATCAATAGCTTGCGTTTGACGTCTTTTCCTGCGGAGCTTCCGAAAGAGAATGAATATCAAACCATCGAAGGGACTTTTCGTTATCAACCGGAAAAACTTTGGGATGAATCAGCGTTTCCTCAACTGATTATCAAAAAAGCGGAAAATTTGTTTGCAGGCAAATCATCAAAATTCGTCAATTCCGAAAAAAAACTCGCAACCAATTTCAACGATTCGACTCCTTTGGATTTACAAGAAAAGGGTTTACAAGACGATTCGCCCGGAGATTCGGTTCACAATCCGACAAAAACGACCAAAGATCAGGCTCAAAACCTTAATTCGTCGTTAAATGTTTCAAAAAACAAAGCCTGGTGTTGGTTTTTGCGCTTGGATTCGCAACACGGAACAGAAGGACTCGTTCGATATTATGCAACGTTTTATATCGAAAATCATGGACAGGAAAACGTTTTCTTTACTTTGCCGAAAAAAATGGGCTTTTCATCGATTCATGCCGTTTGGATCGACGGTCAACGGGCAACTTGGTATCCGATCTTCGAAGCGAACCAGAATAAAATCAATGTTTTTCTTCCCGAACGAAAACGATTTGTTTCCATTTGCCTGGAATATTTTCTTAAAGATCAACCATTGCAAACCAAATATTCGATTGATCTTCTTTGCCCTCAAAGCGATTTGCCAACCCTTTCTGGAACTTGGGGGACTTGGATTCCGCCTGAGTTCATTGGTTTTTCCAATTCCCGATCGAACCAGAATCAAAAATATTTTGATTCTTCTAATCAACTGGGAATGACTTTTGCCAAAATCGACCATTTGGATTTATTGTCCTTTTTAACTTTTCGTTCGCTTTTTCAAAATTTTTCTTCTTCGTCCCAAGATCAATTTCGTTTGTTGACGACGCATTTTTTAACGGAATTGGGAAATCAGAATTCGATTCAGAAAATTCTTAAACAAAAGCAAAGCTCTTTAAATGAAAATACGGAAATAACCGCAGAAGAAAAATCGTTCCATTCAACCTCTTCAACCGGAAACAAAAACAAACTAACCTGGGGCGATATCTTTGCGCGAAAAGAAAATTATCAGTTTTTATTTGCTGAATCGAATCTTACTGAGTTTGCTCGCTATCTTGGAACGCTTGCAACTTCTTCGTCATTTTTAGGAAAAAACAATGAAACAATGAATTTCGCTTCAATTTCCGGCGAGCCGATTCGCATTTATATTGATCGGTTTTCGATGTCCCGATCACAGATTTTGCCCTCTTCTGAAATTGTTTGGTCCAATAGTCATTCTTTGCTCGGAAATGGAATCGGAGCAATGGAAAACAGCGGTTTGGTCATTTTATGTATCGAACCGAATATTCTTTGTATAACGACGTCAATCGCCATTGCGGAATATCGGGAAATGTTATCGCCTCTTGTAAGCGACCGCGTTTGGCTGGTTTCCGATGAACTTTTTGCAAACAGGATTCGTCTTTTTTTTCAAAACAATCCGAATCCGCGTTTAATTCCCGCTGAATTTTGGACTGATAATTTTTCAGGCCCGATTAATCCCTGGTCAGATTCCTTTCAGGAAACGCGTCTTCTTTCAACAACCCCGGGTTGGAACATTTGTAAAACGGAAATGAATGTTTCCGATTCAAAAGTTTTTATCATGAATCGTTATCATTTAACTGTTGTTAAAGGATTGGCTTTTTTGATTGTATTGCTCTTAACCTGGCGGGGACCTTTTGCCAATCCAATTTCATTAATTCTCATTATTGGAGTCTGCGGCGCGCTCATCAATGCAATGAACGACGTTCTTTCTGTTCCCTTTATGTTTGGAGTCTCTGGCGTCCTTTGGGGAACCCTTTGTTCCTTTGGATTTTATTCCATTCGTTCTCGCTATTCGCTTCGATATACAAGTTCGACTTCCGTTCATGTTAATGTATCCGACGACGAAATTTCCGATGAATCTCATTCTGGTTTTGTTTCCCTGGACAAAATACCAAAAGAACAATTATATTCGGAAAACTCTCTTTATTTATTAAAACAACAAACGCATATTCCTGACAATATAAATAAAATAGAGAAAAATTCCGACCAAATCGATTTGACGAACAAAATCAATCTCTCGAACTTTTCAAAGAATCAAGATAACCAACAACAAATTGATTGGCAACTTTCAAAATCGATCAACGAATCCGAAATGAACAAAAACCAACAAACAAGAAGTCGTATTCCCGGCTCTTTGGAAAAACCAAAAACGTCCCGTAAAAATGAAACTATTCTTTCCGCGCCGAAAAAAGAAATGGAACACAACGACTCAAACGAGAACGTTCGCTCTTCCAGGCAACTTCCCGTTGCAACCCCTGAGAATTTTTCCGAAAATAACAAAAACGATAATCAAACTCAAAAAATAAACAGGAATGAATCTTCATCCGAGAGAAAACCGACCAACGAAAGTTCAAGTCATTTTCCCAACAAAAACAATAAAGGAAAAGTTTCATTGGGAATCTTGCTGTTCATTTCGACTCTTTTCTTATCAACTCAAGTTCTTTTTTCTGCGGGATTGATTTTGACAAATCCTCAAACCGATAACATTTCATCAAAAACAGATCAGACTATTGTTGACCCCTTGCTCCAGGAACCTTATCGAGTTTTTGTGCCGATCGATAAAAATCAAAAACCAATCAAAGACTCTTTTGTTTGGGTCGAAGACAAATTTTATGAACAGTTAAAACAAATGATCGGCCAACAACAAAACGAAGCGGACGACTGGCAGATCGTCAAAGCCAATTATGAGGGATCCATCAATTATAATAGTTTTACCAAAACGCTTTCATTCTTTCATTTAAAGGTTACTTATCTGATTCGGCTTGAAAAAGAACAAGCAACGATTAAACTTCCTATGATGCCGTTAGCCCCCGATGTCAACGCTTTATTTGACAAGCAGCCTATCCTTCCGATTTTTCAAGAAGAATCAAATCAAAAGCAGAATTTTCCCAACTTTTCTACAGAAACAACGACCGAAACAAATGTTTCTGAAAATCAACTCTATCAAGATCAGGGGAATCTTGTCTTTGAAATTGAAAATGCAACGCCTGGTCTGCATTCTCTTGAGCTTTTGTTGGCAATGCCGCAATTCAATAATTTAAATGAAACAGTTCAAATCGTCATTCCGCGCGTTCCTGATTCACGACTTGAGCTGATGATCCCTAATGACGCGCCGAAAATTCAAGTTGAGCAAAATCTTGGCGCTATTTCAAAAAATGGGAGCTTATTAATAGCTGAACTGGGGCCTGTTGATCGTATTGTTTTGCGAAAACAGGAAGAAATAGGAAAAAAAGGTCAAACTTCCGTCGAAGTTGAACAACTTTTCCGGCTTCGACTTCGACCAACTCAAACAGAACTTCTCGCTCAATTTCGATACCGAATCACTGGGGGAAAAATCAAACAATTATATATTAAAACCGACCAATTCTTTCAATATTCGGATTATTGCAAATGCGATGAAGTAGAAATTGAATCCGTTGAACGCGACGAAGTTCAAAAGGATTTGATTTGCGTAACGTTCAAGAATTCTGTTTCGGGAAACTTGACTTTATTGACGCAATATGTTGCGAATAATTTTTCTGGAATCGGACAATTGCGACTTCCAAAAATCAATGCCGTTGAAGCGAGAATAACGCGGTCCTGGTTGGGGTTGTTTGAAACGGCTAATGTCGAATGTCAAAAAATCCCCGAATCTGATATTACAACCAGCGCTTTTCAATCGGTTTGGAATACGCCGGATGAAATTCCTGTCGCGATTTATAATCTTCTTCAAACAAATTCTTCCTGGTCTATTTCCATTCGATTAAAACCGGCAACTCTTGATGTCTTTGAACAATTGGCGTTTGTTTTTAAGACAACTCAAACCGATATGACTTATATTGCGGAAATTCAGTCGACTCAAGACCTCTTTCGATGTTCCTTTCAAACCAATTCCATTTTCGAATTAGATTCAATCGAATTGAATGATGAGAAAGGAAACAAACTTGATTCTCCCGATTATTTTCAAGAATCCGGGCGGCTTTATTTGTCATTTAAAACGCCATTGCTTGGAAAATTTCAATTGAAAATCGTCGGAAAAACCGTCTCTTGTCTGGATAAAGAAATGCCTCTTCCAACTTTTTCGATAGATCATTCTCAAGAAACCAAAAAAACGGTTTCGATCTTTCGCGATCATTCCATTTATTTAGATTTGATCAAACCGGCAACTTGGGTTTCCGCAAGTTCCATTTTTTCGGAAAATGAAACTTTTTCTGTCGAAAATCCTTTAACAGAATCTCAACCGCCTTTATATCTTGGAAGCTATAACGTTCCAGAAACGGAACTGATTTCCGCTGCAACTGTCATTATTCATTATAACCTTCCCATTGTAACTGGAGAGCAACTGAATATTCTGTTTCAGGAATTGAATCATCGTTGGGCAATTGTGACTCAACTTTCTTTCGAGATTGAAAATGGCGAAATGGATCATTTTGAAATCGAATTGGATGAACTTTGTTCCGGTTCGGTTGAACTGAATCCTTCGATCAATATGAAAGAAATACTTCAAGACAAAAAACGCGTCTTGATTCTTAAGCCTTCTGGACCGGTTCGAGATCATTTCGAAATTCAATTGCGAACCTTTGTCTCATCAACAAATGAATCGTTGAGACTTCCCAAGATTATTTTTCGTCCCTTGGAAAATGGCAATTTTTCAAATTTCAGAACAAAAATTCTATTGCCAAATCGAGTTTTTTTTGATTCTTTGCAATGGGAAGTTAATGGACTTGAACGCGTCGAAAAAACGGAAACAACAACTATTTCCCGACCAACCAACGCGTTGAGTTCAATTGTTCTCGACAACGAAAAATTGATTCCAAAAATCGTTACTGATGTTTCCGGTATGACGGAAACCGACTTTTTTGAATATCTTGTAACAAATGACAATTATTCGGCTTCGATTGTTTGGGGACAAAAAAGCTCTCGAGTTTTAGAAGCTTCCAATTCTTTCTTCATTCGAAACAATGGAACTTTTTTTGCTTCTTCCGTTATGGACGTTGCCATTGCCAAAAAGGATTCTTCCGTTCTTTTTATTCCTGCGAATTATCAGATTTTGGATTTTTCGATTGACGGCATAAATCAGTCAATGGAATCGCTCGGAAATGGTCGTTGGAACATTCCATTGAACCCGTTGCGTTACAGTTGTCGTTTAGAAATTACTTATTCCGGAAGCCTTGCCTCCAAAACGCTTCGTCAATCGAATCAATGGTTTCCTTTTTTGAATGATTCATTCCGAAGTATCAACTTATCGCTTCCTTATTTGCAAGACATTCCAACAACCAAAAATTATTGGATTTGCGCCTTTGAAACGGAAGAAACTCAAACGGTTCCCTGTTTAATAAGTCAGGAAAAAATCGGACAAAAAGAATCCCTGGCGTCAGAAAGAATAACAATTCCTTCCAAGGAAACAGAATTTGAAAACGGAAATTGGAAAATTCCTATCGGTTATCGGGAAGCAAGTCCGATTCTTGTTCGAATTCAAATGGAAAATATGGACCATTTATTAAATCTGCTTGAATGGGAAGCCAATACATTTTCCAACCAGAAAAAGGATTTGGTCCGTTGGTATTCTCGTTGGTTTCATTATTGGATGAATTGCCAAAATGATATTGAAATGCAAATTTATCCCAACAGGGAATCCATTGTTTTGTCAAAAGAGCAAAAAGCGGCCATTTTTATGTCTATCGCGGAAAAAACAAACGATCATTCCAGCGCTTCTTCAAATCCTGACGAATCCAATCTTCATATAACAAGATTTTCTGATATCATTCGCGAATCCTCTATGTCGAATTGGAATTCATTGAAAAACCGTCATTTAAAATTGGTTGAAACGCTCGGGTTAACTTCTGTTTATGAGTCACTTTTGCCGAAAAAAAAACAGGCGGTTTCTCCGATTGCTCTTTGGCGATTGAATCATCCGGCCAATATCAATTATTTATTCGGTATAACCAACGAAAATGTTGGACAGATCGTTGTCATTAAACCGACGAATCAATATTATCAACAAGCGTCTCGCATCAGCCATTTGCTTCTTTGGGGAATAATTACTGTCGGAATAATTTGGGCTTGGCGTCGCAAATTGGGGTTTCAACTGTTTATGAAAAACGCTCATTTTTGGATGTTCAACTTGGGACTTATTCTTCTTTTGTTTTTTGATCCTCATTTCATTGGGCTGTTTATCCTGGCTGGAGTCTTATTGGCAAAATGGAAACCGCTTTGGAAACGAAACCTCAAACGTCCCTGAAATGGGATCAATCCCTTGACCGTTATGTTCAAACTGGTTGAAAATCCCAAAACATGTAACATTTCATCGAAATCCCTTCGACTGTTTGAACGCCCCCCTTTTTTATTGAATTATATTATTTCGAACGGCCCAAACAGCTGCCTGAGTTCGATCGTTAACGTCCAATTTTCGAAGAATATTTTGAATATGTTCTTTTATTGTATCGATACTTAACTTCAGAGACGACGCTATTTCTTTATTACTCAATCCGTATGCAACATGCCTTAAAACCTGTATTTCTCGCGGCGTTAACGGGTTTTGGGGTTCAATAAACGTTCGGAGCTTCAAGGCATTGGCAACCCGACGAAGTTCGCCCGAATAACTTTTGTCATTATTAACAACAATGGAACGAATTGTTCGAATTAATTCTGTTCGCGAAACTCTTTTAAGAAGATATGAATCGGCCCCGACAGCCAGCGCTCTTGCAAAACTGGTTTGACGATCAGAAGCTGAAAAAAAAATGATTCGGCCCTGATAACCGTTTTCTCGAATTCGTTCGACAAGTTGAAAACCGTTGCCGTCAGGAAAATCGGTATCCATTAAAACAACATCGGGTTCATATTGACCTATTTTTTGGAACAAAAGTTCCGCATTTGTTGCTTCTTCGACAATTTGAATGTCTGTATTCAGAAAAAATGAAAAAAGTCCGGCTCGAATAACCGGCTCAAAATCGGCAATAATAAGTCGTATACTCATTCGAGATTCCTGTTTCAATGAGTTTTGTTAAAGTCAAGGATTTTGTAACGCATAGTTTATCTTAAAAGTTGAACAACGTCAAGAAATTTTGAGGAAATATTTTTGTCTGATAATTGCCAAGCGGTCTCAAAAAGGTTATACTTTTATTATCAAGTTTTTTGAATCGACATAAAAACTTGAATTTCCCTCGAACCGGAAACTTTGCGAACAACGCCCTTCCAACAAAACTTTTTTCCCGTTATCAAAATAGGAAAAAAACAAGAAAAGCGTTTGAAAAGTCTTCTCGATTCTCTTTCACAAATCAACGATTAATAAAACTTCAATGAAAAATACTTCAAATTTCATTTTGATTGAAAATGGGCGAATCATTGATCCTTCCCAAAATCTGGATAAAGTTGCCAGCATATTGATTCAAGATGATAAAATCATCGGATTGGATTTCGATACAAAATCTGCGTCTTTTCCCTTCAATCTCCAAAATCAGGCGGATTCCCTTTCTGAATCCGACATTCCCCCTTTGCATTTGACTCGAATTGACGCTCAGAATAAAATCGTTTCGCCCGGTTTGATCGACATGCATGTTCATTTACGCGAACCAGGTCAGGAAGAGGATGAAACAATCGAATCAGGAACGCTTGCCGCTCTGGCTGGAGGTTTTACATCAATCGCTTGTTGTCCGAATACTAAACCGGCCATTGACACACAGGCAACCGTTGAACTCGTCCGTCAATTAGCGTTACGCGCGGATCATTGCAATGTTTTTCCGATCTGTTGCATAAGCAAAGATCGGGAAGGTCTTGAGCTTGCCGAACTTGGCATTCTGTTTGAAGCGGGCGCCGTCGCTTGCAGCGATGACGGAAGTTCGGTCGATGACGCTGAATTAATGCGCCGGGCAATGGAATATTGTTTGATGTTCGATAAACCGATTCTCAGTCATGCGGAATCCGCCCCTTTGGTTAAAGGAGGCGTTATGCATGAAGGTTTCGTTTCAATGCTTCTCGGTCTTCGCGGAATGCCAACCGCAGCGGAAGATGTTATGGTTTCTCGCGATATTACGCTTGCCGAAATTACCGGAGCACGACTTCATATTATGCATGTTTCGACCGAAGGTTCTGTTTCTGCCATTCGTCGGGCCAAAGATCGCGGCGTTCGAGTTACTGCTGAAGTAACGCCGCATCATTTAACCTTGACCGATGAATGTTTGAAGTCATACAGCACAAATTACAAAATGAATCCCCCTTTGCGAAGCACAGATCATCTTCAAGCCTGTCTTCATGGATTGCTGGACGATACAATCGACGCCATTGCTTCGGATCATGCGCCTCATGCTGCCGAAAAAAAAATGCGGGAAATAACTGTTGCCCCCTTTGGTATTGTCGGATTGGAAACTTCGCTTGCTTTAATGATCGAAACGTTTATCGAACCGGAACTTTTGACCTGGTCGCAACTGATCGAAAAAATGTCGCTTAATCCTGCGAAAATACTCGGAATCCCCAAGGGAACGCTTGCTGTTGGCGCGGACGCCGATTTGACCATTATTGATCCCAATCGGGTTTGGACCGTTGAAGAATCAGAACTTCATTCCCAAAGCAAGAATACGCCCTATCTCGGAAGGATGTTGAAAGGTCAGGCAGAAACGGTTATTGTCGCCGGAAAAATCAAATTTCAACGATAATCATTCCGAAATTCATTCAAATTAGAATCAATATGATTTACAGGCTTTGCTCTTTCCAGATTTTCGAAGTTCCAGAAATTGTAACCCCAATGTTTCGTAAGGTTCGGCAGGCCTGAATCTCATTGACTTTTCCAAAAAGTAACCGTTCACGGGAAATATCCGGACGTCGCGTTATTTTTCAACATATTTTGCGAAAATGGCGATCATCTTCGAGATGTTGTCGCGTTTCGTTTAATATTTGCCGATAAGCCAAAAAGTAACCGTTCACGGAAACTTCGTCGAATTCAAAAATAGCGGCCGCAGTTAAATATACAGCGTTTTCCCCGATCTTTGTAACGTATTGGAAATTTTCGCGCAGCGACGCGGCGGCACAGCGAAAACGCCAAAACGCTATTTTTTTGAAACTTCCGATTTTATCGTTATTTAAATCGTTTGTCGTTATTTAAATCGTTTTTAAAACGGCGGCTCATTGGAAAAAATTCGTTTTGGAAGTTTTTATCCTGTTCGCCGCGCCGCTGCGTGAAAATCCTTTTTTCAAAGGAATTTCGAACTCGATTGCGCAAAAGGAAAAAATCGTTGTGAACGGATACTCCAAATAAATTGACGCTTACGAAGTCGAAGCAAGTTGAATTTGAGGCGTCAAGATTCGAAACCGGATCGAACCAAATTTCAAACTTGACAAGGACAAATGGATAACTTTATCGGGATAAAGTTATCATCAATAAAGAACGGAACAATAAATAATCCAAGTTCTGTTGACATTCATTTTACAAAGGAATAAATTATGCTGACTCGACGCGAATTAATGAAAACGGCAATCATGGGAACCGCCGCCTTAGGGCTGTCGCCAACTCTTTTGGCTGACGAAACAAAAGAATTTTCCCGTCCGGAAGGATTTAAGGGAACAGTAAAGCAATCGGTTTCGAAATGGTGTTTCGGCAGTATTCCGTTAAAAGAATTTTGCGAAGTTTGTAAATCAATGGGAATGGTTGGCGTTGATTTGATCAGTCCCGACGATTGGGAACTGGTCGGACTTTGCGGCATGACCGTTACAATGGGATCCCTGCCGGGCGTTTCCATTACAGACGGTTTGAATCGGCTTGAAAATCATGATAAATTGGTCGATATCTTTGAAAAATATATTCCAATGGCTGCTGAACTGAACGTTCCCAATGTCATTTGTATGTCGGGCAACCGAGCTGGTCTGGACGATGAAACCGGTTTGAAAAACTGTGTTACAGGACTGAAAAGAATTGCCCCGATCGCTGAAAAACATGGCGTTAATGTTATGATGGAACTTCTTAACAGCAAAGATCATGAAGATTATCAAAACGATCATACTGCCTGGGGAGCCGAAGTCTGTTATGGCGTTGGAAGCGAAAGAATCAAACTCTTGTATGACATTTATCATATGCAGCGAATGGACGGCGATCTCATTTGGAATATTCGAAAATATCAAGACGTTATCGGTCATTATCATACTGGCGGCTGCCCTGGGAGAAATGACATTGACGAAACTCAGGAAATCTTTTATCCAACCGTCGTAAAAGCAATTATGGAAACCGGTTATAAAGGTTTTATCGCTCATGAATTCATTCCGAAAAACGGTCTCGAATCGCTTTATCGAGCCGTTCAAATTTGCGATGTTTGAATTCCTTTTACTGGATGTTTCCTGTTATAGAGCAGGCCATTAAAATATTTTCTACAAATATGAGAAAAATATTCAAGAAATGAAAGGAGCCGGACGATAATCAAGG
>JAUNBG010000018.1 GCA_030527205.1 Planctomycetia bacterium
GTTTGGCTTGTCGGGACGATCGGGACGAATTGGATTATCGGGACGGTTTGGCTTGTCGGGACGATCGGGAATTGGTCGCGGATGAGGTCCCGGTTTTATCGGATGGGTTGGATGGAAGGGGGCAGGTCGCGGCGGAAACAAAGGTCGCGGCGGAATATGGGGAACCGGCGGTCGTCGATGATTAAAATAAAAGTCAGTATTCCAAAAGGGATCATGAGGACGAAAGCCAGAAGGAATATAAATTGGAGTAATCAATGGCAACCAGGATCCGATATAAAAATTCAAACGTCCGCGATTGAATGACAGTCCAAAATTAACATTAACGCCAGGCGGAGCCCAGGGATTGTAACAAGGATGAGGAATAAACGGTTTGACCCAAACGCCATAATGCGGTCGATATATCCAAACGGTTGGATAAAACATTTGCCAAGCGGGTTCGTAAAAATAAGGATTCAGATAATAATCGTCGATAACGGAATTATAACGATTTGTTGTATGATATTCAGTAATATAATTATTGATAATAGTTTCATTAACCGGTTCCGGCAGTTCCGCTTCATCAATAGGCTTTTCGATTTTTTCTGATAATTGAATGATTTTTTCAGGAGTTTCCTTCAAAAACTCCGCTTGCAAAGGATGAGAGCCAAGCCAATAAATTTGACCCGTTGTCTCGTCAAGCAAAGCTCCAATAAGGTTAATTGCGTCATTTTTCAACAGATCGTTGACCGTTGAAGATTGCATTAAAATGGCTTCCATCGATTGCCAGACAATCGCTTCGGCAACAAGGTTGACGAGTTCGTTTGGGGGCAAATCAGGATAGGCGTTTCTTGCTCGAGCAATTGCAGGCCCGACGAGATTATAAAGTTGAATCAGTTGATCTTCAGGAGTTTCATTTGTTGTTTTAAAAGTTTGAGTTGAAGGGTCAATTTTTGCGATCTCTTCTTTTGCTTTTGATTCCAATTGATCAAATTGCGTAATAAGTTTCAGGAGTTCATCGTTTGGGAATACCGATAGAACGACAACAAGGGGCGTTTGAAGGTTTGTAACGCCAAACTCTAAATCCGCCAGTTCATTTGGAGAAAAAGTTTTCCTGTTCAATGGGACCTGATATAGGTCGCTTGAGTTCAATTTCATATATTCGGACGGCAACGACTTCATTTCCGAACTATAAAAAACGGTTGCGATCGGCAATGGGTTTTCTCCCTGAATCAGGGTCGGCAATTCGTTGACCGTTTCGGTTTCCTGACCTAAATATCGAGCATTGCCAGCAACCAAATAACGATAAGCATCAGTTGGCGTCAATGTTGACGGATCAACATTTTCCAATAAAGGACTTGCAGGCAAGGTTAAAGTTTGAGGCGTTCCAAAGATATTTGAGCTAAAAATTGTTGTTGCTGTAATAACAAGCGTCCAAACAACAAAAATGTTCAAAGAAGTCGGGAAAAAATGATTGCCAGACTCAAAATGTTCAGGCAAGGTTTTATATTGACTCCAGAACGGGCGAGAGGCTTTGTTTTGAGTAATCGGCCCGAAGTTGTCGGTTTTATGAACGCAAAATCCGGGGGGGACAACAGGTTTGAGCATTAACATGACAGAGTCTCCTGATTTTTTGTTGATCTTTTTGTTTCATAAATTGGTTTATTGGAAGAGAAATAATTCAAAGGGATTTCAAATCGATCTTCTTATCGTTTTTTTGCGTTTTGAGTCAAAGAATCGTTTCCTTTTCTTCTCATTTTAAATTCATTGCTCAGAGCTTGTCTCATTTGCGGAAACAGGAAAGGATCAGCAATTTGGATTGAATTATTCAAGCCAAATAAAAATCCTGGATCGTTGGGGGCCAATCTGGCAACGCAGAACGGATTATCGAGGACAATGCCCGTTTTTTATCTCGGCTTTATTATAAACGAAATCAAGGCAAAGTCGCTTCTGAGCAATTGACGAACTATTGATATTGTATGCGATTCAAAAGAGTTTATTTAAAAAAATATCATTTTACATAATATTTTTTTCATATTTTTATTTCGAAAATTGATTTTGTTGTCAAAACAAGATTAAAAGATTCCTTTTGTGAACCCATAGGAATGCGTCGAATATGAATCGCCTTTCTTCGAACGAATCGCGCGATTAATAATGGAGACGATTTCCGATTCAGATTCAATAGAAAAATCGAAACGAAGTTCATCCAAATTTAACGTTTCGATCCAAGGAATAGCGTCAATCAAATCAAGAGGTTCGCTATAATAAACGGAACTTCCGGTCATTTTACTGTTTTGATTTTTGAACCATTGATTGTTTTTAACAACGGCAATGTTTCGGCCATCCTGATTGATTAAATCCGTAATTTTTTGAGGGAAGAGCGTTTTTCGCGTAAACATTGCCGCAAGATGTCCATAAATGTTCAGCCCCAATCGAACAGGTCGATTTGGAAAACAGGAGTCTCTTTTTTGAACGATTTCGGAACAAGCCCTTTCCGATAATTCAGGGGAAAGAAAAACGGTTTTGAGATACGGAAAACGTTCGCCATAAAATTGAATGGCTCTCCTATTTCCCATATTAAATGTCCAGTCAGCCGCAAAATCGATTCCTTGGTCATTAAAGAAAATCGCGTCAAATAACGATCCAGCTAACAATTGACCTTTGAAATCAGAATGTTGAAATGAATTATTGTTTGAAAGAGAGGCTGAAGTTTGATGAGAATCATCGAATAATGAAGTTGATTGCGGAACGGTTGATTCGTTGAGAACAGACGTTTTTAATAAATGATGACCTTTGATTTGTTCCAACAGAAACATTTTTCTCTCATCGGAGGAATCTTGAAAAACAACGGGTTGAGTTAAATAATAAATTCGAGAAATGCCCATTTTTTGACAGGCCGCAAACTGTTCAGCAGTTCGGACAGCAGCCGAAAAAGAACTCAATCGATCTTTATTTCGGAGTCGGGTTGGACAATTTGTTTCATTTTCAGAAATTCGGTCGTCATTGTTGTTTTTACAAACGGAAAATTCGGAATTTTCCATTGATTTGAGTTGAGAACTTTGGTTCAATTGAATTCTTGGCGAATGATTTTTCTGCGAACTTGCTAATAGATTCAAGGGGTTATTTTTCTCAAAATCATTAATATCAGTTAAATGGTTTGGTTGGCGAGATTGGGACAATTGGGTTGATTGGTTGTCTTGCGGAATTTGATTGTTTTGTGATCTGAAACGTCGATAAGAAAGGACAATTTTCTGTTCAAGGTCTTTTGTTGCTTTCTGTCGAAGTTGATTAAGAAGCGATCGGGGAATAAAAACGTCAGAATCGGCAGAAATCTCGCTATTTTTCATATAAAAAGGGGAATTGCCGAAACGATTCAAATCATTTTGGAGCTGTTGAAGGTTTGTTTTTATTTTTTGAGATTTTTCAAGCGGTTTATCCGAAACAATGCATATTTCAGCTCGATCATGACAAAGAACAAGCTCAAGCGGTTTGCCGCAATGAGCATTTAATCGAACATTGATTGGCAAATGACGGGTCGTTTGTTTTATTCTAAGTTCATTTCGTTTGTTGACGGCAATGTCAAATGTCTTGTTAAGAAAACAAGCGTTTTGAGGCGGAAGATTTTCTAAAATAATCTGTTGACCAGGAAAAGCAGCGTCAACTTGAATCGTTTCTCTTCTCTGAGCATTTTGGTAATATTGTTTTTGAGAATGCGTTGATCTGTCAGCGAACAACGGATTGTTATCCCGGTTCCTTTGAAAATCATTTTGACAGGAATGGTTTAAATGATTAGATAGAGAATTTTTTGAATTCTGCTTGGGATTTGATTTATTTTTTTTGAAATCATTAACGTTCTGATAAACGTTGTTTTCTTCGTTTTGTCGGGGAGAATTGCCCTTTTTTTGTAAATTGTCTGATTTAGCAACAGGAATAACAAGATTGATTTTGTTGACATTCTGGCCTTCGATTTTGTGTTCCCAAGAATCCAAATAGACAACTCCGTCGCCGTTTCGAATGGAATCGGATAAAGAAATGAAGCCGTTTTTAATTGTTCCGATTTTAAATCCATTATCAGAAGAGAAATTTGAATTGATCAAGTCGGGGTCATGTTCGTAAAAATATCCTTTTGCGTAACCGCGATTGAATATTTTTACAATTTCCAACTGATCAGGATATTCGTTTGAGACCGATGAAGAATGATCCATTGACTTGGACTTGCAATCCTCGTTTTCCAATGTTTTATTGACAGACTCCGAATGATTCTTTTGATTGAATATTGTTTTTGGGTTTGATTTTTTGATAGAACTATGATTAGTGTTTGGCAAAGATTCGTTTTCATTTTCGAGCCAGCTATCCGCTTTAAAGAAAAGTCGTTTCTTTTGTTCTTCCGAATCGACGCCGAGAAATTGATCGATAAGAGAACGATAATAATGAACGGCTTCATAAACATAAACAGGAGACTTCATTCTTCCTTCGATTTTAATGGAATCAACGCCAATTTTAAGCAGTTGTTTTATTTCTGAATATTGTTGCCATTGATCTTTCGTTGAAAGAAAATAGCCTTCGTTATTGAGCGATAAATGATTTGCGTTGCGAAGATCCGTTTTTGGGGATTGCGAAAAATCGGAGTTAACATTGGAATAAGAATGCGAATCGACATTCAAAATCGAATAATATTGCCGACAAGGTTGCGTACACATTCCGCGATTGCCGCTTCGACCTC
The DNA here is from genome assembly GCA_030527205.1 of Planctomycetia bacterium. GTDB lineage: Bacteria > Planctomycetota > Planctomycetia > Pirellulales > Thermoguttaceae > JAUNBG01. Next base: position 4,700 of record JAUNBG010000018.1, read on the forward strand.
CGATAAAACTCGAAAGATAACATTTTCCGGAGCAACAAAGGCAAAGAGCCCCAGACGCGAAAACTTCCAATTCAATGGACGTCTTTTGACGGATTTTTTCAATTTCATTCAGAGATAATTCTCTTGCTAAGACAGCGCGTTTGAATCCTTGTTTTTCGATCCATTGCAACTCATTAACGTTGGCCAGCGACATTTGCGTTGAAGCATGAAGCGGAAGATCGGGAAAATGTTCCTTCAACCATAAAACGACGCCCATATCCTGAACAATAACAGCGTCCAGCCCCGTTTGCCAAAGTTCAACAATTTGCGACTTTATTTGATTGAGCTCTGCATCGGACATTATTGTATTTAATGTTAAATGAACGCGAACATCATTTCGATGCGCGAAATCAATCGCTTGACAATATTCTTCAACAGAAAAGTTTGTTGCAAAACGTCTGGCTCCGAAACCGCTGATTCCCATATAAACTTCATCGGCGCCAGCTTTGATTGCGGCATTTAAACTTTCCGGACTTCCTGCGGGAGCCATAATTTTCAACATTGATAAATATTCCTTTAACAAGAGATCACAAAAAGATCAGAAAGTTATTAATACAGGCAGATTGGGAATTACATATCGTCTTCAGACAATCCTTTTTCCAAAGCGATTTCGTAATCGATCCTGGCTTTTGCCGTTTGATTCAGCTTTTGCCAAAGCATTGATCGATAATAATAAGCGGTCGGTTCTTCAGGATCAATTTCGATAGCGCGATTAAAGTCCGCCATTGCCAACGAATCCTGATTCAGAATAGAATAGAGATCGCCGCGCGTAATCAAGGCATGAACAAATTGCGGGTCAAGCTCAATAGCTTTGGAGTAATCGGCAATAGCTTCATTGAGATTTCCTTCGCTGGTTTGAAGAACGCCGCGGTCATACCAAGCGGAGACAAAGTCAGGGTTGAGTTTCAAACAAGCGTTAAAATCGCTCAACGATTCATTGGGTTTTCCCAATATATCAAACGCAATGGCGCGACCATAAAAAGCGAGATAAGAATTCGAATCAAGTTCGATAGCTTTATTATAATCGTTAATCGATTTGTCATATTTTCCCAACAAACGGGAAATGTTTGCGGAAAGAGTCCGAGCGTCGCTGTTGTCAGGTTCAAGTTGAATTGCAGTTTGAGCATTTTCAGAAGCAGCGTCAAAATCTTCAAAAAGCAGCATAATTTGACCGCGACCAATTAAAGCGTCCGCAAAATCAGGAAAATGTTGCAACGCTTTTTCAAATTTATCAAGGGATTCTTCAAACAGGCCGTCATCAAAATCGTCCCAGGCAGAATCGCAAAAAGTTTTCGCAATCTCTTTTTTGTTCTGAGTATTCAATAATAAAAACGTTTCCGATTTATCATCTCGCTTATGATTCATTTTTTATTTCCTCATTAACATCCATTTTTATGTATTTTAACAATTTTTTCTGAATTGACTAGGAAGCGTTATTTTTTTCAGAACAGAATCAAACGAAACATTTATGAAAAATGTTGTTATTGAGATAGTCGATATAATTGCCCTGATTCCTTTTATTGATTTGATATTCCTTGAAAAAAACTCATTATTTTTAGCGTTGCATTATCATTCGAAATATTTTTGAAAAACCGCCGATGAAGGATATAATATATTGAGGAAGTTTTTCCGAAAAAAGAATTCAGTCCAATTAAAAGAATTTTATTTGTTTTGATAAAATGGAAAGCGGAATGAAAATGAGAATATTGTCAAGACAATCAAAGTTATTTGGTCGTCGAACGCATTGGATCGTTTTGGCTCTCTTTTGTTTTTGGGGATTTTTGAACATATCTTCTGTTTTGGCTCAAAAAGGACCGATTCCAAGAGAACATTATTATCGAGGACGTTCTTATCTGGAACAGGGAAATATAGCGGGCGCTTTGCAACATTATCAATCGGATTTGAAAAATGCAACTAAAATAGGAACAATGCGTTGGATTGATTCGATTTGTTATCAAGCGATGATTGGCGAAACATTTTATATTTCCGGAAGAACAGAAGAAGCGCTTGCGGCTTTTGATGAAGCCATATCGCTTTATCTTCAATATCCGAAATGGCTGTCTCGAGTTAATTATCCAACGGGAATAACGACGATTCGGCGTCCCGATGTCCCTTGGGGACCGGGACGTCGAATGTCGCCCATTGGCGTTTTTCCTCTGGACGCAACGATTGTTATTGGCGACGTTTTAACCAAAGAACGCATTAATCAAGGCGGAATGATTCGTCAACAGGAAATGCTTCGAATCGATCCAATGGAGATTTTGCGTTGTATGTCATTGGCAATTCGACGTCGCGCGGAAATACTTGGGCCTCTTTCGCGCTATGATCATCGAAGCGATGAAATTCTTAACGCTTTTTCAACGCGTCAAATTTCGCCCAATCATTGGTCAGTAACCTGGTTTGATGTTTTGTTTGGACTTGCTCTGAAAGGAGCAGGAAAAAATGCGGAATCGCGCGATATTTTGAATAAAAGTCTTGTTATGGCCGGTCAATATGATCATAATTTGACCGGCGTCGTTTTACTTGAACTCGGAAAGTTGTATTTGTTGGATGAGCAAATTTCGGAAGCGGTTGATTGCTTTTATGAAGCCTCGATATCCGCATTTCATTTTGGCGATATGCTTCTTGTTGAAGAAGCGTTGCGTTATTATGCAAATGCGAAAAAAGCAATGGATCGTTTCGAAACAGATCCGGTTTTGTTACAGGCTTTTGAATGGTTCAAGCATCAAAATCGTTGTCAATTTATTCAAATGTCCTTGTCAGAAGAACTTGCCGAAAACTTTGTCAATATTCATCAGTTCAAGGCTGCGACTCAAGGTTTGAAAATGATTGAGTCCTTTATGAAGAATAGCGGATTACGGCAAAGCCGTTATGCAGATCGTTGGAATTATTTGAATGCGTTGCTTTTCTATAGCCGGGGAGATATAACGGAAGGGAATGTTGCCCTTGCCAAGACGGTTGAAGGAATGAAATTTCATTCGCATTGGGTTTTTCAAATTGCCTATCTTGACAACCTTTCGAAGACGGGCGGCTTGACAACCGGTTCAATGACGCTTCGCAATGCAGCGGATCTTTATGAATATTTATTGAGAGAACCAACCGCAACGGATTGGGCGATTCAACCAATGGACTGCCTTGCGGTTCAAAATATTATTCCTCTTGGCGCCTTTGAACGTTGGTTTTTGATTTTGCAACAACGGGATTTAAGGGATAAAGCGTTTGATGTTGCAGAACGAACGCGTCGAGAACGCTTTTATTCAACGCAAGAATTTGGCGGACGTCTTCTTTCTCTTCGCTATTTATTGGAAGCGGCGGAAAATTGTCTTCCTAATGAGTTCAAGATAAATCGACAAGATATTTTGATTGAATTTCCCGAATACAATCAATTGTTAAAGGAAGCCCGTCAGATAAAAACCAAACTTCATTCGCTTTCGATCTCCCCCAAAAGTTCCGAAGAAAAAACGCTTCAGAATCAACTTTTGGTCGAGTTGCAAAAAATAAGCGCCGAACAAGAGTCGATTTTGTATTATATGGCGGCGAGTCGAATACGAATTCCAGTAACTTTCCCGCCAATAAAAACAGCGAAAGAGATTCAAAGCGCCATTCCAGAAGAAACGTCAATGCTTACTTTTTATGAAGCAGGCGGCGATATGTATGCGTTTATGTTGACTCAGGAAGTTCTTGATTGCTGGCGAATAGGTTCGACTGACCGTTTGAATGTTCAGATCGCAAGTTTTTTGAAAGGGCTTGGCTGTTCAGATGGAAGCAAGCCGATTCAAACAAAGGATATTGTTGGCAATACGAAATGGCAGGAATCAGGCAAGAACTTGCTTTTAGACATTTTGGGAAATCCTAAATCCGGGGGCGAACGTTTCAATGTTGTTTTTAAACATTTGATTATTGTTCCTGAAAAATCGCTTTGGTATTTACCTTTTGAGGCTCTTTGCATTCCGGGCGTTCAAAGTCAATCGGAGTCAGACGAAGAATCCAAAGAGCAAGCGACTTCTGTAACAGACCAAGAGGGTCAAAACGATCAAAACGTTCAAGTTGATGACGCAATTCAGGATTCATTGGAAGTTGGTCCGAGTCAATCCGATTTAATTGAGGAAAACGGGAATAAAACGAAACAAGTTGCCCAATCCTTGCCGAAAAAAGAACGTCTGCCGAAAAAGGTTCAAGCAACCAAAGATTTGGTTTCCTTTTTGGCGGTTCCCGATTTGACGATTCGATATGCAGCGACAGCCGGTTTGGGAATTCCTGGCCGCTTGGGTCGGAGTTCCTTTGTTGAAACGGCAGTTGTTCCTGGCCTTCTTTATCCGAATGAACCGGAAAAAAATCAACAAGGCGCTTTATTCCGTTTATCGCAGAATATTTCGCAAATGGTTGTTTTGGCAAGAGAAAGTTATGCGGTTCCTTCTTCTGTTTTGAGTGTTCGATTAAAGCAATTGATTGTTTTGAACGAAATTGTCGGAAACAATCCGAATTCATATAATTGGATTCCTTTTTTAGCCAACAAACAAAAAACCGCCAATAGTATCCTTCAATGGATTCGACTTCCCTGGGGAGCGCCGAGATTGATTATATTGCCTGGTTTCCGATCTGGAGCAGAAAATGCTTTAAAATCAAATACTGACGGCAATGAATTTTTCTTTTCGATTCTTTCAATGCAGGCGTCAGGGGCAGACACAATTTTAATGAGTCGCTGGAGAACCGGCGGTCGTTCGTCTTATGATTTGGTCAACTTTTTTATGGAAAATATCCGCTCAATGGATTATGCTTCCGCTTGGAAAAAAGCAGTTCAATCGCTTTGGACGACAGAAATTGTTTTGAATGAAGAACCTCGTTTAAAAGGTCTTCTTCCGAAAGATAAATCGGTTTGGGTTGATCATCCGTTTTTTTGGAGCGGTTTTATGTTGATATCTCCAGGCGAGTCTAAGGTTGTTATTGATGATTCGGAAGAAGTAAACGGCGATTATCTCCCGGAAGAATTATCTGAGGAAGAAATCAAAAAATTCAAAACGGAAAAGAACCGTAAGGCCGCTTCGGAAGATAATCCGTCTGCGACTTCCAATGAAAACAAGATTGAAGGCGATATTGAAACGACGTTTGATGATGTCGATTTGAGTTCCGATTATTCGGATACGGAAGAGAATAATGGTCTTGAACCAGTCATTCGCGTTCCAGGAAATTCGTCAGACAATCAGGATGATTTGGATAAGTCAAGCGGTCAGGAGAAGCCAAAGAATTCGGGAGATTTGGAAGAAATCGACGGTTTGAATGAAGAAAACGGATTGAATCCAAAAGAAACAGCCCCCCAAACAGTTGATCAAGAAATTTCGAGAGAAATGCCTCAAAAGCCCGATTCAAAAAATGAAACGCGTCCAGTCGCTCCGCAACCGATAACGGATGAAGATATTGAAAAAGCGGATCAAGAAGCCGATGACTTTTTTTCTCAAAATGTCCCCCCAAAGACCGGGAAAAAGGAAAAAGATTCCCCAAAATCGGAAGAGCAGCCGAAAAAATGAATTTTGTTGTTTTAACTCATGAAGTTCCAGATAAGGGAATTCATTTTGATTTTATGCTTGATAACGGCTCAGTTTTGAAAACCTGGTCGTTATCGCATTCTCCCGACGTTAATGCGGCTCATTTGGCTAATACAGATTCCGTTTCTTTGACTCATCTTGAAGCGACGGCTCTTTTGATTGATGTTGATTTTGCAACAAAACAGATCATTGAAAAACATTGTCAGCTGCCCCCAAAGGGTCAAAAAGCCTGTATTTTGCCAGATCATCGGCGAATTTATCTAACTTTTGAAGGGGGAATATCCAATGATCGCGGTTGGGTTCAGCAATGGGATAAGGGGGATTATATTCTGTTAAAACATTCAGCGACAGAGGTCGTTGTTCAATTGAAAGGCCATAAATTGCGGGGGATTGTTCTCTTGATTTCTCAAAATGATGGGGCTTGGCATTTTTTTTATAAAAGTTTCGGCAGGGAATTATCTGAAGAAACGCGATCTTAATGTCATTAATATTTGGGATTTTGAATGTTGATGTCGATCTGATTAACAGATTTCGCAGTCAGAAATCAACCAATCGTTATCCGGGGAATTGAGTCCAATATTCGGAATATTCAACAAAATTGAGTCAAAACCGGGAAAGAATGACTTTTGAAATTTAAGGGAGTTCTAAAACCGGAATTTTCAACAAACTCAATTCGCTCATTTTGTAAAAACAGTTCTTGCGGACAAGACGTCCGCGCTCCCAAGGGGTTTTTAGAATTTCCTTTTATTGATTTTGTTAAAGTTCTTTCTTGAGAAGATCAACAATATTTTCAAGAGTTGCTTTTTTTGCTTCCAAAGCGACCTCAAAACCATTTTCTTGTATCGTTTTGCTTGTTATGGGGCTTATGCTAATCAAAGAGGTTTTTCTTAACGATTCGCCGAACATTTGAATTAATGATCTTGCAATTGCAGAACTCGTTATGATAACCGCGTCAATATTATTTGTATTCAATAAATCCAGAATTCTGGGATTATAATCTTTTCGGTCAACGCTTTGATAGGCAATGATTTCCTGAACTGTTGCGCCGAGTTCAAGCAATCCCTTTTTTAAAACATCTCGTCCGCGATTTGCTCGAATTGAAAGAAATCGTTTTTTCATTTCTTTTTCTCTTTTGAAAGCGGCGACCATTCCAGCGGCGGAAAATTCCGACGGAACCAAATTAACCGTTAAGCCTAAATTTTGAATTGCGGCAACAGTTCCCGGTCCTAATGCGGCTATTTTGATTTTGCCATTTTTCCAATAATTGATGAAAGCGTCATTTTTGTTAAGAAGATTGTTTTCGTAAAAAGAAGAGTCGCTTTCTACGATTTTTGCATTGATATATTGTTTTTGGTTCATTAAAGTTTGAAATCGTTGAAAGAAATAATGAACGCCATTTGAACTCGAAAAAATAATCCAATCAAAAAGAGAAATGTTTTGGATTGCCTGATCAACCGGTTTCCAATCATTGGGCGGAAGAATATCAATGGTCGGTTGAATGAGAACCGTTGCCCCTGCTTTTTCAAAGAGATTTCGGCTCTCTTCTGATTGTTCTTGCGGTCTCGTCAATAAAATCGTTTTTGCTATTAATGTCATTGATTAAAAAAGGATAAAATGATAATTGTTCTGCAAATATGATAAAAAATGCTCTTGACAAAAATGTTTATTTTTATTATTCCTTTCCTTTTGGGATTATATTCAAAAGGAAAAAAGGATGATTATGAATAGTCTTTTCTATCCGATCAATATATCAAGAATCAATATAAAAAGAAACCATTTTTTGAAATTATTTATTCAATGGAACGGAATTCTTTTCTTTTTTTTGTTTTCTTTTTTGTTTCAACTCAATGCTTCAGCGCAAGGTTGGTCAATGTATATCGACCAGATCAAAGAGGAAGCCAGGAAGGAACAGGAAAAACTCAAAGATATTGAAAACAACGATTCCAGTTTTCAACATCCCGGCTCAATTTCCAATTCGTTGCAGCAAATTGATCATGTTGAACGTTCTGCTAACCAAAATAATATTGATTCAAACAATATTCCTTCTGATTCGTCATTTCAGTCAGAAAAAGTTTCTCGACCTCGAAAGTCAACTCGTCAGGGGTCGAATGATTTAAAACTTTTGGATTTCTCCGGCCTTTTGGGAGAAGAAGACAGCATTAATGTTGACGATTCATCGATTCAGGAAGATCAAACGTTCGAAATCTCAGAAATTCAGGCGAATTTAAAATCGTCTCCGCCTTCCTATCGAAATTTTATCGAAATGAAAAACGATGCTTGTTTGAATGACATTTTTTTTATCAATCAACAACAAGGTTGGGCCGTCGGAGATCGAGGAACGATTTGGATAACATTTAATGGCGGCGAACAATGGCTTCTGTCGGATTCTCCGGTCAATTGCAATCTTTTTGGCATTCATTTTTTTAATGAACAATTGGGAATTATTGTCGGAGGAACCGTTCTTCCGGGCTCCGCGAACGGAAAAGGGGTCATTTTGCGAACCGTTGACGGCGGTCGTTCCTGGTCGGAAATTTCGAATGCCTCTTTTCCCATTTTAAGAAAAATTAAAATCATTGCTCCGAATAATATTTGGATTAGCGGCGATTCTTCAGAACTTTATCCGAGCGGCATTTTTTTGAGTCAAGACGCGGGTTTAAATTGGACGCCTGTTTCAAGTAATCGCCATGAAGGTTGGAAATCGTTGGTTTGGGATTCCTCGAACCATTGCGGAGTTGGAGTCAGTTTGGAAGGAACGGTTCAACAGGCTAAAAAAACAGTTCGTCCTGTTTCCTTGCCGACAGTTGGAAAACGACGTTTCATCGATTTGAGTCAGGGAACAGTTTCCGATCCGATTTGGATGGTTGGGGAAAATGGCTTGGTTTTGTTTTCTAATGATATTGGAGAAACCTGGCAGCGTCCCCTTGGCGTTTTGCCTGTTGAGGCCTCGGATTATTTTGATTTTTCAGCCATTTTTTCCAATGGATCTCATATCTGGATGGCAGGAACTCCCGGAAGTCTCGTTTTTTTCAGTTCAGATTCCGGTAATTCTTGGAATATCGGGGTTACTGGAATTAAGGTTCCTCTTCGCAAGATTTATTTTATCGATCCGATGAATGGTTGGGCCGTTGGAGAACTCGGTAATATTATTGCGACGCGAGACGGCGGTCAAACTTGGTCGATTCAGCGGGAAGGCGGACGACGACTCGCATTATTGGGACTTTTTACGAAAAGCGACGACATTCCTTTTGAAGCTTTTGTTCAATGGGCGGGCGATGAAGGTTATTTAATTCAGACATTATTATTGGCAAGAGAGGAAAAAAGGGAAAAAACAACCGATGAAATTCCGGATTTTTTGCGAGTTCGAGAAGCTTTGATTGAAACTGGAACGAGCGGACTTCTTCAGAATGGGGCATTTATTCTGGATTCAGATGATTGGAATCGGTCAATCAAAAATATTTTGGAACGGTTTGATCGCGAAAATGATGGCAAAGGTTTGGATAAATTTCGAGAGACGCTTGTTCGCCAAATTCGAATTTGGCGTCCTGATGTTCTTCTTATTCGAAAAGAGGTTAGGAACCCCCGTCGTTCTGAAGAATCAACAACGAAATCAAATAACGAAATGAAGCGGGATTTATATCGAATTCAAACCGATTCAACGTTCCAGGCAAATTCAGAGCAATCAAATATCGCTCAAACAAATGCAAAGGCTCAAAATGATCATTTTCAAATCATTACAAAACGGGATGTTGAAGAAATTGGTCTGGAAAAGAAAGAATTGGCGAATCCGACTGATCTGGCTAGTTCGTTAAACTCGACCAATGCGAAAAATCCGACAAAAACCGCAAGTTTGGCCGATCAGGTTGAGGCTGGGCATTTGGCAAATTCTAACGAAGCTGCAAATCTGGCAGATTTGATAAAAACAACAAATTCGGCAGAAGCGATAAGTTCGGCAAAAGCAACAAATTTAGAAAACTCGGTTTATTCGGCAATTCCATTGGATTCGGTTGAAAGAACAAATTTGAACAATTCAAATGAGACAGAAAATCCGATCAAGTTGGATAATCTTGCTGAAGTCGGGCAAAAGTCAAACGGATTGCCTTTGCCTCAAGAGTTATCAAAAAATGCCGAAATGAATAAAGAAGCGATATTTCGTCAAAATAATGAATCGATTCAACAAATGGATCATTTTCAAAACGAGAATATAATTGAAACAAATATTTCGAATCGAAACGATTTTTCCGAATTATCTTTTACAGATTTTATTGAAAACGAGCTTCCTTTGGCCATTCGTTCGGCAGCAGATCCGTTATCATATCCTGAGCATATAACGCAATGTCATTTAGAACCTTGGGCCGTTTCAAAAGTTTATCGAATCGAAACAGATCAAGAAAAAGCGAGTTATATATCAAACGATTATCAGAACACGGAAAAGGAAATCATAAATAATCATTCTGTAAATCAAATATCACATAACGAACAAAAAGTAAAAATTGGTTCCAATTTATCAAAAACAGGAACAAAATATGATTATTGCATTAATTCGTCCTATTTTTGTTCGACATTGGGACGGTCAATTGAAGAGATTGCGCAAAATGCGCGGAATTATTTGAGATCCGATCTAACAACGGTTGCAAAGCAGACAAATTTTAACGTTCTTTTGAATCGAACCAACCAAAACGCTGTTCCTTCATTAAGCGGAATTAACTCTTTGGCAAACGTTTTTGAAAATTCCATTTTTTCCGGATTAAATTTATTGCCAGGCGGAGAAGCTCGGCGTCCTTTTCAAAGGGGGTTGCTTGATCATCGAAACGAACTGCTTGAAAGAGCGGCAACCCGGCGTCAAAATTTGGGCATTATGGAGAAAATGACTCGCTCTGCAATGAAAGATGGTCGTTCCAACGAAATGATGTTGTCGCATATTAATCGAATGATTCTCGGAATGGATTCTGATATGGCGATTGAATATTTGAATAATCTTGGGAAAAATCTTTATCGCCAGGGAAATCTAACGGCAGCGGAAGAAGTTTTTTCAACGCTTGCTTTGGAATTTCCGACAGATCCCAAGAGTCGCGAAGCATTGATTTGGCTCGTTCAATTTTATGCAGGAAAAGAACCAACTTGGCGAACTCAGGAGAAAAATCGGATTCAACAGTCGAATAGTCGCTTGACGCAAAACGGTTTGGACGGAAATGCGTCGTCTCGATTGGCTCTTGATTCTTCGAAAACCAATTCCCGATATCGAAACGCGGATCAATTGGGAAAATTGATTCGAGAGCTTCATCCGGAGCTTTATATGAATCCTGAAGTTCGTTTTCCGCTTGCAATGATTCAACGAGAACGCGGATTCACGAATAGCGCTTTACAATATTATATGACTCGCGGCCTGATTTCAAAAAATGATCTTTGGGGGATTCGCGCTCAAGCAGAATATTGGCTTTTGACGCCTCATCGCGATCAGCTTCCGCCGGAAGATCGATTTTGTCCGCTTTCGATGATTAACTGTCAAATTGCGCCCGCCAAACCGTTTCTTGATGGAATTCTCGAACCGGAAATCTGGAATTCAGCCAAAGGAATCTCGCTTTCTCAGGAACGAATGAAGCCCGATCCCAAAATAATGACTGACGAACAGAAAAAAATCGAAAAGCAAAAAACTCTTTGGCAGGAAGAAAATAAAAAATTGTCAACCGAGTTTGGAACTTGCGTTTCGTTATTATATGATAAGGATTTCTTATATATGGGAATTCAATGTCGAAAAGTATTAGAGTTTTCCTATATAACCGACAAATCGCCCCGATTTCGAGAAGCGGATTTAACGCCATTTGATCGCATCGAGATTCAACTTGATCTGGATCGGGATTACTCAACGGCTTTTCGTTTCGTCTTTGATTATCGCGGTTGGGCCAATGAGTCTTCTTGGAACGATCCGAATTGGAATCCCCAATTATTTATTGCCCAGCATGAAACGGATGACCTTTGGTCTCTGGAAATAGCGATTCCTTGGGAACATATTTGCGAACGTCCGCCGACTCGCTATGAAGTTTGGGCTCTTTCAATGCGACGAATTATTCCGAATGTTGGGCTGGAATGCTGGAACGTCGATAACTCATGCAACGGAGAAAACGGTTTTGGTTTTTTAACTTTTGGGCTGCTTTGAAAAACAATTTCCATTCCAATTAATTGAATTATTGAAGAGTTTTGAACCAATTATTCAAAAAAGCGAACATTGTTCTTGAAATATTTGAAAACAGTTGTCGTTATTCATCGGATTTGGCAACTGCGAAATCTGTTCCCCATATCGTTTTCGGTTAAGTTGGGCGAAAATCATTGGTTTCTTGATTTCAAAACTCCGTTTCCTGTTGTCAAATTGCAAACATAATGATTCGAGTTTTTCGTCAGATTCGAATAACAGGAAATTTCAAGAAAAATTTTTGATAATTTTTTATTTTCCCCCTTGTCGTTTTTTTAAGAACGAGTATACTTCTTTCTATAACGTGTCGCTTGATGATATTAATCATTCGTTTCTGTTATATCGATTGCAATATCGTTTTAGTCCGATTTTTGAAAATGTATTGGCTAAAGATCAACGAATTGTTTGAGAGAACATTTTCTGTGATTTCGGCCCTGTCGTCTAACGGTCAGGACACGGCCCTTTCAAGGCCGCGATACGGGTTCGATTCCCGTCAGGGTCATTTTATCGAGGTTTGACTTTTGGGTCAAGCCTTTTTTTATTGGCTGATTTCTCTTATTTCTTCAGAAAATCGTCGATCCTTTGATTAGACCAAAACTTTTTGGACTAAAAGGTTTCGGCCTTGAAAAAGTCGGCTTCCGTTATTGGAATTGCGATCACATAAAAGAAGTTTAACGGAGTTGAGTCAATCAGGAACTACGAATATCGCAACTATATTTTGTGACCGTTCCATTTATCTAAAACATTTCATTGCGATTTGATTTCAAAAATGATCGTTGCATTTTCTAATAAAAAGAACGTTCAACAGTTTATTTCTGAAAATGATATGCGTATTTATCGCATTCGTTGTCAGGTTCTTCCTTTTTTGACCGGATTTGTCTATTTGGTTTTTCGACCCAATCTGCCAACAATACTCATCGACGCAGGAAGCGGCGAGGGGTCTTGTTTTTCAGATATTTTAGCCGGTTTTGAGACAATAAAAACCGAATTTGAACCCTCTTTTAACGAAAAAGTTGATATCCAACGAATCATTTTAACGCATACTCATATTGATCATTTCGGTGGCGTTCATGATTTGAAACGTTTGACAAATGCAGAAGTCTGGGTTCATGTCTATGAAAGCCGAATCGTTTGTTCCTATAATGAACGAGCAACGGTTTCTCATCAAATGTTTAAACAATATCTTCGAGAAAATGGGGTTCATCCAAACGATATTGAACCGATTCTTAATGCATTTGGTTTTCTTCCTGGTCGCGTTCGATCAACTCCTGTTGATCATGTTTTGAGGGGCGGCGAAACCATTGATTCCATGAAATTTCTTCATTTGCCTGGCCATAGCTGCGGTCATTTGGCAATTTTAATCGACAATTGTCTTTTTTCCGGCGATTTAATTCTTTCGAAAACGCTTACGCAAATTTGGCCGGAAACGCTGATTCCTCATACAGGTTTAACGCATTATTTGTATTCGATCAACCAACTTGACGAATTGGCTCATCATTTTGAAAAAGAAGAAAAAAATTTGGTTATTTTTCCTGGACACGAAGAAGTTATCGAAAATGTTGTTCGACGAATCGAGATAATTCGCAAAAGCGTTGAACGACGAAATCAGTCTCTTCTCGATATTTTAGTCCGTTCAGAGAATGGGTTGAATATTCATGAAATTTCCAAAAAAATGTATTTGACATCTCATATCAATCGAACTTTTTTCGCTCTTTGCGACGTTGGTTGTCGAGTCGAATATCTTCAACAGAATGGAAAGATTACAGTTGCCAATTATGATCAGCTTGATTGTATGGCTTACCCGGTTTATCTCTTTCAAAACTGCCAATAAAAATATCTTGCCAGGGAATTACGCATTGAGATCGACAATTTCAAGAATGTCAATTAGACGGGCATAAAATTGAATTAATAATTTTCTGGAAAAATGACTCGTTTTTCTATAAAAAAGCGTTAAAAAGAATAAAAAGTCAAATCAAATTTGATTATAAATCGATTTCTTCGTTATCAAATGGATCAACAGGAATATCTCGTTGATAAAGCGGCAATAATTTAAGCGGAAGAGAACGGTTATGAATTTCGCTCCAATTATTGCGATCTTTTTCCGAAGCATAATAAGTCAACCAAATATCGATCGAATCGTCAAAATCAACACAGGAAGAGCAATCCCAATGAAGATAAGAGGTTCTTTTGGTCATTTTTTTTTCAGGATAAGGGAGAATTTTGTAATAAATGAGTTGATAAAGATCAAAATCGTTCAAATGATCAGAGAAATCAAGAACGATCTTCTGTTCATACAGTTTATGAATCGTTTTGATCAAAATGGAATGCACTTCGTCAGAGGAAAGTTTTGCAGGATTGGGGATAACTAATTCCGGTTCAAACCATTTTGCAATGGAGATCGTCGGAGATTGTTCCCAATCAAGCATTAATTCGAGATAATCGTTTTTTTCTTTCAAAGTCCAATTGCTGAAACGGACTTTTGTTATTGTTTCATCGCAATAGGGAAGCAATTCATTTTCAAGGCTGGCATTTCTGAAAAGTTCGTCTATTTCATTTGTTTGTGAAGCAAAAAAACGATTGTTCATAAGAACTCCTTATTACAAATGAAAACGCTTTAAGCCCAAGCGACTTAAATAAGGGACAAATCTATGGAAATCATTCAATTTTATTAAACGATACGGATAAGAAAGCGTTGATCAAGAAATCAACTCTCAATATATTACCGATTTTAACAACATGTAAAAGAATATCAAGAATTTTTATGAAAAGAAAAGGGAATCTGGAAAATTCTTAATTCTAGAATCGGCATTTAAGTTACTTTTCGCACAAAAGAAACAAACGAAACAATCCAAACAATCGTTCGGGTTGTTCCATTTTCTTTTTCGTTTTCGAGAAACAAATTAATTGTTGTCATTTGAATTTTTCTGAAGAATGCCAGCTTCAACAAGTTTGTCGATCAATTTTTGCATACTGTCAAACGCCGACAGAAAACCTTGAGGCGGCATAATGATTCTTTCATTAAACTGCGGGGTTGGCGCTTCGCCTTCGCTATTCGGTTGAAGCGTTATAAAGTCGAAGCGAACCATATTTCCAGCAAAATGGATTTGACCGATTCCGTCAACAAAAATTTCTTTTTTCATGATCAGTATATCCTTTTATTAAATGAAAAGAGATACAAGATTCTTGTTTTATTTAAAAATGAGCAAAGTTTTATTGCGTTGTTTTTTAGAATTATAATTGGTTCGTTGTCTGGTTTCAAAAAAACGAGCTTGCGAACAGAGAAATCTTATTTTTGCTTCGGTTTGAGTATAAGCCGAAAGAATAATAAGGGAAAAAACCGGATTAATAAAAACATAATTTTATTATAATTTTTATTTTATCGTTGACCATAACCCCCTATAAAGATTAATATATTGGAGAATCATTTTTTCGAGACTAAAATCATTTTGAACGCGAAAAATGGCGTTTTTTCCCCATTCAAGGCGTTTGGATTTGTTTTCGGGTTTAAGGATTTCCAAAGTTTCATGCGTAAAAGCGGTTCGTCGACGACTGAGGTCGCCGCCGAATTCCGGGATCAGAAGTCCTGTTTTATCGGGCAAAACGAGTTCGCGATTGCCGGGAATATCGGACGCCAAAACGGGAACGCCAACAGACATCGCTTCCAAAATTGAGTTCGATTGGCCTTCGTAAGCGCTTGTATTCCAAAAAAGGTCAAAATGCGACATAAACAACGAAACATCTTTTTGATGACCAGGAAAATGAACGCAATCCTTCAATAATAAAGCGTCTCGATAGCGCAACAGATTATCGCGTTCTGGCCCGTCGCCAATGATAATCGCATGAAATTTCAAGCCTGCAAATTTTAATTGATCAAAAGACCAAAGAGCGTCTCGAATCCTTTTTTGCGGCCAAAGTCTTGCGACCAATCCGATTAAAAAAGGGGAATCCGACGTTTGAGAGATTCCTATTCGTTCGAGCAATTCAGAACGCGTTAAAGGAGACGAAGCAATCGGAATGACCGCGTTGGGAATAACAACAAATTTTTCTTCAGGCAATCGGTTTTGGATATAGAAATCTTTGATTCCTTCGCTATTGACAGCAATAACGTCAGTTTTTCGGGCTAAATATTGATCAATCCAAAAATGCCATTTTTTCTTCCAGGGATCAACGCAACGTTCGCCGCAAATAATTTTGGGGACGCGACAAGCAATTGCCGCTTGACGCCCATAAGCATTGGCGGCGAATATCCAGGAATGAACAATGTCGGGTCGAAAAGTTTGAATGATTTTTTTAAGTTTAAAATAAGCAGAAAAAGAAATTTTTGACGATTTTCCGATGACTGTATAACGAATTTTGTTTTGGCGAAGAATATCGGAGAGCGGTCCGTCGCGGGTTAAAACGGCGACTTGAACTTCAAATTCGTCTTTCGGCAATCCGGCAGCCAAAAGCGTCAATTGTTTTTCAGCGCCGCTTTGATCCAATGTCGGAATAATTTCCAAAATTTTTATTTTTGCCATTTTGCCTAAGTTATTTATCAATTATTTATGAACGTTCCGTTTTGGTTGTTTTGAAAAGAATTGTTTTTTGTTGCAAAAACAAAAACGATCAAAAACGGAACTAATTCGAATTCGAAAAGAAAAGATTTTGCAAAAGAAATTGTCGCGCAATGACGACAATTTTCTGCAAAAAGAAAGCAATCTTAGCGCGGACGAATTTTGCCTTGAACTCGATAGGGAAGACCTTGAATGCGAAGAAAACCGGTCGCGTCATTTTGATTGTAAGCGTTGCTTCCTTCCATTGTCGCGATTCCCTCATCATAAAGCGAGTTCGGGCTTCGACGACCGTCAACGATAATATTTCCTTTATAAAGTTTGAGCGAAACTTCGCCGGAAACCGGTTTTTGAGCTTCTTTATTAAAGGCGAGAAGAGCGTCCATTTTTGCGCTGAACCAAAAGCCATAATAAACAAGTTCGGCAACTTCGGGAGCCAAACGGTCGCGCAAATGCATAAGATCGCGATCCATTGTCAATTGTTCAATATAACGATGAGCGTCATAAAGAACGGTCATTCCTGGCGCTTCGTAAACGCCTCGACTTTTCATTCCAACAAAACGGTTCTCAACCATATCAATAATGCCAACGCCGTTGCGTCCGCCCATTTCGTTAAGCGTTTTGACAATTTCATAAGCGTTCAGTCGTTGACCGTTAATTGCGACAGGAACGCCAGATTCAAATGAGATATCAACCTTTTCTTCTTTGTCGGGAGCGTCTTGCGGACGAATGGCCATTCCGAAATCAACAATATCCAAACCATTGACTTCCATATCTTCGAGTTTGCCTGCTTCATAACTGATATGAAGACAGTTTTCATCGGAAGAATAAGGTTTTGCAATTGAGGCTTTAACCGGGATATTTTTCTTTTGGCAATAAGCAATCATTTCGGAACGCCCGGGAAAAAGTTGACGAAATTCGTCCATTCGCCAAGGCGTTATCATTTCAATATGCGGATTCAATGCTTCAGCAGCAAGTTGAAATCGGCATTGATCGTTGCCTTTTCCCGTCGCGCCATGAGCGTAAGCGGTTGCGCCGACTTCCTGGGCAACTTCCAAAATCTTTTTGGAAATCAGAGGACGAGCGATTGACGTTCCTAAAAGATAAACGCCCTCATATTTAGCTTGCCATTGCAAAATGGGGAACGCATAGTCTCGACAAAGTTCTTCTTGAACATCAATGAAACGAACCGAAGCGGCTCCAATATTTTCAGCCTTTTTCCGAATCGCTTCCCGATCTTCGCAAGGTTGACCCAAATCGACATAAACGCAATGAACCTCATAACCTTTGTCCATAAGCCAACCAAGAATGACTGATGTGTCCAAACCGCCGGAATACGCCAAAACACATTTTTTTGACATTTGCGTTATCCTTTTTATTTTTCCTGTATTTGCAATTTTAAACCATTGTCCAATAAAATACTGAAATGTCTTCGGAATCCGTTTGATTTGACAATCAATAAAATTGAATTGTAACGCATTGGAAACGACCGAAAATAAGTATCGTTGGACGAAAACGCCATTAAAATGTTATTATAATAGTTTAAGTTAAAAGGGCAATAAGCCTGGCGAGATAACTGAAATAGCAATGAATAATGTTTTGATTTTGATTTATATTCAAAGCCATTTTGGAGGGGACGTTGACAGCAAGGCTTCGAGGAAAGTTTGAGCGTAAGAAAAACAAAGCGCGGCCCAAAACAAGCGTTGGCAAGTTCTTTTCAAGATCAAAATGAAAAGTTTTTGACTTGACCCATAGGGGACTTTTCTCTATACTATATCGAGTTTATACAGATATTGATTTTTATGCAAAAATGATCTGAATATCTTTTGATATGTCGAAATCGGTTTTGGCAACAGGCTTCGCCTTTGTCATTCATTCGTCGTTATCAGGCTTATGAACTTGAAGATTCCGGGTTTTCAATTGGTTTGAGTATAAAACTGTGATATTCAAAAAAATAAAATTTTATATTAAATGGGCGTTCTTTGTTTGCCTCATTTTGACCATTATTGCGATTATTCTTTTTTTTCGAAGAACGAGCGACGAACTTGGGCAATTGGTTCAAAAGATTCTTGATAAAAAATTCCCTCAACTCAATGTTTCGTTTGAGTCTGTCAAATTGATTGATACTCAGGGAGTTCTTTTGCGCAATATTCATTGCGAACCCAAAATAAAATCAGCTGATTCGGTCGTCTCATTTAACGCTCAGGAAGTTATTATTGAATGTCCTATTGATATTAAGACGATTTTAAATCAGAAAGCCGTTCCTCAAAAAATAACAATCCTGCGACCGACTTTCTTTATCAAGGCGACGCATTTTCAACAACTGTCTCAAGACTTTTTAAAGTTTAAGCCTTTTTCTCAAATAGACGATATTCCTTTTCCTGTTGAATTTCGCGAAGGAAAAATCATTTATGAAAACAACGACAACAGTCAGCCGAAACAATTGATTTTTGGGGGAATTCAAGGAACTCTTTTGCCGCCAGAATATTCTCAATATCTTAATGCGGAATCAAACAACAAAGAAAACGCTCAAGCGAAGAATGAAGACAAGGGAATGAAATTATTGAATGATAAAGCCGTTGATGATTTCGTTTCAGAAAACGACGAAGAATTCAAAAATTCAGCCATTGAGCCATTAACTTTTTCAAATCAGGAAAATAAGTCAATATCAACCTTTTCGCAAAATGTTTGGCGTTTGAAATTTTCGGCGTCCAATCCGTTGGTTCGTCGAATAAATGTTTCGGGGAAATTCGATGCTGTAACCAAACATTGGCAGTTAAATGGGCAAATTGAGCAATTGGATGTTGGGCCGGAATTGACGAAATTTGTGCCATTATCCAAAAACGTTCAATCGGTTTTAAAGACATTTGAATCTCGAACGTCATTTCAATTTCAACTTGAGTCTGATCCGAAACTTGAACGACAATTTCGAGTCAATTTAACAGGCGAAGCATTTCGGGGAAATGTCAAGTTGCCTTTTTTGAAATATCCCATTTCTGATATTTATATTAAATATTCTTTATATAATGATCTGTTTAAAATAGAGCGTTTGACAGCGCGAAACGGTTCTGCTTATTTGTTGATTGATTATTTGCAAAATGGGTTAAATAGCAATCCTCAAGAAGCTCTGTTGCGGGTTCAATTAGACGAATTCGCATTGGATGATGAAATTTTGAAAGGTTTTTATCCTTTTTTTCCTGAGAATTTAAGGAAACTGCTTAATGAGTATCAATTTTCAACGCTTGCAAAAATTCAATTTGTTTTGAATAGGCGAGACAACAAATGGAATCCCGAACATTTATCGCTTGATTGCATTGATCTCGAAGGATTGTATCGAAAATTTCCATATAAGTTGGAAAATATGTCGGGACAATTAACGTTGGATGACAAGGCAAAACTAAATTTTCTCTTTCGATCCCATAATGATCAAACTTTAAATCAAGCGGAACAAATTCTAATTCGCGGCGATCTTGCTGACGTTTTAAGCGATGCCGTCGGTCAAATAGAAATCGAAGGACTCAATTATTCTCTCAATAAGAAACTTTTCGAAGCGATTCCAAAATCATTCCGTCAAGAAATACAGAAACTTCATCCGGATGGCCTTATTGATGCGAGCCTTCTTTTCAAACTCAATTCGAACTCGAAATCGTCGACGTCGCAATTGGATGAGTCGAACTTTTCCGCCCCCCTGAATTTCTCGCAAACAAATAATGATCAAACAGTTTTTGCGGAGCGAAATATTGGAATATCGCCGCCCAATAATAGCTTTGAAGAATCGAACGCTCAAAAGCCAGTCGAATTCTGTTATTTGATTGGAATAAGAAATGCGTCGGTTCGATATGAACGTTTTCCCTTTATGATTAGCGATATTAGCGGGCTGATCAAATTTGAAAACGAAGTTTGGTCCTTTTCCAATTTTCGGGGAAATAATGGTTCAGCCAATGTTAAAGCAACCGGTTATTTTGCGCCCAATAATCTGAATTATTTGAATCGGAACGGGCTTGTTTCCGAGCCTTCTTCTAATTCAGGTTTCTCGAACGAAGAGCAAAATCGACGTTTTTATTTGCAACTGGAATTAAACAGTTTTCCGTTGGGAGAAGAACTTCAAAATGCCTTGATTCATTCTCAATATCGCGAATTATTGGAAAAGTTTCATTTGAGAGGAAAGGCCAATGCGATTGTTCAACTTTCTTATGAGACGGAATCGAAAAAGTTTGATTTGGAACTCGAAGCGGAACCAATTCCCGAGTTGACCTCAATCAAACCGGATTCGTTTCCTTATGAACTGAAACAGTTAGAAGGTCATGTTTTTTATCGAAAAGGCGAAATTTTGGTTGATCATCTTCGCGGTCGAAATGGTCAAGTGATCTGTTCCGCAAAGATTCATTGTCGATTTTTGCCAAATGGGAGCTGGATTCTCGATTTGATGCCCATTCAAGTTGATCAGGTTCATTTGGATCATGATTTGCAAAAAGCGGTTCCTTCGTCGCTTTTGACTTTTTTTGATCAATTAAAACTTTCAGGTTATTTTAATCTTTCTGGTCGGGCAAGATTTTATAAAACGTCTCTTGATGCCCCGCTTGTTTCATTCTGGAATATTGGCGTTGTTATGCATCAAAATGTTGCTCAGGTTGTTATGCCGATACAAAATATTTGCGGGAGAGCGAAATTGTGTGGCTCAGCTATCGAAAAACAGTCGTTTCAGATTCATGGCGAACTTGATGTTGATTCTTTATGCCTGAATGACATTCAAATAACAAGGTTGACAGGGCCGTTTTATTTCGATGGTCAAACCTTTCTGTTTGGACGGGACGTTCCTGCCTGGACTTCTATTCCATTTTATCAAAATGACTTTTTTAAACAGGAAACAGATCAGTATATCAAGGATCATTATTATCAAAATCAGGCATTAAAAGAGTCAATTCAGTCAAATAACTCCATTCCAGCCCCCAAGAGTTCAAGTTTTGTTTCCGATGTTTCGAACAATGTTTCAAATAATGGCAATAAAGAGCAAAAAACAACTCTTTTAACAGAGTCCGCAATAGTTCGGCGACCAATCCAAGGTTTGCTTTTTCGAGGAAATTCCGAATTAAGCGGAAAAGTTTTTTTAACAACTCCCATTGTCTATCAATTGAACTTTTTGCTCAAAGACGCTTATTTGGATGAAATAACAAGGGATTTGATGCCTCAATCTGATCCCTTGAAGGGAAAAGCGATTATTTTTTCTTTTTTTCAGGGCGAAGGAAAAAATATCGCGACGCTCAAAGGCGAAGGCGGTCTGATTCTTAAAGAAGCGGAACTTTATGAACTGCCGCAGATTATGAAAATTTTGCAACTTTTCAGCGTTCGAGAACCAGATCGAACCGCATTTAATTCAAGCGCGATTGATTTTCGCGTTTTTGGGAACAGACTTTGTTTGGATCGGGTTATTCTGGAAGGAAATTCTTTGACTCTTTTTGGAAATGGTTGGTTGACTCTTGAAGAAAAAGTCCATTTAATCGATTTGACAATGAATTCGCGTCTCGGTAATACGAAAAATCAGATTCCGGTTCTTTCCGATGTTCTCGGCGGAGCAACAGATCAAATTTCGCAAATTCGAATTGAAGGGCCGTTGTCGGATCCAGTTATTCGAGCGGATCGTTTTCCTGGCATTAAAAAGGCAATTTGGAGCGTTTTTCCCGAGCAAGAACCGGAACCTTCCTCTGCAATGCCGACCGAGTCGCCAAGACCGATTCGAGATGCCTGGAAGAAACTTTTCCAAGACGAAAAGAAATAAAATCCGAAATTCCAATTTCTGTTGTTTATTTCTTTAGAAGATGAATTTTCGCAATCTTATTCAGACGACTTTTCTTTGAGAACAATTCTTAAATCGCAAACGTTTGTTCCAGTTGCCCCTGTTTGAAATAGAGCTTCAAACATTTGAAAAAAGACCCAGGCGTTATTTTGTTCAAGAAAAGCGCTGGGGGACAATTGGTTTTCGCTGATTGCAATTTGGATTTTTTCAAAAATGGTTCGATCAAAAAAAGCGCCTGCGGCATTGGTTGGGCCATCTTCGCCGTCAGTTCCTGCGGAAAGAAAAACCGGAACGGTCATTTCATTGGATTTCAGAAGATTAATCAGCGCTGCCAGAACAAGTTGTTGATTTCGACCGCCTTTTCCCCGTTTATCTTCTGTAACAAGTTGAACGACCGGTTCTCCGCCGCTGATAACGCAATCAAAGGGGAACGTTTCCAGAAAATTTAATTTGTCGTCATTCTTGTTTGTTGAAATGTTTATAGAGTCTTCCGTATCGATGTCAGAAGACCTTTTATCGTTTATGAAAAAAGGACAAAGATCTGCTTTTGGCTCCATTTTCTCTTTATTATAATCCTTGAACGAATTGGCATTGGGGAATGAATAATTATTTGATGAATGCAAAATCGCCCGGGACGATTCATTTTCGGAAAAAAGTTTTGTTTCTTGAGAAAAATGTTTTTGACGGAACAATTTTAGCGAATCGGATAAAAGTTTTTGACCAACCGTTTCAGCATTTCCTTCGCATTTTGTTGCCGAATGAAAATAAGGTCGATATCCGAGCTCTTTTGCCTTTTGGGCGGCCATCAAAACAGCCGTTTGGTTATTTCCGATAATAATATTATAATGACGAGAATAACAATCGTTTTCTTTTTGATTGTTGAGCGGAATTTTCTGCTGAGATAACTGATCGGCCAAAACTTTTTCTGAGGAATGATCGCCGAAACATTGATGATCAAGATTTCGAACTTTGGAACAATTTTGAGCCTTTGTTTTGATGACAGCATAAATATTCGTTAACGTTTTCTCATTTTGAACGCCAAATTTCTGAAGAATTTTAAGGGCGTCAAAAGGCGTCGATTGGTTTTCAACCGTTGGGCCAGAAGCAATAATATCAAGCGGATCGCCTAAAACGTCGGATAAAATCAAACTGATCAATCGTTTATTTCGACAAAGAGTTCGAATCCCGCCCCCCTTCAACAGACTTAATTCTTTTCGAACGACATTTAATTCAGTTATATTGGCTCCGGCAGCAGAAAGAAAACGGGTTATTGCAATTTTCTCTTGCAATGTTATTTCAGGAATTGTCAACGGCAGAAGCGCAGATCCGCCTCCAGAAATCAAACAAAAGATCAGGTCGTCTTTTTGTGCCGACCGAATCAGTTCGATGATTTTCTGACTGCCATAAACGCCTTGTTCAGTCGGTTCGTTATATTGCGGCGGTCTGGCTCCATGCAAATGAATTGAACGAAGCGGCGTTTTGAAAAGAATGGGATCGTCGGGAATATTGACCCAGCCGGAAAGACGTCCCAAATCAACCAAATGTTTCAAAACCGTTTCAATTCCTAAAGCCATTTGAGCTGACGCTTTTCCCATTCCGACAACAATAATTCGCCGATTCGGAAAAAGAGGTTCAATAACAGAATAATCGCGCAATAAACTTGATTGAGTGAACTCTTTTTGATTTCTCTCTTCGGGGGCATTTTCGATCGATTGATAAAATTCTAAGCAATTTGATTTGGCATTCCTCAAAAGCGATTGAATTTTTATTTCATAATAACTTTTTGTTTCGTTTAAGAAAACCGAGTTTAAAATGAGTTTCAACGGATTAACGGCATCAACGCCGGATTGCCAAATTGTTATGGCGTCCTGTAATTGTTGCAAAGGCGGGGAATTCATCAAACGGCCTGTTTTTTTAAGCTAAACGGAATAATGTTATGAAACGGTTGTTTTTTTATGAAACAAAATGGATAACAGAGCTCGCCTTTTCATAATCCGTCTGTTCGTTTGCGGACTGGCAGCTTGACAATCTCAATTTTTCAACAGGATTGAGCAAAAAACGTTTCTTTATTGTATTTGATAAACAGCAGACGGCTCTGTTCCGTAACCATGAACGACAATATTATTGCGATCAAGCTCAAGAATGGAATAAGCATTGGGCGAAGCTTCAACCATTCCGCGAAAAGTCAAATGATGAACGTTTTTTCTGTTGCCGTAACCCCCTTCATGCAAATGACCGGCAAAATAAACCTTAACGCAGGAAAATTGATCAAGAATATCCAAAATAGCTCGACCATTCCAAGTTGAAACGCCCATTTCAAAAAGATAAAGTCCAATGTCTTTAACAACGGGAAGATTCGACAATTTATCGTTATCAATATAGGAATTGATCTGAAAGAATAAGGGGAAATGCGAACAAATCGCGACATATTGGCTTTCCTTTTCTGCCTCTGTCAATTGATCTTTCAGCCAATCAAGTTGAGTTTGAGAAACGGCGCCATTCCATTCTTCTGGAAGTTTGCCGTTGGCAAGTTTGAACTTTTTTCGTATTTCTTCCGCTTTTTCTTTTTCCGATGAATTGATTGCCGAATATAAAGCGATTTCATTGCCATCGAGAATAATGAAGCGCCAATTGTTTTTTGGATTTGTTGAATCGTTCAAAATAAAAGACGAATAGGCTGGTTTCGGAAGGTTTAACGAAGAATATACTTTTTCTTTAAGGGCGTTATCAACTAATAGGTCATGATTACCGAGGACATGACGAAACGGAATGGACGTTGTTTTTTCCCAAAGATCAATCATAACCGAGAAATTTTGCCATTCTTCATCAATAACGTCGCCCAATTGAAGAATAAAAGACGCTTTTTCGCTGGAAAAAACGGCGGAAGCTTCGAGGAATTTTTCTAAGGACGCTCGATAATCGCGATTGTTACGATTATCCTTGTCGGCGTATTGGATATCAGTTAAAACCCCAAATTTGATCATTTGATTTCCTTGCGATCTGTTAATTGAGTTGAGAATAAATCAAAAAGTCTTATCGCCATAATAAGATCAGGAAGTTCTAAAAACCCGGATTTTTCAACAAACGCATTTCGAATAAAGTCATTAAAACCAGTTTTTGCGGACGAGACGTCCGCGCTCCGAAGGGGTTTTTAGAACTTCCTGATTAGCTGTTCGGAATTTTATTATCATTATTCTAACCAACCGACGCAGCATTTTCAATAAAACGAGAATTCTTTTTGCTGAATTATTTTCAAATTATTCCGTTATTACTTTATATTCATTGACCGTTTCATCTTCAACAATCGAACGTTCCAAACGTTTCTTATCCCAGAATATTTCAACGATTGGCTCTTGGGAAGAATTTTTATATTTTTCCGGATTGGTAAATCGAAGAACCAAAGCGCCAGCTTTTTGAAACCAATAATCAATATTTGATCCAAAATCTCCAATCATTAGAATAAAAGCGCCGCAGAAATTCCAAGGTTTCATAAAAAAAGCTTCAGAACGATCAGAACGTTGAAAAAGGGTTTCCATTTTTTGACAGTCGTTAAAGTTTCTGCAAACAACGCATTTAACTTTTGGAGATAATCTTAACTGCCGACCGACGGTCAAAACATTTGCGTCCCAGGTTGTCGGTTGATCTTTATATTGAAATAAATCAGAAATTCGAGCGACAAACGATTTTTCGCATAAAAGACAACCTGTTGACGGTTGCGGAATTATTGGAATACAATATTTATTTTTGGCTTGCCAAATAAGATTGCCGCGATGTCGTCCAGTAAAAGAATGCAACTTTTCCCGGTCAATAATCCCGGATAATTCCGCTTCGGTCGGCGGAAGAACCTTTGCGCAAAGCGGACGAAGAAGCTTTCCCTTCAACCCGGAATGACTCGCGATCAGGTTCAATTGATGCATTTTCTGACTATTGGGACGCTGACCAGAAATTTCGCCTGTTGCAACAAATTCTGCTTGGCGTTCTTCCATCAATTTTTTGGCGGCCTGACACATCATGATTCTGCAATCAAGACAAGGATTCAGATTTTTGCCGACTCCCCATTGCGGATTTTTCAACATTCGCATATATTCGTCGCCGAAACTTTGAACAACGAGCTCAATTCCCAATAAGTCGGCGAATTTTTGCGCTTCGTCTGATCCATTATGAAATGGAGTTACTATATTCAATGCAATGACATTAAAATTTTGTTCTTGAAGAACCCGAACCGTTAAAAGACTGTCAAGTCCCCCGGAAAAAAGAACTATGGCGTTCATTCAATCATCGATTTCTTTTTTATATATTAATTTATGGAGATAAAAATCAAAACAAACAATCGTTTTGAGACTTTCTTATGAAGTTAATCGCTTGTAATATGAGGCGGAGCTTGACCACGAAGAACAGATAATGCGTTTTCTGCCGCTTTTTGTTCCGCATCTTTTTTATTGCAACCCCAAGCGGCCGGATAAATTTGATTATTGATTCGAGCTGTAACCTTAAAACAGCGCGAATGAACTGGCCCCTGTTCATCTAATAAATGATATTCAATTTCAATTCCAGGCCAAAGTTGATGAACAAGAGTTTGTAAATTGGTTTTAAAATTGATTCCTGCTTGTTCATTTGTAACGGCGGAAATAGATTCTTTAAAAAATCTTTCAATAAAATTTTTGGCATTTTCAATTCCGCCGTCGAGATAAATAGCGCCAATAAAAGCTTCCATTAAATTGGCAAGCAAAGAATTAGGAAGGTCTTTCATGCCGCGTCCAAGAATCAAATAGTTGTCCAATTTTGACTTTTTGATTATTTCGTAACAATTTTTTCGACTGACAACCGCTCCTTTAATTTTGGAAAGTTCTCCTTCTGTATTAAAAGGAAAAAGTCGATAGATCAGATCGGTTATGGCAAATCCCAAAACAGAATCGCCCAGGAATTCCAAACGCTCGTTTGATTCGTTATGAGTTATTGCGGAAGAAGAATGCGTCAGAGCTCTCATCAAAAGCTGCTTGTTTTGGAAATGATATTGCAGCTTGTCTTCGCATTCTTTGAGAAATTGTTCTTTAATTTGTCTTTGGGAATTCATTTCGATTGATTATGTTTCAATATGAAAATAAAAAATAAAGGATTAAAATAATAAGAATGAGAATAATGAGGATAAGCGTTCCAACAATTAAAAAATGCATGCCATTTTCTTCTTGAAGTAAAAGACTATCTGAATCATCGTCTTCATGAAACGGTTGGACATTCGATTCTAAAGAATTTTCTTTATCAAAAACAGGGGGGATATTAACAAATATTTCAGAATTTTTATTGGGATTTTCGGAAGTCATCGACGCAAAATGGCCAATGAGGTTGAGAGAATGGTTAACCAAGCGAGAATCGGATTTGTTTAATGTTTCGCTGACAAGCTTAAACGTTTTTTTCCGTTTTTGAGATAAAATATTGATTGGAGAATGCGTTAATTGATTAAACAAATCCGGAGTCCAAAAATCAAAATTGGAATCGTTCAACATTTCAACAATGATTGAGTTGGCTTCATCAAACTGAGGAACCCAGGGAGAGAGCCTTTGAATGACTTCAGCGGCCGTTTGAACGCGATCTTCCTTTTTTTTTGCCATCATTTGCATAATCAGATTGGATATGTCTTGAGGAAGAGCTTGGTTGAACATTTTAGGTTCAGGCGGGTCGCTGCGAAGTTGCGCCTGAATTTTTTGAAGAGAATCCCCGGAAGGAAAAGGAACAATTCCAGTAACCATATAATAAAACGAACATCCCAACGAATAAATATCCCAAAGCGGAGAAGGAGATTGAGGATTACGAATTTGATCCGGCGAAAGATAATCTGGCGTTCCAACAACCTTTTTGACTCGAGTCGTTTTTTTTTCTTCCAAGTCGGTTTCAGACTCTTTTTCAAGAAAGAAACATTGCGAGTCGGAAAGCTCTTTCTTAATTATATTGTTCTCATTTTCAAAACTTTCAGAAAAAACTTTTTTGTAATTGTATTCGAAAGAGTTTTCGTTAAAAACGGATTGATTGAAAGGATCATTGAAATTGTTTTTCGAGGAAAGAGCAGACTGGTTCAAATAAGTCGAAAGACCAAAATCAATCAATTTGACCTTTCCTTTATTTGATAAAAGGATATTTCCCGGTTTGATATCGCGATGAATAATGCCGCGCTTTTCATGAAGATATTGAAGAGCTTTTGAAACTTCCGAAACGATATAAATGGCCATTATAGGGGTCAATTGTTCATTGCGTTCGATTAGTTTTCGAACATCGCCGGCGTCAAGATATTCGTAAACGGCATAATAGACATTCGCTTCTTTGGAATAATCAATCAGTTGAACAATGTTTGGATGATTCAATTGACCAACAAACTGAATTTCTTGTAAAAATCGAGCAACCGTATCAGAATTGGTTCGCGACAATGGAAGAACTTTTATGGCGACATCCGATTTATGTTTCGACTTCATTTCGGAAAGACCGTTATTATTGGAATCCGTTTTGGAACGTCCCAAAAAAACCTGACCATAACCGCCCAAACCAATAAAATCAATAATGCGATATTTTCCGAGAGTAAAACGGATTCTTGATTGAGCCAGTTGATCGGTTTGCCATTGATTAATCAATCCTAATTGTTGCAGTCTGCGAGGAAGCAATTCTTCCATTTCGTTTTCAAAATGACAACGTTTCATTTGAGAAGAAGCGTCATCGAAAACTTCATTATTAATATAGGAAATATCATATGAATAGTTTTGATTTAATTCAAAATCGTCTTCTCCCGGCGCTAAACTTTTGTTCTCGGAACTTGATGAGTCATTGTATGAATTACGAACGATTATTTCATTATAAAGCGATTGATAAACCTGTTCCAGTTTAGCTCGACTGACCAGTTCGCTTTTAATTATTCGATGAAAAATCTGTGGATATCGTTCTTTCATAATGATTAAGATTTCGAGAAAAACTTTTGGAGTCAAACGAGTTGATTTTTCGATAACGCAAAGGGATTGCGTTCCATTTGGAGTTGCCGTTCGTTTGGCAACGCTTTTCATTCCTTTGGGTTGCTTATCCTTTTATGAAAAATTTTTGACGCGTCAAAAACGAATAATTCGGGTTAGGGATATTCAGGGAAACGTTGGCAAAATCAACTCAAAAATGACGACCAAAAAGCAGGAATTTTTGCTTCAAATGTTATTTCTTGACCTGTCGTTGGATGCAAAATAGTTAACGATTTCCCATGCAAAGCTATTCCGGTTCCTTCTGGGAGAATGACCTTTGAACCATATTTTCGATCGCCAATGATTGGATAACCGCGATGCGACAATTGTAAACGGATTTGATGCTTGCGTCCTGTTTCGAGTTGAACCTCAATGAGCGAATTAGTTCCCAAACGTTCCAAACGTCGATAATGAAGTTTTGCTTCTTTGGCGTTATTGGAGGAATCCGCTTGTTTTGTGATCCACATTTTTCGATGCCGCGGATCTTCGCAGATAAAATCGATGCAATCGTCATCTAAAGGATAAATCAACCCTTCAACAATGGCCCAATATATTTTTTGAGTTGAATGCTGTCGAAATTGTTCATTAAGTCGATCCGCAGCTTTGGAGGTTCGAGCGAAAACAACAACTCCCGACACAGGAACATCCAATCGACTGACAACCCCCAAATAAACGTTTCCTTTTTTATGATATTTATGTTTTATATAATCTTTGGCAAGCGTCAAAAGAGTTGTTTCTCCCTCGGGCAATCCCATTGTTGCGCAACCCGGTTGTTTATTGACAACCAAAAGATGATTGTCTTCATATATAATATTGTCTTTCTGCAACTCTTTGACTGGCATTTTATCAAAATATCGGGAATTGTTTTCTTTTGAACAGACAGCAAGGTTGAAAAATTAGTTCAAAATTAATAAAACATCGAAAATCAACAGACTGTCTAACTGGAACTGCTTGCGAAAACAAACTATTATTGTTATTTTGCATGAAATATCAAACGATATGAACTTTAATGGTTAGCATAAACGTCAATGCGCCATTGGCGTCCGATTTGAATAAAAGTTAAAACTCAAACCTTTTGAAAACCCGAGATCGTTGAACGCAAGCCCGGCAAAATCAGACGGAATATTAAGAAGAGCAAAACCTTTTGTTCATTGCGGCTTCAAAATCTAACATTCCTTTGATTTGCTGTTTTTGAGCAGAACGTCAATTTGGGTTTCGACGAACATTGGTCTGTTGTTGTCGGGCTTACGAACACAAATTTTAGGGTTGCAATAAGTTTGAGTATAAAAAATAAAAGGGGTTGGGCTGAATTTACAGGTTTTGATTTGATTGACGATTATTCTTCATTTGCTTTTAAAGCGTCGAGAACAAGATTGGGGCGATTGGTCGTTATGCTTTCAACGCCCATTTCGACAAGTTTTTGAATATCTTTTGGATCGTCGACAGTCCAACACCAAACATGAATTCCGGCGTCTTGAAGAATTTTAAGAAGTTCAGGCGAAACTTTACTGTATTGCATATCGACAACATTTGTGTCGCATTTTTTGAGCGTCTCAATGATTATTTGAGCAATTTCTTCTGTTGTTTGTTCTTCTTTGAAACTGCAAAGCCAGGCAACGCAAATATTCGGATTAGCTTCTCGAACCTGTTTGACTCGACTGCTTGAAAAATCGATAATAACAGCCGTTTCGACAAGATCATTTTCTTCAACGGCGTCAACAACTTTATCAATAAAACCGTCTTGTTTGATTTCAATGACGGGGCGGCAATTTGTCCCTTTTAACAATTTTAACGCTTCGTCAAGCGTTGCCGCTTTTTCGCCTTTAAATTGTTCGCCTTTCCAAGCCCCGAAATCAAGTTGATTCAATTCATCCCAGGCGATTTCTTTTGTTGGACGATCCAATCCGGTTGTTCGTTTTAAATTGCTGTCATGAAAGAGAAAAACTTTTCCGTCTGTTGTTGTATAAAGATCGAATTCGCAACCTTGGGCTCCGCAACGAATGGCTTCTCGAATTGCCGTCAAAGTATTTTCGGGCGCAACGAATGAAAAGCCTCGATGAGCAACAACTGGCGTCTCGGGAACTGGCGGCCATTGATTTTCTTTGTTGATTTCTTTGTCGTTTGCCAAGCTCAGCGAATGGCCTAAAAGAATTAAGAGTAATGAAAAAATGTTGACCAATTTCATTTACTTCTCCTGAAAAAAGGTTGATATATGTTACAAAATACAAACAAAAGTATAAATATAAAAGGCGGGTTGTTTTTTAAAGGGAGTTCTAAAAACCCGCCGGGAACACAGACGTCTCGTCCTCAGGAACAGGGTTTCGCGACGTTTTCCGAATGAGTTTGTTGTAAAACCCGATTTTTAGAATTTCCTTTAATAATATCTTTTTTTATTATGTGAGGATATCCCTTTTGTTTATTTTACCAAAATCGTCAAAACAATACAAGGTTGCATAAAAAAGTTTCTTTATGAAAATTTGATTAGGAAGTTCCAAAAAACCGCAGGGAAGTCGGGACGTCTCGTCCGCAAGAACGGTCTTTGTGACGCTTCCTGAATTGAGTTTATTGCAAAAAACAGGTTTTTAGAACTTTCTGATTGAATAATATTGGATTTTGGATTTATTTTAACCCCAATGAACATTTGAGGTCGTTGAAGACGCAAGTCCGTAAGCGAATCGGCGTTTTACAAAAGACGACGCGAAGCGTTCAATGGGCTTCGATATGAACCGTCGCTGGATTCGACTTGCGAATGCCAATCTTTTTTAACGAGTTTGATTTAAGGGCGGTTCTCAAAAATCCTTCTGGCAAGTTGCTGTCTTTTTTCGCCGGATCGGCTTTCGCCCTTTCCCCGTCAAATCTAAGGATATGACTTCGGTCGGTCTCATTGCCCCGTTGAAAAAAATCCTCGCTTTTGCTGGTCAAAAGCGGTTTTGAGAACAACCCTTAAACAATAAAACAACGATTGGCTCTTGCCTGCAATTTTTATCGATTTGAGTCAAAAATGATCAAAATGATTTATAAAATAATTCTGGTCTTTAACGAATTGGAAAGTTAAGTTATATTATAAAAAGCAAATTCATTGAATTTGAATTTTTTCGAATGAACGAACTTTTTTCAAAATAAATATTGTCAAGGATATTCAACATTTTGAATTTGGGTTTCGCAAGCCGTTGTTCCGCGTTTGGGAGCCGGGAAATCGGAATTGTTACAGCTTGAACGATATTATTAATTTAAATTTAGAGACTAATCGTTTTGTGTTGAAAGTTATTTTTGAATTTCTTGGGGGACCAAGTCAACGGTCAGTTTGGATTCAATTGGGCGTTCTGACTTTTTTCTTTCTTGTTGGTTGGAATCTTTGGAAGTCGATTCATTTACAAATTGAAAACAGTCTTGATTATCAGATTGGATTGAAAGATATTCAAATTGTTTCGCCCCCTCAATGGCTGGCCCCGACTTTTGTCAAAGAAGCGTTTGAGAGTCGGCCAAGATTTTTGAATAAGCCATTGAATATCCTGGCTCCAGATATTTTGGAGCGTTTGGCGCTCGCTTTTGAGTCTCATCCTTTTGTCAATCGCGTTGAGTCGATTCGAATTCAGTATCCCCCTCGCGTTTTAGTCAAGCTTCAGTTTCGGAATCCTGTTGCGTTTGTTGTTATTCCAACGTTAAATTCCGGTTTGAATTCGAGAATTTATATGATTGATGAAGACGGTTATTATTTATCGGTTTATGAAGGAGATTCGTTAACTATTCCCAAACATTTTCAAAACTGTTCAATTATTCGGGGAATTAAATCCGTTCCGATTTCTCCCATTGGAGAATATTGGGGAGATCCATTGATTTATGAGTCGGCAGCTTTGGCAAGTTTTTTGATGAAAGAACAAGAAGCTCTCCAGATTAAAAATATAAACGTCCAATTAAATGAATTGGAACGAATCGGAGGCATTTATAATTTAATGACAACGGCAGGAACTCAAATTCATTGGGGAACTTTTCCTTTGAACGAAAGATTGGATTATTATAAATTGGAACAAACCGACAGCAAAGCTCAAGCGATTCGAGAAGAGGTTGCAGAAAAACAACGTTTAAAATTGGAGTATCTCAAAAAACTTGCCGAAAAATATGGTTCTCTTGATTCCGTTCCGTTGGATCAGTTGCCGATTGATCTTTCCAATCTCTGAACGTCATCGAGAGTTTTTAAAAGTTGAGGTTTGCCATTTCCTTATATTGTATACGAATGTTCTAATATTTTAGGGAACAGGCGTTTCATCCGCAGGAATTTGTCTTTTCGTCGTTTTCCAAATCGAGTTTATTACAAGATCTGGTTTTTAGAACCTCATTAAATTAAGAAGAAAATCAACAGAAAAACAACAAATATAAAACAAATTTAGAATTTATTAAAATGACAGAAAATAAAATGACAGAAACGAAAATATCAAATCCTAAAAAAAGATGTTCAAAATGGATTATTTTGGCAACTTTGTTATTTCCGTCACTCATAACATTGATTTATTTTGTTTTTGGCGAACAAAATGCGATTTTACAAAAAACGGCCTATTTGTTGGGCAAGACCGTTCAGTTTGGTTTTCCTGTCGTTTGGACGGCGTTCGTCCTTAAAGAACGTTGGCGAATTCGCCGTTTTTCATCCAAAGGAATTGCGGAAGGGGGAATTTTTGGAGGGTTGGTTTTTGTCTTGATTGTCGGACTTTTTTATCTTTTTCAATTCTTTCCTGAATTTCGTGAGAGTATTGATCAGATGAAAACGGAAGTCTTCGTTCGAATGACCCGATTGGGGCTCGGTTCGCCTCTCCCTTATTTCTTCCTGGCCGTTTTTTATTCGGTTATTCATTCTGGTTTGGAAGAATATTATTGGCGCTGGTTTGCTTTTCGACTTGTCAATCAATATTGTCCCTGGCTGATTGCCGCGATTATTGCCAATTTGGGATTTGCGCTGCATCATGTGATCATTTTAGGCTGCTATTTCGGTTTTGCAAGTTTTTTGACCTGGTTTTGCGTCCTTGGCGTTTTTATCGGCGGTTTATATTGGTCGATTCTTTATCATCGCAGCAATTCCATTTATGGGCCCTGGCTAAGTCATGGGCTCGTTGACGCGGCAATCTTTTTCGTCGGTTTTTTGATTGTTGTTGGTTTATGAAAAAAATAAAGAATAGCGATTTTGACAAATATTCCTTTTTTGCTTTCACAGAAAAAATAATTGGTTATAATTAATAAAAAGAATGGAAAGAGCCAAAAGTAAGTTAAGGAATATTTGGGGAGAACTTTTTTATCGAAAACGATACAAATCCAAACAATTTCCCAAACAACGTTAGAAATGGAAAATATCATGCCGCGACAAAAATCAAACAAAAAGGAATTTGGCCTTGCGGAAACATCAAAAGTCAAGTCGGAATTTTCAACGATTTTGTCAGACTTTGATTTTCAACTTCTCGGCGAAGGACGTCATTGGGACAGTTATAATAAATTAGGCGCTCAATTTCGAACGTTAAATGGCGTTGACGGCGTCAATTTCATTGTTTGGGCTCCCAATGCGACGGAAGTGAGCGTCATTGGCGATTTCAACGGTTGGAATTCGAAAGCTCATCCGATGTTTAAGCATATTCCGTCGGGGTTTTGGGAGATTTTTATTCCCAATATCGGCGAAGGAACAATCTATAAATATCAAATCAAAAATGGCGATCAAATTGCAGAAAAAGCGGATCCGTTGGGTTTTTTTGCCGAAGTTCCCCCGCGAACCGCTTCGATTGTTGCCGATTTGAATAAATATCATTGGAATGATGACGTCTGGATGAAAAATCGTCAAATGAACGATACCGCCTGGTTGAACAATCCTGTTTCCATTTACGAAGTTCATCTCGGAAGTTGGCGTCGGTCTCCTGACGATCCCGATAAATTTCTCTCTTATCGCGATTTGGCCGATCTGTTGGTCGATTTCGTTAAAAAAATGGGTTATACGCATATCGAATTTCTTCCGGTTTCCGAACATCCTCTTTCGGCAAGTTGGGGTTATCAGGTTATCGGAATGTATTCGGTAACCAGTCGCTTTGGAAAACCGGACGATTTTATGTATTTAATTGATCTTTGTCATCAAAATGGCATCGGCGTTATTATCGATTGGGTTCCCGCTCATTTTCCAAAGGACGGTCACGGATTGCGCCGCTTTGACGGAACGGCTCTTTATGAACATGAAGACCCGCGCCAGGGAGAACATCGCGATTGGGGAACTTTGATTTATAATTATGGCCGCAATGAAATCCGAAATTATCTGATCTCAAACGCGCTGTTTTGGCTCGATAAATATCATATCGACGGTTTGCGCGTTGATGCCGTTGCGTCGATGCTTTATCTTGATTACAGTCGCGAAGACGGCGATTGGATTCCGAATGAATATGGCGGACGGGAAAATCTTCAGGCAATCGATTTTATTAAAGAAATGAACGAACAGGTTCATATTCAACATAAAGGAATTTTAACGATTGCCGAAGAATCAACTGCCTGGCCGGGCGTTTCGCGTCCCGGTTATCTTGGCGGT
This sequence comes from Planctomycetia bacterium, assembly GCA_030527205.1. Taxonomy (GTDB): domain Bacteria; phylum Planctomycetota; class Planctomycetia; order Pirellulales; family Thermoguttaceae; genus JAUNBG01. The sequence goes on from JAUNBG010000018.1 coordinate 40,349, forward strand.
TTAGGATTTTCTATGAAATGGAATATGGGTTGGATGAACGATACGCTTCGATATTTTAAGCTTGATCCTATTCATCGAAAATATCATCATGATCAAATGACCTTTAGTTTTATGTATGCCTTTTCTGAAAATTTTGTTTTGCCGATTTCTCATGATGAAGTCGTTCATGGAAAAGGGTCTATTATCAACGATGCGCCGGGCGATCTTTGGCAAAAATTTGCTAATGCGCGCCTTCTTTATAGTTATATGTGGGCTCATCCCGGAAAAAAATTGCTTTTTATGGGAAACGATTTTGGTCAATGGAAAGAATGGAATTTTAATGAAAGTTTGGATTGGCATCTGCTTCAATATAAGGATACTCATGGCGGACTTCTAAAATGCGTGGCCGATTTAAACAATCTTTATCGTAACGAAAAAGCCCTGAACGAATGCGATTTCGATTGGAATGGCTTTGAATGGATTGATTGTCATAATTGGGAAGAAAGTTCTTTTTCATTCATTCGAAAAGCGAAAAATCCTCAGGATTACTTGATTATCGTTGCAAACTTTACGCCGATTCCGCGACGTCATCGACTTGGCGTTCCTGAAGCGGTTCAATATCAGGAAATCTTTTGCAGCGATTCGCCCTTTTATGGCGGAAGCGGCACAGGAAATGGAATTATTCAAGCGGAACCCATTGCCTCGCATGGGCGTCCCGCTTCGATGGAACCGTTGCTTCCGCCGTTAGGATTATCGATGTTCAAACCGTTAAGATAAACAAAATGGATCATTTTGTAACGATCCAACAAAATGGGCAAAATTTAGAAAAAATGGCAATATCCGTTTTTGGGGAAAACAGAAAAAAATGAAAATGATGCTTTGAGTATTATAATTTCGCGTCATTATGATTAGGAGAAAGTTCTAAAAACCGAGATTTTTCAACAAACGCATTTCGGCTAAATTCATCAAAACCAATTTATTCGTCAAAACCAGTTCATATGGACGAGACGTCCGCGCTCCTTAGGGGGTTGAGAATTTCCTTAGGAAAACTCGATTGAAGTTGAATTTGTCTTCTTTGCCCAAAAAGACTCGTTTTGCTCAAACCTTGTATTGTTTTTTATTTTTTTCGGAAAACTTTCAAACAAAAAGGAAAGTAACGGCAACATTATCAATATATTCAACGTTATTTTCAAAGCAAAGGCCTGGTCTGCGGTTCTTTTCTTTATTAAGAGTCAAAAACCGATGTTGATACGGAAGCCAAAATGAACAACAATGTTCGTTTGCCTTGTTTGCCGGCTTGCAACTCAACGAAGAATATTAACCTTGAGTTTGAGTTTACAGAATTATTTTGTAACTGAATTTTAACAAAAAAGTCCAGAGAAAATAAGGAGATAAAATGACAAAAAATGCGATAATCAGCATTGTTTCTGGAATCGTTGGTTCCGTTTTTACAATGTTGATTCTTTCGTTACTTTTTCCAATGAATGGAATCGGAATGCTGGCTCGAAGTCAATCGAATCAATATATTTTGCCCGCCTTGAACTCCAATTCCGTTCCCATAACCGTTCCGGCTGCGAATACTTCAATTGGCGCTCTGCTTCAAGAGCGGGCAAATGAACTTCTGCCTGACGAAAAAAATACGATTCTCATTTACGAAAAAAGAAATAAAAGCGTTGTTAATATTGATACAGTTCAAACTCGATTACGCAATTTCTTTTTTGAAGAAGAAGCGGAAGGACGCGGAAGCGGAATCGTTTTGAATAATCAGGGAATTATTTTAACGAATTTTCATGTCGTTGATGGCGCGGATGTCGTTTCTGTGACATTATTTAATGGGGAGACTTATCAAGCGCAGAAAGTTGGCGTTGATCCGAATACGGATATTGCCATTTTAAAAATCGAAGCGCCGGCGGAATCGTTGGTTCCGATCGATTTTGGCGATTCGTCAAAACTTCTTGTCGGTCAAAAAGTTTATGCAATCGGCAATCCGTTTGGTCATGATCGAACCTTGACGCAAGGAATCATTTCCAATTTAAATCGAACCATTGCCAGTCCGCAGCAATTTCGACAAATCAAAGGCGTTATTCAGATTGATGCGGCGATTAATCCCGGCAATTCTGGCGGGCCTCTTTTGGACAGTCAAGGTCGCATGATTGGCATGAATACAGCGATTGCAAGTCGAATTGGCGAAAACTCTGGCGTCGGTTTTGCGATTCCTGTGAACACGATTCAGAGAATTGCTTCCATTTTGCTTCAAGAAGGAAAGGTTGTTCGCGGCGATATCGGCGTTGTTCAGGTTACTGAAACGGACGAAGGGCTTCTTCCTGTTCTGATCAATGGCGGCGGAGCTGCGGACCGAGCTGGACTTCGCGGGCGAAAAATGGTCATTCTTGTTTCGCGTCAAGGCGGAATCCAAATGCAGCAGACGAAAATCGTTCCCCCGGACGGCGGAATGGATATTATTGTTGGCGTTAATGGTCAACAGATTCGAACCGGCGAAGAATTCATAACTCTTGTTGAAGATCATCGTTCAGGCGAAACGATTAAATTGAATATTATTCGACAGGGCGAACCAATGGAACTTCCCATTGTTTTGGATTGATCGCTTTTGACTGCAATTTCTGCGTTTTATCAGGACGCCGTTTTTTAAACTGGCATTGCTCTTTACAGCTCAGACCGATCGATTCCGACGATTCGGATTTTGATCGGCTTGAGAATCTTGTCAAGTCTTGTCATCTTATTTCGTAATATTTTGAATACGGACTTTCTTTGGTTCTTCCATATGTTTGAGAGTAGCAAGCATGCAATCGCAGCAGAGGGCAAAATTCTTTTCGCCGAAACAATTCGAATCGCGCAAGACTCCAAGGCGATCAAGCCGGAAGAAATGTCTCGAGTCATTGTCGACGCGAGGGTTATGAAAAAGAACATAACGTTTCCAACCGACGCCAAACTTCTTTACAAAGCGATCGCGAAAGGGGTCAAACTTGCAAAACACGCCGGAATCAAACTTCGCCAAACTTATTTGCGCAAAGCCCAACGCGCCGCGATCGACGCCGCGAAATACGTTCATGCAAAACAATGGAAATGCAACCAACGTAAAATCCAGGATTTAAAGAACTGGCTCGGTCGAACCGATCATTGGACATATGAAAAGCGATAGTCGTTTAGGACGTTGTTTTTAAAAAGTTTAATCGGCGACGCAATGAACGCAATACTTTCCGCGGCTGGAATAAATATGCGCAAGTTGCTGAAGTTGATCGCATTAGGGAAGTTTTTCCCCACATTTTTCGAATTAGCGATTCTATTCCCATCTTTTTTGCGACTTGGAGACGTTCGCCGGTTCGAACCGAAACGTTTTAACCGCGTAAACCCCGAAATCGCTTGACGATTTATCTTCAACGCGCCTTTTTCAGGGACGACTAGTTGCAGCTTTCACAAATTTTTAATTATGCCTGTCGATTTATTTTTGTTAACTAATATTGTGTTGACTCCTTTATGGTTAAATTTGCTGATTATGGACAGCAAAAGAATATCACATAAACGTACTCTTATTGGAAAAAGAACTACTGCAAGCCTATTAATAATTACATTTTTGATGAGTTTGTTTATATATAATGGGGTGATTTTTCCCATATTAACATGGCGTTATTCAAAACGATTTTCTTTTATTTATTTTGTTTATATGTTGTTTATAGGCGTCTACTCCACCAAGTGTGTAACTTGGTAAACCAGAAAACGGCAGAGTATGTATGGACACAACGCCGCAAACGAACTTGTTACAATCGGCAATTCAAACACTTACGTCGCAACCGACCCGAACGGCAATATGACGAAAGTCGTCAAACCGTTCACTTGGGCGTCCGGCATGAATTTAACCTACGACGCATGGAATCGACTGGTTACCGTCAAAGACGCTGATAATATCACGTTAATCGCGGAATATCAATACAACCCGTTGAACCATCGCGTTTTAAAGAAAACCTACACCAACGGCACGCTCACGGAAACACGAACGTTTTACTACAATCGAAACTGGCAATGTCTGGAAGAATACGTAGGAACCATTCCGATAACCGTTATTACTGGGGTTTACGTTACATCGACGACCTTGTTGCCAGAAAACGCTCAACCGGAGATAACGTATTAAACGAAACGATATATTCCCTCGCCGACCCGAACTGGAATGTAACAACTTTAATTAGGCTGTGTGCTTTAAATAATGAAGTTTTTTAACCAAATAAAAATAGCGGCGATTTTTATCATCGTCAAGTATCGGATGGCGAGTTTTTCATAGCGAGTTGCGATTCGTCGAAACTCCTTGAGTCGACCGAAAATACGTTCGATTATGTTACGTTTTTTATCGGTTTCAACGTCAATTCTGCGTTGAACTTTTTCGTTACTTTTATATGGTATCACTGGAGTTATATTCAACTTACGCTTGCTCACGAATGATCTTGCAGGCGTATCCTTTATCGCCGCAAATGTGTTTCGGGCGACGTTTATCCGGTCCGTGCGATGAGGAAACTCGAATGCTTTCTAGCGATTCTTCAAAGCGTTGCGACTCGTGCTCCTGTCCCGACGACAAAACAGGATTAATGTAAGTTCCTGTCGAATCGGCGATTAAATAAACTTGCGTCCCAAAACCTTCTCGAGAATAACCTAACGCGTGTCCTTCAGGTTCATTGACATATTTTTTTTTGAGGAAGCTCCGTCGGCGTAACGATGGGTTCGAAAGTTACTTCCGTCGATAAAAAAAAGGTTCTAATCGGTTTAAATTTGATTTTCCTGATGACTTTCCGCCTGAAGAGCCTCAAGTATTTGATCCCAACGTCCTTCGTTCGTCCAGCGTACATAGCAGTTATAAACGGACTTCCATTTCCCATACCGTTCCGGTAAATCACGCCATGGGGCTCCTGTTGCAAGAATCCATAAAATTCCGTTGACCGTTGTTCGTAAATGATGCCAGCGTTAACTTCATCTCGTTGTTTGACTTGGCAGGAACGGTTCAATTTTAGCCCATTGTTCATTTGATAACGAATGTCGTTCCATCGATAAGACTCCTTTGTTGATTCTTATCGGCCGTTTATTCGCTAAACTTTAACTATTTTGAATTTAAAGCACACTGCCTAAAATGCCTCAATTCCATGGGGATTTGAGGCAGGAAAATAAGAAAGAGAAGTTAGTTTAAATGCGAAAGATTATTAAGCCATAAATCAACGATATAGGGGAGATTGACGTTGCGGTCTATTTGTTCCAATGCTTTTATGGTTTCATCGGACATTCGAACAACCGTCATGATATCGGTCGTTTTCGACCTTGCCTGTCGATAGAAAGGTTGAAGTTTATCGGGAAGAGAATTCAAAAACTGCTCTTCAAAAGAATAAAGAAGATTTCGATAGAATTCGAGCCCCATTGTCAAGATCATTCTTAACCGATTCCGTCGAAGAATCGGCTCTTTGCCCGCAGAATCAACAAATTCATTCAGTCTTATGGCAAATTCAACCGAATTAAAAGGCAAACGAAGAAGACTTTGATATAATTCCAACCGAAAAGAATCTAATGTTGCGTCGGTCAATTCAATTGCTCGAACAATGGAACCATCCGATTCCTGGGCCAATCGCAATCCTTGTTCCCAATCGGAAACATAATTTTTTTCGAGCAAAAGAGAGGCAAGATTTTTTTCGTCAAGGGAATGAAAGCGAATCGTTTGGCATCGAGAACGAATGGTTGGAAGCTGTTTGGCCGAACTTGTTCCAATTAAGATAATAATTGAATCAAATGGCGGTTCTTCGATCGTTTTTAATAAGGCGTTCGCCCCTTCATTATTTAAATAGTCGGCATCGTCGATGATTGCGATTTTTCGTTTTCCCAAATAGGGAGTTTTCGAAATATTATAACAAAGACCGCTTTGCAAACGATTTTCTTTCTCGCCAATCAAAAGCTCAAGCGGCAATAAAGATTTGTCGTCCGGTTTACAAACATAAAAGAAATCTGGATGCAAAGGAACAACGACTTTGTTTTTGTCACTGAAAGAAGTTTCTGCCGCATTATTTTTCTTGGCTTGTTCTGTTTTGGCAGCTTTTTTTTGAGAAGAAAGAGAGATTTTGGATCGTTTAAGCGAAGAAATTGTCAAGGGAATTTTCGATTCGGACGAGATATCGAAACAACGACAACTTTCGCAAAGGTTGCAAGGAACAAAAGAGTCAAGTAAATTGGGCGAGTTATTGGAGAACTTATTTTGTTTTTGACAAAGCAACGTTTTAGCCAAAGCAAAAGCAAAGGATCTTTTTCCGATTCCCTGAGGCCCAACGAATAAAAAACTTCCTGCCAAACGACGCCGTTCATTTGCTTTTGCAAATTGCAAAGCAATATCGTCTTGTCCTATAATTCCCTGCCAAGTCAATGAGATTTCCTTGTCTTTTGAAAACGAACCGTTTTTTAATTAAAAGATCAAACGAATCGTCAAACGACATTATTGGTCTGCCGTTCCCAAATCGGAATTTGATCGAATAAGTCGCCCAAAATCAGAAATCTGAATACAATCGGACTTATATAAATTCTTAATCCGGCAAAAAGGCTTGCGTCTCTTTGCCGCTTTGAAAAAAGCTTCATCGGACAATAAGCGTCGTTCTATTCCTTTAAGGATGATCGTTCCGTTGACGATTGCTGATTCAGTTCGGCGATTCTTTGTTTTTGATTGTTTGAAGAAAGACAGACTTTGATTCATTCGACCAATGAAAAACGCTCAAATGAAAAACAAGCTATCTTTTCGTATTTTCCTTCCGTTGAGAATGTCGGCTAATATTAAATTGAACAACCTGCGAAATGGCGTCATTCCAACTTGGGAATGTTTTTTGAACAGATTCTCCGCTTTTTTCGGAAGAATCATTCTGAAAAGATTCATTTTCTGAATTGATAACAACATTTTCAACAGAATTTGAGTTGTTTATGCTTGTCGAAGAATTTGTTTTTCGTTGATCTCTTTTTTCCTGACGCTTTGATTGACGAAATGATTTATCAACAGGTTGTTTTTCGACCAGAACTTTCGTTTCATCATTATTACCCAAAGAAATGACTTCAGGCAATTGTTCTTCAAAGATTTTTGTATTTTCAGTCAGAACATTCATTTGATCATCAAAAAGCAATTTTGCGGACATTGAATAAACTTCATCAGAAGTAATATTGTTGACAATGGAAACAGTTTGAATTTCCTTTTTCCCATTTCGACGTCGATGTCGTCGCCGTTTACTCGATTTTTCTTCAGGAATAGAATTCTCTTGAGCAATAGTTTTGAGTTCATCCAATAAAACGAAATCTTTTTCAGAATCGTTATAATCATTCTTTTGATTGGAAAAAGTTTTTCTATTTGAGTCAGAAGATTCTTTTAGCGGTTTATTTTTATCTTGCGCAACAAATTCATTTCGATTTGAATGGTTTCTCTTCGAGTTCTTTTTATTCGAATCGTTTTCATTGAACTCTTTTAAAGTATTGATCTCTTTCGAGGAATTGTCGCAAACATTTTCCGAAGAATGATTCGAAACAGACATTTTTTTGTTGATATCGGAATCATTTTCTGAATTGACCGTTTTTGCTTTAGCTTTTTTTCCCCAGGAAATATTAAGAATATCGTCTTGATTTGATTCAGAAAAGAAATCTTCAACAGAAAAATCAGAAGAATCGATATTTATATTGAAAAAAGGATCCCTTTCGTTGGACGTTTTTTCATTTTTTGATTTCGACGACAAATTTTTTGAAATATTATGACTTTTCGTTGCAACAGGTTCATCTGTATCGGTCGACTGAGCCAGTTCATCAATTTGCCAAACAAGCATTGAGAGCGGATTATCCGATTCCTTTTTTTTATTTTTGGACGCCTTATCCGATTTATCAGCCAAAAGTTCAGCTTCTTGAATGAGTTCTTTTTCCGATTTTTTTGACGAACGTCTTCGACGACTTGGTTTTTCTTCGCCAACAGTTAAATCAACTTTGACTTCATTTTCAAGATTTTCAGGAATAATTGATAAAGCAGTCTTTTTGGATTTGGAAGTCGTTTTTTTATCCGATAAACTTTTGTTCTTTATCGTTGTTTTTTCTTTTTCTGACTCATCCAAAACGGCATCTGGAACGGAAGAATTGCTCGCTTTCCTTCGACTGGCCGTTTTTTTGGCGTTCGCTTTTTTATTCGTATTTTTTGAGGAAACTTGTTCCGCTTTGTCTTCCAACGTTGATTCGTTGTCTGAATCATTGAGAGAATGAGCAATCTCATTCCAATGATCTGATTTCTTTGTTGCGTTGTTCATACGTCTCTTTGTTAATTGTATCGTAAACAAATTAATTTTCGCATTTCATTTATATTCATTTTGTAAACCAAAAGGTTCAAATTTCTTTTTGAATTTTAAAACGGGAACTCAAAATGTTCCCTCAAGAAGAAGTTCGTTGAAAATGTTGAACCTTTTCATTTGTCTTATTGACATTTTGAAAAACGAAAATAATCGGAATAACCGGATATGATTTAGTCCGCGATTAAGTTAACGTTTAAAAATGATAATCGCGGGTTAAGTAATTGCTTGTCTGTTGATTGCCAGCAGAACCAATAACGATTGAAGGAACAATTCGCCCAACATTGCAAAGAAATATTCCAAACGACGCTTTTGAGGCTTCGGGGAATTGTTTAGCAAATTTCCTTAAAAACAGTAATCGCCTGTTACAAAATATCTTTGGCTGATATTGAACAGAATGGTTTTCATTCTATTTAATAAACTAAACATTATAATCGAATAGATTATATCTTTCAAAATATCGATTGTCAAGTATTGTCAAAACAAAGTTCAATATTGCCAAAACAAAGTTATTGATCAGACAAAGACCAGACAATTTTTTCTATTTGAGCAATAAAATAAAACGAACCGGTTGCGCAATAAAGTTCTAAAGAATCTTTTTTTGAGGATTGAAATAACGGAATGACAATAGCAGACAAATCCGGATTAGACTCAATTTTATCGATTTGAAATAGATCAGAGGAATGATTGAGAGTTTGGTTGACAATTTCTTCTAATTGCAACAACGGCAAAGCGCGAACGTTATTTTTATATTCGGTCAAAATGATTTTATCGAAATAAGGAAAAAGTTCAGCAATCATTCCAGAAACATCTTTTCCGATTGTTGTCGCAAAAAGAAGGGTTTTATGATATTCTTCATATTGATCGTTTAATGTTTTCATTAAAGCGGCAGCCGAAGCTCGATTATGCGCTCCGTCCAGAATCAATAAAGGAAAAGTCGAGACAATCTCAATTCTTCCTGGGAGTCGAAGTCGTTTTAATTCTGTCCTTATATTATTTTCTGAAACATTAATTCCTTTTGTTTTCAAAATGGATAAAACAGTCCAAGCGATTTCAGCATTCCATTTTTGATGTTCTCCTAAAATAGAAAAAGAACAGGAACGGATGAAATCAGACAAATCTTCGAGTTGATAACAAGGGGCTCCCTGTTGTTCCGCAGTTTTACGAATCAACTTTTTAACCGCTTCGACATCTTCTTGCGTAATCAGCGTTGATTTGAAACCGTTTTTCGAATCAACCGTTTGTTTTTGAGGTTCAATTTGTCCCAATTGCTGAATCTCGACTTGTTCTGGCCATCGATATTGATTTTTGTCAATCGTTTGATTTTCTTTTGACCAGGGCGTTTGATTCAATCCAAACGGGAATGGGCGAGTTTCGCCTTTCGTAATGATTTCGTCATTGTTGGGGTTGCGAACACGAAATCCGGATTTTTCAAAAGGCTTGAATTGAAAACGCTTTTGAGGGAATTCGGAAAATTGATCTTTTGAAGACGGGCCAAGAAGGCAATGATCAATATTTTCATTCGATTGGGAAAGAAAGGGAAAAAAATGAACGCCGCTGACGACAGGAACATTCTTTTTAATGATTCCCGCCTTTTCTGAAGCAATTTGCAACAAGCTTGATCCCAACTGTTCCTGATGATCAAAACTGATGCTCGTTATGACAGAAACCGTTGCGGAACAAATATTGGTTGCGTCCCAACGACCGCCGAGCCCTGTTTCGATAATTCCCAATTGAACCTTTGCTCTTGCAAAAAGTTCAAAAGCAATCAAAACCGTCCATTCGAAAAAAGTCAATTTTTGATCAGATTTGGATAATGTCGAACTGTTTTGTTGGACGAGAATGAATTCTTCCCATTTTTTCTGCAAATAAAAAAAAGTCTGAGCAAAAAATGTTTCGTCGCAAGGTTGACCATTAATACAAAAGCGTTCCATTAAAGAATGAAAATGAGGCGATGTAAACAGTCCGACGCAATATTTCTCTTGTCTTAATATTTGATCCAGCATCAAACAAACAGAGCCTTTTCCTTTGGTTCCTGCAACATGAATAATCAAATATTGCTCTTGCGGATTGCCAAGAAAATCTAAAAACTGGCGCAAAGAGTCCAAATTATCCTTAAGTTTACTGTATGGAATTGAGCTGAATGTTTCATAATTTTTCAATTCATTTAATTGACTTAAGGCTTCTTGAAATGTTTCGCTCATAAAAATCATTTCTTTTAATATTATTCAATGAAAATTGAATTGAAGTCGTTTTTAACTTCCTTTTTCTAACCCCTTTTCGCTTTTGTGCCGCAGGACTTCTGCGATATTCAAAAACCATTGGGGGTTATTCATTGAATCATTAATATCCAGAAAAACGATTGAACAGTTGAAATTGTCTTTATCAAAATTAAACTCATTCCGCGAACATTTTACAAAATTTGACATTCCAGAGAATGCCGAATAAAAAAACTTTAAGAAAGGTTCTAAAAATCTGTTTTTTGCAATAAACTCCATTCGAGAACGTCATAAAAACCATTCAGGCAGGCAAGACGTCCGCGTTCCAAAGGTTTTTTTGAACTTCCTTTTATTTATTTCGCCAAATGTCGGAATGATTAAAATTGAATTGATCGATAACTTCTCGAATTTCCTGATAAAAACGTTTTGCATCGACAGGATAACCGGCTGTTGGTTTTAAGTTTGGAATATGACATTGCCAAAAATCGTTGAACAGTTTCATCGATATTTCGCGAATATATTTGCTGCATATTGATGCCAAAGCAGTTGGAATATTCGATTCTCCCTTCATCTGAAAACGAATCTCAAACCTCAAAATGTTCTTATTTGGGAAAATCGTCATTTGATAAGAACTCAACGCTTTTGATTCGCAAAGCGTCGTTATTTTTGATCCAGGAAAAAAAAATGTCAAAAGCGCTTCATATTTATTGCGACCGCCCAATTTATCGCAAAGAATAATGATCGGTTCTTGTTGGAATGGCGAATTAATGATCAAATGAATCATTTTTGAAATTAGCGTTAATGTTGTTTCTGCAAGAAAATCGCTTTTCAACATTTTTTCCGTTTTCTTATTATACTCATTTGGAAAAACGCGACGACTTTTCAAACTTAACAACGAAATTCTATTTGTATCAAAATAAGATTTAATGGGACGAAACGATTCCTCAAGCAAAAGAATTGATTCGGTTTTAGAATCATAAGGCAAAAGGATTTTTTTTTCTTTTTCCCAAAAAGGAGGTTCGGAAACGTCATCCAGAAATGCTAAAGTTTCCGCAAAGGAAAGCTTTTGAATGGGGCCATGAATCCAAACAAATGCTCTTAAAAAAGTTCGTTCAAGCGGAGATAAAGATCCAGAAGATTGATAGAGTTTTTTTGAATCAACAATAGGAAAAATGCCCTGATAATCGGTCTTTGAGCGACAAATTGAATGAAACTGATCAAGAATTTCGCTCAACCTCGACTTCTCTGAAGTTTTCGAGTCAATTGTTTTTTCGCGCTCGATTTTCGATAAAACAGCAGAATGGAATGTCGGTTCTTTGTTTTGATCATTCAACCCCAATAATATTGAATCAGAGTCAATTTCATTGTCAAAAAAAGTTCGTTGAACATATTGCGGAGATTTTGTTTTTTTGACGTTTTTTGCTTTTGAAACGTTTGAATTGATTGGGAGGTTCGACTCTTTTGCAGGCGAACCAGAAGACAGAATATCTAATGATTTATTGGACGTTTCAAATCGCCAACAAGAGGCAGAAACAACTAAAGGACCTAAATTCGGACCATAACCCGCTTCATCTGTTCCAATTAAAATAGTCATTGGCAATCCTGACTTTGAAGCATTCGATCCAAAATAACCGCAGCTTGATTCTTTAAAATATCATGAACTCGAAGAATTTGAACCTTTTTTCGGGCAAGAATAACGGAGACCATTGCGGTCCAATCGTCGCGAATCGCATTAAGTTGAACAGAGTCGACATATTTATCCAAACGATTTTCAATGTCCGGAACGTTAATTTCTTGAAATGAATTGGTCTCAAATTCCGGATGAAACGTTATTGATTTCGAAGTTGGTTGAATTTGACTGTTTTTTTGTTTTATCCTTTGCAGAGAAAGGTCTTGATTTTCTTTCGAAATACAGAAATCTGATTCCAAATAATCGTCAACGAGAATGGATTCTTTTGATGAGAATTTGGAAGAAATGGAAATATTTTTGACGTTTTGTTGCCATTTGGTCTGCAAATAAAAAGGATTTAAAAAACTTTTTCGAGAATGACCAATCAGAATGGGACAACCAAGTTCATGAAAACGTTCGATATTTCGTAACAACTCAATGTTTTGCTCAAAAGTTTTTCCAAAACCGATCCCAACATCGAGACAAATTTTTTCTTGAGGAATTCCGGAATCAAGAAAAAAGTTGAGCCGCTCTTTTAACCAATGAAAAACGTCCTCAACAACATTTTGATAAACAGGAGCGTTCTGCATTGTTTTCGGTAAACTCGGAATATGCATTAAACAGTAACCCGGCTGATATCGGCGAATGACTTTAAGCATTAAAGGGTCGAAAGTTCCGCCGGAAATGTCGTTTATTATTTCTGCTCCAGCTAAAATCGCCAACTCGGCAACAGACGCGCGGGTTGTATCGACAGATATCGGAATTTTCGTTTTTTTCGCTAAACGTTGAACAATAGAAATAACTCGTTGAATCTCTTCAAGCTCCAAAATTGGTTCTGAACCCGGGCGCGAACTTTCGCCTCCAATATCGAGAATCCCTGCTCCTTGTTCAGTTAAGCCGAATGCGTAATCAAGAACTTCAGGAATATTTAATTGAATGCGTTGATCATCAATGCTTTTGCAGAAACGTCCGCCGTCAGAAAAGCTGTCCGAGGTTAGATTGATGATTCCCATCCAAACAGGCGAAGCAGAGAAATCAAGTTTTTGAGTTCGAAGCGACCAAGAAGATATTGGAGAAACGGTTGAAGTCATTTTTGATTTTATATCTTTTCCTTGATTTTTCAGTTTTTATTCAACGCTATTGAAAATCCGTAATCTTTCTGTTTCAAACGCGGCAACGATAAACGGATTCTTTATTGAATTTGTCCTGACTCTGGCGCCAAAACAATCAAGGATTCTCTCAAACGCAAAACGTTGTTGCATTGAATTTGCCCTGACTCTGGCGCCAAGGGGATCAAGGACGATCGCCTTCCGAATAGAAAAACAAATGAAAACGGCAAAACTTGTTCGCCTTAAAATGTCCGAAAGAAAAGTTGCCCTAAAGAATTCCTCCGCAAAATAAACGATTGTTTACAATATTCAAAAAGGTTTCCTGATTCTGATTATTGCGGATTGTTTTGAAGATCAAATTCTATATTGAGCCAACCTTCCTGCGTTGACATTCGTTTGGGAAGCAGCGATAAATAACTTGTTGCGTTTGAATTCTCTTGATTGTCTTCGAGATTGGGTTTTGTCGAAAAATCAATGCTTTGAAGCGGAATTATTTCCTGAAGCGAATCATTCAACTTGTTTATTACAATTGTCCGAATTGCTTGATAACGAGCAGGGATTGTTGTTCCTTTTTCAATATCGCCGGGAAAAGCGTCAACCGATTTCTTTTGAAGAGTCAAATTGGCCTGATCTGAAATAATTTGATAAATGATTTCGACGTTTAGTTTCGGATAATTGAGCCCCTCTTTTTCAAAGCCATCAAATTTCATTACAATGATAATTTCATTTTCTGAAAATGTCAACGTTATCGGAAGTTCATTGGAAAATTGGAACCAAAGCAACGACTCTTGATTCAATTCGGCTTCGGATTTGAATTGAGCATTCCCAACTTTTGCCTGCGAAAATATGTTATTGATTCGTTCTTTAAGTTGTTGGTCATTCAATCTTTTTCCAGAAAAAGCGGAAAATAATATATTGTTGGGACAACTTTCATGCATTTGAATCGAAATGGGAAAATTGATTTCCGGTTCTGCAATAATATTTTGAGAATAATTCAATCCCAACTGATTTTCTTTGCCAATATTCGCATTCCAATATAATTCGTTTTGAGTCGTTTGGGACGAAATATTTTGAGGCAAAATACTGATCTGTTGAAATAATTGACGCCATTGATCTTGAAAGGAATCGTTTAACAAAGCTATTCTTGAATCCGTTTCTCGATCAACCCTTTGGGCAAAACGATTTTCTGTTCGACGTTTGGATTCTGCTTCGGATAACGGTTTTTCTGCAGCAACTTTATGTTGAACGATTCGAGCTCCAATAATTCGACCGGGGTCAATGCCTGTAATGCTGGATTGAAATTCGCTGTCAACAATTGCGGGAGTTGTCAAAATTTGTCTGTCCCAAAAAATTGACTTTAAAGCGCGAACCTGGCTGGCATTGGCTGACGTTATTCTTGCCCCTTTATTATAACCGGTTGTTTGAGTTTGGATTGTTGAATCAACAACTAATTGTATTTCTGCTTTTCGACTATTGGGAATAAAACGAAAAGTCGTTAAACCGTTCATTTTCCCCTGACCTTGAACATATGTCCCTCGAATATCTTCGACAACGTTAACAGGCTCAGAAATAACTTGTTGAGTTTGCGGCAAAAGATTTAAAAGTTTTTTTGTAATGACAATTTGAAAATTTGGCGAAGAAAAACGACTTTGAAGCATTTTTAAAATGTTCTGAGTTTCTTGAAAATGAATGCCATATTGAACTAATAAATCTAATGCAATGGTCGTTGCTTCCGAAGCGTCGGCGTCATATTGTTCAACAAGTTTTTGGATATAAATGGGCAAAAAGTCGCAAGTCTGTTGAAACGTTTTTTCTTCGTTTTCTGTTTTGTTAATCCATTTCAGACACGAAATATATTGTTGCAGCGCTAAATAAGCAGGTTGAACGAAATTTCCTTTTTCTTCATAATAAGAAATACGAAAATGCTCAAAGGAAAGAGCCAGAATATCCGGATTCGGTTGAGATTTTGATAATTCTTTTTGAACTTCATTAAGTTGCAAATAATTTTCCCAATCGTTTGCTTTTTGCGCATTGCCTCCTTGACGCAACAGGCGTTTCAACGAAGTTAATTCATTCAATAATTTCTGACGAAATAAGGAATCGTTGATTGGTTTTTCGAACAACTTATTTTTCAGTTGTTCACATAAAAGTTGCAACTCTGTTATAAAATCATCGTTTGATAAAGAGACAATATATTCTTGTTCGGGCCAATATTCAAGAACAGAAGATTCTTGCGAAAAAAAGTTCGGTTCGGATAAAATATTGACGGTTGATTCGCATGAAACATTGGTTGAATCACAAGAAGTTGATAATGTCTTTGATTGAGGAGAATTATTTGCGATAACTTTTTCGGAAGAGAACCAAATCAATCCCCAACAAACGACAATACTTATCTGAAAAACAAAAGTCAATTTATTATATCGCATTAACATATCGCCCATCGTCTAAATTAATGGAGACCAAATGAATTCCTGGGTTATTACAAAACGAGCAATCGGAATCATTGATCGTTTATTAGCAAGAAAACTAACGTCATTGTTTTTTCGACTATTATTTTTTCAAAATACAGAAATAACCATTAAAAACAAAGCTGTTTTAACTTTATAACGTCGTTTGTATGAGAGAAAACAGAGATTCGAAATATGACGATTATAGCGGGCAAGGATTGAAAAGAAGCTTCGAGAAAAAGAAATCCTTTAGCGTTTTCGAGATCGCTCAATTCTTTTTCTCATTTTTGACCCCGTATTTTGCCGAGTTCATTGCCGTTTCTTCGATTCTTAAAATGGGAGTTCAAATTGCCGGTTTATTTCTTATATATCATTCAAGCTGTCTATTTTATTCATTTTAAAATTGAAATTTTTACGCAAAAACCAGAAATTTGGAACAATGAACAAAAACAACCTTCCCTTGTTTATAAGAAAAATCAGAACAATCAAACAATTTGATAAAATCAGCTTGCTTTCATGAAAATTCAGAGAAAGTTTCGTTTATAACAGTTCGAGAAAAGGGCTTCGTTGGAAAGCAAGAGTCGATTTTAATGAATAAACGAATATTAAAAAAGGGACAAATAAGCCCCCTTTGGTTGTTAAACCTTGAATCGATTTGATGTTTTCCGAAACAAAAACGGAAACAGACTTCATTCCTTTCCGCCAGAATCGTTGAGCTTATAACCCCGACGATTCTGGTTTTTCAGAAGAGTTGATAAAAGCAAGGCAGAAAGTCTTTTTGCGTTAATTCAAATCCTCAGGGAACAAATTCAATATTTGACCAATAAGCCGCTTCATAGGACCAACTATTGGGTTGATTAAGCAGTTTAATATTGACATTTTTGTCGACATAATCTTTTAACGGAACATCAATCGTAACCCAGCCCTTTGCGTCGACAGATTTTTGATCAACCAACTGTTTATGAATTTCTTTGTCGTCAACCTTAACAATAAGCTCCCAATCGGATTTTGGATCAGTTACAAAATGAGAAACAACAAGCCGCAACGTTGATTTGTCTTGCGCGATTTTTGTGTCGCAGGAAAGAACGCAAGCGGTTGTTTTGTTCAACGGATGAGTCATCAAAACATTTTCCTGGCCTCGATATTCTTTTAAAATGCCTGGATTCATATCTGGCCCGCAATCCGAAATGGACCAGCCGGGAAATCGTTGAGAAACGGACTCGGCAAGCGAATATTCTCGAAATTTGATCTGCTTCAATTCTTCTTCGGAATATTTCAAGTCAGCAATCGGCTCGGGATCCCAACTGAAAACGAGCTTGCTTGGAGTTGGTTCAATAACAGGAATGAAGAAAACTTCGTCGCCATTGTTATCTGTTTTGACAAAGCCTCCGATTCGTTCCAGGGACTGTCGCGTCAATCGTTCACAAACGTCAATTAAAGCAGGAAAATGATAATCGGTATGATCAAAGACTTTCGTTTCATTCAATTCGGCAGAATAACGATCCGGAAGCGCAGAAAAGCCGAGCGTTGTAAAAAGAACGCCTGCTGAACTGGAAGGATTGCAATCGGAATCCTGACCGGCTCGCATGGAAATAAGAATCGTCTGGTCAAGATCGCCCTTGCCATAAAGCAAACCTAAAAGAACATAAGCCCCATTAATCTTGACATCAATTCCGCCATTGGAGCATTGTTGATATTCCGGGTCTTCCCGATATTTCTTTTGGCAGAGTTGCCAGGTTGCCTGCCAGTCCTCTGGATTTTCATCGAACCATTTTAAAAGATCGCGAACCATTTCCGCATATTGACATTTCTCTGGTATCGCTTTGAGTCCCGCTTCTATTATTTTGATTATATCCTTTTCAAAAAAAGCTTCGCTATACATTGCGCCCATAAACTGACCCGCATACATTCCGTCGCTGTAATTCATCAAGCGTCCGAACTTTTCCCCCAATTGAACCGCGTTATTGGGCATTCCGGGAGAGATCAAGCCGGAAAAATCGGCTTCTATTTGATAATCGATATCATTGGGACATTTTGTAAAATGCGGATGACTTGAATCGGGAGGGGCAATTCCCATTCGAAGATTTTTGCGACCTGCATCGTTCGCACACCAAAGCGGATATTCGCTATTGGCAAAATCAATTCCCGCTTGACGTATCGAAACATCAAGTCCATATTCTTCCATTGATCGCAAAAAAGTCATTTCGACATAAAGATCATCTTGACCAAACGCATTATTAATCATATCCGGAGTCCATTGAGGAACATCTTTTTCCGGTATGATCGCGTCTCGCCAACGAAATTCTGTTGGAGCGCCCCAGCAAACGCCGACAATTTGACCAATCCAACCGGCTTTCATTTTATCTCGATAAACTTTAACGGGAAGCTGTCGATAAGCAACTCCCTCTTTTTCCTGAGCTGAAAGAGTCGAAACAAAGAGACTCATCGTCATAATACATAAAAACGTCCAACGACAAAAGTTTGTTTTCTTCATTTTTTTCCTTAATTCATTAAGTCAAAACCAATAGAACAACCAACTGCTTGTTGGTATACTCAAGCCGGATCAAAACGCAAATCGTTGGGATTCAATCCCGACAATCCTGCCAGATGACTCTGGGCAATGAATGTCATTCCGTTCGGCTTCAGTAAATAACCGATAAAGAAATCGAAAACGGTCTTTCATTCCTCTTTCGGTTTTGCAAAATCGATTTCAAACAATGATTTTCCAAACTAAATTAAAACTATTAAAAATTATAACAGGAAATTTTGTAAAAATAAAGCTTTTTCTTAAAAAGTTTTTTCATGAAAAAGGACGATTCCGTTTTTCGAAAAAAAAAGATCGACAAACAAAATGTTCATCGATCTTCTTAAGAAAAACTGTTGTCGTCGATTATCCCCCATTAAGGAACTCTAAACGAATGTTTTGCAATCATAAATAGTCAATCTTATCGACTTCAATTTTTCATAGCCCTAAATAATTGGTTGATTCAGCTTGTTTTTTTAAAATAAAGAAACAAATTTCCTTGCTTGTTTAGCAAATCAAATGATTAACGATAGGTTGTCGGTTGACGGAAGAGCGGCGAAAATGGGCCAGCGTCCGCGCTGTCATTAAAATCGAGCCACCAATAACCGTCATGCCATTCCATCGACACTTTTCTCCAACCAAGAGGAACTTGGGGATAAGGATAAAAAGGACCAATGTAAGGAAACGTTCCGGCGCTGTATTGTTTCGGATAAGAAACCTGGGAATAATTCGGATAGTCGGCATACGTCGGCCAAGCATAATTGGGAAGATTGGCTTGTCCTGCTTGACCGCCAGCAATCGGAACTCCTTGAGGAGCCAAATAATCATTCGGCGCTCGAGTTACTGTTCCGCCTGCGGGAGCAGCTGGCATGATCGGCGATCCCATCGGTTGGTTATCAACATAAACAATTTCTTCCGAATACAAAGGACTAACTGGTTGTTCCGCATTGACAGTTCGAATGTTGGTCGAATTGTTTATCGCTTGATAACTCATGTCAGAAACTGGTTGAATGTTAAAATTCCCTTGAACCGTTCGAACTTTCGGAACTTGTTTAATCAATTGCGTGATTTCCGCTTTTTCCTTTTTCGACGCAATATCGCCTCGAAGACGAACATTGCCATCCTGATACATGACCTCAATGCTGTATTGAGGATACTTTTCTTCCAATAATTTAGCAATCTTATCGGCCTCTTCCTGATTACCGGCTCGGACGCCCGTGGCTCCAAGGGCGATGGTTAAGGCGAATACCACTGGTACGAACAAACGTCGCATGCCTTTTCCTCCTGCCAAGATCTTGTTTGCTGATCGCTGCGGAAACCCTTGTTCCGACGGTTGTTTTCCTTGAATCAATCTTTTTTTCTGCCTTTTGAACATTTCTGTTTCCATACAGCTCTGTTAAAATTTGGAAAAAAGACTTTTTCCGATTCAAAAAAAACTCATCCATAGCGGATCAATTACGTTTGTACTGATCTCGGATTCTTTTATTGTTATTGTTGACACAAAATTGATAATTGATTTCTTACTGGTTTTTGAGCTTATCGGTCAAAACCTTTTCGTTTCTCTATACCGAATGATGATTTTTTTGCAAAAAGTTTAATATTTTGTTTTAAATAGTATTTTATTTACAATTGGAACAATTCATATCAGTATATAAAATCCGTCGATAATTATTTTCGGCAAACTTTGACTGTCTGGAGGAGTTTTTTTTGCGATTTTATCAATAATTCATCATTTATGGGAAAAGTTTTTGGTTCAACTTTACCTATTTTATGGAAATTACCTGAAAATCAAACTTCTCCGAAGAGTTTTGCTCAAAATGCAGTCCTATTGATATTATAGGAATAACAATTTTGGCAGTTGAACTTGCTCAATTCAATGGAACATCCCGAATTGTTCGAATCGCAAGTCTGAAAGCAAACCGACGGATCAGGAAAAGGGAAAGATGTTCCTGTTCAAGTTTCGACAAATTTTTTTGATTCCTGTTCTTTATAATGAATCTTTTTTGTTTGTCGATTAATAATCTTTTAATGTTTTATTGAACTGCAACTAAAACGTCGAAAAAGAGATTTCCAAACCAGACGAAAGCATTTATTATTGAGAAAGCTTTTCTTTATGATATAATCATTTTAAGGGAGTTTTAAAAACCCAGACTTTTCAACAAGCGTATTTCGGATAAAGTCGTTAAAACGAGTTTTTCCAGACAAAACGTCCGCGCTTCGAAGGAGTTTTTTGAACTTCCTTATAATATTATTTGGACTTTTCAATAAAAAGCTGAAAGATATATGAGCGAAATAGATATTATTCCCGAAAACGGATTGAATGATTTTGAAGATGACTTTGAGGACGATGAGGAAATTTTTGAGGCGGAGCTTGAGACCTCAGCGGATTCGGATTCTGCTGAGGTCGATCCCGATTTTATTCCTTTTACTCATCTTCATGTTCATTCGCATTATTCCCTGTTGGATGGCGCCGGAAAAATTGATGCGTTAATAAAACGGGCCAAAGAGTTAAAAATGACTTCTTTGGCTTTAACGGATCACGGAAATCTTCATGGCGCTCTTGAATTTTATCAAAAATGCAGCGCCGCAGGAATCAAACCGATCGTTGGTTATGAAGCTTATGTTGCGCCGCGAAGCCGATTCGATAAGAGCAGTTCCGTTCATGGCGATTCGAACTATCATTTAACTTTATTGGCAATGAATCGAACCGGTTTTAACAATCTTTTGATTCTGGGAACGCTTGCTTTTACGGAAGGATTTTATCGCAAACCGCGAATCGATAAAGAACTTCTTGAGAAATATAATGAAGGGCTCATTTGTTTGAGCGGTTGCGTCGGCGGCGAATTAGCGCAAACGATCGTTCGAGGCAATGCCGATTCAAACTCGCTGAATAGCGCACGAAATGTCGCCATTTGGTACAAAAATCTGTTTGGGGATCGATATTATATCGAACTTCAGGATCATGGACTTGATATTCAAAAAACCGCTTTGGAACCAAGCGTTCAAATAGCTCGAGAACTTGGAATTCCAACTGTTGCGACCAATGACGTTCATTATGTTCTTCAAGAAGATTCCGATGCGCAAGATATTCTGCTTTGCATCAATACGCGGGCATTTCGAACCGATACCAAACGAATGCGAATGGAGTCAGATCAATTTTTTCTGCGAAGCGGCCGGGAAATGTTGCTTGCTTTGCCAACTCATGAAGACGCGATTCGTCGTTCGGAAGAGATAGCGGCTCGTTGCAGTTTACAAATGGAACTTGGCAAACGCTTTTTTCCCAATTTTGTTCCGCCGGACGGCAAATCATCCGATAAGTATCTTCGAGAGCTCTGTATAGAAGGGCTCAAACGTCGTTATGCGGATAATCCGAAACGAATGATCAACGGCGAACTTTCGGAAGAAGTTATGTTGCGACTGAATCGCGAGCTTGACGTTATTCAAAAGCTTGGTTTTCCCAATTATTTTCTTATCGTTTGGGATTTTGTTCGCGCGGCAGAAGAACGGGGAATTCATCGAACGGCTCGGGGAAGCGGCGTCGGCGCTTTGGTCTGTTATGCCTTGAATATGTCTCATGTATGCCCGTTGGAGTTTGACCTTCTTTTTGAACGTTTTCTTGACGAAAATCGTCTGGAAGCGCCTGATATCGATATCGATTTTGATCAGCAGCGTCGAGGGGAAATTCTCGATTACGTCAAAAAGAAGTATGGCGAAAATAATGTCGCTCAAATAGGAACATTTGGAACATTAGCGGCTAAAATGGCAATTCGGGATGTTGGACGCGCTTTGGGAATGCCGCTTTCTCAGGTTAATGACGTTACGAAACTTGTTCCGGAAGCGCCCAAAATGACGATTGCAAAAGCTTTTGATCGAAATCCGGAATTAAGTAAAATCTATGAATCGAATCAAGACATTCATGATTTGATCAATTATGCGAAAAAAGTCGAAGGATTGGCCCGATCAGCGGGAACTCATGCTTGCGCTGTTGTTATTTCCCAGCGTCCCTTGACCGATTTTGTTCCAATTCAACGCGTTCAAGGGAAAGAAGAATATGTAACGCAATGGGCGGCAGGCGATGTTGAAAAAGCAGGGCTTCTCAAAATGGACTTTTTGGGTTTGAGAAATCTTTCCATTTTGTCCAGCGCCGTTGATATTATTGAACAAACGACGGGTCAACGAATCAATCCTTATAAACTGCCGCTGGATGATCAGGCAACTTATGATTTGCTTTGTCGCGGCGAAACCAAAGGGGTTTTTCAGCTTGAAAGCGGCGGAATTCGAGAACTGTTGATTCGAATGAAGCCAGACAATTTTCGCGACATAATCGCAACATTGGCTCTTTATCGACCAGGTCCCCTGGAAGGAGGAATGGTCGATGATTATGTCAACGTTAAACATAAACGCAAGAAAGCAACCTATCTTCATCCGATCATGAAAGATGTTCTTGAAGAAACCAATGGCGTTATGGTTTATCAGGAACAAATAATGCGGATTTTTAATCGACTTGGGAAAATCCCGCTTTCGAGAACATATTCCAGCGTTAAAGCGATCAGTAAAAAAAAGCATGAAGAAATCGAAAAACTTCGAGGCGATTTTGTTCACGGAGCAATGGAAAACGGGTTAAGCGAAAAAGAATCTCAGAATCTTTTTGCTTTGATCGAAAAATTTGCCGGTTATGGTTTCAACAAATCGCATTCGACCGCTTATGCGCTTATTGCTTATACAACGGCGTATCTCAAGGCGCATTATCCAGCTGAATTTATGGCTTCTTTGCTTTGCGGCGATATTTCTGGTCGAAACTTTACCAAAAAAGATAAAACCGTTGAACATATAGAAGACTGTGAACGAATGGGACTTGTCGTTCTTCCGCCAAATATCAATCAATCAAGCGGTCTTTATAAAGTTATTGACGGGAAAATAGCCTTCGGACTGACCGCGATTAAAGGCTGCGGCGAGGATGCGGCGACAGAAATTGTTCGAGCTCGAGACGAAGGGGGACTCTTTCAAAATATATTCGATTTTTATTGTCGCGTCAATACAAAAATCGTAACAAAATCAACTGTTGAATCGTTATTGAAAGCGGGCGCTTTTGATTGTTTTGGAGTCAAACGTTCACAAATAATGCAAGTTCTCGACAAAGCGCATAAAAACAGTTTAACGATGGCCGCAGACCGTCAGAAGGGTCAGAAAAGTCTGTTTGAGCTTCTGAACGAACCGGAAAAAGAGACAACAGCGAAATTCATGGATCAGGCAACGCTGGGATTGCCTCAAATCGAAGAATGGAGCGATAAAGAAAAAGCAATCAATGAAAAAGAAGTTCTCGGTTTTTATTTGACTTCTCATCCGCTTAAGGAATATGTCGAGAAATTCAAAACATTTGCTTCTCATACAGTCGCCGAAGCGTCTCGGCTTCCGGACAAGACAAACGTTTTGGTCGGCGGAGCAATGCAGGCGATCAAAATTGCAGTCAACAAAAACCTTAAAGAAGGTCAATCGAATTTGTATGCGATGTTCGATTTGGAAGATTCGAGCGGTTCCATTCGATCAATTATATGGTCGCATGAATATGAAATGTTTTCCAATTTAGTCAAGCCGGACTCGATTGTTTTTGCGTCGGGCCGAATTGACCGCCAAAAAAGTCAGGCGGAAGACGATGCCAATCTTTTTATCAATCAACTTTATTCTGTTGACGAAGCAGAAGTTTATTTGACCCGGGGCATCGTTGTCAGTATTCAAGAGCAACAAGATTATGAAGAAGAAATCAAAACGCTTTATGACATATTAAAAACCTATCGCGTTTTGAAAAAAGCTTCAACTCTTCCCGGCGCTGGTTCCGGAGCCGATTTGGAAATTCAAATCAAGCTGAAAAATGGAAAAATCTGCATTTTGACTTGCCCGACATTCAAGGTTACGGTTACAGGCGAACTTCGTCAACGGGTCACAGAACGTTTCGGCAAAGAGTCGTTTCATTTTATTCCCGCTCCCATTCAAACGAAATCGACGTATTCAAAGCCAGCCTGGAAAAAAGCCAAATCGTAATTTGGATGACGAAGCCGTTGGGCAACAAATTTTTCTTAATGAAATGTTTCCCTAAAAGAATCAGAAAAAGAACCTTGCCCCCATTGAAATTTTTTTCTTTTTCGTTAATATTATATTGAAAGAAATGAATCGTTTTTGTTCTGATCTTTTTCTGAATTGCAGAACGCTTTTCTTTCTTCAGGCGTCCTTGGTGTAGTGGTAACATGGCAGCTTCCCAAGCTTCAGTTGTGGGTTCGATTCCCATAGGACGCTTTTTTTTGCAAAAAATATGACAGGAAGTTCTAAAAAACTGTTTTTTGGCCAAAAACTCCATTCGTGAACGTTGTAAAAACCAGTTCATGGGGGCGAGATGTTCGCGTTTCCAGCGGGTTTTTAGAACTTCCTGACAGAAAAAGATTTGTTTAACTTTTTTCAATGACAAGATCAAAAGAATAATGCGACGTTTGTGCGTCGCTTTTTTTTATCTTTGAATAAAAAGTTTCAAGGCTAACGATTTTAGAATCTCAAACAGTAAATGCCGGTCTTATTGATCTCCGGCAAAGGTTCAAATCGCGGAGAAAGAGGAAAGCTTAGTTTAAGGAAATGATCCCCTTTTTTAACCCTTATTCTCCTCAGCGGCTCTGCGAGATAAAAACTTGAAAAACGTTTACTCTTTGAGTTAGAATAATATGATTTAATGACAGAACAGATTCCAGTTCATCAAGTCGATCAACAACGAATAGAGAAAGCGGTTCGGGAAATTTTATTGGCAATAGGAGAAAATCCGGATCGGGAAGGATTACTCGAAACGCCTCAACGCGTTGCGAGAATGTATGCGGAACTTTTTAGCGGAATCAAAGCGGATCCGCGTCTCCATTTACAAAAATTCTTTACGGAAGAATATGACGAAATCGTTTTGGTCAAAGATATTTCATTTCATAGTATGTGCGAACATCATCTGCTCCCTTTTATCGGCAAAGTTCATATTGGTTATCTTCCCGACGGCAAGGTTATTGGTTTGAGTAAATTGGCGCGAGTTGTCGAAACGATTTCGAAACGACCTCAGCTTCAGGAACGAATGACAGAAGAAATCGCCAATCTTTTGGTTGAAGAGTTGAAAGTTAAAGGAGCCGGCGTTATTATCGAAGCGGTTCATTCTTGCATGACGATTCGAGGCGTTCGAAAACAAGGTTCTTTTTGCATAACGTCGGCGATGAAGGGAACCTTCCGGAAAGATCATCGGACTCGTATGGAATTTATGAATCTTATTCGTCAGAAAAGTCTTTGATTTCCTGCATTTTTAATTAAAATGCTTGAATAATCGCTAAACTCAAATGGCCAATGACGATTTATTTTTCTCTTCTTGTTATTTCTCGCAGAGACGCAAGGACGCTTTCTTTTTGGAACTTTCGATTTCGTCGTTATTTAAATCGCTTATGCAACGGCAGTTCCGTTTGAAAAGAGTTGTTTCCGTTGAAAAATATTCGTTTTTGTCGCTCGTTTTGGAAGTTTTTATCCTGTTCGTTGCGCCGCTGCGCGAAAGTCCTTTTTTATAAAAATTTCGCGCAGCGAAAATCTTTTTTTCCGACAGATCATGTTCTATTCGGCGTTGCGAAAAGCAATTTCTGAGGACAAGACGTCCGCGCTCATCAGTTTTTTTTAGAATTTCTTTAATCTAATATTGAATTTCGCATTGATTCAATCTGCCATTTCCCCTTCCCTGCGGCTGAAGCGAGATTAAAAAACAACGTTGACTCTTTGAGTACGAAATTTCTTTTGATCTTGCTTACGACTCTTTTGTTGAGTATAATCGCTTTTATCTGACTTATTTTTTTTGTCGAAATGTTTTTTTTTTCATTTGTTCCCCGATGCCGAAAGACAAAGGAAATATCCCATTTTGCCGCGTTTTGTTCGTTCGCTGATTAAAAGGTTAATCTTGAGTTTAATGATTGGGAAAGAATGATATCAATTAATTATATTGTTGAAACATTACCGAAAACAATTGTTTTGGCGTTTGCAGCAGGAATTGGATGCTTTCTTGCGGCGATTCTTGCGGAATTTTTTCTCTTTCTGACTCAACAACCCGCGAAACCAAATCAAATTGTTTGCTTAACGATTGATGTTTCCGGATCAATGATGGGCAACAAAATAGAGGAAGTCCAATCGGCTGCAATCTCGTTCATCAATAATTGCGATTTTCAAAAGAATCGAGTTGCAGTTACGATTTTCAGTAGCGATGGAACAGCTCTTGTCCCGCTTACCGATAATAAATCGACTTTGATCAACCATATTCGTCAAATAACGGCTTATGGCGGAACCAATTTCGAAGCGGCTCTTCAAACTTCTGAAAAGGCTCTGGCAGATCAGGGAAAATCAGTCGCACAGAATCAAGAGAACGAGAAAAAGACGCTTCTGATTTTTACAGACGGGGTCAATTCCGAAGGAAATCCCTTCAGCGCCGTTGCAACCGCCGAACGTCTTCGAAATAAAGGAGTCCAAATTCTGGCAATTGCAACGGATGATGCCGATTCTTCCTATTTGAATGACTTGACAGCCGATTCGAACAACGTCATTTCGGTTAAAGGAGGGAATATTCAAGACGCCTTTAAAGAAGCAGAAGAACGCATTTTTACTCCCCAACTTATGCAGACCGACGAACTTGGCGGAGGCAATGCGTTTTCTGCTTTGTTGCGGACTTGTATCTGGACAACTATTTTGTGCTTCGGAATAGCTCTCGGACTCGTCGGAATGCAAAATACATTTTTGAAAAAACGAGCCTTGACGCCCCAGATCATCGCTGGACTTATTGTCGGAGCGGCAATCGCTGGTTGCGCAGCGGGCGGTTGCGGTCAACTTTTCTTTATACTGATTTCGTTGATGTCAACGGGAGTCATTCTTAATTTGGGGCGAATCATTGCCTGGGCTGTTTTGGGAGCCGTTATGGCCTTGCTTATGGCCCGCTTCATCCCGAATCTTAATATTCGTTGGGCATGGCGAGGCGGAATTTTGGGAGGAATATTCGGCGCAATCGGCTTTTTAGTTATGAATTATTTTATGGAAGGAAGCGGCGGTTTCGGCGACGTTTGCGGACGTCTGACCGGAGCTTTTGCTCTCGGCTTCTGTATCGGTTTTATCGTTGGTATGGTCGAAAAAGTCTACCGGGAAGCCTGGCTGACCGTTGTTTATTCGCCCAAACGTTTTACTCAGATCAACCTTGGAGAGGTTCCCGTGACTTTCGGTTCCGGAAACAACGATACGGTTCAAATCGATGATCTGCCGAAAAACGCGGTCAGGTTCAAATTGGAAAACGGAATCATCCAATATACAGAATCGGGAATAACTCGTCAAATTAAACCAGGAGAAAGAGAAACAATCGGCAAAATTGAGGTCGTTGTTTGTTCTCCGGAACATCCTTATCTTGGCAGCCTTCAATTAGGCGAAAACAGATCAAATGGGCCAGCTCAACCAAACGTTATAAAGCCGCCCCATCAGGCAACAAACGCTCGCTTTATCAATCAAGCCAAATCGTCGAAAGAACCTTCTTTGCCGGTTACGCCCCCTTCGGGAAACGATTTAACCAAAAAGCGACGACCAATTCAACTTCCCCCGAGAAAGCGCAGTTAGGACATCAAGATATGGCCAATCTTTTAAGCAAATTCATGTTTCGTTTACGCAACGAGACAGAATCATCAAAAGGAGAAGACTTCATGAACGAAGATAATGCCCCCGATATAACTTCAAATA
>JAUNBG010000095.1 GCA_030527205.1 Planctomycetia bacterium
AAAGGAAATCGAAAAAGGATTCACGTATAAAGGTTATTTTACCAAATTCGGACGCAACGTCAACTAATTGGGAGGTTTTGGGAACTTCCTAATAAAATCAAGACTCTAAAAAGACAAGCTTACGGCTTCAGAGATATGGAATACTTCAAACTCAAAGTACTCGCCATCTCAAGAATTTGAGATGGTCGTCCCCTCATTCGTGAGTTGAGCCAAAAAAATATTTTCGAATATATTGAACGAGGCAGCTTCGAAAACAAGAAAAGAGAATTTTTTGTTCCGTTGGAAATGGTATCCAAAAATTCTCAATGCTTGCCCAAACCAAACCTGGCGAACCTTAACCGCTCTCTGGAGAATTGGAGGGCTCCGTCTCAAAGAACCGCTGGCTCTGACTTGGGATTGCGTTAATTGGGAAAAAGAGAGATTGCGGGTTATTTCTCCGAAAACAAGCCGTCATGCCGGTAAAGACGAACGAATCATTCCGCTTTATCCCGAATTGAGGGGGGAACTCGAAAAGCAGTTTGAGGAAGCGGAAGAGGGCGGTTCTCCTTATATTATTGTCGAGAATCGTCGGGAAAATTATCATTCCGGTTTTAAAAGAATCCTGTTTTGGGCTGGCTTGCCCGAATGGCCGCGTTTATTTCAGAATATGCGAGCAAGCCGCGATAATGATCTGATTGAAGCCGGTTATCCGACTCATGTCGTCGCCTATTAGCAAGGGCATTCGATTCAGGTTCAGAGCAAACATTATTTAATGGTTTTGGATTCCTATTTCGACAGAGTGTTAAAACCCGAAAAAGCAGAGGTCAAAAATATCGAACAGGATTCAGTGCAAGACTTTTTTTTAAAAGGCGAAAAGTCTTGCAAATAATCTTGCAAAAGTTAGAAAAAATAGCTGAATCTTACTGAAAAAGAATAAAAGAAGAAAATTCATTTCACATCGAAAAAACGGCTTCAGCGCATAAAAAAAGGGATTTTTGAAAATCATCAAAAAGCCCTGCAAGCACGCCCGGGGGGAATCGAACCCTCAACCTACGGATTAGAAATCCGTTGCTCTATCCTATTGAGCTACGAGCGCAATTTCTCAAGTTCCGTTCAATTAAGTCGGCTTCAATTCCAGATAAGTTTTAATCAAGATATCAATGAAAAGACAACACGGTTTGTTTTTTAATCAATAAATCAAAGAGGGGTGGTCGAAGGGGCTCGAACCCTCGACCTTCGGAGCCACAATCCGATGCTCTAGCCAACTGAGCTACGACCACCATAATTTAAATCATTTTACTTTTTATTTTTTTTTTGTCAATAAAGATCGTTATTTTTCTTGATTTTTTTCTCTTAAAAAAGTTTTGTTGACCAATTTTATCATATTTTTTCTCGAAATCGATAAGGCCAAACAGCTTTCGCTTTGGGAATAGGCTTTTTTTAGTAACCGTTCACGGGAACTTCGTCGAATTCAAAAATTAGCGGCCGCAGTTAAATATACAGCGTTTTCCCCGATCTTTGTAACGTATTGGAAATTTTCGCGCAGCGACGCGGCGGCACAGCGAAAACGCCAAAACGCTATTTTTTTGAAACTTCCGATTTTATCGTTATTTAAATCGTTTGTCGTTATTTAAATCGTTTTTAAAACGGCGGCTCATTGGAAAAAGATTCGTTTTGGGAGTTTTTATCCTGTTCGCTGCGCCACTGCGCGAAAATCCTTTTTTCAAAGGAATTTCGAACTCGATCGCGCAAAAGGAAAAAATCGTTGTGAACGGATACTTTTTTAAAATTGTAAAGCCTCCCAAAGGTTTTCAAAAGCTTGATCAAACAGAATAAATGGACATTTAATGAATTTCGATTCTTTATACAATCAGACAAATTCCGGGCGTCGATCTCCAAGTTGCTGTTGCAGACGGCTGACAATGCTGCTGTGCATCTGGCTGACGCGACTTTCGCTGAGGTCCAAAGTCATACCGACCTCTTTCATTGTCATCTCTTCATAATAATATAGAATAATAATGAGCCGCTCGTTTCGACTCAGTCCTTTTGTAACGAGACGCATAATATCCGATTTTTGAATTCGACTTGTCGGATCTTCGCCGCGCTGGTCCTCTAAAAGATCAATCTCACTGACGTCCTTTGAACCGTCGGTTTCAAACCATTTTTTGTTGAGACTGACTAAATTAACCGCATTGGCATCGTTGACCATTCGCTCCAATTCCGGTTGACTCATACTTAAATGAGAGGCAAGTTCGTCTTGCGACGGAAGTCTGCCTAATTTGTCGGATAACTCTTTATTGGCTTCCGTTAATTTTCTTGCTCTTGATCGAACTAACCGAGGAACCCAGTCCATATTTCGTAATTCGTCCAACATTGCCCCCCGGATTCGAGGAACACAATAGGTCTCAAATTTTACTCCTCGCGAAGGATCATAGGCGTCAATGGCATCCATAAGACCAAATATGCCCGCCGAAACCAAATCATCCAACTCAACTTCATCCGGCAGTCGCGACCAAACTCGTTCGCCATGATATCGCACCAAGGGCAAATATTGTTCGATAAGAACGTTTCGGAGCTCCTGATTGGAACGATCCAGAATAAAATCTTCCCATACTTTTGCGATGTCTTCGG
Organism: Planctomycetia bacterium; assembly: GCA_030527205.1. Lineage (GTDB taxonomy): Bacteria > Planctomycetota > Planctomycetia > Pirellulales > Thermoguttaceae > JAUNBG01. The sequence continues at coordinate 2,611 of JAUNBG010000095.1, forward strand.
CCAATGCCTGTGTTGCAACCATGAAATCCTCCCTGATTTATGACCGTATACCGGAACACAAATGAACATCCCTGTTCAGGGTTCCTCTTTCAAAAAACTCGTTAATGATTCGATTTTGTCGAATATGTTTTCGTAAATTATAAAAAACATGCCGCTATGCCTGAATTGCCTGAAATCGTTTCAGCATTCCGCTTTTTCTTTCCTTGATTTCGTATTTTATTGAATCAAATCAAAGAAAAATCTGTTATGAAACAGCTTTCATAGAAAATAAACGAAAATGAGAAAATTGCTCTTTGAACCGGTTGCGTAGATCTCTCGTTGAACCGGTTGCGCAGATCCTTCGTTCAAACGATT
>JAUNBG010000096.1 GCA_030527205.1 Planctomycetia bacterium
AGAACCGGAACCAATCGGTTTTGCCGTTTCGCAACAGGACTCTGATGATTTTCATGCTGCATTTGCTGAAGCGGAAATGATTTTGCAGGAACAAAACAAAGCTAACTTGCTTCAAGCCGTCGAAACCAATATGGCTTTGGTCAATCAATCGATTAAAAAGCATATTAAGGTTGTCATTGACGAAGCCCGTAAAAAGGTTAAAAATGATCCGGATGGGGCAATTCAGGACATCAAACTTGCTATTTCTTCTGTTCGTCAAGACCCTTCGATTGATAACGCAAACAAAGCAGTTTTGCTCAACGATTTAGGGGCAACGGCTCAAATTTTACAACGTCAGAAGTTTGAAAAAGAACAACGGGATCATGTCGCTCTTCTCAATAAAGCGAAGGTTGATTCGGTTCAGGCTGTTTTGAATCAACGAGCAATGAATCAAAACAAAGTTGTTGAAATTATGAAGCGTTTCGATTCTTTAGTGAAACAGGAACAATTTATTTTGGCCTCCGAAGTTGCCGCGACTGCTGAAGATCTTATTGGAGATTTGGCGCTGCCAACACAAGCGGTTGCTGTTTCCTTTATCCAGGATGCCTATGCAGAAAACCAATATTTGAGAATCTATCGACGCAAGCGTTTTCTGGATGTTCTTATGTCCGTTGAACGTTCTCATATTCCGACAGCTGATGAACCGCCGATTCTTTATCCGGATCCGGAAACCTGGATTAACCTTTCGAAAAAACGTAAGGAAAGATGGTCTTCAACGTCCATTAGTGCTCAGTCTGATGCGGAACAGAAAATTAACAAAATGCTGGAAAAAATCATTACGGTTGAAGGCAAAATGGATGGTTCCGTTAAACTTACTGAATGGATTGACAGTATGAGTCGCGATATGGACATCAATATTATCTTCGACAAGCAAAAAATTACGGAACAAGTTGATAACTCAACTTCTGAAATGCTGCCGCTCGAAGAAATGACGATTGAAATGAACTTGAATAACATAACGTTAAGCAGTGCGCTCAAAAATATTTTGCGGCCTTACGAACTCGATTATTGTATTCAAGACGACGCTCTTCTCATTACAACCAAAGATGAAATCAAAAATAATGAAGAAGGTCTTGGCCGAAGTATTCGTCTTTATCCTGTTGCTGACTTGACCCTGGTTCCGACAAGCCCACAAAGCGGCGGAATGGGCGGTTTTGGCGGCGGCATGGGCGGCGGTATGATGGGCGGCATGGGCGGCGGAATGTTCAACGTTCCGACTCCTCGATCGACTTCTGCCGATTCTCGCGAGATTGGCGAATCCTTAGTGAAAAAATTTATGGCTGACGAAGGGTTGATCGCGCCTGTTCGAACAGATGGACTGCAACAAAATGTTTCCGCAAAAAAAGATGCCAGAGTTCAACAAGGAACATTGACAGCTGCTCCGGCTGACCTCAATGCAAAATGGGATCTTTATTTTGAGAATTCCGCTCCGCAACAACCAGTTCTTAAAACGGAAGGAAACGCCAAGGAAATCGAGAGTCAGAATGCCGATATTCAGGCTCAATATGATAAAGAATTTCGTCAATTCCAAAATGATTTAATGGTCAAAGTTGACGAGTTCAATAAAAAGAAACAATATGACGAAGCGAAAGCTTTAATCAAGAGCGCCATTCGCAACGATTTGGCTGCTCCCTGGATGTATGAAGCGCTGGTTCTTGTTTTGCTGCAGGGAAATGGTTCCCAAAAAGAGATTGAACGGGCTATTCTTTCCGCGGCGGAATTTACCAACGACCCGGTTTCGTTGCTCGGAATTGCCGCTTATCTTGAAACCGTTGGTTTGCGTGAAAAAGCCTTGAATCTTTATCGACAGATTTCAAAAATCATGCCAACCCGCCCGGAACCTTATGTTCGCGGTTTGGCGCTTTCGCAAGACTTGAACGATGAAGAAGCTCAAAAATGGGTTGTTCTCGGTATTGCTTCGCAAGCCTGGGAAGGAAAACTCGTTGACGATGTTTGGAAAAACGGTTCTGAACTCGCGGAAAAACTGGTCAAAAAAATGATTGATGAAGGCCGTCAGGAAGAAGCGTCTCAATTTGAGAACGAATTGGCTCAAGCTTGCGTTCGTGATATTATTATTGAAGTTTATTGGACAGGCGATGCGGAAATCGACATCGCTGTTGAAGAACCAACAAAGTCCGTTTGCTGGTTTGCTCAAACGCGCACAGCGAGCGGGGGAATTCTTCGCAAAGATCCGATTGTTCTGAATAAATCTTTTGACGAACTCAAAGAAGGTCAGCGAATGCGCTGTTATGTCTGCCCGATGGGTTTCAGCGGCGAATATAATGTTCTTTTGACAAAATCCTGGGGAACGCTGCCGCAAAATAAAGTCGGAGTCCAAATCATTTCCAATGCAGGAACGGAACTTGAAAAAGCTTCTTTCGTCAACTTGGAACTCAAGGATGATTCCGCCATGTTTACGGTTGAACTTGAAAATGGCCGTCGACAGGAAGAGATCAAAAAGGAAATCTTGACCGCAAACGCATTGATTAGCGAAATGAAGAATCAAAATACCCGCGTTCTGGATCAAAAAGTTCAAGAGTATAAAGACGCCAAAGTTGCAAATTCTGCAAGATACGCGAATCAGAATCAAGCTCAAGGAAGCAATTATCGTCCTTCCTATTCTGATAATATTGCTGTCGATGATAAACAGGCAGAATATGCAATGCCCGAAATTCGATATGTTACTCCAGATGACCCAGGTCAAATGGCGATTGTTCAATCGATTAATGCGGGAGCTTCTGTTTCGCTTTCCGCAGCTGTTTCAAGTGACCGGCGTTATGTTTTGTTGAATCCTCAACCAATGTTTACACAAATTGTCAAAATGTTTACCTATAATACTTCGACAGGAAGCATGGGCGGCGGAGGCGGTTATGGCGGCGGCATG
>JAUNBG010000065.1 GCA_030527205.1 Planctomycetia bacterium
GATGAACCGCCCGAAGTTCGGCGATTTGCTCGGATGAAAGTTGATAATAAGACATTACGGAGACCTTGAGGAAACGGAAAATGCGATTTAGCAAACGGCAATTCAAATATAACAATTTTTTGGAAAAAATCAAGGGCAAGGAGTATAAATCACTTCTTTTGCATTACAGAATTCAAAAAAATATATTTCTGTGAGAAATGATTATTTTTTAAAAATTAAAATTTCTGTCTTGCTATTGAAAAATTATCTATCATTCTATTTATTGATCCTATTCAATAATGCTGCTGAACCAGAATCTGCCGTTGGACTCAATAAAATATTATTTTTTTAAAAAATAAAAAAAATTACATTGGGGGGACTTCCCTTAGAGTTACTCTAAGGTTTATATTGAAAAGAAAAATGAAAAAAAGTTTTTTACCCCCTAAAATATTTGTTTGCAAATCTGATGTAAATATAAAAATTTCAGTGATATACTGCTTCTTGTGTTAGTCGAATCAACAATGCTGACGTCTGTGACTCATATCAGATTTACATAATTTTCAAAAGATTTCATGTCAAAATGAAAATATCGAATTTCAAAGAGAATTTCTTTCAGGTCGACAAAAAACTATCAAATGAAGATAATCTCCTGACGCCTAAACAGAAGAATTTTAAAAATAAAATTCTATGGGTCGAGTCGAATGCCATTCATTCGATTCTGAAATCACAAAAAAGAAAGGGAATCAATATATGGAACGACGAGATTTTATAAAAGTTCTTGGAACGGCTGGCGCGACGGCTGCGGCAACCTTTGGCTGTCGTGATCCGAAAACGTCCCGAGTCGACGATATTTCGAGCGGCGAAATTCCGCCAGAGGCAATGACCTATCGAATCGATCCTCATACAAACGATAAAATTTCGCTTCTCGGCTTCGGTTGTATGCGATTTCCTTTACGCCCTGTTAAATCGAATGTTACGCCTGAAGAAAAAATTGATCAGGAAGCTGTGGACGCAATGGTCGATTATGCGATTGCGCACGGCGTCAACTATTTCGATACTTCGCCGCGCTATTGCGAAGGCGCTTCAGAGCAGTCCATTGGCAAATCGCTTGCCAAACATCCTCGCGATAAAATTTTCATTGCAACCAAAATGTCCAATATGAGTCCTGATATGCATGGCCGTGACGCATCGATCGCTATGTATCATCGTTCGATGGATTATCTTCAAACCGATTATTTCGATTATTATCTGATTCATGCTGTCGGCGACAGAGAGACCTATCAAAAACGATTTCTGGATAACGGTATTCTCGACTTTCTTCTCGCGGAAAAAGAGGCTGGACGAATTCGGAATCTCGGTTGGTCTTTTCATGGAGAAAAGGAATTTTTTGATTGGATGCTCGATTGCGGCGTTACATGGGATTTTATCCAAATTCAGCTCAACTATCTCGATTGGCAACACGCAACAGGGCGCAACGTCAATGCGGAATATCTTTATGGCGAAATGGAAAAACGGGGTATTCCGGCAATCGTAATGGAGCCTCTTTTGGGCGGTCGATTAGCGCGGACGAATCATAAGGCAAGAGCAATTTTGAAACAAAAAGAGCCGGAAAAAAGCGTTGCGTCTTGGGCGTTTCGCTTTGCAGGATCGCTTCCAAACGTTCTAACCGTTCTCAGCGGCATGACTTTCATCGAACATGTTCGAGACAATCTGTTGACTTATGCGCCGTTGGTTCCGCTTAACGAAGACGAATATAAGCTGATTGATCAAACAGTCGAATCGCTTCTCTCTCTCGAATTCCAAGGAACAAGTTGTACGGACTGCAAATATTGCATGCCTTGCTCTTATGGGCTCGACATCCCTGGCGTTTTTCTGCATTACAACAGATGTCTGAATGAAGGAAATTTTCCCGCTGATGCTCAAGACGAAAATTATCGTAAAGCTCGACGCGCCTTTTTGATCGGTTATGATCGAAGCGTTCCAAAGCTTCGTCAGGCAAATCGTTGCACAGGATGCCGAGAATGCGTTCCTGAATGTCCTCAACGGATCGATATTCCCGAGGAAATGCGTAAAATCGACTCTTTTGTTGAAAATCTTCGAAAGGAAGGGAGTTTCTAATGTTGAGAAAACTTCGAATTACAGGCGCTTGTATCGTTTTCGCTTTATTGACTTTCCTGTTCTGTGATTTTACCGGAACCTTCATCGGAACGTTAGCGCCCTTGGCGGAAATTCAGTTTCTTCCTGCTTTTTTGGCCGGAAATGCGATTATTATCGCCGCTTTGTTGATTACGACATTTCTGTTTGGACGCCTTTACTGTTCGATTATTTGTCCGTTTGGCGTTTTTCAAGACGTTATTTCGCGTCTGGCAATTTGGCGTAAGAAGAATCGTTTTGGTTGGCAACAGGGAAAAACTTTCTGGCGAGTCGGTTTTTTGACCTTATTCGTCGTCCTGTTTCTATGCGGCTTCAGCTCTGTTGCCGCTCTGCTTGATCCTTATAGCGCCTTTGGACGCATAACGTCGAATTTATTTGCTCCCATTTACCGATTAGGGAACAATTTGCTGGCGTATTGGGCGGAAAGATCGGGAAGTTACGCTTTTTATTCAGTCGACGTTTGGATGAAAGGAATCGAAACGTTCATCATTGCTATTGCGACGCTTATGGTCGCAATTATCTTTGCTGTCCGTTGGGGACGCCTTTATTGCAATACAGTCTGTCCGGTCGGCGCTATTCTCGGATTGATTGCCAAATACGCAATTTTAAAACCGCGTATCGAAACCTCGAAATGTAACGGCTGCGGTTTATGCGCGAAGAACTGTAAGGCGTCATGTATCAATCCAGAAAAACATGTCGTTGATTCAAGTCGCTGTATTGTCTGTTTTAACTGTATTGAAAAATGTCCCCAAAAAGCGATTTCCTATAGAAAAAGTTTCGAATCTCAACCGGCGCCAGCTCCTGTGCAGGGAACGTTATCGACAATTGTTTCTTCAACCGCAGGTCCTGCTTCAACGGCGTCACCGATTAAGGCAACAGAGACTTTGGCGTCCCCAATGATTCGTCGCGGCTTTCTTTCAATGATTGCGTTTTATGCTTTGACGAAAACAGGGCTTGCGCAAGAAAAACCCAAGAAAAAGAAAAAAGAATTTGACGGCGGACTTGCCCCTTTGGTCAAACGAGTTCCTCCGACGCGAACCGTTGCGCCATTGCCGCCGGGAAGTCAAAGTCTCCGCAATTTTGCTCGACGATGTTCGGCATGTCAACTTTGCGTAAGCGTTTGCCCCAATCAAGTTCTTCGTCCATCTCAAGACAGTTGGAAAACAACGATGCAGCCGAGCATGTCGTTTGAACGAGGTTATTGCCGACCGGAATGCGTTCGATGTTCTGAAGTTTGTCCGACAGGAGCGATTCTTCCGACAACGACAGCTGACAAATCAGCGACGCAAATCGGTTATGCGGTTTGGGTTCGCGACGCTTGTATTGTCATAACCGATGACGTTGAGTGCGGCAACTGCGAACGTCATTGTCCGACGGACGCGATTGAAATGATCCCGCTCAACCCAGACGATCCGCAATCAAAGAAAATTCCGACAGTTAATGTCGAACGATGTATCGGTTGCGGCGCTTGCGAAAATTTATGTCCTGCTCGACCGACGAGCGCCATTTATGTTGAAGGCGTCGATCGACAAAGAACGATCTGAAAACAACAAAGCAGAATAAAAGACGCAAATACAATCAATTATTTCTATTGAAACAAGGAGATACAACGATGAAACGTCGTCATTTTTTACGAGCTCTTTCGCTCGGTTTGGCCACAACAGCAATAAGCCTGCCAGGCTGCGGCTCATGCGAATCGAAAACTGACGGAATTGCGCTCGAAAATCAATAATCCAACAGCAAAACGGAGAAAACCGATATGTCAGAATCGCAATCAGCTAAAAAAATATTAGTTGTCTATTTCTCTCATTCAGGAAACACACGAACAATGGCTCAACAAATTCAAAAAGCAACAAATGGCGATCTGTTTGAAATTGTGACGGTTGATAAATATCCGCGCGATTACGATGCTGTTGTTGCTCAAGCCAAAAAGGAACAGGAGGCTAATTATCGTCCTGCCCTTAAAACAAAATGCGATAATATTAATGATTATGACGTTGTTTTCGTCGGTTCCCCCAGTTGGTGGGGAACCGTAGGAATGGCTGTTATGACCTTTCTTGAGAGCGTCGATCTGTCAGGAAAAACAGTTGTGCCGTTCATGACTCATGAGGGAAGCGGACTTGGCCGAACTGTTGCCGATCTTAAAAAACTTTGTCCTGAATCGAATTTCCTGACCGGACACGCGATATTCGGCAGTCGAATCAAATCGTCGGAATCGCAAGTTGTTTCATGGTTACGTCAAATCGGCATTGTAAGTTGAACAGAAAACTTGTTCGTTAATATGAAGGCGGGTCGATATTATACTTCCGACGCTTAGTTTTTTCCGTTTTGCCGCCGTATAACATTCGTTAATACGGCTCCTTAACTCGCCGCATTTCGGAAAAACTCAAGGAGAACATCTATAATAATTTTATGGGCGTTCATTTGTTTATAGATACAGTTTTGCTTGATTTCAATTTTATATTCCGATTTGTTTTTTCCGAGAATTCTAAAAATCTGTTTTTTGCAATAAATTCAATTCTGGAAGCGTCGCCCAAAAGTTCCTGACGAGACGTCTGCTTTCCCGGCGGGTTTTGGAAACGTCCTTTCTGTTTGTCTTGAACCGTTTTGGGGGAATCTGTTGAAAAGTTGATTTTAGAGCGAATTCTGTGTTCCTGACCATTTTATATTCCCTGTTTTTGAAAGAAGCCAAAGAAAAGGATGCTCAACCCGCTTTGGATTATAATCGTCGTTAAGATCGGGCATATGACCGAAAGCGCTAACCGAAAAACATCGAACTTCCTTAAAATGAGTTCTCAACTTTTCCAGAACATCTCCTAATCCTCCGGTTTCCAGAAAATTAACGCAAACCAAATTCAGCGCTTCGTTAAAGCTCAATTTTGGATTTTTGGACATAACGACACTGACCGCTTTTTCGCCGATATAAGAATCCAGGTCGAAAGCATCGGTTTTTGTGATAACGACGGCACAAAATGCATAATGATATTGATTGTCTTTCAAATTATGATATCTCTTCAAACTATTGATAAAGCGATCGCAATAATCGTTAACATCCCGATCAGAAACTTGAAAACCGACGGAAGACATTTGGAAAATCTGGCTACAGAATTTGTTTCGAACAGCTTTAATAGTAAACGGGTCAATTAAAAAAATGGCGCCGTCCATATAATCATAAAAAACGAAGTTCTTCAAAATTTTTGTGTTATCAAAAAATTCTCCCGCCGGATCATAACAGTAAATCCGCAAACCGTGACTCTTTCCTTGCCGAACAACATCCATTCCAATTCCATTTGGCAAAGCAACAGTCGTTTTTTCGGGTTTTAAACCTCTTGACCATAAAAAGTTGCAATTTTTGACATACTTTTTATCCTCGGGAAACGGAAATGAAATGTTCATTTCGTATTTGCGAGGAAATAATTGTTGAGCAATAACGATCCAGGCTCCCAAAAAGGCGCTTTTTCCTGTTGACGGACCTCCGATAATCGGAATAATAATCTCTTTATGAATTCCGGCTTTTGGCCCGATTATATTATAGCATTCCGGACAAACAGCGGTCAAAAGATGCCGATCATTTTCGTTTGTTGTCGGCAAGACTTTTCCGCATTCGCATTGAAAGAAAAAGATCGATTTTTCTGTGGGAACAACCTTTTGAACTCTCCTGCAATTCGGACAAATAAAAAACTTGAGCGGAACGATATGATGACATTTCGGGCAAATCACAGATTTTTGGGATGATTTCATTGCCCTTTCAAACATAAAAAAACGTCGACAAGAATATATAAGAAAGAGAATCGGAATCGAAAGAATCAATAATAGACAGAGGAAAAAATGTAACATTTTAATGTTGTTCCGTTATCGGTTTCAGTTGATCGTTCAGCCGAAGTTGTTCAGGAAAACAGAATCCGGCTTGAGTATAAAGAAATCCCAGATTTCTACAAAAAAACGCAAAGAAGAATCGCAATAAAGACAAAAATGGTTGCCGCAGCAAAACTGATGAGAATCAGTGTATTGTTTTCTATATTTAGTAATTTTTTCAGCCAATTTTTCCATAACCTCTGAGTATTGTTTTCTATATTTAGTATTTTTTTCAGTTTTTCTTTTGCCTCTATTTCCAGGGGCTTGTTATTAAGAGTTGCCAAATCATAAGAGAGCCTTCGATATATTGTTTTACAAAACTGTTTGAGCGTTTTCCCTGAAAAGTCTTTGATCCCCATAAGCTTCCATAAACCTTCTCCCTCACAGAATTGATCATAATCCGACTTCTTTGCCTTATGAATCAGATAATCAATAAAAGCTGTTGCCTGAAGCGAAGCTGATTGGCCATTTTTCCATTGATTCGTTTTGTATCGATATCCAACATAGGCTTCAATATTTGTTTTATCGGCAATTGGAATTTTGAGTGTGTCGATATAATTGTTATAAAAATCGTTCAAATTTGCGTCGCGATGATTAAACAACTCGATTATACATTTATGTTTCTCGCCGGAATCGCATTTATCAACGATCAAAGGAAGCAACAGGAACAGAATTTTATCGCTTTTTTCTGGAGACAAATGAGTCAGAATATTCCGATTGATTTCTTTCATTTTTTGGCTGAAATCGGGGAAAAGTATAACGGTAAGCGAAATTTTAAGAAGCAAATAGTTTTCGCTTTCGTTCCCTTGAACGTCAAGGATTTCGAGTATTTCTTCTCCAAAACGTCGAAACGATCGGGATTTGGCAAAAAAACGATTCAAGGTTTGAAATCGTTCGTCCCAGGTTATTTCGTTCAGTTCATCCAGCGATTGTTGGAACTGACGCATAAAATAGTCGTTGAATCTATGACTCAATTTCTTATTATCCGCTTCGAGAACCGTCTCGGCCATAAGCGGAAGCAATGCGTCCAGGACAGAGCCGTTGACCGCTTTTTTCGTATTGTCCATAAGATTATAGATTCCGCCCAAACGATTTCGTAATGGCTGCTTACGAAAAAAATCAAGCGTCTTGATTAAAGACGGATCCTGTTCATTTGTAACCTCAGAGAAATTGTATGGGTCGCTGACGTTTGTCGCCGTTTGCCCCGAAACGCTTCCTGTATGAATGAAATTGATCAAGTCGATCGTCAGTTCTAATGAATGATCAAATAAAGAACAAGTCCATTTGGGAATTCTTTCGTTATATTGCTTCAGTTTTGTTCCCGGATAAGGAAGCGAGTCGAACGAAAGCAGATCGAACCATTGACCGGACGATTGTATCTTCGGACTTTTTCCGGAATTCATATCGAATACGAAATGCATACTGGCGGATGTCGATGACCCTTTTAAAGCATCTTTTGCCATATCAGACAAAGAAGCGAGATGAAACTTTCGCGCCTGAGCCAATGTTTGATAATTAATTGCAAAATCAATTTCCTGGGCGAGTCCAATCGGGAATGCATATTGAACGATTGCCGTCCAAAGCGGGAAATTTTCGGCATTGTCCATTAAAAGAGTTGTTTTGCCAAGTTTGCGGGCAGAACGAATCGCGGCAAGGAGCGTTCGAGTTTCGTTTGGGCGATTCGAGTTGCTTTTGAAAAAAGGATCAAACTCATCGGTAAAATCGCGAAGATAACTCGGTTCAATTGTTAACGGAGGGAGAGGCGGCGGCGTCTTTTTCAACTGTTGTTCTTTCAACGTCAATCCCTTTTGAAAAATGGGCGAATTCCATAATTGTATGGGATAAAACGGCCAGTCGCCTTTGGGAAGAATAAGGGCATGAGAAAAGAAGTTTCCCCAGCGAACTCCTGCATAATCTTTTCCGACATAAGATATTTGGGCAATAACCCGTTTGGCGGAGCGAAGGCGAAATGACAAAAAAACGACCGGAAACAGTTCGATTTCATTCGGAGAAGGACGGTCAGGAAGATTTTCAGGGCGCGTATAAGTTCCGGCAAATTGGATCAATTCTTCTTTGTCATCTTGACTTAATCCTTCCGACATCGAAAAGGTTTTAAAGCCATTTGCGTTTTCAATATTATATTGGCACGCGGTAAATTTCCATTGTAAAACGTTTTGCGTTAGACTCATAATTCTTTCCCCTGAATAAAATTATTTTTCCATAAAAGCCATAAAAACGGATCTTCGATCCGTATCGGCCTGGGAGAAAACGGAAGAAATCCATTTGCGTCGGGATTGCCGCCAAGAGCGCTAATGCCAAAAAAACCGGCATTCATAAAATCATTCGTTTGCTGAAGAAAGCTTTTTTCTTCGTCAAAATGACTAATCCAGCCGCGAATATGTCCGTTTATGTTGCGAAATTCCCGCAAATTAAAGGAACCTCGATGTCTGGAATTCTCAAAAATAACGGAACTTTTGCCAATCATATCTTGCAGCATATCGATTTTTGATAACGCAACAGCCAGAGGAATCCGAATTCTTGTATTTCTTGGAATGGAGCGTCCGTTCCGAATTAAATTGGCAACGCGGTTAATAATGTCGCCGACATAAGCGTTCCCTTCGTGCGGCAAATGTTCCGATTTTAATTTTTTTCGAACGCCCGGAAGCTGCAACGGATCAAGGAGAAGAATGATTCCTGAGGCGTTATAAATATATCGATTAATGAGTCGCATTTGATCTTCGCTATCCATATCCTCGCCTGCCGTATCGAAAAAAGCGAGCGTAATCGACTGATAGCGTTTTCCCCTTATTATACCCAAGGAATAAAGAAGCGGTTTTTTGACAACGGCATTGCCGCGCGCCGATTGAGTGACCTCCAATATTCTTGGCGGGTTGCTTTTATATAAGGGATTGTAAAAATGTTTTTTATATAGATTCATTGTTTCGTCGTCGTTTGCGCTGAGAGTCCAATTAAATGCTTTGTAAAGACTCCGTATCTTTTGAATAAGAACGGCAATGAAATGCGATTTTCCGGTCTCTTTGGCTCCAACAATGGCGATCATAAGATTGGACAAGTTATCAACGCCTTGCGGAAACGGACTGTGACATTTCGGACAAACGCGAATCGACGTTTGCATTTCGCATTCTGGACAAAACGCAAAATCAGGATTGCTGCAGCCGAACAGTCGAAACAACGCATTGGAAGAGTAATCTCGAAAAACGGTTGGATATTTTTGGATTTGGGATTCATCAAGTTGATTGACTGGAATGTCATAAAGCAAGGCGCTGCGTTGCGGATCCAATGAAGAACATTTCGGATTGATACATTGAAAAAAAACGGCGTTTGTGTTGGCTTTTTCAAAACAATAAGGACAAATGAAACCAGACATAACAAGTTCCCTTCGGGCACAATCTGTTATCGAAGATGAAATAAGGAAAAAAAGAAATGTTTAAGCCTTTGAAAAAAAAGGCCGCGACGATAATCCAATTCCAATTCGTCAGGAGGCGGAGAATTGATCGAATAAAAAGATTCTTCCTTTGGATTGGCCACAAATATTTGAATAAAAGCCGATTCGTTAAAGTTGATATTCTTAAGAACAACGGATTGTTCCGCTTGAGTCGTTGCTGGAATCGTCATTATATTCTCGCCGAAATTTCGATTTAACGGAGGACGTCCGAGCTCTTTTTTGACGATAAATTCAGGCAAACCGCCATTGGTTTCTGATTCCCGCTGGATAAGAAGTTTCGCTTCCATTTTTTTTGAAAAGAGCGAAGTATCAATACGCAAATCATATCGAATGGATGTTTTTCCGGTAAAAAAAGTAACCCCTTTTGAAAATATTGATCCGTCAGGAATAAACGAATAGATGACGAAATGACAATTCTTATATTGATCAGAACATTGAAACGCTCTATGAAAATTGTATTCGTTTCGAGTTAAAAGAACTTTGCGCCCTTTGGGATCGTTTGGCCCTTCAGGAACGGCGTCGCGTCGAATTTGAATCCAAACGTCATTGATTCCTTTGGGCCATTTCCATGTAAGAAAAAAGTTTGCGTCGTTGATTTGAATTTGAACATCGAAAACGTCGTCAACGCGGGAGATCGTCCCGGGTTTGCCGTAAACAACAACGCCATTGTCATAGGAGACGGGAAGAAAATAGCTGACTCCCATTGTCGGATTCGTCCAGGTTGTCATTCCGGAAGCGGGATCTTTAATCGGAATGGCATTTCCAAAGCGTTTCTCCAGTTCCAAAAGCGAGATTGATTCGGCTTTGCCGTAAAACGGTTCAGGAGATTTCAATGGATTGAAAAGATAAACAATTCCCCGTTTCGGAGGCGTCCATTGAAACGTTAAGCGATTCGATGTTTGAGTCGTCGATATTGTTAAATCGTTAACCGGAGTCGGCGGCATACGAGGCATTCCGTTGACAACAACGCCCTGGGAAAGAATTTCGGAACCGTCTGGAGCCCGATAATGCGTTTGAAGTCGATAGGTATAGGACGAGTCGTTTTCTAATCCGAAATCGACATAACTTTCGACTTTTGATAATCGTATTGTTTTGTCGGCAACTTTTTTTATCGAATCTCCTTTCCAGCGCGAAATGGTCATTCCCGTTGACGCGTCAATCGGTTGCCAGCCGAAAGTCATGGAACCGTTGCCAGGCAAAAGCCGAATATTCTTAATATCTTGAACGATTTGAACCAATTTTGAATGACAGCCGATGTTTTCCGTTATAAGATCGCGTTTTGTAAAAACGGCATAACCATAAATGATGCCCGGCTGACAGGTTGAATCAATAAAGTTTGTATTTTTCAGATCGGCGATAAGAAGTTCTCCGTCTTTCATTGAAGAAGGAAACGCATTTTGCTTGCGAACGACATTGTAACCCGTTTTAAGGCGGGAAGGGGATTCGTTCCATTGCAAACGAATTCCATTGGGAGTCGTTTCCGCTTGAAGACAAGTTGCCGGCAACGGGGGAATGCGATCCAAAGCCGCTTGAGCCTCGGCGCAATCAACGGCCAACGAAAGAATATCTTCACAAATTGCGGTTAATTCCGTCGAATTCCTTGTTCGGGAAAGACTTTTGAGCATTCCGTTGATGTCCGACAAAATAGCTTCGACCTTTTTTTCTTCGCGGACAAGAACAGACGAATTCGGAGACAAGACGCGCAACTCCGATAACATTTTTTGAGCTTGATATATTTTCCGACTTTGGACGGCTTCCTTAAGTTTCTTTTCAAGTCTGGTTACTTTGACTTTGAATTGATGTTCTTCTTCGCTTCGTTTGGAGAGAGTTTGTCTTAACGCTTTGATTTCGGGGTTTCCCGGCCACCAAATTTCCGCTTGACGAAGAGATTCTTCCGCTTCGGGAATATGACCGCTTGCCAGTTTTTTCCGGGCATTTTCTATTTGAAGAAGGGCGTTGGGCATATTACAGACCGCAAAGCCGCATTGGGGACAAAAACGTCTCCCCATTTCAATTCTTTGACCGCATTTGGGACATTCGATTTTCAAGGGAGCTCCGCAGGAACAAAAGGCCGCTTTCGAATCGTTCAATCGAAAACAGTTGAGACATTGAACTTTTGAAACGTCCAAATTCTTGCCGGTCGGATAGGGGCATTTTCGTTTGAGACAATAATAATCATAAATATGCCATTCGGCCTCTTCCCGACTCAGACCGCGTTCCATTGCTTCTTCGATCGAAAGATTATAATCGTCTCGAGTAACCGACTTTCCGAGCGTTCGAAGAGCGAAGCGTTCTTTCTTCAAGTCATCAATCGGTCGACGACGCAAAGCAATATCGTATCCTTTTCGCGCTTCGTCTGTTTTGAAATAGATTAGCGCCCGACCCAGAAGTCTTGCTTTGGCATTGACTTGAGGCGTTTTGTTCGACTTTTTACGAATCTCTTCATTCTTTTTGCTTGCCTCTTCCCGCAACGTCTTCGTATCGGTAAGCCGTCCAAGTTTCAAAAGATCGTAAAGATTGGAACAGGAACTCTCCTGATCGCTATTGACGATTTTTAAGTCGTCCTCAATCTTATTCATTTCGCTTTCGCCAGGAATTTTAACGCCGTTGGGTATCTGAGGCTCTTGGGGGGGCGTAAAAACATAAATCGGGAGATGAAGTTCCTGCTTGATTGTTTCTTCTGTAAAAAAGCGGTCTTTTCCTCCAAACGTCTTCAATAAATAATCGTATTCATGCTGTTCAAGAAGTCCGTCTCTTTCGATTTCAATGATTGCGGCGCGCAGTTTTTTCAGTCGTTCTGACTTCGCTTCTTCAAGCAAACGTCGCAAGTCTGATTCCTTTGCTTCAGAACTGTTTTCCCGCCATTTTTTTGAGCGGACGCAAAAGAGTTCAAATTTCGGATCGGAGTTGACTTTCTTTTTCCATTCGCTTTCTTTGCTTTTCAAAAATTCGCAAAGCAAAACCGGATTGGTTTCAGCTGGATCAAGAAAAAGTTCCAATGCGTAATAAAGGTTGTTGTTGAGATTGTTATTCATAGTCCAACGATCATTCAAAACAATGACGAAGATTCATTAAAACAGGATGATTCAAAAAAGACAATCAAAACGAATGAACATTGCATTCGTAACTCATTCAGGAAGAACGATCTATCGAATTCAACGGACATTGCGGCTGAATTGCTGCACGCAAATCTATTCGACAATAAGACTTCGACTCCGTTCTGTCGCTTGTTGAAATTCGACTTCTTGATGCGCGGCGCCGGTTTCAATAGTCTGAATCAACTGATTGCCGCTTGCCTGATCGGTTACAATTACAGTCAATAAGCCGTTTTCATCGAGTTTATAAGTTATATCGATGGGAGCTCCGCGTCGGAGGCCTGGCTGGATTTGCAAATCTCCTTCCCAAAGTTTCTCCGATTCTTCTTCCGGCGCATTTAATTTCCAAAAGAGTTCCTCAAACCGATCCGGATCGGTTGTTTGAGTAATCTCCAGAATATCCTGATCATAGGTTGGGGAACGATCCATGGAATTCGACTCCAGTTCAATGAGAACGCTAGATTGGAAGTCAGACAAAGTTGCAAAGGTTTGAGTCTCTTCACAGGGAATCGGCGTATTTCGATAAATTATATTGCTAACCGATCGAAAACCGTCGTCATTGGTTGTTATCGCCCCAAAACTTTTGCTTGAGACATTTTTCACAGAACGGAGCGCTCCTTGAACAAGAGCGAGCGAAATGCCGGTTTCTTCGGCAACTTTTTGAGCGGCCCGTTCTTTTTGATCTTCCGGAACGTCATCAAGAATCAGGGATCGCGACGATTGGTTCTCCTCGGATATTTTCTTTTTGATTTCTTCGCGAATCGCAATATTATTGCCGATTATCGCTGCTCCTTTGGCAACCGCTTCATCAGGATCATAAAGACTTGGTTTGGCTTTCAGAAGTTCGAATAGCGCGGCGCTGACCTGAGGCATTCGGGACGAACCGCCAACAAGAATAATCTGATCGAGTCCCTCTATTCCGGCGTTATCCTGCGCTTTTTCAAGGCAATCGCAAGTCAGTTCAATTGTCTTTTCAATCAAATCCCTGGTTAAATCCTCGAATTCTTCGCGAGTTATCTCAAAACGTATTTTTTCGCCTCCGCGATTGATTCGAACCGTTGTCGACTGCTTGGATGAAAGATGTATTTTCGTATCTTCCGCAATGGTCATCAGATCATAATAAAATTCGATATCAATCGATAAATCGACCTCAACGCCGGTTTCTTCGCTGAAACGTTGAGCAAAATATTGCGTAAGCCGGTCATCCCAGTTTTTGCCTCCGAGTTGATGTTCGCCGTCTGTACAGATAACATCCAATCCGGAAGCGGAAACTTTCATAACCGTAACATCAAAAGTCCCGCCTCCCAAATCGTAAACAAGAATAATGTCTTCGTCTTGCGTTTCTTTGGACTGAATCCCATACGAAACGGCGGCCGCTGTCGGTTCGTTGACGATTTGTAAAACATTCAGGCCCGCCTGTTCTCCCGCCAATTTCGTCGCATCTCGTTCTTTTATAAAGAAATAAGCCGGACAGGTTATGACAACGTCACGAATTTCCTCGCCCAGTCGAGCCCAGGCATCTTGAACCAATTTGCGAAGAATCAGGCTCGATATATGTTCCGGAGAATATTTGACGCCATTGACCTCAAATGTATAATCGTCTTTTCCCATTTGCCGTTTGATAAAACAGCAAACTTCGTTCGGATGGATACTTGACATTTCCTTCGCTTCACGCCCGACGATTGCGTGATCCGCGTCAAACCAAACAACAGACGGAGTTGTTCTTTCGTTTCTCTGATTCAAAATGACTTCAGCAACGCCATAATCGTTGACATACGCAACGCAACTGTAAGTCGTTCCCAAATCGATACCAAGAACCTTTTTACGCGCCATAACAAACTCCTGTATAATAATTTTTAATAATTGCCTTAAAAAATAACCGTTGATCTTTGGGGCTCACAGAAACGCAATGGAAAAAAAGGGGCAAAAAAGGGAATTGTTTGTCGAACGAATTAAATATGATTTGCGTCCTTGATTTCATTTTCCTTTTTTTCCGCGTTTGAACGAAAAATCAATAAAACGGGCATTGACCGTTTTTTAACGTCATATGAACAAAAGATGAAACGATTAAACAATCAATCAACCATAATATTGCGGGCATGTTTTCTTGCCATTTCCATTTCTTCTTCTGTCATAACTCCGGCGGCTTCGAATACGGCGTCAACTTTTTGATTGAACGTCTGATCAACAGCCGTCATCGACAGTTTTCCCTCATCGCTGAGATTAAATGTAATCTCGATTGGAGATCGATCAGGAAGATTTTGAGGCAATTTGAAAACCGCGTTACCGATTTCTTCTCCCATATCGAGCGGAACATCCGACTCGCTGTTATTGTTCGCATAAACAATGAGATCAATCTCAATGGCATTGGCCTGAGCTGTTTTAAATATTTGACTTCCGGTCGCTGGAACGTTGGTCTGTTTTGTTATGAGATTCCGAATAATTTCGGTATCCCCTTTAAGCGCTTTGATTCCGTAACTTTTGGTCGCAACTTTTTGGATTGATGTCGTTACGGCAATTCGAATTTCCTCTTCCGTTTTTCCTGTTTCATCTGCAATTTGCGCAATCTCGTCATCGTTCGGAATGGGAACGGGTTCGCCTTCGTTGTTTTCGGACTGTTGAAATCCCGTTATAACATAATTCTGGATCGCTTTGAATTCGCCGACAATCGCGGCCCCTTTGGCAACGGCTTCGTCGACATCAACTTCCATCGGCGAGACGCCAAGACGTTCCGCAAACCGTTCGATGATTTTTTCTGGAACTTGACGCATTCGGGTTGAACCTCCAACGAGAAGAAAGGCGTCGATTTTTTCGATGCCCCGTTCTTTTGCCGCTTCGAGCACACTTTCGGTCAATTCCAGTGTTCGGGCAAGCAGATTTTCTGTCATTTCGTCAAACTTCTCCCGCGTCAATTCGACAACAACCTTTTCTCCTTCCGAAAAGACGCGTCGCGAAACTTTATCGCGAACGGTTAGAGTTTGTTTGTCCTTTTCCGCTGCCAAGCGAAGATCATAAGCGGTCTCCGGATCGTTGACAACGCTTGGATGACTCGTTTCGTCCTGAAAATGACTGTCATAATAGTTGAAAATGGCGTCATCCCAGTCTTTTCCGCCAAGAAGATGATCTCCTTCTGTGCACACAATTTTGATTTCGTTACGGTTGGGATCGTTTCCGATACTGACAACGGTTACATCAAAAGTTCCGCCGCCAAGATCATAAACAATGATATTTTTCCCTTTGGCATTTTCGTCATTGAGTCCGTAATAAATCGCCGCCGCAACCGGTTCATCAAGGATTTCAACAACATTCAACCCGGCCAATTCTCCCGCTTGCCGCGTTCGAGAACGTTCAAGATCGCCGAAATACGCCGGACAGGTTATGACGACATCTTTGACCTCATGTTTTCCTGTCTTTTCCGCATCGCCGACAAGTCGTTTGAGAATAAAGCTGGAAATAACTTCCGGACGAAAACTTTCTCCTTCGATTTCAAAAGTCCAATCGAGATTGTTCATTTGACGCTTGACAAAATCGACAACGCGATCCGGATCGGTTTTCGCCGATTCTTTGGCAATTTTTCCAACAATTATATTTTCGAGTGACTCGAAATAAACAACCGAAGGCGTTATCCGTTCGTTATCGGAATTGGTTATTATTTCCGGCTTTCCGTGTTCATTAATAAAGGAAATGGCTGAATAGGTTGTTCCCAGATCAATTCCGTAAACTCTTTTAATTTGGTCGTTTGACATGAAACGGTTTTCCTTTCAAGAAAATAGGATTAACAATCAGGAAGTTCTAAAAACCCTTGGGAGCGCGGACGTTTCGTCCGCAAGAACCGATTTTAACGACTTTATCCGAAATGCGTTTATCAAATAATCAGGACTGTTAGAACTTCCTGATAATATCCCGTTTATATAAGCTATTTATGGAAAAATAGTTATGAATGACAGTTTGTCTCTTTGATAAATGATTATTTCGTTGAACTTACCGTCCCCGGTTCCCAATGCATACTTCGGCGTCAACTTGATTTTTGTTTTGATTTTTCGTGCCCGTCCAAAATTAACGCTCAAAAATCAACGATTGATTGAAGGTTTGGGGAATAAAAAGGCCTCGTTAAATAACGTTTATTCTGCTGCAAAGGCGTTGTTGTTTGTCGAATCCGGAAGAACATCTTGCGACGGTTCTTCGCGCGGCGCAGACCTCGATGCGTCAAAAACATAAACGTCAACCATTTCCGGACGAATGAGAAATCCTTCGGCTGTTTCGTAACCAAAACGGATTGATTGTCGAACCGTTTTAAACTTTGCTTCGTCATCGGTTGGCGTTGTTCTCAACGTTCGTTGACGTTTCGGATTAAAAGGCGTTTCGGCTTCGCTTTGCCAGGAATTAACGTCAAATCGTTCCAAAAGCATATCTCGAAGACCGAGAGCGATATCCTCAAACGAAGCAAGAAGTTTTTTGAAATTTGCTTCCGAATATTCGGTCGATTTAAAATGCGTAATCTGTTTTTCCGCGTCGTCAATCTGTTCGATGATTGCCAAAATAAGATTCTTTTTGCATTTTTCAACTAGTCCGTCACGAAATTCAAGATTTTCTCGATAAAGTTGATCAATCTGTTCCTGTTTTTTGGCATCGTATTTCAATTTGCCTTTGAATTCGTTAAGAAGCTTTTCCATTAAACCTTGCAAGGTTTCGCCCCAAGCCGCGACTTCCGACGGTTCGGCAATCGTTTCCTGGTCATTGAATTCGTCCGAAAAAGAGGGCGTTTCGATCGAATCCGCTTTTTCAGTTGTTTTCGCTTT
>JAUNBG010000066.1 GCA_030527205.1 Planctomycetia bacterium
AACAGAAAATTTTGTTATTGGCATGGAATTTGCGTAATGTTAATCAAGCATCGAACTGAAAGCAGAACTGAACGCAGAACTGAACGCCGACACAAATGTCGCGAAACGCTCTTTTTTAACCGGAATATATTAGCAGAAAATGACAAACAACGAAAAAAACTGGCATGAATCGAGACAATCCCATTTTTTGGCTTTGGCCGATGGGACGACTTTTTGTGGCGTTTCGTGTGCCGCAAGCATCGATATGCCTGGCGAAGTCGTCTTTAATACCGGAATGACCGGTTACGAAGAAATTGTTTCCGATCCGTCTTATGCAGGCCAGTTCGTCGTTTTATCGACAAGTGAGGTCGGCAATTACGGTTGCTGTAATGCAGATCAGGAATCAAGAGGGCTCTTTTTGAGCGGTCTGATTGTTCGTGAAATGAATCAGCCTTCGAGTTTTCGGTCGGAAGAATCGCTTTCCGATATGCTGCGACGGTTTGATCGACCTGCCTTAACGGCAATTGATACCCGACGGTTGATTCTTCATCTGCGAGAACACGGAACGCAAAAAGCCTGGTTACATGCCTCGAACGAACCAATGACAACGAACGAAGCGGTTCGATTAGCCAATGAATGGCCGGGACTCGACGGTCAAGATATGGCTTCAAGCGTCAGTTGTGACAAACCGTATTTTTGGTCAAATGAGGGTTCTGCTCTTGTGGTCGTTTTGGATTTCGGAGTTAAACGCAACATTTTGCGAGCCTTGGCCGCCGAACAAATGCGAGTTGAAGTCGTTCCCGCTTCAACGACTGCGGAGACCATTCTTGCCAAACATCCTGACGGCATTGTTTTCTCGAACGGACCTGGCGACCCGTCTGCTGTGGCTGGCG
Organism: Planctomycetia bacterium; assembly: GCA_030527205.1. Classification (GTDB taxonomy): domain Bacteria; phylum Planctomycetota; class Planctomycetia; order Pirellulales; family Thermoguttaceae; genus JAUNBG01. Next base: position 873 of record JAUNBG010000066.1, read on the forward strand.
CTATTCAAACCGCCCAAATGCTTCTCGGTAAATGTCCCATTATGGGAATTTGCCTCGGCCATCAAATTCTCGCAATTGCCTGTGGCGCTTCCTGTGAGCGTTTGAAATTTGGTCATCATGGCTGTAATCATCCGGTTCGGAATCTGTTCGACGACTCCATTGCGATTACAAGCCAAAATCATAATTATGCCATTATACCGGAAAGCATTCCCGATTCGCTTGAACTGACTCATCTCAATCTCAACGATGGAACGGTTGAAGGAATCAGACATAAAAGCCTGCCAATGTTTGCGATACAATATCATCCGGAAGCCGCGCCGGGACCAAATGATTCGAAAAACTTATTTGCCCGGTTCCGTCGCATGATTGCTCAAAAATGAGAATCGGAATCAAAAGTCTTGAGCGAATTGTAATTTATTTGCGACGCGGAGCGAATGCAAAAAATAGCCTTGAGTGTCTTCCGGATTAATGAGGTCGGATGCGTTTTGGAATAAATCTTACAAGATCGACGGTTCGCCGTTGGGCTTTTCGCAACAGCGTTTTGTTTTGCTAAACGACATTTCTATGGGATTTAAATCTGGACTGTAAGCCGGTAATAACGACCAATGAAGTTAAGATTTTAATGGTCTTGCGCGAACTTTTTTTGTCGGGAGCGGAAAAATAGAAATATTCCGCCCAGGATAAAAATGGAGCAACTTATAAAACTAACAAAGCTTCCCCAATAAAAGGAGTTCGGTCGATATTGCATAACAACGCGATAATCGCCAGCAGGAAGGGTTATTTTTCTTAAGATATTTTGATACGGTTCAATCGGAATAATAAATGAAGAGCCGTTTTGAAAATTATTTTTCTTTTTCGTTTTTGTGAAAAATGAGCCTATTTTTACAAATTTCTCAAAAAAAGTTGATAAAACAGAATTGTTCGTTGATATGTAAGACTCGGAATAACAATAGTTCAGATCCGGGATTTGTTCGGCTGTTGCCGTCCAGCCCTTCCAGTATTGTTCTGCTAAAATCAGATCGGCGCTTGTTTTAAGATGAACAAGCATTTCGATTCGATCCGATTGATAATGAACGATTTGGGCAAACTCATCTTTCGAGGGACGCTGATTTTTTTCGTTTGAATGAATTATATGCAGTCGGGAGGTTGGCAATATTATTTTCCATAGATCGGCATCCAATGGAAGTCGTTCTTTTTGGATTTCAGCATCAAATCCCTGCTTTTCTTGTCCCATTGACTTAATTGCCGTTTTTTCTGCTTCATATATCTCTAATGTTTTATTATTTGATGAGTTATATAAATCAGAATAGTTGTTCGCCTGGAGTTTGGAAGATCGCTTTGCGGATTTCAAGCAAACAGCTTTGTTTAAGTCGGGCATTCGATAAAATGGATATACTAAATAATGAACATCCAAAAATGCCAGAATCGACTCCGGAGACTCAGCCTGACGAAGTTGATTCGTAAACAGAAAATAATCGGCCGACATCATCGTTCCTCTAACATCAATAACAGCAATATGATCGCGGTAAGAATACTTTGGAAACAACGTTGCTTTATCCCAACAAATCCTTTCTGCGGAACGATTTAGAGAAGGCTTGATATAAAATTTTGTCGGAAACCAAATCGGCGAACGATATATTCGTATTGGAACTTCCGGAATTTTTTTTCTTTGAAAGAATCGATCCGTTTGATTTATCCGTTCGTTGAGATCGGGAAGACTGTTTTGTGAAGTCAATTTGTTTGATGAAACAGGGGACGAATCAGTTAAGGGGTTGTTGTTCAAATCATTGGTTTGTCTCGGTTTCGGCTCTTGCGTTGACGTTTGTTGCGAAGGCAATTCCCTATTCTTTTTCAAATCGGCAAAACTGTTTTTATCGCGAAAGGAATTTTCCTCCAAAATAACTTTCGAAAAAATTGAAGAATGATCCAAAACGGCTTGAGGAACTGTTTCCAAAAGCCAAACATTGGAATAATAAATATCGACAGCCAGAAAAGTCAAAATAAGCCAAAGGGAAAAACGTCGAGAGAAAATTGATCGGAAATGGTTCGCTTGTTCTGAGTTATTGACATTATGATTTTTAGAAAAATCTCTTAATTTCCGTAAACGACAGCAAGTCATACCGAAATTTTTTTTGCAAACAAAGACTCCAAACGAATAAAAAAAGGAAATAAAAAGTTCCCAATGAAGAACAAAATCAATTAGAGCAAGAAGAATCGTCGTCTTCAACAATGATCGCAAAACCGACATTTTCGCCAGTTGCGGTTGATAGATCCCATAAAGAGAATCCAATGGATTCATCTTAACTTCAAAATAATGAAGCGGAACGAAATAAAAGATCAAAAATAGACTAAACGACAAAATTGTTAAAAGACCAAGCATTCGATATAAAAAGAATGAAGACCGTATCTTAAGCCATCCGAAGCCAGCAAGGAGACAAATGAAAAAGGTTGCTGGAAACATCATTTTAGCCGGATATCGAAAGGAATCAAAAAAGGGAAGAAAAACGACACACATCCAATAAACGCCGCCAACAGGATCGCCGTTGGAAATCATTAGGTTCTCGTTACTTCCCGCCCAAAAACGGCCAAGACGAACGATCCAACCCAATCCTAATCCGCCAAAGGAGGCCAAGATAAAAAAAAGAGTCATCCAGGTTGCCCAAACTGGAATAAGATCGCGTTTTTGGCGACGTCGAAATCGCATAACTGTAATGGCCAAGAGAAAGGGAAAGACTCCCAAATACAACGTTGGCGACCAAATCGTTCGTTCGTTTGGAAGAGCGGTCATCCATCGAGAATGCAACGGGAATTGCTGCCCGCCAATATTTCCCCAAATCAACTCCAATAATCGCCAGGGGGGAACGCTAAATTGATAAATGGCTCGCGGATGTCCCCCTTTTTCAAGATTTTGACAAAAAAGACCTTCTTCTATTTCTTGAAAAAGATTTCTTTTTTTCGGATGATCTTTGCTTTGAAACGTTGAATTCCTGGCAAAATCTCCCGTTGAATCATTTGAATTCTCTTTATAAGTCTTTTTATCGGGATTGGTTGTCTCTTTTGGAGAAACATTTTGTTTTGAATTCATTGATTCCTGCGAATGAAAAAGAAAGGCCGGAATATCCCAAATGGAATTCGGAGAATGATTTAATGATCGTTCGGAATATCTCGTCATCTCGATAGATGGCAGAATTTGAATTGCCGAAAGCCCGAAAGTCAAAATGGAAGCAATAACGAGAGCCGTCATTTGTCTGAGCCATTTTCCCAAAAATAAACAAAGGGATTCGCATTGCCAAAATTGAACTTTATTGAACCATTCCCGTTTTTTTCGTTGTTCCTTAAAAGTCTTATTTATGGTTCTTTCTGACGTTTTCAAATCGATAAAAGATATAGAGCGGTTCCTGAATTTCAGAATGGACGGACTCTTTTCAGAAGACGAAGCGACAAAATGAGACTTATCAGAAACGGCAGTTTGCGGAACCTGGTCTTTCGAAATCGAGGAGCGTCTATAATTATAATCTCTCGAAGAAAAAAAGGCCAAAGGGACAAGAACAAGAATCGCGAAATATGCAGCCTGAGGTTCGCCTCCTAAAATCATCATCGTTAAAACAAATGAAAATCCCAAAAGATAAAAAACTTGTCTGGACACTTGAATTGACTCAGAGGGGTTGTTTTTCGTTATTTGCTTTTCTTTGGACGATTTGCCAAGAAGCATTCTAATCGACTGAAATCGAAAAAGTTGAATCCATTTTGCTCCCCAATGAATTGCCAAAGGAAACCAGGCTGCTCCAACCAAAAAAACGACGTTGGAATATTGAAATAAAAGACAGCCGCTAAAAACATAAGAGATCGAAGCAACGAAAGCCGAAGAAGCCGATTTTGTCCAAAATTTCATAAAATGAAACATTGTCGCCCAAGCTAAAATAAAATGCAAGAGAATGAACCATTTGAAACAAAAACCATAAGTCGCTAATTTTAGAGAATATAAAAAGAAAATGATTTTTCCGGGATAAAAAACGGAAGAAGTTGGGTTTGCAGCAAGCGGTTGTCCCAGGTTTTCATAAGGATCCCAAAGCGGAATTCGTCCTTCTTCCCATTCTTGTTGAATCTGTTCAAAGAGAGGATAATAAAAATAGGCAATATCCCTGTAACCAAACTGTTGCGGAGAAAAAAGAACAGCGGAAAAGACTGCGATAAAAAGAAAAATCGCCAGAAGAGTTAAAAAACATTTAACATTCTTAAAACGACCAAATAAAGAAGTTAGGAATGACTTTGGGCCGCTTTTCATCATTATTGTTTATCCGCCTCCAAACATCCTCTGAAATTATGTTTGGATATCAGAAGTTGTTATTTTCTTTTTTCGTGATCTTTTTCCAAAATGACATTTTTCCATTGTTGCAACAAAAGAAGAGCGTCAAAAGGGGTCATTTGATTTAATTCGAGATTCCTCAATTCCTCAACGACAGGATGATCATCTGGACCAAATAAGGAAAATTGAATGGAACCAGAAGCCGTTCGCTGTTTCGGACGATTTCCCAATGCTAATTCCTGATGATTATCGGCTTTTGTTTTTGGGATCCCTTTATTTTTATTCGAAAAATGGGGGTCATTTGAAATCGACTCGGAATCATTTTGGACAAGATATTCAAAAATCGAATTCGATCGGGAAAAAGAAGCGTTTTGAAGCGTTTGCCGGACAACGTCTTGAGAAATGTCGACATGAGACTTTTCCAATTCATCCAAAATTGCTCTGGAACGAAGAACAACTTCGCGAGGAACGCCAGCTAATCGGGCAACATGAATTCCATAACTTTTATCTGCAGCGCCCGGAACAATTTTATGAAGAAAGGCAATTTCTTCATCCCATTCTCGAACAGCAACATTTAAATTATTAATGCCCGAATAAACGTCAGCCAAGTCGGTCAACTCATGATAATGCGTTGCAAAAAAGGTTCGACATCCAATTTTTTCATGCAAATATTCAACAATCGCCCAAGCCAATGAAATTCCGTCATAAGTACTCGTTCCCCGACCAATTTCGTCCAGAATAACGAGACTTTTCGAGGTTGCTCCATTCAAAATCCGAGCCGTCTCAATCATTTCAACCATAAAAGTACTCTGACCGCGAGTCAACTCATCGGAAGCGCCAACGCGAGCAAAAATGCGATCAACAACTCCCATTGTCGCTTCTTTAACCGGAATAAATGAACCAATTTGCGTCATTAATGACAATAGGGCGATTTGGCGAATAAATGTACTTTTTCCCGACATATTTGGACCGGTTATCAAATGAATGGTTCCGTTTTCATTGTCGCAAAAAGCGTTGTTTGGAACAAAATTTCCTGTCGCTTGCGTTATATCCAGAACTGGATGACGCCCGTCGATAATTGAAAGGATCGGTTCGTCAACAACTTTTGGACGCTGATAAGAACGAGTTAAGGCAAGCGTTGCAAGATTGGTTAAGACGTCAAGATGAGCAAGAACGCCAGCATTTTTTTGAAGTTTAGCGCGAACAACGAGCACTTTTTGACGCAATTCAACGAAAAGCTCCATTTCAAGCTCGCGAGCCAGCTCTTCTGCCCTCAAAACTTTTTCTTCATATTCTTTTAGTTCTTCTGTAATATAACGTTCGGCATTTTTAAGGGTTTGTTTGCGAACATAATTGGTTGGAACCCGTTCAGCTTGAGCTCGAGTTACTTCGATATAATAACCAAAGACGCTTGTATAACCGACTTTCAAAGTTGAAATACCGGTTCGTTTTATTTCCTGAGCTTGATATTGAATGATCCATTCTTTGCCGCCGCGTTGCAAATTTCGGTATTCGTCGAGTTTTTTCGAATATCCATTTCGAATAAAACCGCCTTCCCGATAATTTAAGGGCGGGTCATCGACCAAAGCGTTGTTCAGTTCCTTTGCCAAATCCTGTAATGTATCGATTTGACTTCCAAGCGTTTTTAGAAGCGAACATTGAGTCGATTCAAGAAAGAGACGAAATGTCGGAAGAATTTGAAGCGTTCGAGCAATATAAACCAGATCGCGAACATTGGCGCGTTCTTGAACAACTCGCGACATAATTCGTTCCAAATCATAGACATTCCGAAATGTGTTTCGGATTTCATCGACTTCTTCTTTTCGAGTTATTAATTCTTCGACAGCATCTTGACGAACGGTTATTTCCGGAACTTTTATCAATGGATAAATAATCCAATCGTTCAATAATCGGCTTCCCATTGAAGTTATACAATGATCAAGGACGGACAAAAAAGAGCCTTCTCGTTTATTATCCCGACTCGTTTGGACAATTTCCAGACTTCGACGGCTCGCTTCATCCATTTCCAGAAAATCCGAACTATGATAAGGGGTCACGGTTTCAATATGAGCCAAAGACTGTTTCTGGGTTTCATGCAAATAATCCAGAACGGCGCCGGCAGCTCTAATGGCCAGAGAATCAGTTTGATCGTTAAAACCGAACCCTTCAAGAGTTTTAACTTGAAAATGTTTCAAAATCGTATCAGTCGCCGTTGATACAGAAAAAATCCAATCGGGTCGTTCGGAAATCATCATCGTTTCGGTCAACCATTCGGGAAAAAAACCTCTGGCAGTATCGGGGACAAGACATTCAGAAGGTTTAATGCGTCCCAATTGATCAAACAGCTCATTAAAAGGGATCGTTGCCGCATGAAACTGTCCTGTTGAAAGATCGACCCAAGCAAGACCAACCGGAAGTTTTCCGTCAATTGTTTCCCAATATTTGCGACTTTTAACTTCTGATTGAGAAGACGAAATTTCTTTATTTGAATATTGATTCCGTTTATCATTTTCAGAATTGTCAGCGGTTTGTTCGGGATCATTGATTGATAAGGAATCCGTATTGGCATTGAAATCGTTGTTTGATTTGAGAGAATCCAGAGAAGAAAGATCATTTTTAGAAGAAACGGATGAACGAATGAAATCCGTTTTGGGAATGTTGAAGGACAAAACCAGACCAGCCAGATAATTTGATTGGCGCGGATTCAATATTGTTTCGTCGAGAACGGTTCCCGGGGTTACAATTCGAACGACTTCGCGTTTAACAATGTTTTTCGTCTTTTTTGGATCTTCGACTTGTTCACAAACAGCAACTTTAAAACCGGCAGAAATCAGTTTGGCGAGATATGAATCCAAATGAAGATAAGGAAAACCAGCCATTGGCGTTGCGTTTTCTCCCTTATTTCGTTCTCGGGTTGTTACTGCAATGCCAAGGGCATTCGAAGCTTGATAAGCGTCGTCAAAGAACAATTCATAGAAGTCTCCCATCCGAAACAAAAGAATGGCGTCTTTTGCTGCGGCTTTCGCTTCAAGATATTGTTTCATCATAGGGGTTATTTCTGCATTACTCATTTTTCTTATTTTAACAAAAAAACCTTTTCTGTGAATAAGCAGATAAAGAAGATTTTTTAAAAAAGAAGAAAAAGAAAGAATATTGCGTCATTAATGAATTTATTTTCGATAAAAGAATGGTTGTTTTGCGGCGGTTGAGTTTATAGCGAAGTTGAATAGGACGCGGCAACGACTCCGCTTCCCATTTCAATGCGTTATTTCAGATATCGATTTAACAATAATGAAGCGAACTGTTTCATTTTTCAAATTTCTCCTTGCTGTTAACTGGCAACAATTTGGAGCAATTCAATCATCTCTGGAGTAACCTGTCGATGGTCGACAATAACGTCTTCAAACGGAGTCAAAACCATTTTTCCCGCAATTTCTCCCGCCATTTTTCCCGTCTCGCCTTGATGAAGAGCATCAACAGCGAAACATCCCAGTTTTGTTGCCAAAATTCTGTCAGAAGGAACAGGAGAACCGCCTCGCTGAACATGCCCGAGAACAACGACTCGCATTTCATAAGGACTTCCCGCATTTTTAAGAGCATTAAGCATCTCAACGGCGCCGCCGAGATCGTCTCCTTCAGCAACAATCATGATCATCGATCTTTTGCCCAGTTTCTTAAAATGGTTTAAACTCGCAATAATCTGATCGACAGAAGTCGGAATCTCAGGAACAGCAACAATTTCGCAACCGCCAGCAATCGCCGTTTGAAGAGCCAAATCGCCGCAATGTCGTCCCATAACTTCGACAATAAACATCATATCATGACTGCCAGCCGTATCCCTTAATTTATCAATTGCCTCAACAGCTGTTTGCATTGCGGTCATAAAGCCAATTGTATAATCCGTTCCGAGAAGATCGTTATCAATGGTTCCTGGAATGCCAATAACTTGTCCGTTCCAAAGTTTTGTCAAACTTAAAGCGCCGGTCAGGGTTCCATTTCCTCCGATTGGAATTAAGGCGTCGATCTTATGTTTTTCGAGATTGGCAATCGCTTTCGCTTGTCCTTCCGCCGTCATGAAGTCCGTCGATCGACTGCTATTGAGAATGGTTCCGCCTTTGCTCGTTAAACCAGAAACGGCTCGAATACTGATTTCTTTGGGAATATTGTCTCCCTGCCAAAATTCGCCGTCGATTAATCCTTGATAACCGTGTCGAATACCGACGACTTCATCGCCTCTTTCCCCTGCGGCTCGAACTATCGCGCGAATACAAGGATTCATTCCTGGGGCATCGCCGCCGCTACATAAAACGCCAATTTTCATAAGTCAACCTCGTTTAATATTTTTTCAAAATAGAAAGTCTGGGCAATCTTTCCTCTTTTTTGCCATTTCTCATTTATTTATTGACCAATTTTTAGTATATCATTAAAAAGGCTGTTCGACGAGGTCTATTCAAGATTTTTCGTAAATCAATTGCAACAAAATATTCTTTTGATACAATTTTAGTAAAGAAGGAACCGTTTTATACAGAAACTGATATTGGCAACATTTTTCTTTGATCATCCGGCATCGTTGTCGGGGTTGTCAGGATTTCAAATGGTTTGAGTTTAATGGCTTTTCGTAAAGTCTTCATTTGGATTTTTGACCATTGAGTTATCAATATTAAAGTTGAAAGATATCTGACTTTTGGCGGGCCGATATTCGCTTTCACAGAACAAAAGCGAATTGATCAATTTTGGCGATTACAACAGAAATAACGACAATAAGAGAAAAAACAATGAACAAAAGAATTGGTTTTATTGGAACAGGTCAAATGGCAACGGCTTTAGGGTCAGGATTTGTTCGTTCAAAAATTCTTTGCGCAGATCAAATGATTGGATTCGATATCAATTTGGAAGCGACAAAACGTTTCCAAGAAGCGACTGGCGGAAATATTAGTTCGACAACTTTGGAACTTTTGAAAACAGCAGACATTGTTTTTTTTGCTGTTAAGCCGCAATATATGAAATCAGTTTTCGATGAAATTCAAACCTTGAAGCTTGATCTTTCGCAAAAACTTTGGGTTTCCATTGTCGCTGGCTTGCCAATTTCCTGTTTCGAAGAGAATTTGGGAAAAGAAATTCGAATGATTCGAGTTATGCCGAATACGCCTTGTTTAGTTGGAGAAGCGGCAAGCGGTTTTGCCAAATCAACATTTGCATCCGCAGAAGATTCTGTTTTGATCAAATCGCTTTTGGATACCGTTGGCCTTTCCTATGAAGTTCCTGAACATCTTTTGGATGCCATAACCGGACTTTCTGGCTCAGGCCCCGCTTATGCTTTTATGATTATCGAAGCATTATCAGACGGCGGCGTTAAAATGGGACTTCCAAGATCAATCGCCTTGGAACTTGCTGCTCAAACGCTAAAAGGTTCTGCAGAGCTGTTTTTGAAAACCAAAGAGCATCCCGGTTCCTTAAAAGATCGCGTTACAAGTCCAGCTGGAACAACCATTGAAGGCGTCGCTGTTCTGGAAGCTGCTGGACTTCGTTCCGCTCTTATTCAGGCCGTTGAAGCTGCAACTCTTCGTTCTGCTTCGCTTAAAAAATGATTGACATTTGCCGCAAAATTCAATTCTGAGGCAAAATGCAATTTAAGAATAGCGATCCAAATTGAGATTTTTTAGTTTTTTGCAACAAAAATAAAGAAAATTCAATTTATTCCAAAAACGGAATAGTCGAGGTTTTTGCCCTTTCGCAATCAGGACGAAAAATCGTCGATTCGATTGCCATAATCCTTCTGTATTGACCAAACAAAAGAGCACAAAAACGTCAAAACTCTTTTGCCATTGTTTTCATAAACATTTTATTGATAAACAGCGTTTTTTGTTTTTGTGTCGCTTGTTTCAATGATTTGTGTTGTTGACCAATCTTGCAAAACCTGAAGAATTTTTTGATCAAGATCGTCAATTCGCGTCAAAAGATCGTTATGTTCCGAGTCAATTCGAAGGATAAGGTCATCCGCTTGTTGCATCGCATTGCCCTTGATTTATTCAATTCGGTTGAAATCGCCATTATAATCAAAGATCGATTAAAAAAGAGCTTTTCAACCTATTAGAATAGAAATGCAGCAACAACTTTTATCGAAATCAGGTTCTTTCGATCTGTTTCTTTTGGAAAAAAGTTTTAATATTTGATTAAAACTCAATGATTCAAATCCAATAGAATCTGAACTCATAACGAAGTCGATTTGAACAACAAACGACGCTCTTTTATAATTCGCATATTTTAATTGGGCTCGCGAACTATAAATCCTGGGTCTTCTGTAAGTTCGAATAAAATTATTCTATTCTATTCTATAATATCGATAAAAAAGTTGCTGCTTGTTTTTGATAAACAAAAATAACAATAGTCCTTTGTTACTAAAATCGTTTGTTCAGCGTTACAGAAACAAAAGCCATTGACATATATTTTCATCGACCAAACTTTGCGTCGCAACCAAAATATCTCAAGACGCAAGAATAAACGTTGCTTTTGAAATAATTGCATTATTCGACAAACTTTGACATTCCTGGATGCTCAATCCGTTCTATTTGATTCGATTTAATCGAAATCGTTACGGCGACGAAAATTTTCTGATCTTTCGACGATCCGTTTTGACTTTGATTAATCGCGTAAAAAACAAGGAATCGACGCCGTAAAAACTCTTCCAAAACGCCCTCGACAGAGAATACCGACCCGCTTTCATCGCCAAGCTGCAATTTTGATGCGTCGGCCCTGCCATTACAGGCAGGGGATTTCAAATCCGTGTTGGCGCTTTCTGACATATCCGAGCATTTTGTTTACGCCGCAGATTGCTTTGCCGCCGAAATTAGAGCGCGACGCTTTCGCCGCCGCAGACGGAACCAAGCGCGCCCCAAACTCCAAACGGACTACAACCGGACGGGTCGCCGTTCGACGCCGAATAATCAGTCGAACCGGAACTGGGACTCCAATCCAAATCGCCGCAATCAATCGTTTCGGAAATAAAGGAAACGGAACCGTCGACACGAACCGCATTGACTCCGCCCGAATGATTGCTGGTCGCTGATACATAACGCCAGCCCCAACCGGGATTGGAAACGTCGGTCGCACAAGACGGCGAATTCGGAGGCAAAACGGTCGAAAATGACATAACGCTCGGACGTCCATCCGTATGCGTATCCCCTCGAACGACGTCAGCGTAAGTCGAACTGACGAAAACAGTTCGACTGCTCGAATCGACCATGGAAAGGCAATCGTTTGGGGTTTCTCCGCTGAAAAGAACAATTCCGCCCTTGACTCGATTGGTTCCTGCCGCTTGTCCGACAACCGCTTCCGAAACGGCGAGCGTATTACTCGTTCCGTCGGTTATCGTTGCAAATGTGCTGCATTGAACGCCGCCGTAAGTTTCTGGCATATAACCGATTCCGCCCGGAAAAAATCCGCGACTGGAGATACTCGTTTCACCCGTTTGCATACAGGCATCGCCGAGCGAACCGACATAACTCCCTCGCTGCATTCCGTTCACTTCAGAGTTCGCTTGTTTTGCGTAAGTGTCGGAAGGACAACCCATTCCGGAAATCGGTTCGCTAAATTCCGGATAATTCGTCGAGTCGCCCCGCCAAACTCCCGTCCAGGAAGCGAAAGCGTCGGCTTCGCTCCCTTGACTCATAACCAAATCCCAGCGGGCCGTCTGTTCGATGAACGGATAAAGTGCGACGCAATAGCTAACGCATCCCCAAGCCGCCGTATAAGTCGTTGTTGCGGGGGACGTTCTCATCGGCGGAAACTTATTGTTGACGTCGTGATAATTATGCAATGCCAAACCTAACTGTTTGAGATTATTTGTGCAAGACATTCTCCGTGCGGCTTCTCGCGCCGCTTGAACCGCTGGAAGAAGTAGCCCTATCAGAATCCCGATAATGGCGATAACAACCAAAAGTTCGACCAGCGTAAATCCCTGGTTTGAAACGTTGCGTCTTGTCGCTAAATTCATTTTCATTTGTAGCTCCTTTGATTTAATTTGTTTGAACAATTCGATTCCTTTGGAAATATTCGAACCGTCCTTTTTTACGTAATGAATAGGTTTCGTTAAAAGGCGCTTTTCATAGCGTTGTAATTGCAAAACGACGGAAATTTTGACGAAGATTCCCCGCAGACGACGCCATTTTCAGACGACGCTTTTTCTTGTAAGTCGATGCATACTAAGGGAATAGGAAGATGTTTCGAGTTATTCGTCTTGATAATCTTTCAATTCGACGACTCGTTCGCAACCCTTATCGGCAACTTCAATTTCTAAAGGAGTTTGCGAACTGTAAGTTAAGACGTCTGGAACGATTCGGGGAATTTCGGCGACTCGCTTATTATATTCGGCGTAATATTCCCGCTGTTCTCTTAGGGGCATTTGCGCACGTTCGGCTGGAGAAACCGTATGTTCCGCGACAACGGTTTTTCGGACGACAACTTTGTAAGTTCCTTCTGGTACGCCCTTTCCCGTATAGTTTGCCAAGGTCGTCGTTATATATGCGACACCGTTTTTATCGGTTGTTCCGGCAATCGACATCGATTTCGTCGCTTTAACAATCGGAGTGAGTTGGACGACCGCGTCGGGAACCGGTTCGCCGTCATTAAGGATTTTAATGGAACAGGAACGCAAAAGCGGCATTCCGTCGGGAACCTTTTTACCGCAGGATGTTAGAGAACAGAGCAAGACCAAAACAAACAGGCGGAGAATGAAATATTGAACCATCATTGTTCCTTTTGCGCAAATGACGTCGAAAACAAGCGGAACAGTTAAGTCAGATAAAACAAGTTGCCCATGTTCGACCGAAATGTTTTCAACGATTAACTTACATCAAGACGCAAGGCAAACGGCAGAATATCGTAAGAGAGAAATACGTCCTTATCAAGAAAAACCCCGACTTGATTAAAATGTTCCGTAAATTTTTATAAAAAAATCGCCAATAGAGTTGGAAGTTGATCATTGCAGTTAGTCGTTTGTCTTTTCAGAAGTATATCGCTTCTACACAGTTCAGAAAGACATATTCAGAAGAAATCCTAATCCATAAAAACAAGAAGGAAGTTCTAAAAACCCGCTGTGAAGACGGACATCTCGTCCGAAGAAACTGATTTTGCGACGTTTCTTGAATTGGGGTTATTATAAAAACAGATTTTGAGAACTTCCCAAGGCAATGAAATGAAAAATGTTTTGCCAATCTTTAGAAATATTCTGCGAACTTTGGGGTCAACCTGCTTTGTTAACATCGCTCGCTGCTTTGTTAACATCGCTTGCTGATATTTGTGGTTTCCCCCAGGAACGGTTACCGGAAATTTTTGTCGTACAGCAGAGCAGCATTTAAAATTACCAGAACCGAACCGGCATTGTGAACCAGAGCGCCGCTGATCGGACCTAAGATTCCGATAACAGAAAGCAGGATTGCCAGACAGTTAATTCCCATCGAAAGCGTTATATTCATTTTGATCGAACGTTGAACCGCATTGGAAAGTCGTTTCATGTACGGAATCTTTTCAAGATCATTTCCTATCAATGCAATATCCGCCGCTTCTATTGCAATATCACTTCCCGTCTGAGCCATGGCAACGCCGATTTGTGCAACTTTCAAGGCCGGAGCGTCATTAATCCCGTCTCCTATCATGCAGACGTACTTCCCCTCCTTTTGAAATTCCGACACAGTTGTTGCTTTCTGCTGCGGCAAAAGTCCGGCGTGAACCGTTTCTATTCCCGCCTGGGACGCAAAATGTTTTGCTGTATGCAAATGATCCCCGGTTAATAAAACAGGCTGGATTTTCAACTCTTTCAAGTTTGTCATGACCTGTTGCACTTCCGGACGCAATGAGTCCGACAGCGTCACAACTCCTTTTAATGTTTCATCTTCCGACACAATAACAACCGCTTTGCCCGTTGTCCGAATTCTCTGGAGTGTCTGTTTTGCTTCCACGGAAAACACGATTCCGTTTTCTTCGAGATACGTCTCGTTTCCGCATAAAACGTTTTTTCCATTAATGATGCCGCGGACGCCTTTTCCGGAACTCATCGAAAAATGTTCCATTTCCAACGGCACAATTCCTTTTTCTTTCGCAAATGCTATTACAGCTTTACCCAGTGGATGTTCTGATCGGGATTCAGCTCCGGCAACCCGTTGAAGCAGTCCGTTTTGATCAAGACCGGAATCGGTAAACGGAATAATATCGGAAACGGTTAATTTACCGTGAGTAAGGGTTCCTGTTTTATCAAAAGCGATTATATTGGCCTTACCCATATTCTCCAGCGCTTCGCCAGATTTAATAAGAACGCCATGCTTTGTCGCCTGACCAATGGCCGCCATAATGGCGGTTGGTGTTGCCAGTACCAATGAACAGGGACAAAAAACAACCAGAACCGTAACGGCTCGAATAATGTCAAAGGTTACCAAATAAGTAATCACGGCAATTCCAAGGGCGGCAGGAACCAACCAAGAAGCCCAGCGGTCAACGATTCGTTGGGTTGGAGCCTTTTTGTTTTCCGCTTCCTGGACCATTCGAATGAGTTTCTGAAGGGACGAATCTTCCCCGACTTTTGTTGCCCGCATATCAAACGATCCGAAACAGTTGATTCCGCCGCTGAATACTGCGTCGCCCATCGACTTGTCTACCGGAAGACTTTCTCCGGTTATTGCCGCTTGATTTACGGAACTTTCACCAGAAACAATCACGCCATCGACCGGAATGGTTTCTCCTGGAAAAATTCGGAGCAGGTCATTCTGTTGAATCTGTGCTGCTGAAACCTTCTCTTCCTGACCGTCATGAAGACGACAGCATTCCGTCGGAACGAGTGTCAAAAGTTTCTTTAGTCCCCGTCGAGCTCGATTTACCGTCATTTTTTCAAGCATTTCGCCCAACATCATAATAAAGGCGACTTCTCCTGCCGCGAAATATTCTCCGAGCGCAATACAGGCCGCCATGGCAATAGAGACGAGCAGAGCGGAGGAAATCACACGATGACAAAACAGTTTTTCAATCGCATGACTGACAAGCGGAAATCCAGAGATTGCAATGGTTACAATGGCTGGATCAACAAGATATTCAGTCTTCGTGAGCATCAGATAAAGACTGAAAACAAGAAACAGTCCGGAAACAATTGTCAACGGGATTCCAGAACAAAATTTACACAACTTTTGAAGTTTCGACCGTTTTATATCGGACATGGGCGTCTCCTTGTTACCCATACGGGTATTGGCATACAAAAAACAACAAAACATACAAACAAAAACAGGTTAATCAGACGTTTTCTGTCAGGACATACGAGAAAAATGTTCCAGCGCTTCGGCAAATTTTTCCAGAGTTGCTTCAGCGTTACCGTTTTCTATTCCCTCTCGAACGCAATGGTTCATATGTCCTTTCAAAACAATCAGTCCAACGCGATGGAGAGCTCCTTTGGCAGCGTTTATTTGAACCAGAACCTGTTCGCAGGGAGTATCCTGATCAATCATTTTTTGAATCGCATTCAATTGACCGATGATTCTATTGAGTCGCAGATGCAGTTTTTCTGTATCCAGACACTTTTTCATTTTGAACCTCCCGATTTAATAATTATATGAGCAGTAACAGCATGACTTCATACTATAATACCATAACGGGTATGGTATGCAAGGGGGGAGAAGAAAAATATTCATCCCGAAAAGATTATGGGAAAAAACAGATAGAGCGATACTACAATTTGTTTGCCACGCGAAGTGAGTGACCGAAATAAGCTTG
>JAUNBG010000003.1:0-66272 GCA_030527205.1 Planctomycetia bacterium
CGGCTTGGGCTCTTCCGGTTTGGGGTCTTCGCAGGCCATTACATCAAAAAAGGTTTCCGCGAAACCCATTTGTTGCGACATATAAAGTCTTTCATTGATTCCTTCGTTATGGCGTCGATAAAAAGAATCGCTTTGATTGGAATCAAACATCATATTTGTAAGAGACGCTTCGCCGCAGAATTGTTTCGCGAGATCGTCGGAGCTATAAAGCTCAAAGGTTCGGTTCCAGCTATTGATGAAACCGACGTCAAGAACAACGTCCGCGTCTAATATTTCGCCTGTCATCGGATTAACTCGACTTGGGCCAATGGCGAAACCGATTCCCGCTGTACTCCAACGAATTGTATTATAATTAATGTCTTCCGGGTCCCATTCGTCATTATCTTCCTGCTGACGAACTTCAATCGCATTATAAAAACCGGCGCGTTCAAAAGCTTTATTCCATTCAAGAATGCCGTCGCGAATCGGTTTGCGATATTGATAAGGAATCGTTTTTTCAAGCCAGAAAACAATCGGCTTTTTAGGAAGCGAATATTGCGCGTTCGGTTCCAGTTTTTGAAGATTCCAGCGATTAATATAACGAACAAAATTATTTTCTTCATCGTTTTTCGAGAAATCTTTCAAAACTGTATTAAAATAACCGACTCGTTCGTCGGCAAGACGCGGTTGATAACCTGTATTGGGCAATCGACTGATTGAATAATGAACGTCAATGGAAATTCCTCGCGCGTCCATAACCGTTTCGATCTGCGCTGTTCGGCTGCCGGCATAAGTCGCGGAAATTTCAAGTTCCATATTTTCTTTCAGGCCTTTAATTGATTTCCAGGTCGAACGTTCGCGGGCAAAAGAGAAACCGGGCAGGGCATAAGATGAAATCATTGGCAAATCGCTCATAAAGATCGAAGAGAGATCAATAACGTCGCCGCCGTTTGGACCTGTTGCAACAATAGGAAGGCTATAAAGAATGCTGTCAGTAAAAGCAGTTTGAATCGCTTTGGATTCTGGCGTTCCTGGCGGCGCTTGATAACGGAAATTTCGGCGAACGATCTGAATTCGATCATTGACTTTCCGGAACTGCCAAATCATATCTTCGCCAAAATCCCAGGACATTCCGCCATATAAAGAAGAATCGCCCAAACCCCGGGCAATCGAAATGATAATGATAAAATCCGTATTTAAATGAGCTGAAGTCAGTTCCATAAAAAGTTGATCCTTTTTTTGATGAAACTGTAAAAGTCCGCTGATCGGCGTCGCTTCCGGCGCAATTTCTTCAAGTTTAGGCTTCTTTTCCGGCTCTAAACTTACTTCGTTATTTTTTTGACTGATAATGACCGTTTCGGCTTCTGGATTTTCAGAAACCAGCATTTGATCTTGACAAAATGATTCATTGAGAAAACCAACGGTTCCCTGAATCATCCCTCCAATGAGGAAAAGAGTCATCCATAAACGATTCATTCTTTTTTCCTTATAATGTTGTTTAATTTTGAATCTTAAAACGGAGAGAGGAAAAGTTGTTGCTGAATTTTATTCAGCTCTGAATAAAATTCCTGAAACCTTTCTATAATTTTCCTATATTAACATAAAAAAAATAAAAATCCAGTAAAATAAGAAAAAAAAACAAAAAAAATCGAATATAAAGGTTAAACTCAAATAAACCATTGACAAAAAATCGATAAGTTTAAAGGCAATCTTGTATTCAATACAAATCATTACAAAAAATGAATTTTGCAGCAATTTGTGTAAGGCGTTTGTCATTTTTTGATTATTTTGAGACGAAAAAAGTCTGATCGCAGAAAACGATCCAGGGGGTTAACAGATTCGAGTTTGCCGGTTTTATTGACCTCTTGATTTTTCAATCGTTTTATGAATAATTAAATTCAAAACGTTTGAAAATGCCCCGTTCGCTCAATATATCGAATCATCCTCAAATCAATGAAGCCAAATTGATCGAAAAAGCCGGTTCAACGCGTTGTTATATCGGAAGCCGCTTTGGGGGATTCTGTTTTTCCCTTTGTTGTCGATTGGTGACGATCAAGTTTTTGGTCAGACTAATGACTTGAATGGAAACAGTTTTGACGATAATATTTCGACAAAATTTGGAAATTATTTTGAACAACAGGAGAAAATAATGGTTCAATCAGAATCATGGGTTCGAAACTTGATTCAAGACAGTCCGATTATAGCGCCGTCTCTTTTGGCGGCAGATTTTGCAAATTTGGAACAAGAAGTCCGGAAATTGGAAGCGGCCAATGCAAAGGTTCTTCATGTTGATGTTATGGACGGTCATTTTGTTCCCAATATAAGCATTGGAGTTCCCGTTGTTGCCGCATTGCGAAAAATAACTCAATTGCCTCTTGATGTTCATTTAATGATATCAGAACCAGAAAAATATATCGAAGCTTTTCGTAATGCGGGCGCCGATTCGCTTTTGGTTCATATTGAGGTTGTTCCCGATCCCGTTGATATTTTGAAAAAGATTCGGGACCTTGGGGCGGCTCCTGGACTCGTTCTCAATCCGTCAACCCCCGTTGACGCTGTCCTTCCTTTTGTTCAATATGCTGATATAATATTAACAATGAGCGTTCAACCAGGATTCGGCGGTCAGGCTTTTCGACCAGAAGTTCTCGACAAAGTTCGCGTTCTTAAACAAAATATTCGTTCCGATACAATATTATCGATTGACGGCGGAATCAATCAAGAAACGATAGCAGAAAGCGCTCAAGCGGGCATTCAACTTTTCGTTGCCGGAACATCGGTTTTTGAAGCGGAAGATTACCAAAAGCGAATCGAAGAATTCAAGGCGATTATTAAACATTCCAACGGAACTCATCAAAGTTCAGATTGATCATCGGATTGAAAGAATGACAATTTCTCTAAGAAAAGTTTGCGTTCATAATTTAAAATCAATTAATCTTGATATTCCTCAAAATCAATTGATTGCATTCTGTGGACTCAGCGGAAGCGGCAAAAGCAGTTTGGCTTTCGATACGCTTTATGCCGAAGGGCAACGCCGTTATATCGAAACGTTTTCGGCTTATACAAGACAGTTTCTCGAAAAAATGGAACGTCCCGAGGCGGAAAGAATCGAAGGAATCCCCCCCGCTGTTGCCATAACTTCGCGTCCTCAAATACAAATAAGCCGTTCAACCGTTGGAACAGCAACGGAAACCAGCGATTATTTGCGACTTCTTTATTCTCAAATCGGCAAAGTTTATTGCCAATCTTGCGGTCGAGAGGTTCGACGCGATTCTCCTGACTCAATTCTGCAAGCGATTCATAAACTTCCCGGCGGATCGAAAATTATTATTGCTTTTTCTCCTTCTTTGGAAAGTATGAAAACCAATAAAAAAGAGATTTTTGAAGCGGAATGGCGCGAAGCAGGTTTTCTGCGGGGAATTGTGTCAGGGAAATCGTTTCGACTTGATGAGGGCGGAATCCCTTTGAAAGAATATGGCGACGCCCGACTTCTTTTTCTTGCTGACTTGCCGACGACCGATGAGGAAATTTGCGAAGAAACGGGTCAAAATAAGGAAATCGATAGCTTTGCTGATTCGAATTCAATGTTCGATGATTCCCTTAAGGATTATTCTGATCAGGATATAACAGAATCAGAATCTCTCATTGATTCCGTAAAAAACGATCCTTTGTTTGACGGTTCCGAGAATTTTGAGACTGAATTTACTCATTTGACTCATTCCGAAGTCGCAGAAACAATAATCGACTCAGACGCTTCAGAATTTGAAGACGAAAGCGGCGATTTATCAAAAGGCGAGCCGGTTAATTCCCTGGAACAGGAACTGGAAGTTAAAATGGCTAAGCGTCTTCTAACCGTTGATCCGGAAGGGGACGCTTTTCTCGACGATTATCTTCAAAAACGAAATGAAATGCTCAAACCAGGCGGACCGCCGCAACTCTTTTTTATTGTTGATCGCATAACAGTTGGAACGACCTCGGCCGATCGGATTCGAGAATCTTTGGAAACCGCTTTGGCCTATGGCGAGTCGCAATGCTGGATTTTCTTTCAAGGAGACTCGTTTCCGCAAACTCATATTGATCTTGAGAACAATGAATCTTCTTGTTGTCATTCGAATAATCCGCTTCCGGAGAGATTTGGTCAATCGTATAGCATTGACAATCAGGATTGGACGCTCGTCGGATTCAGTCGCAATCATCGTTGCGAAGATTGCGGAATTGAATATCCGGAACCGCAGCCCAAACTTTTCAGTTTTAACAGTCCGCTTGGCGCTTGTCCGATCTGCGAAGGGTTTGGGAATTTAATGGTTCTGGATTTGGATTTAATTGTTCCGAATAAAAAACGATCCATTCGAAACGATGCGATTGCCCCTTGGACTGGGGCCGCTTATCAATATAAACTCCAAGAATTATTGGGGATTGCGGACCAGTTGGGCGTTCGCGTCGACGTTCCTTTTTCTGAATTGACCTCAAAAGAAGTTGATCTTTTGCTCAACGGAAGTCCCAAACTCAATTATGACGGATTGAACGGCTTCTTTATTCGCTTGCAAAAACAAAAATATAAAATGCATATTCGCGTTTTTCTCAGTCGCTGGCGAAGTTATCGAGTTTGCCCATTTTGTCAGGGAACTCGCTTGCGACCGGAATCGTTAGCGGTTCGACTTGAGAATCAAAACATTTATGAACTGTCGTCGATGCGGATATCCCATTTGCTTGAAGTAATCGAGCAATGGAAATTGAGTTCCTATGAAACAGAAATTGGGAGCATTGCGTTAAATCAATTAAAGAATCGGCTTTTTTATTTGAATCAGGTTGGACTTGGCTATTTGACGTTGGATCGGGCAATGAGAACGCTTAGTTCCGGAGAACAACGTCGCGTCAGTTTGACTTCTGTTCTTGGTTCCAGTTTGGTCGATATGCTTTATGTTCTTGATGAACCGTCGATAGGTCTTCATCCGAAAGACATAAATCAACTTCTTCAATCAATTTTAAAACTTCGAGATCGGAGGAATACTGTTGTTGTTGTCGAACATGAACCGACTATTCTTGAAGCGGCAGATCGAATCATTGAAATAGGTCCGGAAGCGGGCCAAAATGGCGGCCAAATTGTTTTTGATGGAACTGTTGACGAAATCAAAAAGTCGGAAAAAAGTTTGACCGGAAGTTATTTGTCGGGCAAAAGAACAGGCGGTTCTTCGACGAAACGCCGCATTCTTGAACACGGATTTATCGAACTTATTGGGGCAAGGGGTTATAATTTAAAGAATGTTAATGCTGTTTTTCCGCTTGGCGTTCTTTGTTTAGTAACCGGCGTTAGCGGCGCCGGAAAAAGTTCTCTGGTTCAAGAAACGCTTTATCCGGCCATTTGTAAAAAACTTGGAAAGGAAAACGTTCAAGGGCTTCCTTATGACAAAATTCTCGGCGTCGAACAGATTGACGATGTCGTTCTGATTGATCAATCGCCAATAGGACGTTCGCCGCGTTCGAATCCTGTGACATATTTGAAGATTTTTGACGATATTCGAATTCTGTTTGCTGAAACTCCGGAAGCAAAGGCGAATCTTTATAACGCCGGTTATTTCAGTTTTAATGTTGACGGCGGTCGTTGTAATACTTGCAAAGGCGAAGGGTTTATTGCCATTGATATGCAGTTTATGGCGGATATGTTTGTTAAATGTCCTCAATGCAACGGGAAAAGATATCAACGCGAAATCCTTGACATTCTTTATCGCGGCAAAAATATTGCGGAAATTCTTGATATGACAGTTCGAGAAGCGTTTGCTTTCTTTCGAGGTCAATCGAAAATCCAGCAGAAACTTAAGCGTTTAATTGATATTGGACTCGATTATATTCGATTGGGACAACCGGCGAATACGCTTTCAGGCGGCGAATCTCAACGATTAAAGTTGGCCGCTTATTTATCGAACAGCAAAAAGGGCCGTTGTCTTTTTATTCTTGACGAATCAACGACCGGGTTGCATTTTGCCGATATTGTTCAACTTCTTGACGATTTTGATGCGCTGGTTGAAACCGGAAATTCTTTGATTGTTGTCGAACATAATCTTCAAATGATCAAATCTGCCGATTATATAATTGATCTTGGACCGGGCGCTGGCGAAGAAGGGGGAGAAATCATTGCGGAGGGAACTCCAGAACAAATAGCGCGTTGTCCTGTTTCGGCAACCGGTCAATTTCTGGCTCAGGCTCTTAAATAAAAACGACCATTTTATCTTCAAGGCAATAAAAACGGATCGTTTTATTTCGTAAGTCCGTCGATCTTGAACAGGTTTGGGAAAACGAAGCCGATTGCGCATTCGACTTCGTTTTATCAGATTTTCGTTTATCAGATTCTTGATCAATTAGCTTCTTTGATCAATAATGCGTTTGGCTTTTCCTTCGCTTCGAGGAATGCGATTGGGTTCGACCAATTGAACTTTAACGCGAATGCCGATTGTATGTTGAATTTTTTCCGTAATCATTTTTTGAACAGCTTCAATGGAACGAAGCGTATCGTCAAACTGATTCGGCGAAAGTTCAACTTGAACTTCAATATTATCCAAGCCGTTATATCGAGTCAATATAATTTGATAATGAGGCAAAACGCCCTCAATAGCTAATAAGGCCGATTCGATTTGACCGGGGAAGACATTGACGCCGCGAATAATAAACATATCGTCGCTTCGATGCGAAATGCGGTCAATGCGTCGAATTGTTCGACCGCAAGGACAAGGTTCCGTATGGATTCGAGTGATGTCGCGGGTTCGATATCGAATGAGGGGCATTGCCCATTTGTTCAATGTTGTAAAAACGAGTTCGCCCCATTCGCCGTCCGGAAGCGGTTTTAATGTTTGGGGATCAATAATTTCCGGATAAAAATGATCTTCAAAAATATGCGGCCCAACTTGATGAGAACATTCAGCGCCAACGCCCGGTCCAATAATTTCGGTCAAACCATAAATATCATAAGCTTTAATTCCGGCTTCCCGTTCGATTGTTTTTCGCATTTCTTCTGTCCAGGGTTCTGCGCCAAAAATGCCGGTTTTCAAATTTAACTCTTTAATATCAACGCCCATTTTTTGGGCTGCGTCGATCAAATGAACAAAATAGCTTGGCGTACAGGAAATGACAGAAACGTTGAAATCGCGCATTAGCATGATTTGCCGTTCTGTATTTCCGCCGGACATTGGAATGACGGTTACGCCATGAAATTGCGCGCCGCAATGAAGTCCCAATCCGCCTGTAAAGAGTCCATAACCAAAAGAATTTTGAAGGATATCCCGATCGGAAACGTTAAAATTGGCTAAAGATCGCGAAATAACTTCGTCCCAAACTTCGAGATCTTCTTTGGTATAGGCAACAACAATCGGTTTGCCTGTCGTTCCGCTGCTTGCGTGAACGCGAACAATTTGGCTCATTGGAACGGCAAACATTCCAAAAGGATATGTATCTCGAAGATCGGTTTTGATTATAAACGGGAGTTTATGAATGTCGTCCAAAGACTTTATGTCGTCTATTTTGACGTCATAAGACTTCAATTTTTCTCGATACCAAGGGACGTTTTGCCATGTATGTCGAAGAATTTTTTGAAAACGGCTCCATTGCAGTTCTCGAAGAGTTTCCAGCGGCATGAAATCAGGATTGCTTGCCGGATGAAATCGGGTCATCATTGTATTTGCCTGTTTCTGAAACGAAATGATCGAATACTTGAACGGATTGCATTTAGATTGTCTTGATTTTTAACGATTTTATCCAATTTGTTTTTTCGTTGTAATCGTTTGGGAGATAAAGGAAATGCAATCGATAAACTATAAATTCAATGAAATTTTACGGAATCAAAAAGCTTTGAATTTTGAAATCCCAAAAAAAAGGGGGTTGATGAAATTCATCAACCCCTTTTCAGGATTTAATTCTCATTAATAATAAGAATGTCGACATAATTTCATCAAATTTCAAAAATAACTTTTAAAGTTAAAGCGAAATTGAAAGAAAAATGTCATTTAATTCATTCCTTTATTAATCAATCGAATCGATTTTTGAGCGTTTTATTCGGTCTAAAGTTTTTATGTGAATTAAAAACGTTAAATAACAAATAAACTTTATTGACGTTTAAATAATTATTCGTAATAACAGGAAACGTCATTTAACTCAACAAAAAAGATAAAATGGCTGCGGTTGGACTTGAACCGACGACCTACGGCTTATGAAGCCGCCGCTCTAACCAACTGAGCTACGCAGCCTTTATCGATCTGAATGAAGTGATTGGGAAAAAACAATCAAATCATTTCCCAATATGATAACAAACAACATTTTTTTGTAAAGAGGGAATTATCAAATATTTCTTTTTTTTAACTTTTTTAATGCCCCTTAACGGCGATTGAATTTGTTTCTCAGGCGAAACGGTCGCTTTTCTTTATTTAATGCATGTGTTTTCAGAATCAATTGGCAATTCATTTCGATTCAATAACAGATTGGTTTCCCAAAAACGAAGCATTAAATTTCTTAAATGAAGCGTTGTTCCTTCTCCTTCAGAAATTCGATGAGATCGAAACGCATATGACATCAAATCGAACGATTTTCCGTATTTAATCAGTTTGTCAACCAGACGTTCAAATGATTGATAATGGCAATTATCATCGCCTGTTCCGTGAATCAAAAGGAGTTTTCCCTGAAGATTTTGCGCAAAAGAATAGGGAGAACCGTTTTGATAACTTTGCGGCGATTCGTCAATCAGTCCAGTATATCGTTCTTGATAAATTGTGTCATAATAACGAAAATCAGGGACCGGCGCAACGGCAATTCCAACTTTATATAAATCGGGATAATTAAAAAGAAGATTCAATGTCGAAGTTCCCCCGGCGCTCCAACCCCAAATTCCGATTCTGTCCGCGTCGATTTTTGAGGAAAATTCCCAATTTTGGAGCAATTTTCGGAGAGCCGCAGCTTGATCCTGACGACCAATTTGGCCAATTTTTTTATGAATGACTTTTCGCCATAAACGACCTTTGGGAAGAGGCGTTCCTCGATTATCAAAGGAAACAACAATGCAACCGCGTTTTGAAAGCATTTGATGAAAAAGATAGGTTGCCCCCCCCCAGCTGTTTTGAACCGTTTGACCGGCAGGTTCTCCGTAAACATAAATCAGTAACGGATATTTTTGGTTGGGATCGTTTTCATTCCAATCGGGCGGAAGAATATAAAATCCGTCAATTTCAAACGTTTCCCCGGTTTCTTCGTCTTCTATTTCAAAGGAAAGAAATCCGGTTTTTCCAAGTTTTTCTTGTTCAAGTTTTTCTTTCAGTTCATTATTTTCTTCAATAAGACGAATTTGCGTCGCGTTGCTTTTGTCAAGTTGAACAAGTTCAAAAGAAGGGGGGACGCCCAAAGACGACCAATTATGAACAGCCAAAGAACTGTCAGCGGAAATCTGCCATTGATGAAACCCGCTTTCGGAAGACGAAGCTCCCGAAACTTTTGCAAATTGACTGCCGTCAAGGTCAATGCGGAAAAGAAATCTTTCTGTCGCATTTTCCGGCGACGCGTAAAAATAAAGTCCTGTTTCTATTGATTGTTGGGACGAATTATTGCTTTGGGAAGAAATATTTGAATCTGTTTTCTCGTAATCAAACGCAACAAAATCAATAATATCCATTTTTTCGGGCGAGATTGCGACGAAATGATTCGGTTCGCTGAGAGACGTCAGATAAAAACGTCGAAAACCGTCTCGTTCAGAAATCCAAATAAAACGATTGTTATCGGCGAGCCAAATCGGATCATAAACCGAAACCCAGGCAGAATCCGTTTCCGATAAAAGAATCGTTGGCTTCATTGTTTTGGGATTAATCAGAAGAAGTTCGCAACGATTTTGAGCTCTCGGCATTTTTTGAAGAGTCGGACCTTGAGACGATTTCCAATCCATTCGGGGAATATAAAATTCGTTGGGATCGTCAAAAGCGACAAATTTAGCTTTCGGAAGCGTTTTTATATCTTGAAAATCTGTTTGAGGAACGTCAACGATTCCAATTTGAACCAAAGCATTTTGGCAACCGACTCGGGGATATTTGAAGGAAATTGTTTTGGGATAAAAATGATTAACCTGATCAATCATTGTAAAGGTTGGTTCATTTGTTGTATCCAATCTCCAAAAAGCAATTGATTTGCTGTCAGGACTCCAACGAAAACCGTCTTGAATTTCAAATTCCTCTTCATAAACCCAATCAAATGTTCCGTTGATGATGTCGTCATTTCCGTCCGTTGTTAATGGAATAATATTGCCCGTTGAAATCTCTTCGACATAAAGATTATTTTCGCGAACATAAGCGATATACTGACCGTTTGGCGAAAGTTTGGCAAATTGAAGCGTTGATTCGGGAGCTTCCTCGCCGCCGAGTTTGCGAAATATGTTTCTTGTTTTGTCAAGAATCCAATAATCGCCTCGAGAATGAGTTCGCCAGACTTTTTTCGTATTTGTATAAATAAGAAATTGAGACCAGTCATTTGAAAAATCATAATGAGCGATTGAAATCGGTTTCTCATTTCGAATTTTCCCGTTTTCGTCTCGAATGGTCGGAACCAATTCCGAGGCATGAACCAAAATCGTTGTTTGACCCGAAATTGGATCTTCCCAAATAATATCCGTTCCGCCGCATTCGTCTTTTGACGCAACAAGTTTTGAATATTTGTTTCCTGTTTTCGCCCAATGAACGCTCAAACCAGCGGCCAAAAAATCATTGGAACCATAAATGCGTTCAACGGTCAAGGTTGATTCGGAATTTTGTGCGATTATTGCCAAACTGTTATTATCGGATCGATGCGTCTGACCTGTAACGTCATCAACTGTTTGGGCTCGAAGAGTTGAATCATTGACGCTTAAAATAATGAGAATCAATAAAAGAAACAATCGGTCAAATTTTATTCTGTTGACATTCAAAAGCATTGGTTTCTCTTTCTTTTATAATAATGACATAATATTTGCGGAAAAAAGTTCTGCCCCAAAAAGAGACAAGTCGTTTTCTTCCAGGTAAGGTTGTCGAAAACGGATTGAGTAAATCAAAAAACGCGAACCAATGAACCGTTGACTTGGCAAACTCGACAACGTTGAGTCGATTAGGAAAAGGCATAATCGGTTGATTTGAATGGTTCCCGTTTTTATTATTGTTTGAAGTTGCGTTATTCCAAAGAGACAAAATGGTCGAGAAGTTCCTATTGAACCGCAATAGAGTCTAAAATGAAACATTGATAAAAAGGTTAAGGAAACGATTTCAAAGCGATTCTTTTTAATGAAATATAACATTCTTTGGGGGTTTTACAAGAGAAATTTAAAAAGGTTTAATGATCCTTCAAGAAATTTTTCGTCGCTTCAATAGAATAAAAGAATGATTTCCTTTCGAGAATAATTATCGAGCGGACTTTTCTTTGTCTTATTTTAATTATATAATATATTTTGTGCAATTCTTTTATTTGTTGTAATTCGCCTGTTTTTCGGAGAAGAATCAATCAATGCCGATATCGTTTCCCTTTTTCAATACATTTCGCAATATTCGACGCGTCTCTGAAATTGTCGGCATTCTCATTCGTTTTGGTTTGGGCGATTTTGTTCGAATGTTTGGTTTAGAACGTTTTTATCGACGAAGCCGCAATCTCTTTTCGAAACCCAAAGCCGATAATATTTCAGACAATCTGACATTTGCGAAACGAATACGGATTGTTTTTGAAGAATTGGGGCCGACATTCATCAAATTTGGCCAGATTTTAAGCGTTCGTTCCGATATATTGCCTTCAGAAATGATCCAGGAACTCAAACTCTTACAAGATCAATGCGTCGAACTCCCTTTTTCAAAAATAGAAGAAATTCTTCAAAATAATTTTCAAGGCGATTGGAAAACGGTTTTTCGTTCGATCGAAGAAAAGCCGCTTGCCGCAGGCTCAATAGCGCAAACTCATCGAACCGTTTTGATCGATGGAACTCATGCCGTCATCAAAATCATGCGTCCCAATATTCAATCAATAATCAACGCCGATCTTGAGGTTCTTCTTTTTATTGCCAAACAAATCGAATCATATGAACCTAATCTTGGATTCAGCCCCATTTCAATGGTTCAAGAATTTTCCGTCCAGCTTTTTCAAGAATTGGATTTTCAAAATGAAGCTCAAGCAACCGAGCGTTTGGGAAGACTTTTTGCCGATTCTGCAACGGTTCATTTTCCGAAAGTTTATTGGCAGGCGACAACGAAAGAAGTTCTAACAATAGAAGAAATTCATGGAAATCCAATTTCCCGTTTGGATGTTAATAATATCTCGGAAAAAGATCGACAGTTAATTGTTGATCATCTTTTTCATGCGGTTTTTCGTCAATGTTTCGAATTCGGTTTTTTTCATGCCGATCCGCATCCAGGCAATATATTCGTTAATAAAGATAATGTCGTTATTTTCATTGATTGCGGATTAACCTGTCATTTGGATCGAAAAACGTCCGATCTTCTCGCTGGAATCTTTTATGGAATCGTTTCCGATAATCCTGATCGCGTTTTGAATTCTGTCGTTCAACTGGCAGACGTCAAGCCGGTTATCGCTGGACGTCGCGATTTTTATTCCGATATTTCAACTTATGTCGCAAGGTTCCAGTCCGTTCCATTAAACCAACTCAATATCAGCCGCATTTTACAGGACTTTTTCGTTAAACTTCGAAAATATCATATCTCTTGCCCAAGCGATATTCTTTTCCTTATTAAAACAATGAGTTTGTTGGAAGGGATTATCGCGTCGGTTTTGCCGGACTTTAATTTTGTTGAGCATGCCAAACCCTATATCTTTCGCTTGATTCAACGACGGTTCAGTCCTCGACAAATAACGCGGGAATTATTTCAGACGCTAGACAGTTATAGTCGTTTCTTTGCGAAATTTCCCGATCATATTGATCAGGCATTTGCAATGCT
Source organism: Planctomycetia bacterium (assembly GCA_030527205.1). Taxonomy (GTDB): domain Bacteria; phylum Planctomycetota; class Planctomycetia; order Pirellulales; family Thermoguttaceae; genus JAUNBG01. The sequence continues at coordinate 12,906 of JAUNBG010000003.1, forward strand.
GAAACAGGGAGAAACTCAACTCAAACTTTCGCATGAAGGCCTTGAACATCTTGATCGAACGATAACCTGGGCAAGTTGGCGCTTAGCCAATATGTTTTTTTGTTGTTCTTTAATCTTGGCCGGTTCTATTTTAATTTTAGCGGAATGTTTTGCCGATCAAAAGAGCTTGCTTTGGGAAATCGGGTTGGCCAGCATTTTTTTAGCGCTGGGACTCTCTTTAGCCAGTTATTTTCCCGTCTGGTTTCGAAAATAGAAATAAAAATCGAATCGAATGTCGCTATTCATATTTCGAAGCAGAAAGGAAATTCCCCTTTCGTCATTCTGACATTGCGGTCTTGTAACCCCGATGAACCGGGGCGATTGATTTGAGTTCAATCTTTTATTTCAGTGTTTTTTTCGAAAGAAAATTTTCATTCAAACCGCCATAACGTCGATCGCGTCGGCAAAATGAGTCAATCGCTTTCAACAATTCCGCTCGATCGAAATCAGGCCATAAAACGTCGCTTATCCAAATTTCCGCATAACTGAGTTGCCAAAGAAGATAATTGCTTAATCGAAATTCATGAGCTGTTCGAATTAATAAATCGGGATCAGGAAAGCCGCCTGTATACAAATGAGACGCAAAATAATCTTCGTCGATCAACTCGTCAATGTTTGCTTTTCCTGAGTTCTTAAGAAGTTTGGTTCGCGTTGGAATATCGTCCAATTCATGAACAATGGCTCGAACGGCATCAACAATTTCGGCGCGGCTTCCATAATTAATCGCTAAACGAAGAATGAGCCCGGTATTTCGCGAACAGAGACGAACTGTTTCGTCCATAGCTTCCAAAATATCTTGCGGAATTCCAGATCGTCGACCGATTATTTCTAATCGAATATTTTTTTCCTGAAGTTCTGAACGTTCCTGAATGACATAAAACTTGAGAAGAGCCATTAAAGCATTCAATTCAATTTCCGGGCGTTTCCAATTTTCGCTTGAAAAACAATAAAGAGTCAATTGTTCAATTTGGAGTTCATCGCAAGCCGCAGTTATTTGACGAACGGCTTGGACTCCTTGACGATGTCCCTCCGATCGCGGAAGACCCCTTTGTTGCGCCCAACGTCCGTTGCCGTCCATGATAATCGCAATATGTCGCGGTTTTTTTGTTTTTTGTGAATGCGTTTGATTTGAAGAAGTCATTCGTTATTCAATCAGGTCAGAAAAGTTGATAAGCGGGCAATAAAGGAATTAAATAATAAAAGTTCAAAAGCATTTTTTAACTAAAAACGCTTTCTTTTCAAATTCCGAATCCGAAAAAGGCAACCGAATTTGCCCTTTCAAAATCCTTTCGTTGACGGATTGACCGATCCAACGAATTTGGCTTTTTTCAAGTTTTGGAAATAAATGTTCAAATAATTATTTTTGAACAGGAAACAAATCGTAAACGCGGACATAATCAATGAGGGTTTCGTCAGGCAATGACGCTGTTTTGATATCTCCGGCCCAACTTCCGATTTCATCGGAAAGTTTGAGATAAAGCGGAACGTTACAAATTCCGTCTGCTGTTGTTTCCCATTCCAAATTGCCGTCGATATAAAATCGATAAGCGTCATCGGCCCACCAAAGACCAAATGTATGAAAACCGTCCATAACTTTGTCAATTTTGGCAACATGTCCGACGGATTGATGCTCTTTTCCGTAACCGTCCCAATGAATCGCAAAATTAACGCGTTCATCAAGCCAGGGTTTTTCCATAATATCTATTTCTGCGCCGTTTTGACTTCCTTCGCCAAGATTTCCTTCCGAAGCTGAATAAAGCCAAAAAGCGGACCAATGACCAACTTCTTGATGCATTTTCATGCGAGTTACAAAAAAACCTTTCGCTTTTTCATATTTTCCGCGAGTTCGAAGACAACCGTCAACAAATTGCCCCTCTTCGTCTTGAAAAATCATCATTTTGAGATTGCCCTGACCGTCAAGCGCAAATGACTTTGGCGACCAAAAGCCGTCCCGGCGCGGATGATTGGGCGCTTCCCATTTGTTCTGATAATCAATTTCGACGCCATCAAATTCGTCGTTCCAGACAAGTTTCCATTCCATTCCTTCTGGCGGCGCCGGAAGTTGATCTTGATATTGACCTTCCAACTCTGGAATTGTTGATTGCTGAGCAAATATTGACGCTGTAGCAAAAATCAAAAAAATACTCAAAAAACATTTTTTCATGAGATGATTCCTTGTTTTTATAGGATTTTGTGGCAAAATAAAGGGAAATGATTAGTTTTGATAAAATGAAAATGAATTTTCAAGCAATCAAAAGAATTGAAAATATTAAGCCAGACCATATTTGGGGAATAATTGGTTTCGCCAATCATTCCGATTCGCAAAACGCAACGGACATTGTTGCTGTTTGACCTATAATGAGCGTTATTTTCGTTATAATTTGTTTCTCTTTGTTGATATTTGACAAACGACCCAATGAATCAGCAAACGCTGAAATCCTTGCATAATTCTCGTTGACGGAATTCCAAATCTTGATCTGAATTTGACTGATTCTAAATGAATATTATTTTCATTTTACACAATATTATTAAGAATGAAAGCCAGAGGTTTAAAATGTCAGACCATTTTACATTTTGCAATCGACGTTCGGAAATATCAGGAATTCCCGTTAAAGAACTTGCTCAGGAATTCGGAACGCCTCTGTTTGTTTATGATGCCGCTTCAATCAAACAACGTTTAGCCGACCTCGCTTCCTTTGACATTGTTCGATATGCTCAGAAAGCTTGTTCCAATATTGCGATTCTCAAACTTCTTCGAGAAAATGGCGCTGTTATTGATGCCGTAAGCGCAATGGAAATCAAACGAGCCTTGGCGGCAGGTTATTCTGTCGAACCGGAAGCGGAAGGCAAACCATATCCGATTGTTTATACAGCGGATATTTTTGACAAAGAAGCCTTGGATTTAATCGCCGATGAGGCTCCCGTTCATGTCAATTGCGGTTCTATGGATATGATTTGGCAACTCGGAGAACGCGCTCCCGGTCGAAAAATAACGCTTCGAATTAATCCTGGATTCGGGCATGGTCACAGTCAGAAGACGAATACAGGCGGCGATCAGGCGAAACATGGGATTTGGTTCAGCGAAGTTCATCGCTGCTTGGACTTGGCGGCTCATTTCGATTTGGAAGTCGTTGGGCTTCATATGCATATTGGTTCCGGAACCGATTTGGACCATTTGGCCAAGGTTTGCGAGGCAATGGCAAACGTTGCGTTGACCAATCCATTTGATATAACAACGATCAGTTGCGGCGGCGGTCTTCCGATTCCTTACAAAAACGGCGAAGAATATATCGATTTAAAGGAATATCATCGACTTTGGCAGACAACAATGGATCATTTGGAAAGCAAATTTGGTCATCCGATTCATTTGGAAATTGAGCCCGGTCGTTATCTGCTTGCCGAAAGTTGTTGTTTGTTGAGTCAGATTCGGGCAGTCAAAAAACAGGGGGAAAATGATTTTTATCTCGTTGATGCCGGATTTAATGACTTGGTTCGTCCGATTATGTATGGGGCATATCATCCGATTTCAATCGCCTCGGGAGATGATACTCCTTTGAGCGAGAAAGAAAAGGATGTTATTATTGGCGGCCCTCTTTGCGAATCCGGAGACATTTTTACGCAAGAAGAGGGCGGATTTGTTTCCAAACGTCGACTTCCTGTTGCCGACGTTGGCGATTATCTCATTTTGGAGAAAACCGGCGCTTATGGCTCGGTTATGAGTTCAAATTATAATTCCAAACCCTTTGCTGCTGAAATTCTTATTTCCGAGGGCAAACCGAAGCTGATTCGCAAACGACAGACATTTGAGCAGTTGATTGAAAATGAAATCTTTTGATTGATTGTTTTGATAAAATATCTTATTCAGCGCGTTATTCTGAATCATTCGAAAAGAGTATTTCAATTGTTTGACTTTGAGAATTCGATCCGTTCTGAATCATTGTTATGAAGAATTTCGGATTAACGCAGATTCAAACGAACGGATTATATTATTTTTGAGGGGAATCGTTGCTGAAGTCAAACAACAGATTGAGTCGCTTCGGCTCATTGGAACTTTGGGATATTCTCAATCCTGTTTCTGATTGGAAACGCTGTTTGAAACTTGCCGCCATTTCGCGTTTGTCTGGAATGGCTTTATTCATATAAACTATTTTGCAAGTCTTTGACAAGAGACAACGCCCTCAATTTCAACCAAAAGATCGTCGCGGCAAATATCAGATATTGTATAAACGACTGGCGTATTTCCCATTTTTTTTTCGCATATGGCTCGGACTTTTTCAACGTCGCTCGGATATTTTATATAGACGCGGGCGGAACAGAAATTGTTGAGATAAGCATCATATCCTTCGATCCCATGCTTTTTCATATTATCGCCGGAAATGAGAGCCTTGATATTGTCCAGAGTTTGATTGGTTTGTCCTTCAATATCGTCAATGAAGACGGTTTCCGAGTTGATAATGCTTGCGGTTCCGGAAACATAAATGGAACAACAATCGTCATAAGAAACAGCCATTGCTCGCGAAAATTTAGGGCTCTGAGGACTATAAACCTCTCCGTAATCGAAAGCGGGCGTCTGTTCGGGATTCTCCAATGGAATCGCCAGAACGTCTTTCCGTTGCGTTTGAATGGCCATTGCGCTGAGTCGGACATCAACGTCATCGGAACCAATTCCTGTGCTCGCCGGATAAACTGTCCGTTGAATCGTTTCGGGAACAAGATTCTCAAGAAACCGGGTTCCTTCAAAAAAAACGGTTCGAGCGCGATTCAATTCTTTATAACGTTGCGTTTTGCCTTCGGAGAGAAGGATATTTCCCTGATAAATCCAGGTTCGTAAAAGATTCGTGATCGAAAAGCCATTCTTATCCAAAATATCGCGCATTTTAGCAAACGAATTAAACGCCCGATGATAAGCGCCGACTGGTTTTTCGTCTGGAATCAAATCGCCAAAATAACCAATTGAAATATTAGAATAATCAATCGTTATGGCATGCTCGTCGTGACGCAAAAATCGAACTCGTTTCGTTTCTCCGTGAATGGCATGAACTTCGATGACCAAAAACAAATCCTTATCGCAAGGACACTGAGGAACATAAGTTATAACAGGGAGATTATCGCCATAATAATCGATCATTAATTTTCGAACAAGCTGCTTATCGCCAATATTTCGCAGAAAAACGGTTTGATGAGCAACGGAACCAAGCATTCTTTCTTTTTCGAGGATTGCATGAAGACGCTTTAGAACGGAAAAGGTTTGACTTTGACAATCTCCTTCTTTATCGGGAGAAATAACCGCGTTTAAATGAATGATTCCTTTGTTATCGACCAAAGAATAAACGCAGCCGCAACCGTTAACCTTATAAAAATGATGTTCAAATTTTTTGTTCTCAGAAACCATAATTTATTCCATATTCGTAATGATTCGAAAAATAATTCGAGTTGTTGGGGATTGCAATGTTAATGAGTTATCATTGCCAAACGCTAACGAAAACAACGGGCGATTTTGAACCGGATTGAATAAAAAACAGAATGATTCGTTTTGATCGCGAATTAATAAGAAGAATCAAAGATTAAATCATTGAAATTCAAGCCTGTTGCAAAGCCGGGATCGTTGGGGACGCAAACCGGCAACGACCGAAGGGCGAAGTTTGTTGCCCATACCGATTTAATATCAAAATATAGATTTATCAGAAAGCAACAAAATAAACTCGAACCTGTTGAAAATTCGGGATCGTCGGTTTTTCGTCAACCAGACGGCAAAGGCAGGCAGATTACGAAGGGGCAAAGTCTGCGTCTCGCTCAACCGGCTTCTGGATGACCAAAAAAACAAATTCAATGAAAAGCGGGAATATCAGTTATGAGTCGCTATTTTAGTTAAAACTGTTATTTCCGTTTATCCAGAAATTCCAATACAAACGTCAGAATTTGTCTTTTTTAACAAGAATGACTTCGTTCAAAAGAATCTTAATGAAACCAAAAGGATAACAGGCGGGATTCAAAATAAATTCGTTGAAACGAAATAATTATTGATTTCAAATTCTATTAATGAACCGTTCATTTTCCTAAATCAAAACAAAGAGATAAAGGAAAATGAAAATCAAATTTGTTTCAATGGGGACAGACAAATATTTTGAATGGAAGACGCGAGACGATATTCAAACTCGTAAACAATTAACGTTTCGAGAATTGTGTTCCTCGTCGAGCTTTTCGAAGTCCATATTTTTTGCGTTCGACTTCTCGAGCGTCTCGAGTCAGCAAACTTTGCTCGCGTAAAATCGGTTCGATTTCGGGATCAAAACTTTTCAATGCTCGAGCGATTCCCATTTTGCAGGCGTCTGCTTGACCCGTTGTTCCGCCGCCGCTGACTGTTATAATAACGTCAACGGATTCTTTTTTGTCCGTTGCGACCAAAGGAGCTAAAACAGCTTCGCGAAGTTGAGGCGTTCGGAAGAACTCTTCAAATTCGCGATCGTTAATGCTGATTTGACCCTGACCGGCTCGAATTCTGACGCGGGCAATAGAACTCTTTCGACGTCCCGTTCCAAGACTGTCGTTTTTCCCGTTTCCTTCAATAACGAAATTTCCTCGTTTAATCATCGACCTAAATTCCTTTAATATATTCTTTGTACAAATTTTCCCAATAGTCAATTAATCCCAAAATGGAATGCCTTGAAGAAAAAATTTGAATCGTTATTTGTAACGATAAATGATTGTTATTTGATTGCCAATTCAATTGCTTCCGGACATTGCGCTTGATGCGGATGTTGATCGCCTGTATAAAGCTTCATTTTTTCAAGCATTTTGCCAGCAAGTTTGTTTTTGGGAAGCATTCGGCGAACAGCTTCTTTAAGAATCAATTCAGGTTTCTTTGCAAAACGTTCAGCGGCAGTTTCGCTTCGAAGACTGGGATAACCGGTATTCCAAGTATATCTTTTGTTCGACCATTTTTTGCCTGTAAAGATAACTTTATCGACATTAAGAACAATGACATAATCTCCGGTATCGATATGGGGCGTATATGTAGGGCGATGTTTTCCCATTAGAATCATTGCGATATCGCTTGCCAAACGGCCGACAACTTTATCTTTTGCGTCGACGACCAACCATTTTTGCTCAACATCGCCGGGCTTTGCCATAAATGTTTTTTCCATCGAACGAACCTATTTTCTTTTTTTTATTTTATTTTTGTGAATCGGATTAAATTAAATGAAACAAAACGTCTTCAGAACAGTTCGCGAAAACGCCGGAGAAACAGATTTCCCATTCTGAACGGTAAATGGAAAGCTCAGATTTTTGCAAAAAACAATCAGGAGAGCGGCAAAAATCATGAGAGCCCCTTCGATTCACGCCGAAGACCTTCATGATGACAAGATGAAATATCGGGGATTTCATCCAAATATAAATAGATCATGAAACATATAGATTAAAATCATTTTAACAATATTTTCAAGGGGGGAGATTGCAATGGAAAACAATTTTATGAAAAAAAAGCGTTAAAAAGAATCAATCTCTTTTATTTTCTTCAATTTCCTTTATTATTTTAAAATGAAGAAGGAATAGGAAGTTCTAAAAACCTTAAGAGCGCAGACGTCTCGTCCGCAAGAACTCATTTTAACGACTTTCTCCAAAATGCGTTTATTAAAAAATCCAGGTTTTTAGAACTTCCTGAATATTTTAATCAAGCCAGTTGAATAAATCGTTTTTTAGAACTTGATTTGTCGGGCAAAATTCGTTCCTTAAAGATTTTCTCCCTGACTTTTGCGTTTAGGAGAATTTTAATGATTTTATTGATAAAAGACGCGAGACGGAAAGTCTTCAAATGATTTCTTTAGACGATATTTTATTTTGGTTGCGCGAAAAAGATGCAGACAAACTTCAAGAACTTTGGCAGTTGGCCGACAATGTTCGGCAAAACAATGTCGGTCATTTTGTTCATTTGCGAGGTTTGATTGAATTGTCGAACTATTGTCGACGAAATTGTCTTTATTGCGGAATTCGGGCTTCTCATCAAAACATTTCCCGTTATCGACTTTCGATGAAAGAAGCTTTGGAATGCGCGAAACTGGCTCACGAATTCGAATATGGAACCGTTGTTATTCAATCGGGCGAAGATTTTCTTCTGGATGAAGGTTTTATTGCGGAATTGATCCAGGAAATAAAACGCCGTTTTTCTTTGGCGATAACGCTTAGTTTAGGGGAACGCAACGAATCAGAATGGGTTCGTTGGAAAGAAGCAGGCGCAGATCGTTATTTGCTTCGATTTGAAACTTCGAATCAACAATTGTTTGAGGCGATTCATCCTCGCGCCGCCGATTCGATTTATCCCAATCGACTCAAACTTTTGCGAACGCTTCGAGAGTTTGGTTATGAAATCGGAAGCGGCGTTATGATCGGAATTCCTGGACAAAGCGTCTCCGATTTGGCCAACGATATCGAACTTTTTCGCGAACTTGAACTCGATATGATCGGTTGCGGCCCTTATTTGGCCCATCCGGAAACGCCTCTGGGTCGTTTGTCGATTCAAAATGGTTTTTGGGTTTCGAATGATTTTTCTTCGCCTTTAAACTTGACTCAAAATCCCGATTTATCAAAAAATCAATCAAAAGAAATGCAATCAAAAATCAATTCCTTTCGATTTCCCTGCTCCTCCGAACAGGTTGAAAGTTCAAATGAAATGGCTTTTAAGGTTATTGCATTGGCTCGCCTTGTTTGTCCGACCGCAAATATTCCGAGTACAACGGCCATTGCAACTATCGATGGCAAACAGGGACGAATTAATGGACTTTCGCGCGGCGCAAATGTTATTATGCCGAATCTGACGCCAATAGAATATCGCAACTTATATGAAATTTATCCCAATAAAGCCGCGGTTTATGAAACCGCTCAACAAACGCATCAAATGGCGATTGAACAGATTCATTCAATTGGTCGAGAAGCGGGAAAAGGCCCTGGAACGTCGATTCATTTCGAAAGACAATCCCGTTTCTCAAAATAACAAAAATAACAAATAATATTCAACTGCTTGTTATTCCGAAGCGAGTTGCATTGGTTGATTCCGTTGTTTTAATCAAAATATTATTTAAAAATCAAACAAGAACAATTTTCAAAACAGTCAGGAAGAAAAATGCCTTGGTTTCAAGAAGAACGACGTTTGTCAAAAGAAGATGTTTTAAATTTAACTCGAAAAGCAGCTCAAGAGGCGAAACAGCGAATTGCGTCTGATCCTCAAAAAGTCCTTCTTTTGCCGCCCGATATAACCCGGGCTCACAGCGGAGCCGGTTGGATTACGGAAGAACTTTATAAACTTTTTGAGGCAACAGCGGATGTTCATGTTATTCCGACGCTCGGGCAACATGTTCCGCATACTCCGGAACAAAATCGCTGGATGTTCGGTTCGATTCCAGAAGAAAAGATTCATGCTCATGACTGGCGAAACGGTTCAAAACGAATTGGAGAAGTCCCGGCCTCATTTGTTCAAAATGTTTCTCAAGGAAAAGCCGATTGGGAGATTCCTGTTGCGTTAAATAAAATGTTGCTTGAAGAAAAATGGGATCTCGTCATTAATATCGGCCATATTGTTCCCCATGAGGTTTTAGGATTTGCCAATCATAATAAAAATTATTTTATTGGTCTGGGCGGCAAAGAAATGATTTGCGCTTCGCATATGATGGCCGCTTGCTGCGGAATCGAAAATAATCTCGGCAATCAATTGACGCCTCTTCGTCGTTGTTATAATTATGCAGAAAAGGAATATTTGAGTTCGCTTCCTGATTTTTATATTGAAGTTGTTATGGCTTATGACGATAACGGAATCCTTGGGCATACCGGTTTTTATGCCGGCGACGATCTCGAAACTTATTTTGCCGGAGCCAGAGCGTCAGAAAAACAGAATATAACGATTGTTCCTCCGTTGAAGAAAGTCGTTGCCGTTATGCAGGGCGACGAGTTTTACAGTACTTGGGTTGCCAATAAGGCCATTTATCGAACTCGAATGGCAATGGCAGACGGCGGAGAACTTCTTATTGTTGCTCCCGGTTTAAAACGATTTGGCGAACAGCAGGAAGTTGACGCTCTTATTCGACGTTTCGGCTATTCTGGAACAAAAAAAGTTATGGAACTTTGGAAACAAGAACCGATTTTGCAGGATTTAACGCATGGAACAGCTCATTTGATTCATGGTTCGTCAGAAGATCGTTTCAAAATAACTTATGCGCCTGGACATCTGACAAAAGAGGAGATCAACGGCGTTTGTTTTGGTTATGCCGATCTTAATGAGACGTTGAAACGATATGATCCGCAAAGAATGAAAAATGGATTCAATGTTATGCCAGACGGCGAAGAAGTCTATTATATCAGTTCGCCCAGCGCTGGCCTTTGGTCGACAGAGGAAAAACTTCGAAATCGAAATTAATCTCGATATCGAAAACCGGAATGGGCGACCGTCTTTGTTTTTTATGTTTTCTGAAAATTGAATTCTGATTGATTAAATGGCTGGAAAAGTCGGGGAAATCGATAAAACCGTCATTTGTTGTTTGAACAGATAATATTTTTCTGTTTTCAAAATTAGTTTTTCCTGATTTTTTCGCTCATTTCGCTAAAATATAGCCAACGTTTTCTTTTTTGTCGAGTTGCAAAAAAATTTCTTTCTCTCTTTTCCAAAATTGATCTTGTCGAAATAAAAAATTTTTTCTAGACTTCCGTTTCTTGGGGCCAGGCTCAAGCCAATTGAAAATCCCGCAAGCCGGAACGACGTCAGGTTTCAAGGGACGAAAAATCTTGCTCATTTCGGTTTCGATTCATTATCTCTTTTGACATTATTGATCAATTTTTGACTTAAAATGAATAAAAATACAAAAATAAAGACAAGAAGAACAATTTTATTGACTTCGATATCCATTTTCTTTGGAATTTGTCTGACTCAATGTTTTGCTCAGCTTGTCGATTCAAATAATAATATTGAACAAAGCGGAATAGTTTCGTTTTCGATTCCATTGAAAACTTCGGCTTTGATTTATTCTGGCCCCGGATCTGATTATTATCCAACCGGAATGATCAATCAGGGAAGCGAAGTTGAGATATTTTTGCGAAATGAGGGCGGTTGGTGTGCCATTCGACCGCCGCAAGGTTGTTTTTCCTGGATCAGCGGTCAATTTGTTCGCGTTGATTACGGAAAAATCGGAATTGTAACAACAAATAATAATGAAAAAGAAGTTCCTGTTCGAATTGGCGCTGATTCCGTTTTGAATAGTTCGGTTATTCAAATTGGTTTGAAAAATGGCGATAAGGTTCAAATTTTAGGGCAGACAACATTATCAAACGGAAAACAATGGTTTAAAATAGCGCCGCCGGCAGGGGAATTTCGCTGGATTCATGAAAGTTTATTGACTTCTGACGAATTGATTTCGCAACTTCCCGATCGACTTTTAACGATGGAAGATTATAGACAACTTATTCAAAAAAAGAATTCTGTTAAATCAACGGTTTCGCAAGATTTTTGTCCAAAGCAGTCGGAATCAGCTGATCATCATTCTTTGTTGCCTGATCAACAGAAGAAAAATAGCCCCGATAATCAATCGGTATCAGGAAATGATCAGGGGCAACAATCTCCTCATTCCGATCATTTTTCTGCTGGTTCTGCTCATATCGAAAACGGGTTTTTAATGACGCAATATCCGGAAGAAGCTCAGAGTTTTTCGTTGCAAGAAAAAGCGGATAATTCGGAAAATAATCAATCCCAAAAACCGATACAGATTATCGCGGAACGATTAAAAGATCAAATTCGGCGTCCCGAGAATCCTGAAAATGCGCAAAATCCCTTTTCGCCTCAAGATGTTGATTATAAGCTTCCAATTTGGGATTCCGAGTTAATGGATGACAATTTTAAATTTGAAGTTGCCCGATTAAATCGCGATCTTTTTCTTTCTGTTTGCAAGAAGGCAGCTCCAGATGTTTTTGAACTTTTAGAAGATCGCGCTTCAACTCTGTTTCAGGTCGCCCAGAATGACGATCAACGTTACGAAGTCAAAAAAGTTTGGGATTCCATTCAAAAATATCGAAGAATTGACGATCATTATTTGGCCGATAATCAATCGGAAAGGGATATTTTTTCCAATAATAATTCTTCTTCAGTCCATTTGGTTAGCGGTTCCGTTTCGATGAATGACGTTTTGTCAGCCGATCAGGCTCTTTTTCAAAAAAAAGAGAGTTTGGATCCGTTTCCTGTTCCAAATGAAAATGGATCCAATAAAATTTCTTTTGAACGTCCTGTTCAAACGGTTTCTTCTTTAGAAAACAATCAAGATCAATCGCTTCAAGCGAAAACGTCCAATCGGCCTTCCAAATTGCAATTTGCTTTTTCAGAATCGAATAATCCATTTAAAAATCGCAAACGAAAAAGTTTGTCATCAACAGAAAATCGTAACATTTCATCCAATTTATCAACCCGATTGACGACGCCTCGGGATCTAAAAATGACGAGTCGCCGCATTCCTTCATTGATTCCTCAAACAGAAGGGCCTCAACTTGTTCCGCCGCATGATTATCAAGCAGTTCCGCAAATAATGCGAAATTCGTCGTCCTCTTTAATTGAGAGGGAAGGGGGGAATCAATTGCCTGAGACTAAAGTTGATTCCAAAGAGCCAAATGTTCCTTCAACGTTTATGGCTCAGAAAAAGGCAGAATCGAATCATTCTTCAGAACAATCGACTGAATTGGGTTGGAAGTCGCCGGATAATATTCGACAGGTTATTGCCGTTTTGACCAATGAAATGCCTAATAATAGCGACTCTGTTCAAAAGCCGTTGCCCGATTCTAACGATTGGGTTGACTTAAGCCAAAAGGCAAATATTGCAACTTGGGAAGTTCCTGCTCATATTTTGGAAAAAAATGAAAAAAACAATCGTTCTCAAACAAATTATTCCAAAGATTTGCTGAAAGAAAACAATTCAGAAAAATCGGTTCGATTAAATTCCAAACATCTTAATTCGATTCTCAACGCCGAACGTTCAAACGCTTTTGATGCCATTGGCATTTTAGGTTATTTCCCTAATCGACCTGAAGGTTTTCCTGTTTATGCGTTGGCTAAAAAATGGGGCGACTCGAACCAAATCGTTTGTTTTGTTGAATCAGAAAAGAATCTTGATCAATTTATTGGAAAAACGGTTGGGATTAATGGAAAGGAAGCCATATTCAACAACGGAGTTGAAAATAATCGGATTATAACGGCAAAAACGATCTTTGTTCTGCAATAAATTGTGCCGATTATATCGATTTGAATTGAAGAATCCGTTTCGGTTTGAATGAGTTGTCTGACGCTTTTGAGTTTCGGAAAAAAAGGAATTTTTTGGTTGAAAAATCAAATATGGACGACGCAATATATTCTTTTCGAGACAAAGGGGCAGAAACGTTGAGTTTTCCCGAAAGGAAAGAGAAGAATCAATCCGATTGAAAGGAAAAAAGTTTTCTTGCAAGGGTTGATAAAGTCGTTAAAATCAGATCGGGGCAATATTTGATTTCAGGCGAAAAATATTGTTGTTGATTCAAGAGAGCGACTTCAGAAAAAAGCGAACCAAGCTGATCTTCCAGAGAATAACCGGCTCGACCGGTTATGACAATAGAAGGGAAAGGGATCGAAATTGAGGAATCAATCTGTTTTGCCGGTTTTAAGGACTCTTTGGATTTCATTCCCTTTTGATTTAGTTGACCTATTTTAATATTTTGGGCAACCATTTTGACATAAGAGGAAAAAACGGCTCCAACCAACGAAGAATTAATGCCGGTTTGAATAGCGTTTTGAGTATTGGTTGCAGGAAAAAACGAGTTCGATTTGTTATTGATTTCAGTTTTATTAACAAATAAAGCAATTTTTTCCGTTCGTTCCATAAGAGCTTGAATAGCAATTTCTGGCCCGGGAAGAATAGCGCCGCCGCAAAAAATGCCGAATGAATCAATATAATCAATCGTTGTTGCGGTTCCGACATCAACAACAAAAAAGGAAACATCCTTTTTTATGATCAAGGAAGCGCCAAAAGCGGCAATAGCGCGATCCATTCCGAGCTTTTGAGGATCATCATAACGGAAAGTCATTGGAATTTCAGAAATGGTTAATAAATGAACGATATCCTGAGGGCGATTCTGTTTCATCCAAAAGGCGAAAGAGTTATATTTTTTTTGGTTGACGCTCGAAACAATCCAAAGAAAGGCCGTTTTATCATTCAATGACTCATCAAGTTCTTTCAACCAAAGAGCAAGATCGTCAAAATGGGAGGACGTCTCAACGCAAACGGAAAGCAATGGATTCCGGTTTTTCCTGGAGTCAGAATGAAATGCAAAACAGGCAAACTTGCAGAAACTGTTTCCGATATCAACAGCAAAATGATAACAGTTATTCATTGGTTCATCCGATAACAAAATGACAAGCAAAATATCCCGACAAGAGTTGAAAGATTTTTCTATCGAATCTGGAATGGGCAACAGACTTTGCCTTTCGAAATCCGCGATCATTGTCGAGTTGCGAACCCGACAATAACGGTTTTTTAATAGGTTTGCGTCCGATTTTTTTTATGGAATAATAAGTTGAGTTGCGGCAGGAAATATCCCATTTTGCAACTTATTTCGGTTGAATAAAAGAAAAAGTTCAATCTGTTTTTCGGAAAACGAATAACGTTTTTTCAATTCTTCAAAAGAGGTTTCTTTTTCCAAAACTGCGGTCTTAACCGGTTGCGGTAACGGGACATTTTGAACAGAATTTGATGGTTGTAAAATCGTTAAAACGTTCTGTTCAAGTTCTTGACTGGCAATATGCTGCGTTTCTCGAATATTATTGTCGGTTTTTTCTTCCGATTCAATAATATTGGAGTCGTTTTGCGGTTTAAGCAAAAAAGCTTGAACCGTTTTATTGTCCGTTGATGCCAATGTTTTCGAAAAATGATTCTGACCAGACGAATCGTTCTGATTTTCGGTAAAACTTGTTTCTTTAATGGGAAAAGAATCAAGCGGCGATTTTGTTTCGGAGGACTCGGAGGACAATGAGGAATCATTGGATTGGGATTCTTCTGCTTCCAAAGACTTTTTTGACGAATCTTGCGAAGGATCCGAAGCCAGGGATTCAAAATGATTGGCATTTATGATCGCAGGGCGATCAAGCAATTCCAACGGGATATTTTTGGGCAAATTGTCCGATTGATTGCTTTCAATGGATAAATTCTGTTGCGAAAAATTGTTGGAGGTTTCCATTAAATTTGTCGATTGCGCATTCTCGCTTTTTAATTCGGAAAAATTGGTTTTTTCGACAGCTAAAGCATCCGGGGCGCCATTGGTATCCTTTGAGGTTACGCGAACAAAATGACCGTCGTTTTGCGGTTTATTGGATTCGAATAAAGAACCGATAGACGATTGATTTAATTGATTTTCGTCGATATTTTTAACAGGAAGAACCGTTCCAACTTCGTCAGACCAGGCAGGCGGAGAAACCGTTTCAAATTGGGGAGGCGAATATTCCGTTATTTTTAATTCATTTATCCAATCATGAGGTTCCTCAATCCGTTTGATTTCCGCATTTCGCAAGGAATTCAAAACGAGTTGGCCTTGAGCGGTTTCGAGTTCAGAAGATTGAACAGCAAAATGATTTTCCATTTTTTGGATCGAAATTAACTCGGAAGAAGATTGCTCTTCGTTTATATCTTTGGAAGTTGCGGAAGCGAACAAATTCTCTTTCGGAGAAATTTGTTCCAAAACCGGTTTGGCATTGACTAAAGCAGCTGGTTTTTCCGCAGCGCTGGGCTGTAAAACCGACGCATTTTGATCTTCTGTATAAATAATAAATGAATCTTGCGAAGAAATTAGCGACTCGTCATTTTCCAAATTTTGGCTCGAATCCGCATCAATCCGGGTTGTTGTTTCAGAATCGGATGAAAAGAGATATTTTTCCCCTGTTCCATCGAGAAGAATAACTTGTTCGTCATTCTCGGCAACAAATGACTTTATGGAGTTCAACGACCAATTAACGGCCTTTGGTTGATCCAACGACCAATTAACTGGAATGAATGTTGCCAAAAGCCAGCCTAAAAGCAATGCGATCAACGCAAGAATGACTTTTCGCTCGGATGTTATTGGCGTTTTGGACATTTTAACAACAGTTTATTAATGAGTTGTTCCGATATGCATTCATTTTAAAATAACGATACAAATAACTTAAAATAACGATATAAATGACGAATGAACGCAAAGGAAATAGCAGGAAATAAATAAAATACCGAAGCCGGTTTGGACGACAGGTTTCGTCTTCTGTAATCCGTCTGTCGTTGCCGGACTTGCGAATATAACGATTAGGGGGGAATAACAGGCTTGAATGTAAATTGTCTGAATAACGATAGATATCTTAAGAAAATTAAATTTATTGGGAAATATAAAAGGACAATAACGACTTTTAGGTTACGATAAAATAATTATGAAAACAGGAAAATTCTTTAGAGAATGATTGCTCCTTTCATTGAAACTTTTGCTTTTATTTGTATTATAACATACAAAAATAACAACTTCAATCTTTTTTTTGGTTTTCAAGCTTCTTATTCCAATTTTTTAATTTTGTATTAAGTAAATTCCAAAAAAACAAAAAATATAACCTAGGTTATCGACGTTGCCTATATTAACATTTTTCTTCTTTCATGAACTGTTTTAAGAAAAGAAACAGTCGTCTCTGTTTTCAAAATATGTTTTTAATAAACCCGTGGGAGCGCGGACGATTCGTCTGCAGGAACTGGTTTTTGCAACGTTTTCAGAATGGAGTTTATTACCAAAAACAGGTTTTTTAGAACTTTCTTATTTTTTTTCCTTTGCTTGAATTGATTCATTGAAATCGTTATAATAGAAATTCAAATCGTTGATAATGTTTCCATTTTTAATTGATCGTTAAAGGGATATTCAAATGTTTTCTTATCGAGAACTAATTCAAACGCTGACAATAACAACATTGTTCATTGGCCTGTTTTTTCAGAGCTCTTCGGAAGCTTGCACAAGTATACTTGTTACAAAAGGCGCCTCAACCAATAATTCCTGTATGATAACATATGCCGCCGATTCTTCGGGTTATTTTGCGAAATTGGCCATAATCGAAGCGTCGGATGGTTCCAAGCGTCCCAAGGGAGGAAGCCCTTTCATTGCGGAAGGAGAGCAGACTTATAAAGTCTTTGGTTTTTATGCGGATTATCATAAATATGAATTCCAGGGAATTATGAATGAATATCAGGTTGCCATATCGGAAACGACGTTTGAAGGACGCCCGGAACTTCAAAATAAAGTTGGAAAACTTTATTATCAGGATTTAATGACGATTGCTCTTCAACGTTCTAAAACAGCGCGCGAAGCGATTCGGGTTATGAACAGCGCCATTGAGGAATTCGGTTATATTGATGTTGGCGAATCAATTTCGATTTGTGATAAAAATGAAGCCTGGGTTTTCGAGATTATCGGAACCGGTTCGCTAACTGAAAAAGAGAATAACGGAGCGATTTGGGTTGCCCGACGCGTTCCAGACGGACAGATTTCTGCTCATGCCAATCAAGCGCGAATCGGACAGTTTAATCAAAACGATCCCGAAAATTGTCTCTATTCGGCCAATATCGAATCATTTGCAATCAAACAAGGTTTTTATGACCCGAACAGCGGCATTCCTTTTTCCTTCGCCGACGCTTACGGAGCGATTGATAATGGCTCAAAGCGTTATTGTGAAAAACGAGTCTGGTCGATTTATCGTCGAGTCGCTCCGTCCCAAAATTTTTCAGACGATTATGCGCAAGGAGTTCCAAATGCTCCGAATTATCCCTGGTCGATTGTTCCAGATGAGAAACTCTCCGTCGCCGACGTTATGGCTTTGATGCGCGATCATTTTGACGGGACTCCTTATGATATGACCAAGGGAATTGATGCCGGCGAGTTTGGGACGCCGCGTCGCAATCGACCGCTTGCCTGGACGTTTGAAGGTCAGAAATATGCTTGGGAACGCCCCATTTCAACGCAGCAAACCTGTTTTACAATGATAACTCAATCCCGCGAAACTCTTCCCGATGAAATCGGAGCTTTGGTCTGGTTCGGTTGGGATGACTCTTATTCAAGCTGTTATTTCCCCCTTTATGTCTTTGCTGATAAACTCCCGCCGTCTTGTTGTATCGGAAGTATCGATCATTTTAATATGGAGTCGGCTTGGTGGGCCTTCAACTTTGTTGCCAATTATGCTTATCCCCGTTATTCTCAAATTATCCCCGATATTCTATCGGTTCAAAAAGAACTTGAGTCCCAAATGCTTGAGTTGCAACCAGTCATTGAAAAAACGGCTCTCGAACTCTATTCAAGTAACAAGCCGCTTATGCAAACCTATTTGACCGACTATTCTGTTGCACAGGCGGAAAAGGTTCATTCTCGTTGGAAGCAACTTGCTCATGATTTGGTCGTTAAATTTAATGACGGTTTTATTCGAGCAGCCGACGGAACTTATCCCAATATTGGTTATCCTGATGAATGGATGAAACGCGTTGTTGAGGAAAAAGGAGAACAATTTTTAATTCCTGAAGAACCGGAATAAATGGCTTCATTTTGAAAGAGCCCGAAATGGGGTTCTCTTTTTTGTCCCAGGTTTCTTCATCAGTAATCCATTCCGAGATGCAGTTTGAGTTCATTAAATCGGGCTCGATATGATTCTCGCGAAGAATGAACATGTTCTGCTTCTGTGATAAATCGGACGGATTCGTTTCGATAAACGTTATAATTATGAAAAATGGTTTCGCTTTCATTCAGTTCTTCGCCATAAACGATGAGGAGTTTATGCTCATCAAATTGAACTTCATGCGGAATGGATGAATTTAAAACGGCAATTCCTGTGCAACCGTCGTTCAAAAGCAGATCTTCATAGTCGTAAAGAACGCTTTTTAAAACGGGCAGATCAATATTTTCCCGAAGAAAATCGATATGACCGTTTTTTCGCCGGTCATGACTTGATTCCAAAACGACGTCGACAATATTTCCCAAAGAATCCAGAAGTTCCATAAAAGTATCGAATAATTTTTCTTTTGAAACCGACCCCAATAAAACGGGAATAGAAACATTATTCATATTGTCATAATAAACTTCGCGGCGAAAAGCTTCCTGGGGAACAACTTTTAAATCGAAGGAAGGACGAATTGCGTCGGTTAGCTCAAATTTTCCGTAACGAGAAACGGCTAAATGAGATTCCAATTGACGACGATCCAACTGACGAAGATTTTGAGTAACAGCAGGAGCTGCGCCGTCACGAAAAACATTATTGAAAAACTCTTTTAATATTCCCATATCTGTTCCGTTTTACAACCTTGCTCAAAGAAATGATATTTTTATCGGAAAGATTGATATATCTTTCGCGAATTGTTTTGTTTACTTATATAATTTAGCTTGTTTTTTTTGTTTGTGTTGTCTTTTTGTTCTATATTTTGGATTTTTTCCAATATATTTGTTTTGCCTAATTCAAATAATTCGTTTCATTAAAAAAAACGGAAAAATAAAAAATAATTAAAGAAAAGCGAGTTATATGATCTCAAGAAAAAGAATGGTTTAAAAATGGCTTGATTCAAGTCCAATAAGAGTTCAAAAGGCCGGTTTTGCAGATCGGGGAATTTCATGCAGATTGCAAAAAAGGAGAACGCGTCGGTCTTTTGGGGGCGGACAAGGTTGTTGACCTTTCGGACTTGATTGGAGCGGGATAATTAAATTGGATTCGAGAATGAATAATTATTTATTGATTGATACTCATGCGCATCTTTATTTGGACGATTTTGAAGAAAATCGAGAAGCGTTGCTTGAACGTTGCCAGAAAGGGGAATTTCCCGAAATTCAAGGAAAAACGATCAACGATCCCAATCATTGTTTTCGTTTAAAAGCGATCATTCAACCGGGCATTTCCTGGGAAACGAGTCAAAAAGTTGTTGAAATGGCGCAAAGTCATGATTTTCTTTTTGCGGCAATCGGAGTTCATCCGAATTATATTCAAAATATTTCCGAGGATTTATGGAATCAAATGGACAATTTGACCCAAAATAATGCCGTTGTTGGAATCGGAGAGACGGGGCTTGATCTTTATTGGAACAAATCGCCCTTGGAAACGCAAATCGATTTTTTGTTGCGACATATTGATTTAGCTCAAAAAAAAGATTTGCCAGTTATTATTCATTGTCGCGAGGCAATGAAAGAACTTCTTCCAATTCTTCGCCAAGTTCGCCAATCGGAAAAAAGGGAAGTTGGTTCGGCAGTTTCTTCAGGCATTTCAGAGGACGAATTTCCCCTGGCAATAAAAGAACGAGGGAGATTTCCCCTTCGAGGGGTTATTCATTCTTTTTGCGAAGGACCAGAAGTTGCTCAGGAATTGGTCGAACTTGGTTTTTATCTCGGTTTTGGCGGGAGTTTGACTTTTACAAATAAGAAATTTGCTGAGATTGGCGAAGCGGCGAAAATTGTTCCGGAGGATCGACTTCTTTTAGAAACCGATTCTCCTTTTCTGACCCCTCATCCGTTTCGCGGAAAGCTTGAACGAAACGAACCGCTGATGACCGCTTTTGTTGCTAAAAAGCTTGCTGAACTTCGCAAAGTTTCCAATGAAGAAATGATTTGTCAAACAACGAAAAATGCGCAAACTCTTTTTCGATTGCCGAAAGAATAAAATCATTGAATTGTCATGACGCTCATTTGGTCGCGGCTTCTTGCGATTTGTTTTGGCTCAATGCGATTTGATTCGTTCATTTTAATATTGAATAAGAGAAAATTTTATGAATATTATGTTTGTTTTTGAATACTATTTTAAATGAGTGTTTTATGAAGCGATTATTAATGAGAATGATATTGTTTTTGTTTTTCTGTTTTCTTTTGGGGCAGGGTTCAGCAATGACTCAGGCGGTCGATCTTTCCGTTCTTCCGCAGGGGGCGAGCAGGGAAGCGGAAGATATTCCGCATTTTCCGAATAAAATGTTTGCATTTATTTGGCGAAATTGGAATCTTGTCGAAATCGAACGTCTTGCTCTTGTTTTGAATACAGAATCAGAAAACGTTGAAAAAATGGCGAAATTAATGGAGCTCCCGGATTATCAAAAGCCGACTTGGTCTCTTTCGCAGATTTATATAACGTTATTGCGTCGAAATTGGCATATTTTGCCTTATGAGCAAATTTTAACTCTTTTGGATATGTCCCCCGAACAACTTGCCTTTAATCTTCGAGAAGACGATTTTCTTTGGATAAAACTTGGTTCGCTCAAACCTGTTTGTCAGCCGATTCAATATCAGGAACCGACTCAAGAAGAACTTGACCGCTTGTCAAAAATCGTTCAACTGCTTCAGAAAGAGTTTCAAGGCGATTTTTCGCGATTCAATGAATTGCCGCGTTTTTCGTTTATTGACGATCTCAAAACGCTTCGCGTTGTTCCGGTTGGGCAGAAAACGGAATCGGAAAAAGGCGATTTGCAATCATCGAATTCCCAAAACGCCGATTTGTCCCCTGTCTTAAATGCCGAAACTGCCGTCTCAAATAATGAACAATCATTGAATATTCAATCGTCAAATAATCAAGCCGACGATCGATTTGAACTTCGAATCATTTATTCGTATTTTGCTCTTTTTGGCGATCCGCTTTTTGATGACGACGCAGAAATTTTTCCGGAAGGACTTCTTCAAAAATTAAGCGAAACGGGCGTCAATGGCGTTTGGCTTCATGTCGTTTTGCGCGATTTGGCTCCCGGCGGCGACGCGTTTCCTGAATTCGGTCAAGGTTGGGAAAAGCGTTTGAACAATCTTCGCAAATTAGTCGAACGAGCGAAAAAATATGGAATCAACGTTTATTTATATATGAATGAACCGCGAGCAATGCCGGATTCTTTTTTCGTTAATCATCCTGATTGCCGCGGAACTCAGGAAGGGGATCATTTTGCGCTTTGTTCCTCAAATCCGTCAGTCCGAAAATGGATCGGCGACGCTTTGGCGCATTTATTTCGAGAAGTTCCCAATTTGGGCGGCATTTTTACAATAACCGGCTCCGAAAATTTTACGCATTGCGCTTCGCATGGGAAACCAGAGGGTTGCGTTCGTTGTTCTCAACGAACTGAAACCGATATTATTGTCGAATTGAATCAAATTATGGAAGAAGGGGTTCATCGTTCCGCGCCAAACGCAAAAGTTCTTGTTTGGGATTGGGGTTGGCATGGCCATCAAATCGCAACGGATATTATCGAACGCCTTCCGAAAAATGTTTGGTTAATGTCGGTCAGCGAATGGTCCATTCCGATTCAACGAGGCGGAATCAACTCTGCAATCGGCGAATATTCGATTTCTGCGGTCGGGCCGGGGCCGCGAGCCAAAACTCATTGGGAAACAGCCAAAAAAAGCGGCTTAAAATCTGTTGCCAAAGTTCAGTTCAATATAACTTGGGAAGTCGCTGCTGTCCCATATATTCCTGTTATGAATCTGATTGCCCGGCATTGCAGCAATTTGGCGTCGAGCGGCGTTGACGGTTTAATGTTGACTTGGTCGCTTGGCGGTCATCCGTCGCCCAATTTAAAAATCCCGCAGATTTTTAATGAGAATCCCGACGCAAAAATTGAAGATGTTCTGGATAAATTGGCCTGTTCCATTTTTGGACAGGACGGGGCTCCCATTGCTCGAAAAGGTTGGAATCTTTTGAGCGATATTTATCAGGAATATCCGTTTGGGGGCGGGCTTTATACAGCCCCGACTCAAATGGGACCCGCGAATCTTTTTAGAATGAAACCGACCGGATTTCCGGCGACAATGGTCGGCATTCCTTATGACGATCTGGACGCTTGGTCGGGACAATATCCCCCATTGATTTTTGCTGAACAATTCGAAAAAATGTCAAACGGTTTTCTTGAAGGCGCTCAAATCCTTCAAAAGGCGGCTTCTTTTGCGTCTGAGTTACAAAAAACGGAGGCAGCCAATCAGGTTCGATATGCCAAAGCAGTTGGTTTGATTTTTGGAAGCGTTTCCAATCAAGTTCGCTTTATTCTTTTGCGAAATGAATTTTTGAATAAAGGAACGAATTTAGAGCGAAAAGCGGAAATTTCTGATCAAATGAAAACGATTTTGCGTAACGAAATTGAATTTGCCAAAGAAATGTATTTTTTGACTCTGGAAGATTCTCGAATCGGTTTTGAGGCAACGAATCATTATTGGTTTACGTCGCTTGATTTAATCGAAAAAGTCATCAGTTGCCAACAAATTCTCGATTCATTGGAATAAAGTTTGATCAATTGTTGATAATGCAACGATTTTGCAGAAATAATTGAAAACGATAACGTTTTATGAAACGAAGGTCAAAATGATAAATCAGCGACCTTTGTTTACAGAAATTATAAAATTTCCCGAGAACTGTTTGTTGATCAGTTTTTCGCAACTTTTTCCTGAATTTTATGATTCAGCTTCTATCGTTCTGGATTTTAACTTTATTTTGGGACAAGAACTTAATTATTTGAAATAGAATTCTATGCAAATTTCAAAACAGCTTTTTTATAGCGTTTTCGTTCTAATAATATCCTTTGGAGAAATCAGTTTTGCTAATGAAAAAATTAATCAGATAACATTAAAACATTCGAATCATCAATCGACAGAACAGGAAAAAACGCTTGTTTATCTTTATAATTTGGAACCGGTCAAATCATTTGATTATTCGAATTTGGACGCCAGGCGTCGAAGTTGGGACGAAACGCATTTGGTCGTTTCATTGCAAGGACTTGTCAATCGAGAAGAGCCGCGTCTTTATCTCTTTTTTGTTGAGAATTTTGGAAAGCAAACAGATCGTTTTTGGCTGGACGTCTTTTCAAAAGAAAATCCGTCAACAGGCGAAAAAGGTTGGCTTCAAGACTGTCCGCAACAGGAAATAGCCGATTTGGAATCTTTGTTGACAACGTTTCGGAATCAATATCAGGGCGTCGTTGTTTATGATGAGCGAATTCCGGCAACCAGCAATCTTGCGTCTTCGATTGCGGGCGCCGACGATCTTCTTTGTTTGCGATTCGATGAAAACCCCGATTCCCTTTATCATAAACTTGTCGTTGATCCCGACGGGCTTCGGCTTCCTGTTGTTGTTTCGCTGATTGGAAAAAATGGCGAACCGTTATTTAATGGGAAGGGAAAGATTCCAGGAACCGATCGCGATTCAACCGGAAGCTCCAAAGCAGACGCTTATTATTGGCTCATCGAACATTATATCAAGACGGGAAAATGTCTGCCAAATTTTGCCGGTTATTATCTTGACGCTTATTGGATTTCAAATGGCGTCGGAGCGGTTCAAAATCATTTATTGACCAATCATGACTATTTTATTGCCAATAAAGGTTTTTTCTTCGATTTAAGTCCTTGGGAAGACGAACTGCCGGTCGATGATAAAACGCAACCGTTAGGAACCGATTATCAAACTTTTTGCGACATTCTTCGCGCGGCTTACGAACAAAATCAGGGAAAAAAAATGATTCATGTCGGCGGATTTACGCCTTGGGATACTAAATATACAGATTATGGAAACATTGGCGGCAAGCATTCCGGCGTTCAAACAGAATGGCGGCATGCGGAAATTCTTTCCTGTTTTAACGCTTATATGGACGCGGACGCTTTGGGTTGCGGCGCAATGGCCAACGCTTCGTTTTTCGCTCATTTTCCGCTTCGCGATATTTATCCGCAGAAAAAACCGACATTGGATGATCTCAAGAATCGCGGTTTTATTGATCCTCAAACCAATCGCCCGATTGATCGAACGTTTGTAACGATTTATGTCGGCGATTATGACAGCGCCGCCTGGGTTTATCAAACAGCGCCGCTCTTTTGGAACGACGAAAATCGAGGAAACGTTCCGATTGGTTGGGCATTCAACCCGAATCTTGCCGACCGTTTTGCTCCCGGCTTCGATTATTTTCGAAAAACGGCAACGCCAAATGATTATTTTGTCGCTGGCGATTCGGGAGCCGGTTATCTCAATCCGATGAATCTTCTGGAACCGCGAAAGTTTTCCGGATTGCCTTCCGGCTTGAAGGTTTGGCAAGAACGTTGTCTCAAATATTATCGACAATGGGACATTTCGATCACAGGTTTCATTATTGACGGTTTTGCGCCGCCGACTGACGAATTGATGAGGGAAAGTTATCGACTTTTTTCGCCCGACGGCGCCGTTATGCATCAAGGCGGGCGAAAAGGAATAACGAACGGAATGCCCTGGACAACAATGCATTTTGATCTTTCGGATCCAGAAATGGGAACTCGCGTTATTCTCGGCGATACGCGCCTTGATGACGGTCCACAATTTCTGATTTATCGAACGATTCTCTGGTCGCCCTCAAAAATGCGTCAAATGTTTGAATCCGTTCAAAACAATCAAGATCAATCGGAAAAAGCTCAACGCGTTATTTTTCTCGATCCTTATTCGTTTTTTCTTTTATTAAAATTACAGCTTGAAAATAATTTAGTTCCATTTTGCGAAAACTTGCCAAAGATGGAAAACTGACGAACCGGAAACAAGAATCAAGAATAATGATAAAGAAACGATCTTGGACAACGACAGATTTTGCCTTCTGTTTTTGATTGTCGTTTTTCGGCCTTGCCAAGATTGAAATTTGATTCGTTTTCAACTGATTTGCGGATAAATCAAGATCAACGATTCAGGCAGACTTGTTAGCGGAAAGAATTTAACTTTCAAGAGATTTTTGGATTTTTTGTAACGCTTTTTTGATTTCAATGTTTTCTTTTGATTTTGCGTCAATTTCTCGATAACCGTATAAAATTGTTGTGTGATCGCGTCCCGAAAACCAGTCGCCCAGTTCTTGAAGAGTTTGGTCTGTCATTTTTCGAGCAAGATAAATCGTTATATTTCGAGCCAGCGAGATTGTTCGAGTTCTTTTTTTGCTTCGCAAATCGGAAAGTCGAATGGAGAAATAACGAGCCGTTGTTTTGGCAATATCGTCCAATGTTCGCGTTTGGACTGGATGACGTTGCGTTAATATATTTTCGATCGATTGAAGAGAAAGCGATTTGGGGGTCTTTTCAAATTGAATTTTGATTTGATTTAAAATTCCAAAAAGAGCGTTAACTTTATTGGGAACTTTTTGAATGAGATAATCAATGATTTTAGAGCTCAAATGCAGATCAAGCGATTCCGATAATTTCGAAACGAGAATTTTACAGGATTCCGGGGAGGGAAAGGCGACAGGAATCGTCATTCCGCTGATCATTCGAGCGGTTAAGGCTTCAGAGAAGCCGTTAAGATCGGCTGGATAAGAAGACATTGAAAGAATAAAAAGAGTTTGAGAATTTTGGCAGCGATTCAAAATGGAAAGAAGCTCTTCTTGACCGACTGGATGATTGGAGAGAAAGTCGATATCTTCAATGACTGCGATACAGGATTGCGAAAAAAAGTCGCGAAATTCAACGGCTTCTTTATGAGAAATGGCGTTCGATAAGCTTCGATAAAAATCGTTTGCTGTTAGATAAATGCCTTGATGATTCGCGTTTCTTTGACGAATTTCCTGATAAAGACCTCGGATCAAATGCGATTTTCCGCAACCGCTTTCTCCGTAAAAAACCAACGGCGAAAGATACGGGATTTTATGAAAAGCGTCCGAAGAACGTTTGGAGGTTCCTGGCGTTGCGGTTTTGTCTCTTTTCAATGAAATGGTTTTGGGCGAGCGGGTTAAAGGTTGCTGAATCGGAATTTCTTCCAAAATCCAATAAAGAACATTAGCGACAAGTTGATTTTCAGGCCCCGCCAGAAAACCGTCAAGAATGCCGCTGGAACCCTTTCCGGATACGGATAAAAGATCCGGAAAAGGAATCCAATAATGTTGTTCTGTTAAGTTCATTTTGGTTTTATCTCAAATTCAACATCAATAATGTCATCCCCCTGATTATCTAAATCTCCCTGTCCTTTATTTTCAACATTTTTATTATCCGTAAAAGTCTCTTCAATCGATGAATTCTGTTTTTGCTTTGAATTTTTGAAAAAATTGGAGTTGGAATCGCTATAATTGTTATAATCGTTCTTATGGCCATTATCTTGACTAAAAGGTTGATGAAATTCAAAATGATAAAAACGCTGAAAATTATTCGAAGAGCGATTAAATGGACCGCTAAATTGATTCGATGAGGCAAACATTTTCAACCATTTTCGAAAGAGAGCAAAAACGAGAGAGCGACCTGGAGCGAAAAGAAGAACAAATCCAAATAAATTTGACAGAAAACCAGGCGTCCAAAAAAGTATTTTTGCGAAATGAAGCATAAAACCATGCAAAATGATATTTTCGGATTGATTGGAATTATCCGAATAATTTAAAGAACTGGATCGATTAGAATTCCATAATTGTTGAAGACGCAATCTGACAAGAGAAAGACCGATAAAACTTGTTGCCAAGGCCAATAGAATCGTTTCGAACCAACCGATTGAAGAGCCGAGTAAAACGAAGAGAGCGATTTCCAAAACCGTTAATATTAGAGAAAGTAATGCTAATGATATAATCATAAAATTCCTTTATCAACTGAGAATGACTTATAAGAAGTTCCAAAAACCCGCTGGAAAAGCGGACGTCTCGTTTGTTGTAACTTGTTTTGCGACGCTTCCTGAATTTTGAGTTTATTGCCAAAAACAGGTTTTGAGAACTTCCTTTTTAAAGATTCATTTCATTTTGTCCTTTCCCTGTTTTTGAAAAGGGCAACCTTATTTTGAACCGTCATTTGAGGTCATTAAATATTTTCAGGGTTATCTTTTTGCCTGTTTTGCTGAAAATTTTATTCGAAAAGCCCCTTCGTTTGTTTTGTTGAGAGGAACGACATTTAGCCTGTCCCAACCCCCGACCGTCAGCCGTTCGTCCAAAAAAGCCGGGAACTTGCCCCGCCCAAATCCGGACTGCGTTCGTCTTCGCCTGTCCAAAACCAATATATTATTACGATTTTTCGAAAACTCTCTCAAAACAATAAAATAGTTTTTGGAGGCAATCGCAAGTAAGGATTTTTTTCCTCAATGATCAGAAACGAAGGAAACTTCATTTGCATTATAGCAAACGAACATTTTATTGCAAAGAGCGTTTCTTTCAAACCGATATCCTCCCTATTATATATCAAGGCAAGAATCATAAGATTTAACAAAAAACGTCAACAAAAGGCGTCAAAAGCTGAAACGAACATATTATTCAAACGGACTATGACAATTTTATTGATCTTTTATTGATCCCTTGTTCTAACGCTTTGAAATAATGATTATGATATCGGGAACAAAAATTGTTTTTTCATTGATTCGTTCAAACAAGAGTTCATTTTTTTTGAAGCTGTTTTCTTATCCGCGCCTTTGCGAGATAAAAAAGTCGCATTTTAGCAAAAGGAGCGAAAAAATCAGAGAAATCGAGAAAGGGATTGCCGCAAAGCAAAATGCCCCTCCCTTGATAAAATCCGCAAATACGATATTATCTAATAACTCATTATATTGATTTCTTATCGGCAAGAAAGGGCAAAAAGCTCAACGCATTTGAGGCGATACTGTCCCTGTAGCTCAGAGGATAGAGCAGCGGTTTCCTAAACCGCAGGTCGTTGGTTCGAATCCAATCGGGGATATTTTGTTCGCTTTTCAAATATCGGAAAAGTGCTTTTTTTATGGTTTGAAGTCTTTATTTACGAATCGGAATGAATTTTCTTCTTTTATTCTTTTTCAGTAAGATTCAGCTATTTTTTTTAGTTCTCTGTAAAATTCTATTTGTTGGTTGCTTTCATTGCGAAACAAACAGCTTGGGAGCTCGAACGTCTCGTCCGCAACGGCCCCAAAGAGTTGTCTCGACTCTTTGAAAAAACAACCGACGTCCATTTATAACATTCTCAAAACAATAAGGCGAACCGTTTTTTTCTGCTTCCTCAAATTGTTTTTCGAGTTCAACCCGTAATTCTGGATAAAGCGGAATGATTCGTTCGTCTTTGCCGGCATGACGGCGTTAACGTTACCGATTGCTATTGCTCTTATGAAAACGTTGGCTTCGACGGAGATTTA
The DNA here is from genome assembly GCA_030527205.1 of Planctomycetia bacterium. GTDB lineage: Bacteria > Planctomycetota > Planctomycetia > Pirellulales > Thermoguttaceae > JAUNBG01. The sequence goes on from JAUNBG010000003.1 coordinate 41,974, forward strand.
GGTTACGAGAAAAAAGAGTTTCGTTGAAAAACTCTCCCGCAGAAACGTTTATTTCGGCTCTTTCTCCGTTTTGTTTTGTGATCGAAAACGATGTTCCGTTTTACGCTTTCGGAGCAATTAATCCCGACGTTAACGGAACACATTCGCCAAACCGCTGTTTTATAGATAACGAGCTGATCGGAACCGTCCTTTCTTTTTTAATGGAGAAATCAGAATGAAGGGACGGTCCGGGTCGAAACGTTGAACATTCGCAAATCTTTAGCATAATAAAGTTCTGTTTGGAATGTTGAAGCCAAAATATTTTTATCATTAGAATTCATTTTGATTTACAAATGCGACATAATACCAAAATGTATCGGAGTATTTCGCGATAAGCTCTTGTTTGATCTTGTTCTTTTGCCTGGGATTTCGCTCATTGCTAAAACGAGTGATTGTTTCTGCATAATCATGAAATTGTTTCAATTTTTCTTCTGCGCCTTGATAAGGAGCAAAATCAAAAGGCCGTTGATTGACTTCAGAAATCATAATCAAGGCTTCAAGAATCGCTTTTGGAATAACAGTAAGTTGATTCCTTTTCAAATAAGTTTGGACAGAAGTCCAAAAATCTTCCGGAAAATGAACCATTAAAAAAAAGGCCAACTGCATTTCCTGTTGATTGATCGAACCTTGAGAATAATTTTGTGTCAGGAAATCGCAAGCAATGAGATAATATTGCAATAATTCTTTCTCCAGAAAATCTTCGGGCGGCAAAAAACGTCGCGATTCCAAAAGTTCATGATGAACCTGTTCTGCGGATTGACTCTTGGCCTGTTTGTTGCTGGACTGTTCGTTATTATTTTGAAAAACGTTAAAAGTCGATTGTTGATTTAAGGGCGAATCCAAATAATTTAAATATCGATTGGCCCATTTTCGATGAAAGATCGTTTTTTGAAGAATTCTCAAATAACGTCGCGCTATATCCGGTTCATTATTGACCAAAGAGGTTAAAGTTAATGTTTTTAATGTCCAGATTGAACGATTTTTGCAAACAACATAATTGTTCATTGCGCCTCGCATGGCCATATTGTTGAAACCATAATAATAAAGAATTCGGTCGCCATAAATGCGGAAATCCAAATCTTTCTTTTTTAAGCGATAAGGCGTTTGACTCGAAATGGAACGCTCAAAAAGTCGTTCGCCGATTTCTCCTTTTCGATAATAAGAAAGAAGTCGCATAAGAACAAGCGGACGAAAAGGAATTTGCGACTCTTTTTCCAATCGCAAAAGTTCGTTCCAATTTCCGTTTTCCAAAGGTTGAGCCATTGATAATGCAATAAAAAAATTGCGATCATGAAACGAAAACAGTAATGTCAATACAAAAAACAATAAGAGAATCGCAAAAGATGTCCAAGGTTGAGTTCTCAATGTTAACGTTTTCGATTGGGATTCTGACGGGGAGATTGACGATGAAGAAGGGATTGTTGCGGATTGAGAGTTCAATGTTGATTTTGTGGAATAAACAAAAACGAAAAAGAAGGTTAAATAAAGAATAAAGAGCAGGGAAATAATCGTCCAAAAATAAGTATAGGAAATGAAATCTTGTTCAACGACAGTTTGTTCAACAAGACCGGCAATAAAAAGAAAGGAAAAAGGAATCATTGTCGAATAAAAACGAAACCAAAATAAAGGAACAACAATAAGAATAAGGAGTCCGATTTCAAAACGGAGTATTTTTTTAACGCTTGAATGAGGAAGAGCCATTTCCTTCATAATGCAGAAACAAACGGCTAAAATTGCAAAAAAACCAAGAGCCGGATAGAAAAGCAAATAAGCGACGCTTCCGAAAAGAGAACGACCTTTTAAAGATTGGAATCGAGAATAAAGCTCGCCAATCGACAGGGCAAGAATCAATCCGATTAAAAAACTGAATCGATAGAGACCGGTATTCGAATCAAATAAATAATAACCGATTTGCGTTATCATGATTGCAATAAGAATCGACGGAATAAGGGACAAAAAATAAAGTCGTCCATTCAGGCGGAAAAAAAGAGCGGATAAACGTTGCAATAATAAAAAGAAAAAGGCAAGAATAGCTCCGCCAATCAAGGGATAATAGAAAAATTGAATGAAAAACGAAGTCAACCATAACAACAGTCCGCCAACTCTCGTTAGAGACTCAATCAAAAAAGATTTATCAAGGGGAAAAAGGTCATAATTTTGAGCGACATATAAGAAATCCCGATATCGAAATGCCCAAAAGTAATAAAAAAAACAAAATAATAGAAAAGAAGCCTGTTTTTGAAATAAAGGGGTTACAAAGAAATTTTGTGATAACAATCTTTTTAAAGAGAATAGAAATCGTCCGAAATGGCGACCTTGTTTCGGCGATTCCGGGGTTTTTTGTGACGTTTTGGAACTTTTCTTTTTCGAGGTCATCGTTTTTTTGTCCATCAAAAGACGAAATGATATCAAACGTTTAAATGATTCAAGTTGCGGTTTTTAAAAACAGGGGGTTGAGTTGTTTTCGATTGGCGTATTTTTTTCTATTCTGAAGCGTCTGAAGCGGAAAATAAAATAAACTTTCATTTACAGTTTGAGTTTATTTGAATTTTTTCAATATTCGTCGAAAATGTTTTGTTGGTTTCGCGCTGGATTAGTTTACTAAAATATTACAATTAGGAAGTTCTAAAAACCTTGGTTCGGCAACAAATTCAATGTTAAAAACGTCGCAAAAACAAGCTCCGATGAGCGAGACGCTTAGCGTTCCTAAGGGGTTTTTAGAACTTTCTAATTAAATAAGAACAGCAAAGCAAGTCCGATTTGAAGTAATAAAATGAACGGAATTCCGTACTTGAAATGCCAATGTCTGGTTTTGTGTCGAAAAAAATACATTCCGCCCCAAGCTCCGATACTGCCGCCAATAAAAGCGATCAAAAAAAGGTTGGACTCGGAAATCCTCCATTGATTTTTCTTCGCTTTCATTTTGTCTGAACCAAACATAATAAAAGCGACGAAATTCACAATAATGAAATAAATAAGAAAAATATCCAAGGTTTTCCCTTTCTGTTGAGAATAGAAACAAAGAGACTCTTTTGATCCTTTGCGCTACCCAAAACGAAGCATTAACGCAAAGAGTCTCCGAATGAGCAGCGAAAACAGGAAGCGAATTATTTGATTAATACTCAAAGACAAAAAGAAAGCTTAAAGACGAAAATTATGAAAATCGCGGTTCAAATTCATAAGTTCCAAGATTGGATTGATCGGCAACTTTTTCAACGGAAACAATCAATTTTTGAGCCTCAACTTTTCCATAAATGAGCGTTGCATTCTTTTTTAAGTCAGGGCCGCCGCCAACAATTTGTGACCAGGAACGATTTTCGTCGGGGGAATCATATCGAAATCGATGTTGATGAGCCGTTATGAGAAGTTGAACCTTATGTTTATTAAAAAGGGGACTCCAAAGTTTCTGACAAGGACGTTGGTAAGCGGCATAATGAGTTAAAAGGTCGCCTGGATTTGCATTTGGATCAGGATCAAAAAGCGGAATATGACAAAAAGCAATCACAAAGGGGGCTTTTTTGATTTCAGGGGTCTCCAAAATGTCAGCCAGCCAAGCCGCTTGAAGTTCTCGATAAGGTTCGAAGAGAGCTAAACCGCCCCAAACAGGATTGGCGTCAGGTTTGTCTTCGCCTGTATCCAAACCAATGAAGGCAACCGGGCCTTGTCGAACGGCAAAATTTCTCCCCAACGCATAATAACGGGCGTCATTTTGAATCCAAGGCGTTAACGCCAAGGGAAGATTTCTAGCCCAAATTCCTCGCGAATCATGATTTCCGGGAACAAAAAGCAACGGTTTTTCAACAGCAAAAGGAACGTTATTCGGTCTTAAGATTGACTCGACAACGGCGTTTGCCGACGGATAATCGTCCCGCAAATCGCCATTCCATAAAATATAATCAGGATTCAATTCAGAAAATCGCTTCGTTAAAGCGGCAAGCGTTTTCAAATTCTGATGCGTATCGTTCATAACCGCAAAAGAGGCGGAATCCGTATTTTCGCCCGGCGTTGTAAACGAATAAATATGGCTGAAAACCGGAGTTCCAGGCAGAATCAAATAGGCATGTTTGAAGTCAATCGGAACGGTAACCGTTCGATAATAATAGGTCGAGTTCGGTTTAAGTCCGGCAATGCGATTGGAAAGAAAACGGTCGGCATAAGGTTTGAGTCCAAATTGAGAGTTTTGCGCGATATTTCCGAGTTCTTTTGTCGTTCCCCATTCAACCCAACCGGTTGCCGCTTTCTTTATTGCCCAAACAACATTAACGCTGTCCGTTGTTGGATTTTGAAGAATCGGAAATGAGTCCAATAAATCGAAACCTTCGGACTCCGCTCCAAAAGGAAAATTCGACGACTCGGGCTCTGCGCCCGAAGCCAAAACAGAGTCTTTTGACGCGGATTGAGTAATGTAACCTCCAATTCCAACTGCTGTTAATGCGGAAAGAAAATGTCGACGGTTTATTCCATTGAATTGATCTTCGTTCATTATTTTCGGGCTTTCTAATAAGAATCTTTTTAATAAGAATTGGGGCTTATTTCTGTCTTAATCAGTCTTGAATGCATGCAAAAACGGTCGGATCAGACCGTCAATTTTTCAGGGAATCAGTTTGTTTCGCGGAACTTGAGGTCATTCCGATTTCGACTTAAGCGATAATTTCAACAAACGAACAAATCGCAGGAATCTTTCGGGGGATTGATTCGATTGCTTTGCGAAAAACGATTGTTTCGCGAAAAAGTTGATTGCTTTGTTTCGTTGGAACTGCCGCTTTTCTGACAAATCGTCTCGTCGCTTTTCTAACAAATCGTCGCTTCTGTTGCTCGCCTGGTTTTCCAAATGAAACAACAGAAACGACGTTTTGAGCCTTTCTGGAATGTTAAAACATTATTTAACGTCGCTCATATTAACCCATTTTTTCTCGTTGGCGCTGATCAAAGCGGCTTCAAGAACCCGTTGAGTATTATATGCGTCAGTAAAACTTGCGAGCGGGACTGTTGGCGTTTGACCGTTCAATTGAAGAAGAATGTCATAAGCCATACTCGTAAAGCCATGCTCATAACCAATCAGATGACCGTCCGGCCAATAATTCCCGACATAAGGATGAACTGCATTTGTGCACAATATTTTTGTCCAACCTTGAATAGGCCGGGGACGCGTTGCATCAAAGAATTCCAGATAATTCATATCTTCAAAGTTGAATTTGAGCGATCCTTTGGTTCCATTGATTTCAAATGCATTCCGATTATAATTGCCTGTTGCCTGGCGAGCCGCTTCATAAGATCCAATGGCGCCATTATCGAAACGACAAAGGAATAACGTTGTATCGTCAACCTCAACGGCTGCTTTAACGGCTCCGGTTTTGATATCTTTGCTGTAACGAAGCTCTTCGTCCGTCATATTTCCGTCCGGAACGACTCGTTCTTTAACGAAGGTCTCCGTAATAGCGCCGCAAATTTCTGTGACTTCGAGCCCGGAAATGAAACGGGTCATATCGACAATATGAGCATTTAAATCGCCATGCGCCCCGCTTCCGGCATAAGCCTTTTTAAATCGCCAGGCAAAAGGAACAGAATCGTCCGCCCATTCTTGAAGATAGGTTGCGCGAATATGACGAATGTCGCCAATCATTCCGTCGCGAACAAGTTTATAAGCCAAAGCAACAGCAGGAGTTCGTCGATAACAGAACCAAACAAACGATTCGACGCCAGCTTTTTCAGCCGCTTGGGACATTTCGCGAGCTTCTTCAAGGGTTGCTGAAATCGGTTTTTCACACGCAACGGCTTTGCCCGCTGCAATGGCTGCTTGAGCTGGCGGCGCATGCATAAAGTTGGGCGTTACAATATCAATCAATCCGATTGCCGGATCCTTGATGGTTTCTTCCCAATTGGTCGAAGCGTTTTGCCAATCCCAAACATCCGCAAAAGCTTTTGGATTTTCAAACTCCATTCCATAAACAGTATGGAGAACCGGCATCAATTCCGGTTTGAAAAAGCGTTTGACTTGACCCCAGGCGTTTGAATGGGATCGCCCCATAAAACCTTGACCGATCATTGCAACGTTGATCGTCTTTGACATCTTATGACTCCTTTGAGTTAAAAAGTTTGACTATTATTATTTTGATCCATGAAATACGATCTTGATTTTTGATCGTTTTTCAGATTTTTCAAAAGGATACTATTTTTTATTTTGACTTCTATTCTAACAAAAAACAAGAGTCTTTTCGATATTTTTAATAAAATTTTAAAAATAATTATCTCTTGAGCTCTTTTTTTTATTTTTTTGAGATTTTTATCAAATAAAAACGTTTGAGGTTAGGATAATCATTAAAATCGATATATTTTTAATGTTTTTTCTATTTTAACGGTTTTGTTATTTGCTTTTCAGATTTTTTCATTAAAATCGAATAATATTTCATAAAAGTCATTTTTTGACGTTTTTTCTTACAGGAATAATTTCATTATTTCTATTTTTCATGATATCCAAGTTATCTTTTTATTAAATGTTTTTCTTGCTTCCTAAATTTATAGAAAACAATTTTAATTATTTTGCTGATTTTTTCTGTTTTTTCTATATTAACATTTGACAAACCAAAAGAATTGGATTACAATACTTATATGAATTATAGGAGAAAAAGGGAGTTTTAGTGTTATAAGCTCAAAATCAAGTTTGAGTCGTCCAACTCTCGAAAGCAATCGGAGATTTGTTAACGTTCAAACCAAGTCAATTTGAGACCTGCTTTAATGGAATAACAGGAGAAAAAAATGATGTCTCCACAAAAAAGAAAACGAACCGTTTTATTCATTCTTTTAGGCTTGATCGGACTCATTGTCGGAACGCAGAGCAATGTGACTTCGCAATGTTGTTTGTTTTCGAGAAATGAACGGGAACCAGTTGCTGTTTTTCGACCCATTGTTGTTCAACGCCCGATAATTCAGCGTCCCGTTCTTCAGAGCCCGATGATTGTCAGCCGTCCTTTGATTCCCCAAACTGTTATTGTTAATCGTCCGATAATGTCTTATTCGACGCCGCAATCGCAAATCAATTATCGTCCTGTTCAAACCGTTACAGAAACGGTAATGCAGAATCAGGAAATAACGACTTATGAAACGGTTTGGGAAGAAGAAACCCGTTATCGAACTCGATCGATAACAAAACAGGTTCCAGAAACGTCCGTCAAAACCGAAACCGTCCGGGTTGTCAAACCGGTTTGGGAAACGATTGAAAAAGAGACTTCTTATGACGTCGTTCGTTATGTTCCTGAAACATCCGAACGCGAAGAAGTTCAAACAGTTTCGCGTCCCGTTACAGAAATACAATCGCGGGAAGTTATTCAAACGGTTCAACGCCCTGTAACGCAAACGATCATTGAACAACGTCAGGTTACCGTTAATCGTCCTGTGACAACATATCAAACACAATATAAAGATGTCGGACAATTTGTTGAGACAATAACGCCGGAAGCAGGAAAAAGTTACAAAAAATTAACTTGGCAAAAAGGGGGCAATTATTTCGATCCGGCAACAGGTTCAACAAAATATCGACTTCCTGGTCTTTATTGGACGGAATTACAGGCGCCAACTCAATATAAAGCTCAAAAAGTTTATCAACAGAATATTATTGCTCAAGAAGTTCCAACAACGACTTATGTTCCGGAAACAATAGTTCAAGATGTTCCCGTTACAAGAACAACAATGCAACAAGAACAAATTGTTAGGACTGAGCAAGTTCCTGTGACAACTTATGTTAATGAGCAGGTTGTCAAAAAAATTCCCGTTACAACTTACAAACAGGTTGTTGAACGCGTTGTTAAAAAAACTCCCGTTCAGGTCTGTCGAATGATTACGGAAGAACAGGTTCGCGAAATTCCTGTAACAACTTATAAAAATGTGACCGAAGTCGTTCAGGAACCTTATACAGTTCGCGTTGCAAAAATCATTCCCAAGGTTACTGTTGTTCAACGTCCGATAACCGTTTGCCGTCAGGTTCCGGTTGACTCTTGTTGTTCCAGCGAAAATGCCATTTCGCCGGTTTCTGCAAGCGTTGAAGCCAATAATCGCGATTCGATCTCGAATTCAAATGTTTATGGAAATTCATCTCAAACATTTCAAACCGAAAGGGTCATCTCGAACGTTCGCGCCGCAGAACCGGTTTATCCGGGGCCAACGACAGAAACCGTTCGCAAAATTATAACAACGGAAGACGAAATCGTCGAATTTAATTCTTCGGAGAACTCTGAAAATAACGACGTTAATTATAATAAATCAGACTCTCCAAAGCAAATTGAAGCTTTGGAGAAGAACGCTTCATCGAAAAATGACACGACTTTTTCAACTCCGGACGTTTCGCCAATGTTCAATCAGAAAATCAATGAAACGACTTCCCCTTCAACCAAAAGGGCGGAGTCGTCCGCTTCTTCCGTTTCTTCAAACAATGAAGTTGAAAGTTCGAATTCCAATTCATCGGATGACATTTCAAAAACTCGTCCCGAATTAAAGGAAACTTCGCCGGCAACGAATGAGATTAACAAAGAAAATTCAACAAATCAATTCAAACCGACGGATCAATCTTCTCAACCATTGTTAAATCCGATTAACCGTCCCAACGATCAATCATCGCTTTTAAAGCCCTTATCGACCAATTCAGAATCGCTCAAAACGGAACCAAACCTTGATATTCAAACCGTCAATTCGCAACGACCGCAAACGGATATTTCGCAAAACGGAGTTGCCGATTCTGATTCCGTCATTAACTCTGCGTCGTTTTTGGATAATAACTCTCGTTCTGATAATAACTCTCGTTCCGATAATAACGAAAATAATTCTCTTGATTTAAAAGATATGATTGTTTTTCCTTTAAGCGACGGTCTTTCGCCCTCCAATTCCGACGAAACTTTGCCGCCAATTCCGCGCCGGGCTCCAACTCATTTGCTCAAATAATTCGAATAGTTTTTTCATTTTTTTTCCCCTTCTTGAGATTGCCTGCTTTTGAAAGCAATCTTGTTCTTTAATTCCTGATCTTTTGGGATAGGTTCAATCTGTTGAAAAGCTCTGTTTTTTCGATTCGATATTTTGCAAACGAAAAGATGTCAAAAAGGCGAAATTTGTCGTTCTTTTTGGCTTTGACATCGAAACATAAAAAATCAATGGTTTATTGACAATTGCTCAAACGAATATTAAAATATCTTATTGGTTAGTTTTTGATTGATCAAATCTTTTGAATTTTGTCATTTCAGAAATTGTTTGTTTGTTGAATCAAATCGTTGGGTTTAAATCAATGAAGCGATTTTTTGTGTTACTCATTTTATTTTTGATTTCAATCTCGGCGTTTTTGGGGAAAACGTCTGAGAACGAAAATATTGTAAACGATCAACAAACCTCATTTTTCTTGTTTGATTCAATAAAGTCAGAAAACGCCCCTTCTCTTTCGTTTTGTGACCATTCTTCAACTGATTCTTGTCATTGCAACGAAAATCCGTTCGCTTTGGGCGAGAAATCCAATCAAAAAGAGTCCGATCAGTCTGAAAATCGACTCGTCGCTCTTTCGTCTCCCATCAATGTTTTTCCTGGAATTCAAACTGAAGAAAACCGACTTTTACGCGGAAACTCTTCAACGTCTTTTGGGGCAAATCGAATTTTATTGGCTTGCTGTTTTAGATTTTCGGAATTAAAATCCCTTTTTTCTGCGGTTCATCTCTTTCGTCAACCGCTTAACGTTTTCTCCATTCCTTGTCCTCTGTTTCTAATTCTTTTGACGCTTCGCAATTGATTTTCTTTCTTGAACTCAATTATGTCAGCTATTTTGGAATGAATTAGCGCGCAATAATAAATAATTGCGACCTTAATTTATTTTGCAATAAATAAATCATAAATATAATCAAGGAGAATTTCAAATGGATTTTATTCCTGTTTCATTAATATATGCGCTCCCTTTGCTGCCTTTTTTTGTTTTGTGTTGGGCTATTCAATCTCGTTCTCATCGAACTCTTCATCTCTTGAGCGAAGAGGAAACCAATTGCAATGCCGAAGACGTTGCCAAACAATTTCTTGAAAAATCCAAACTTTCCGAAGTTTCAGTCGTTAAAAGTGACGATTTTTCCAAAAATGAATTTGATGCTGAATCGAATAGCATTCTTTTGAGTCCAGATACGATTGGCCATAAAGACATTGCGTCCATTGGACTGGCTCTTCGAGCAGTCGGTCATGCGATTGTTCATAAAAATGAACCGTCATTGATTAAATACTGGAAAAACCTTCAAAGAATGGAAATCATTCTGTTTTGGATTGTTTTTACTGTTCTGGCGTTTGGGTTGATGGCAAGCAGCCTTCCCATTTCCATTCTCGGATATGGACTCGGTTTGGGCATCTTGACCCTTTATTATCTGAATGTTTTGATCTCTTTTCGAATAAACAGGATTATTGTCGATTTTATCGATAATCAAAAACTGTTTCGCGAAGATGAACGAAAAAAAATTCATCAAATTCTGTTTGCTGAAGCGATCAAGTTTTAATGTCGACAGCGACCGCTCTCGAACTTTATTCTCTGGATGTTGAAAATCCCGATTCCTTGATTCAAAAGCCCGACAACGTCGGGCTGGAACAAAAGGACAAAGAAGCGAATGAATCATTCCCGCTTCGATTTCGGGATAATTCAAAAAATTTTCTTTTCTTCTGTACTTTTGCTTTTGAGTTCGTTATAATACAAATTGATCTATACTGAAGCTTATTGAATATCCCGAATCTTTGGAGCGAAAACTTGGCGTCGTCCAGACCGGCTTCGCTACAGCTTCGGTATAAATGAGAGAAATGACTGTTATATCATTATTGATTTGCAAGGCCGATTTGCATTTTTTCAAATTCATTTGTCTGTTGGCTCTTGTTGAATCAAAATAACCCTGTCAGGGGCAATTATCGAAAGGATTTATTATGATTCAGGAGAATAAGACTTCGCGTCGCAATTTTTTGAAGACAAGCGCTTTGGCTTCTGTTACTGCTGCAACTCTTGGTTCGGGACTCAACGTTCATGCGGCGGGATCCGATGAAATTAAAATCGGAATTGTCGGTTGCGGCGGTCGGGGAATGGGCGCCGTTCGAGATAATTTGACCGCTGTTCCGAATTCGAAACTGGTTGCAATGGGCGAACTTTTTGAAGATCGGGCTCAAGCTGCCCGCGGCGCTCTCAAAGAAGATATGGGAGATCGCGTTGACGTTCCCGATTCCAATCTTTTTACAGGACTTGACAGTTATCAGGGAGTCGTTGAAAAAGCCGACGTCGTTCTGATTGCCTGCGCTTCCCGATTTCATCCGCTTTATGCGAAAACTGCCGTTGAGGCGGGCAGGCATGTTTTTGTTGAAAAGCCGCACGGAATTGACCCTGCCGGCGTTCGTCAGATTTATGAAGCCTCGAAAGTTGCGGAAAAAAATCAAACGGCGTTCGTCTCCGGACTCTGTTATCGATATGATACGCTGCGTCGTCAGGCGGTCGAACAGGTTCGAAGCGGGTTGATCGGCGATATTGTTGCGGTCCAATGCGATTATATTCGAACGCCTTATTGTATGGTTAAACGTCAGGAAGGCTGGTCGGAAGTCGAAAATCAATTCAGAAATTGGTATCATTTTACTTGGCTGACCGGCGATGAAATTTTGCAGTCGCTTTTGCATAATCTTGATTCCGCCATTTGGATGCTCAACGAAGACATTCCGAAATCCGCTTACGGAACCGGCGGACGATCGGCGACTTATCGACCGGAATTCGGCGATCTGTTCGACCATACTTCGATAACATATGATTACGAAGACGGACGCTGTATTTATGGAACGACTCGCGCCGCTGACAATTGCTTCTATTCCAATAAAGACGTTTTTCATGGAGCGAAGGGCCGCTGCTATTTTCATGCGTTCGACCAGCCTTATATAACCGATCTCGACGGCAAACAAATTTGGATTTCCGATAAAAAACGCGAAAGAAATCCTTATGTTCAGGAACATTATGAAATGATGCAGTCGATTATAGACGGCAAACCGATCAACGACGGCGAAAGAATGTCCAAAACAACGATGACGGCGATTCTCGGTTTTCTGGCTTGTCGTTGCGGTCAGGAACTGAATTATCAGGAAACCTGGGACAGCAACTTCCGATTTGGACCCGCCGAAGAAGACATTTCGCTCGATATGCAACCGTTGGTTGAACCGGGCGAAGACGGACTTTATCCCGTCGCTGTCCCCGGCACAACGAAGGACCTTTGATTTAGTCGTTAATGGATAATTGAAAGTTGAGAGTTGATAATGAAATATAAGGCCAATTTTCAACTTTTAATTTTTAACTTCTAACTCTTAACTTTCAACTCTATGAGATTTTCATTTATTTTTGGAGGCGTATTTATTTTGTTGACGGCAACCTTAACGGCAACCTTAACGGCGAATGAATCGATTCGATATCCCGAACCGCAGGAATGCGACCAGACAGACAATTATTTTGGAACCGAAGTCGCCGATCCCTATCGTTGGATGGAAGAGGAAAAGACGCCTGAATTGCAACAATGGATTGAAGAAGAAAATGCGATTACGCAAAAGGAACTCGCTAAAATTTCGTTACGGGATCAATTGAAAAAAGAGATAACGGATCGTTTTAATTATGCGAAATATTCGTTGCCGTTCAAAAAGAACGATCGCTATTTCTATTTCAAAAATGACGGATTGCAAAATCAGGCGGTTCTTTATCAGACAAATTCGCTGACTGAATCGCCGACCGTTTTGCTGGATCCAAATCTGTTGTCTGAGGACGGAACCGTCAGTCTTTCGGCTTTGAGTATTTCCAAAGACGGAAAATATCTCGCTTACGCCATTTCTCAAAGCGGTTCCGATTGGAAAGAAGTTTTTGTTCTTGATATTGAAACAGGCGAAAAATTAAACGATCATTTAAAATGGGTTAAATTTTCCGATCTTTCTTGGCAAAAAAATGGCTTTTATTACAGTCGATATGACGAACCGCCGCAAGGGAAAGAATTTAGTAGCAAAAACGAATTCCATAAAGTTTATTATCATCAAGTCGGAACGGCTCAAGAGGAAGACGTTCTCATTTTTGAAAACCAAGAAGAACCCCTTCGAAACTGTGCCGCGGAAGTTGACGAAGACGAAAATTGGCTCTTTCTGGCCGAAACGGAATCAACTTATGGAAATACGCTTCTGTTTAAAGATTTGAGAATAGAAGGGGCGCCGATACAAACGGCGTTTCCCAATTTTGACGCGGAAACGTCCGTCGTTACAATTCGAAAAAATCAAGAAGGGAAGGAACGTTTCTATTTATTGACCGATTTTCAAGCGCCAAACCGGCGCTTGGTTGAAGTTGATCCCGAAAATCCGCTCCCGGAACATTGGGTTGATCTTATTCCAGAAGGAGAATCTCTTCTGGAAAACGCCGTTGACGTTAATGGACGCTTGCTGGTTCGTTATTTGAAAGACGCCGCCAGCGAATGCGATTTCTTCGACTTCCAAGGAAACAAAATCGGCGAACTGGAACTTCCGACGCTTGGCGTCTGCGGAATTTCAGGTCAAAAAGACGATCCGGAATTCTTTTACAGTTTTACGTCGTTCGTTTATCCGACCGTCATTTATCGTTATGATTTGTCAACCGGCAATTCAAGCGTCCTTTTCGAAACGACAAGCAATTTCAACCCGGAAAATTATCAAACCGATCGGGTTTGGTATGCAAGCAAGGACGGAACGCGGGCGCCGATGTTTCTGACTTACAAAAAAGGAATGAAACAAGACGGAACGAATCCGACGCTTCTTTATGGTTATGGCGGCTTTAATATCAGTATGACGCCCTCTTTTTCGCCGACGCGATCCGTTTTTCTGGATCATGGCGGCTTGTTGGCGGTCGCGATTCTGCGGGGCGGGGGCGAATATGGCGAAAATTGGCATAAAGCCGGAACCAAATGTCAGAAGCAGAACGTTTTCGACGACTTTATTGCCGCTGCGGAATTTCTTATTCAGGAAAAATATACGCAATCGAATAAATTGGCGATTAACGGCGGTTCTAACGGCGGGCTCCTTGTCGGGGCGGCAATGACGCAGCGTCCCGATCTGTTTCAAGTTGCCGTTCCTGCCGTTGGCGTTTTAGATATGCTTCGTTATCACAAATTTACAATCGGCTGGGCTTGGGCGACTGATTACGGAACCAGCGAAGAAAGTCAGGAAATGTTCGAATATCTTTATCGATATTCGCCGCTTCATAATATTCGAAAAGGAACGGATTATCCCGCAACGCTCATTATGACGTCCGATCATGACGATCGCGTCGTTCCGGCGCATTCGTTTAAATTTGCCGCAACTCTTCAAAAAGCCAACAGCGGAAAAAATCCAACGCTCATCCGAATCGAAACAAAAGCGGGACACGGAAGCGGAAAACCGCTTTCCAAAACGATCGAAGAGGCCGCCGATATGTATGCGTTCATTCTTTATCATCTCGGAGGATTATAACGTTTATTCCTTTATTGAATATTGGCTTCTATTCTTTCTTGTTGAATAAAGTTTAATATTCAATAAAACTGAAATTTCATAATATTTGTACAAAACGAACATTTCTTTGAAAAAAATAATTGTTTTTTTTCTTGACACATAAAAGGTTGTTAACTATAATAATCTTAGTCCTTAAATCAATAAGAATGCCGGATCCGGCTTTTGCGTTCCTTTGATCCGGCAATGAAGGACGGATTACTGAATGCAATGTCTGTTGCCCAATCCGGCCCGGAATATTTGAGGACTTTTCCGTTTTAACTTTTCTCTAGAAAACAGATTCAATAAAACCTGTAACATATTTATTCTTTTTTGATTGTTTGCGATATGGCGTTGATCTGACATCGTAATTATCGTTACACAAGGCTATTGTTTTGATTTATTTCTTAAATAACATAATACATCGTTTAATGATAAACGAATTTGGAATCCCCATTTTTATGGGCAAAACTAATTTTATCTTTTTAAGGAGATTTTTATGAAAAAAAATCATGTTAATCTGGGGGGGGGGAGGCAACCTAGGCTTCACTCTCGTCGAACTTCTGGTTGTTATTGCAATCATTGGAATTTTAATCGGTCTGCTTTTGCCAGCAGTTCAGGCAGCTCGAGAAGCTGCGCGTCGTATGCAGTGCACAAATAACATGAAGCAATATATGCTTTCGGTTCATACTTATCATGATGTGAATGGGACGTTTCCTGCTTCGCGAATGAATTTTTATAATTATAATACGAATCAGTATGACGATTCGGCTTATGGCGGATTTGTTAGCGCGACTGTTGCTCTTCTTCCTTTTATGGAACAAGGCGCCCGTTATGATACTCTGGTCGATATGGCGAAAAATGTGCCCAATAATTCCTGGCCATTTGGAACCGATCCCGTTTTTGTCGATCGAATTTCGACGATTTTGTGTCCTTCTGACGGAAATGCCCAAACGCCTTCGCCGCATCAGGGAATGGCGCGAAGCAGTATTTGTACAAGTCTGGGAGACGGACTTTGGAACAATGCCCGACCGGATTGGGGCGAAGGAGCAACCGCAAAAGTCAACAGTCGGGGCGCCTTTGCGCCATTGACTTGGCGTCCATTGTCGATTATGGCTGACGGAACAAGCAATACTGTTGGCATTAGCGAAATGATCGGCGATCAAAATTA
This sequence comes from Planctomycetia bacterium, assembly GCA_030527205.1. GTDB lineage: Bacteria > Planctomycetota > Planctomycetia > Pirellulales > Thermoguttaceae > JAUNBG01. The sequence continues at coordinate 57,671 of JAUNBG010000003.1, forward strand.
TTCAACGAAGGTTAAAGGAGGCGTTTACAAAACCAGTTCACTTCATGATGGACGCGCTATTCCGGCGCCTTGTTTGACCGAAGCGATTGATCCCAATGATATATCTCAACTCGTTAGCGGAACGGATACTTGGCGAGCTCTTCTTTGGACGGATGGTCGGAGCGTCAACGGTTGTTTTACAACGGTTCTTCCTCCTAATTCCCCGAGCTGCATTTATTCCTGGCCGAATATCGATAATTATGCCTGGGGGACTTTTTCCGCTCAAAGCAATCATTCTGGCGGCGTCAATGTCGGTTTTTGTGACGGCTCTGTTCATTTTGTTTCCGATACAATTGATTGCGGCAGCCCGAATAGTTATGGAGTAACGTCCGGCAAATCGCCTTATGGCGTTTGGGGAGCCTTGGGATCCCCGGACGGAAAAGAATCGACGACTTCTCTCTAATTCTTTACGCTTTGCTTGTCAAACGAAAGAGTTTTACAAATTTTGTTGTCCGGTTGATTGCTCAAAAATCGATCGGACACAAAACTTTCTGCAATAAGGATAACTTATGTCAAAATTAAATTTTGCAATAATTGCTTTGGGAACTCTTTTCCTGATTGGTTGCGGTCAAAAGCTTCCGGAAGATATGCCGAAATTGTATCCAACATTAATCACAATTACTCAGGAGGGAAAACCGGTCGTTGACGCTAATGTTAAGTTGATGAAAAAAGATGAGTTGACCTATAAATGGCTCGCGGGAGGTCGAACCGACGAATTGGGAGTTTGTAAGGTCAAAACGCAGGGAAAATATGACGGCGCTCCGGCTGGCGATTTTTCTGTCGTTGTTTATAAAACCGTTGTTAATGAAAGCGCAACCAGAAAATCGACGCCAACGCCAAGCGATCCTGCCGAAGCGGCTGAATGGTCGAGAAAAGTTGCCGAAGAAGAAGCGTCTCGCGACGTTATTGATACGAAATATAAAAAGATCCAAACGACCGATTTAACCATTAGCATTCAGGAAGGGAAAAATGAGAAATCGTTTGACGTTGGTCCAGAAGTCGATATCGAATTTGTGCCAACGGCAAAATGATTATTGTTTTTATCCTTTCTGATGAATGATATGTTTTTGTAACCGTTAAAACCTTGGATTGCGGCAACTTTGTCGCTTTCCTTTGTTGTTCATTGTTATTGATATTTTGTCAAAAAACAATATTGGAAATCGTATTCCTCTTTCTATAATGACACTGTTTTTTATTATTGTTTCATAACTGTTAATTTCGAAACGAAATTTTCTTAACTTCGTTTTCATTGGTTGCTGACTTTAGAAGAAGTCGCAAAAAGTTATGTAATCATTGTCTGCAAAATAGATAAAAGAAAGAGGAAAACGATGCAATTAAGTCAGGCGAAAATTGGGCAACCAATGATTTTTGTTGCTCGTATCAAAAATGAACGGGATAATGTTCTGCTGCAGCAGTCGGATGTTGTTTCGATTGAGTATACGGCTTATTTATTGAGTTCGTTGAGCGGTTTTCGAAAGGAACGAATTCCGGGTCATCAAGGAATTGTTGTTCCTATTTCGTCAACGATTTATGATGAATGCCAAACAAACGTTCATTTATGGACGCTGGATCAGATCGGTTACAATTTTTGTCATTCTCCCGATATTTCCATTTTTTCCTTATTTCCTCAATACGGAAGATATGAAGTTTGTTATTCGATTTCTTTAAATTCGGCCAATCCGATCCAACTTCATTTCCTTGTTGATGTCGAATAAACGACGTTCAGTTTTGCTGAGCAACGTCTCTGAATTTATTTCGCTTCGAGACTGTCCAATCTTTTTGACGTTTCTGTTTACAATCTTGGGAACAACGGATAAATCAAGGCGAATTAATAACGAAAGTCAAAGGAAAGTCAAAGTCCAAATCGCCTCAAACGATTTGGCTCTTTGGTTCAAATCGCTTAAAAACCGAACTCGAAGACTTTGTTCGAGCGACAACGAGAGATCGGATTTACGAAAGGCGAAGTTTGGCTTTTCTGTCTGTCATTCCCTGGTCTCTTTTTCTGAATCAATTGCAAAAAGATATCGATTGGTTGGAATGAATAAAGTTTGATTTAAGGCGTCCCAAGTTGGGGCAGCATAAATCGGGGCGCCCATATTAACTGTCTCAATGAGGTTCATCTCGGTTGTTTCTGCATTGAACAGATAAAGATCGCCGTCCGTATTGCCAAGATAAACGATATTTCCAACCGACATGGGCGAAGCCCAAATGGTTGCCATTGAATCATAAACCCAATAGCATTTGCCTGTTTGAGCGTCAAGGCAATGAATTAGTCCGGAAAAATCTCCAATAAAAATCATATGATTAACGATTGCTGGCGTTCCAAGAGTTCGATGAAAAATGTCCTCAAAATCATCTGAAACGGGATTCAGTCCCTGATATTTCCAACAAACGGCGCTGTTGGGATTCGGTATTTCCTTTTGACTGAGCGAAGAATCGCAAGCAAGATAACGTTGGGATTCAACCGGATTGTTTTGTGAATCGACAACCAATGTTTCGCTGACATCCAAACTTTTTCCCGACGCCTTGTTTTCTCCTGACGCTGTTTCTTCTCTTGTATGAACGGCAAGATCGACCGCTTTTTTAACGTCGATTGCCCAAAAAACGGCTTCTCCCTCTCCCGCTTCGGGATCTTGACCCGTTGTCAGAAAAAGAAGAGATTGTTCTTCTGAATAAACCGGCGTCGACATAATAATGTTTCGCGTTCCTTGCCCATTTCCTTTCCAAAACGAAGTTTTGGGATTCGCGTCAAACTTCCAAAAGGGGACAATAGATTGATTGTCGATTCGATAAACATAAATCCAGCCGTCGCCGCAAGGATAAACGATTTGATTAAAGGGAACGTTGTTATTTGAGGGAATCAGAATCGGCGATGCCCATTGACCATCTAAAAGTTTTGAATCAGGAATTTGATCGCAAAACTGATCCAAATCCGACCAGATCAGTTTGCCTGTTTTCTTATCAAGAGCAATGCAGTTCGGCGATTTGGGAGCCGGAATGTCTTTGTCATTCATTGCAACGCCATTTGACGTTCCAGTCAAAAGAAAATGATCGACGATGAGCGGGTTACAACAAGTCATTTGATGCGGCAATGAACCGATTTCTTTCATCATATCGAACGTCCAGACGATTTTGGGTTCGGAATCAACAACAGAACGTTGATCAATGGAAAGACAAACAACTTCGGAACGATTATTAACAAACCAAACGTTTTGCTCTTTATTGTCAACGACAGGTTTGGAACAAAGTCCTTGAAGCGGCCAGTCATGATCCGTATTTTGAAGCTTTTCCGCGCTATATTGCCAACAAAACGCGCCTGTTTTTCGATCAAAAGCTAAAAGACAACCCAAATCGACTCTTTCTGGATATTTTTCGAGATAAGCGTTGCCATTATTCGTTGCAATCATAACGAAATGATCGCTTAAAACGGCCTGATTATAAGTTGTATTTCCCAAAGGAACAACCCATTTGATTCCTTTAGCGGAATCATCGCCGACCCAATTTTTCGTTCGCCGTTCAAATTTGCCCGGATTAAAGTCTGTCGGACCATTTATCGATCCATTTTGCGGAGAATCTGCATAAACGGAAAATGCCAAAAGTCCAACTCCCCAAATCAAACTGTTGATAAGCCAAAAACGTTTTCGATTCATTGTTTCCTCAATTCTGACTAAAATATGCCGTTTGTTTGTCTTTTATCATAAATAATGATAATGGGGGTTTTAAGATTCAAAATGAAAAAAAGAGAATTAAGAACTAATTAGCCCCTTTACTTATTTTAAACCTTGGTTTTCGGATGTCAAATTGACGAAAAAAAAGTTATGAAACCATTTCTGTTTAAAATATCAATCGTTTTTGAATTGGCAAAATATCAACATTAAACAGACAATAATCAAATATTTGCTTGTTTTAACATTCCGACAAAATGGGGGGAATTTATTCAATATTGAGCTGTTTCATTTAGTCTTTCCGGTTAAGATGACGCCAACAATGGTTAAAACAACGCCAAGCCATACAAATGAATTGACTGGTTCTCGAAATAAAATCATTCCAATTAAAACAAGCGTTAAAGTTTGCGTAACAGCAACAAGCGACATTTTCGATCCGCTGATATATCGCAAACTTTCTATTTTAAAAAAGAATGCCAAAACGTTAGCCAAACCGGAACTCAAAACGATTCCCCAACAAGGAGTCGGAACATTTTGATAAAATCCGGAAATGCCCCGTTCGTAAAGCAAACAAAAACCAAAAACCATCAAACCGACCAGCGGCATAATAAACATAATGGCAGCGACCGGAGAGGTTCCATAATCAAACGATTTTCTTTGAATCAACGAATTTTGAGGCGATGCCGCTAAAATTTCTGATTGAAGAACAATGCTGGGTTGAGTCGCTTCTTTCATAACGCCGCGAAGCAGAGAAATATAAAAAGTATAACCGAGTCCCGTTATTAATGTTGTTAAGATTCCCCAAGCCAATTGAAAAGAATTGGAGTTTTGCGATATTTCCGAAGATTCCAAACTTTGATTCTCTTTGCTTGTTATGGAAACAATCGACTTTTCGTCCGATTGGGAAACCTGGGAAGAATCGGTTGATTGGGGCTGTTTCGTTGAAGATCCGGATTGCCCTAAACTTAAAAAGGAAATCGCTGCAATAAGAATAATAATGGCCCAAATTTTGAGATGAGAAATAGTCTCCTTAAACCAAAGTATTCCGACGATCGTTGTTCCAATAATCTGAAAAGCTTGAACCAAAGGAGAGGCCAGAAGAATTCCAATTGCAGCAAACGCCCAAAGATGAGGACGAGCTCCAAGAAATTCGCAAAAAAAAGCGGCTAAAACGATCAGGCCCAAAATATGACGACACGGAAATCGAAACGGACCTTTCCGCGACTTCCAGAGAATAAAGAACAACGAAACAAGAACCATAACCGATTCTTTGAAAAAAAGAGTCCAATCGGAACTAATCGACTTATAATCGGTCATAAGCCGAATGCACATAAAAGAAATGCAATACCAAAAGACAGAAATCAAGCAACAGACAAAACCGTAAGCCTGATCATTTAAATATTTCTCTTTGCGATCAAACAGACGCTGAGAATAAGTTGTTATTTCGGATTCTTCTGTTTGTTCATGAGCGACAGACATTTTTGTTTAACCTGAATTAAACCTCAAGAAATGAATGAAACATTTGGATTTATTTCGAGTTATAGAAAAAGATACTTTCTGTAATTTCAAGAAGCGTCGTTTCTTTCTGATAACTTAAGAATGAATCAAATGACAATAAGAATTGATTGGATTATAAAAAATCAAACATTTAACTATATTTGTTGTTTTTGATGAAATGGTAAACTCATATTCAAGCTTCTTAACATTTTATTCGTTGAATTTGTCTGCGCGGCAACAACATTCGGATTACAAAAGATCAATTTTCTTTGCTTTAATAAACGCGCCTAATTGAGGGGCTCAAGTTCAAAAATTCAAAATTCAGCGGGTTTAATGATGAAAAAAAATGATCCAGAAAATCATTTTAATGAAATTATTTTTTCAACAGCCAAAGCGATTTTATCGGCGGCAATCAGAGCATTTTGCTTAAGTTGAAACATATCAACAACGCTAGCAGGGCGTTTGAAAACCGCTCCGCAAAGAGCCCCGAATAAACGCGCTTTATTTTGAGAAGAATGGGTTAAATTCTGAATTTCCTTTGGCAATTCCTGATCCAGCGGATCAAGAATAATGCGAATTGAAAGGAACGGAACGCCGAGATTTTGACAAACTTTGGCGACAGCCCAAGTTTCCATATCAACGAGCGACGCATTAAATTTTTGGGCAAGCGACTCTTTGTCAGACGGTTTGGTTATAACGCGATCGGTCGTTAATAAGGTTCCAGTCAGAAAATAAGAATGAATATTGGACGATTTTGAGCTCTTTTCCGCTTTGGGGTTGATCGGTTTTGGATCAAAAGATTCAGACGACTGCGATTCGTCCGCTTTCTCTTTCCTTGCTTGAAAGTCCTGCTGAGAGGTTTCTTTCTGCTTTTCGATTTCAGAAAGATTTACTGTTCTTTCAACATATTCCGAAGAAATGTCATCAAGGGAAGCTTCATTCCGAAATGAATCAGGAGAACCGTTTTCGCCTTTTGTCATTTTTCCGTCGTTTTCCGATTGACGAACAGAAAGCGCGGAGTTTTCAACAGGTTTGCGAGTCGATAATGAAGAATCAACAGTTTCTGACGCTTGCGGGGAGTCAAGAAGATTTTCCCAAAGATTCAATGTTTGACCGTCTGACTCTCGAATCAAAAAATGAGGGACAATCATTTGAAAACGGCTTAAAGAGGCAACAAGCGAACCGGCAAATCCAGCCGAAATAATTCGTTGAGGGCGAAAAATTTGAATAAGTGCCTCGGTTGCTTCTTTGCTTTTTTTCTGACCAACGCCGCTTTCGACAAGAACAATTTTTTGCTTTTTCCAAAAACCGGAATAATATTTAAAACCGTTTCCTTGAGTTATTTTTGTTGATTTCATTTGATCAAGAATGCCAACAAGTTCCTGCGGCATTGCGAAAACAAAACCAATTTCAACCGGTTCGATTTCCGTTAAATTGCGCTTTTCTGATTTTGTTTGATCCGTTGAGGAATGAGACGACGAACTCTCCTTTGATTTTGAACTCGATGAAGAAGAACGAGACGATTCGGAATTTCGCGTCGAATTTTGATTTTGATCATTCGTTGAACGGTTCTGGTTTTCATGAATCGTCTGAGCAACCTTTTGCTCAAGATTTTCCATTGCTTTTGAGGCAAGCCAGCTCATTAAAAAAAAGCGAAGAAATGACATGAAAGCAATTCTCGAATTGTTCTTATTTGATAAAAATCGAAATCAGTCGCCTTAAAATAACCTTTGCTGCGACTTTGAAACGAAATAGAACAGATCAATCAACGGACTTTTTCCAATCTGCCCAAAACCTGAACGTTCCCTTTTGAGGTTTTTCAAAAGGGGGACAATATCGAACTGCTCCGAAAATAAATCGAACCGATCGGAGAATAACGGGAAATAATCAGCGAAATCGATAAAAAATGGCGTTCAATATTAAACCGGGAAATCGAAACTTCGGCTTCAAACTTCCAAACCGCGTTGCTGGACTTGCAAAGATAAAATCAAAGATTCAACAGGCTTGAGTTAAAAAAGGGAGACGACATTAAAATCGTTCTCCCTGAGAAAAACATTTCCGCTCGAAAGACTCAACCGCCGAAATCGTCGAAATGAATACTTTCGCGTTCGACGCCCAGATTGTCGAGCATTTTCAGAACGGCTTGCGTCATCATTGGCGGGCCGCACATATAATATTCGCAATCTTCCGGCGCTTTATGATCCTTTAAATATTCGTCATGCAAAACCTGATGAATAAATCCCGTTGAACCTGTCCAATGGTCTTCCGGAAGAGGATCAGAAAGAGCCAAATGCCAGGAAAAATTCGGAAACTCTCGCGCAAGATCTTCAAATTCATCGACATAAAACGCTTCTCGTAAACTTCGAGCGCCATACCAATAAGATATCTTCTGATTCGCCTTCAAATGTTTGAGCAGCTCAAAAATATGCGAACGCAACGGAGCCATTCCGGCGCCGCCGCCGACATAAATTTTTTCCGCAGGAGTATCCTGAATAAAGAATTCGCCATACGGGCCGCTAATCGTAACCTTGTCGCCGGGCTTAAGACCAAAAATATAGGACGACATAACCCCCGGCGGAACTTTCGACTGTTTCGGCGGCGGAGTTGCGATTCGGACATTCAACATAATAATCCCCTTTTCCTGAGGATAATTGGCCATCGAATACGCTCGCATTGTTGGCTCTGAAACAACGCTTTTGTATTGCCAAATATTATATTTATCCCAATCGCCTCGATATTCCGAAGCAATCTCGATATCTTTATAATCCAATGTATAAGACGGACATTCAATCTGAATATAACCGCCCGCCTTAAATTCAACATTTTCGCCCTGCGGAAGCTCAAGAACCAACTCTTTAATAAAGGTTGCAACATTTTTATTCGAGCGAACTTTGCATTCCCATTTTTTAACAGAGAAAACTTCCGGCGGAATTTCGATTTTCAAGTCTTGTTTAACGGCGCATTGACAAGCCAGACGAGTTCCTTCCTTAATTTCGCGACGCGTCATATGACCTCGCTCCGTTGGAAGAATGTCCCCGCCGCCTGCATGAACTTTAACTTTACATTGACCGCAGGTCCCGCCGCCGCCGCAGGCCGACGGAACAAATATCTTCTGATCGGCAAGCGTTCCCAAAAGTTTGCCGCCTGCTGGGACGCCTAACGTTTGGTTGGCGTCGCCATTAATTTCTATTTTGACATTACCTGAAGCAACCAAGGTCGCCTTTGCCGCCAGAATAACCGCAACCAATAACAAAATAATTGCGGTAAAGGCAACGACTCCCCAGAAAATAATGATACATGAACTTCCCATGATTATTGTTTCCTAAAAATCAAATCTGTTATTTCGTCTTAATCAAAGCCAATTCGAGTCTTCATTGACAAACGTTATTATTGACAAACGT